>CAZICQ010000028.1:0-41189 GCA_964537775.1 uncultured Gemmatimonadaceae bacterium | reverse complement strand
CTAGATGGGCGTGGCTATCGATGAACGAGAACATGAAAAAAACGAACCGCCGCGACTTGCGGCGGTTCGTCCAGGATCACCGTGCAGCGGACACCGTGTCGCCCGCGCGGCTACGCCGCCGTTCCTCCGCCGCAGCTCGGGCCGTGCCCTTTGCCAGTCCAGTCGTTTGGCGCGGCCACCTGTGTTCGATCCACAGAAGCAGCGCGCCGGCGACATAGACCGAGCTGAACGTTCCAGTGAAGATGCCGAACGCCATGATCCACGAGAATGGCCGAATCACCTCACCGGCAAAAAACAGCAGGGCTAATGTGGCCGCAAGCGCCGTGGCGTGCGTCAGGATCGAGCGGGGCAACGTCTCGTTGATCGATCGATTGAGCACCTCACGCAGCGTCTCCTTTCTCTGCTTCTTCAGGTTCTCGCGTACCCGGTCGAAGATGATGATCGTGTCGTTCAGCGAGTAACCGATAACGGTGAGAATCGCCGCCACCACCGTCAGTGAAACTTCGAGTCGCATCATCGCCAGGAAGGCGAAGGTGGTCAGAATGTCGTGTGCCGTCGCGACGACGGCCGCCAGACCAAAGCGCCACTCGAAGCGAATCGCCAGATAGATCAGCGTCACGAGGAACGAGATCAGGATGGCGATCGTAGCGTTGCGACGCAGCTCCGCCCCTACGCGCGGACCTACGAACTCGGATCGCAATACCTTCACGTGCATCGTGTCGCCAAACTGTTGGTGGAGTCCCCGCTCGATCTGCCGGGCCGCGCTGTCGCTCGCCGCAGCAGAGGCGCCACTCCGGCCACGAGGCTGAGCACGCACCGTGTACTCGGTGGCGCTGCCGAACTGCGTGATCTCGGATCCGGGATAGCCGGCCCGGTCCACGGTCGCGCGAACGTCGTCGATGCGCGGCGGCTGTCTGAACTGGAGTTGCATCAACGTGCCGCCAGTGAATTCGATGCTGTAGTTCACGCCATGGACCGCGAGAAACCCGAGGCCGACGACGATGAACAGGACCGTCGCGATCGCCGCGTGCTTCCAATATTTGATGAAGTCGTAATGAGTGCCGTGAAGAATGCGCAACATCAGATGCTCAGCGTCTGGGCGCCGCGCGAGCGGTTCAGCCACAGGAGATAGAATGTCCGGACCACGAAGATCGAGGTCACGAGCGACGCAACGATACCCGCGATGAGCGTGACCGCGAATCCCTTCACAGGCCCGCTGCCGTATTGATACAGCACCGCCGCCGTCAGAATCGTGGACACGTTGGAGTCGATGATCGCCGGCATCGCATGACGAAATCCCTCGTCGATGGCAGTGCGAACCGTCTTGCCACGATCGAGCTCCTCGCGGATGCGCTCGAATATCAGAACGTTCGCATCTACGGCAATACCGATCGACAGCACAAACCCCGCGAGACCTGGCAGGGTGAGCACGGCGTCGAATCCCGCCAACGTCGCCAGCGTGTACAGCACGTACAGCGTCAAGCCACCGACGGCGAGCACACCCGAAAAGCGGTAGTAGCCGATCATGATCACGACCACCAGCAGGATGGAGATGAAACCGGCAGTCACGCCCCGACGAATGGAGTCCGCGCCAAGACTCGGGCCGATGTTCCGTACTTCAGCGACCCGCAAGGGTACCGGCAATGCTCCCGCACGCAGCACCAACGCGAGATCCTGTGCGTCCTGAATTGACCGGCCGCCCATCGTGATCTGACCGCGCGTGCCGATGGCGCCCTCGATGACGGGGGGACGACCCATCACACGCCCGTCGAGCACGATTGCCATATAATCCTTGATATGCCGGCTGGTCTCCGCCTTGAAACGGCGGCCGCCCTCGTTGCTCAACTCGAACTCGACGAGGGTGCCTTCCGTCGGCGATTGGTTCGGCCGGGCATTCGTCAGATACTCGCCGGTGATGATCGGCTTTTGATCGACCATGTAGAGAGCACGATACGCCTTCCCCTGCAGTACGGTCGAATCGGTGCCAAAGTGCAATTCCTTTCCGGGCGGCATCGCGTTCTTGATCTCGGGCAGATCGAGATAGCTCTGCAGCCGCGACACATTCGATTCCTCGACGAAGTATTCGCCCGGCATTCCGCCGCCCTGCTGAATGAGGCTCGAGAACGGGCCGACCCTCCCCAGGAGAGCCGTGTCTGATTTCGCACTGTCCTGTTTGGATGCCGCGCCGCTCTTCGAGGTATCCCTCTTGATTTTGGACGTGTCGACGCCGGTCAGCAGCCCTTGGAGACCTCTCGACGGCGCATTCTGCACGGCCCCGGTGCTTCTAGTCCCGAGCCCTTTCGAGCGGATGATGTCGTCGAACCTGGGTAGCACCTTCTCGAGCGCCTGCGTCTTATCAGTGATCTGAAAAGCGAGAAACGCCTGCTGCTGCACGATCTCCCTGGCGCGCTCCTGGTCCTGAATACCGGGCAGTTGCACGATGATGCGGTCGTTCCCGGCCTTCTGAACGACTGCCTCCGACACGCCCATACCCTCGATGCGAGTGCGCACCGTCTTCAGTGCACGATCGATCGCGTCTGGGATCTTGTCCGGAGCGATTGGCTGCTTCGAGTCGTCGACCTCAAGCGCCAGATACATTCCTCCCTGCAAGTCCAACCCCTTGCGCAGCGGAATGCGACGCTGGACGACATCATGCATTACGCCGGTCGCCGGATCGAGTTGGCGCACCGTGACGTTGCGAGGAAAGAGGGCCCATACAGACGCGACGCACAGCGCCGCGATCAGCATGAGACGGTACTTCAGATTGGACATGCGACTGCGGGAGGAAGTGAGAGTTTTGGAGAACCGTTAACGTTAAGTGCCCACTAGACTTCAGTCAACGCGCGACGGGCAGCGTCAGCATCTCGAGCCAACTGCTCACGCAGAGCTGTCGGGCTCGAGAAGCGCATTGTCTCGCGCAACCTCGCGGTGAACTCGACGCGAACGTCGAGCCCGTACCAGTTGTCATGCATGTCGAAAACATGAACCTCGAGGGTCAACCGCTGGTCGTCGAAGGTGGGTCTCTGACCCAGGTTCATCATGCCGCCGAAATTGCCGCGCCGTGAACGGACGGTTACGGCGTATACACCCTCGGGCGGTAGAAGCTTCCGCGTCGACGGAAGCGCCAGATTGAGCGTCGGAAAGCCGAGCTCCCGACCGCGCTGATCTCCGGGCACGACGCGTCCGCGAAACCAGTAACTAGTGCCCAGTGCGCCGGCGGCTCCTCGGAGATCGCCGTACGCCACGGCTCGCCGAATCGACGTGGATGAGATCGGAACACCATCTGACCCGACAAGAGGCGGAACGACTTCGACGGGAAAATTATGAACCCGGCCGAGTGCGGTCAGATGATCCACACTCCCTGATCGGTCTTTGCCAAGTCCGTGATCGTAACCGATCAGCAGTTCACTCATATGAAATCGTCGGAGGAGTAGTTCGCTGACGAACTCCTCTGGCGTGTAGCTCGCCAGCTCGCTCGTGAAGGGAAGGACAATCACATAGTCGAGCCCAAAATCCGCGAGCTCGTCGAGCTTCTCGGCGCCCACCGTGAGCAGCAATGGAGCCGCAGACGGATTCAGCACATCTAACGGATGCCCCTGAAAGGTGACGACGACGGATGGTTTCTTCATAGCCCTGCCGCGACGCACCAGCCGATCGAGAATGTCCCGATGACCGCGGTGAACACCGTCAAAGGTACCGACCGTCAGTATTGCGCCTTCCGATACCCGCGGAAGTGGGACGACCCCGTTACCCATTGCCGAGCACCACGAGCGGCCGAAGACGATCCTCCTGTCTCTCCATGATCGCTACGAGATCACCCTCCGCATCGACGATTGCGATGCGACCACCGGTCGCGCGCGCGGGTAGCTCCCTTCCGTGCAGCACGGCGCCAAGCTCGTCCGCACGCACTTCTTGTGTCGCCATGCTTGGAATGGCAGCGCGCATCGGGCGGAGGTGAACCCCGCCGCCATCCAGTTCCGCAACACCCAGCGCGTCATCGACACGAAAGGGACCGCTGCGAACGCGACGCAGCGCAACGAGATGCGCCGCGCTGCCGGCCAGGCGGCCAAGATCACGAGCAAGCGCACGGACGTAAGTCCCACCGCCGCATTCGATCGTCGCGTCGATCTCATCTGTGCGACGGCGCTTCACGATCCAGGAATGTACGTGCACGGTTGCCGGCTCGAGCGCGAGCGCCTCACCTCGCCTTGCTACTTTGTACGCGCGCCGGCCGTCGACCTTCTTCGCCGAATACGCCGGCGGTAGCTGCAGGAGTGAGCCGGTGAGCGAGCGAATAGCGGCATCCACTGTCGTTTCGTTTGGCGGAGGCGCCGTCCGCGTGGTGTCGCCCGTAACATCATCGGTGGAAGTCTCCGCGCCGAAACGTATGGTCGCCTCGTAAACCTTTGGTTCGCCGTCGATGAACGCAGCCAGACGAGTGGCACGGCCCACCAGCATTACGAGGAGACCGGTTGCAAATGGATCCAGCGTGCCGGTGTGGCCCACGCGCCGGGTACCGAGGGCGCGGCGCACGCGGTCGACGACATCGTGCGACGTCATGCCGGCCGGCTTGTCGACGAGCAGCACGCCGTCAATCGTCCTGTTGCTCGTCGGCCGCAGGGCGGCCCTCCTTGATCTGCGCGAGAAGCGCGTCGATGCGCGCGGCGCGCGCGACGCTCTCGTCGAGCTTGAATTGAATTTCCGGCGCCAGGCGCAAGCGTAACCGCCGCCCAATGTGCGGTCGCAGATGCGCCGCGAGGCTCGTCAGCCCTTCGAGTGTTCCGCTGCGCTCCGCGTCGCCGCCATAGATACTCACGAAGACCTTCGCCTGGCGGAGATCGCGCGACACCTCGACGGCGGTGACCGTCACCATTCCCGTGATGCGTGGGTCTTTCACGTTCTCCTGCAGGAACGTGGCGATCTCCTCACGAATCGCTTCTGCGACGCGATCTGGACGGCGTTTGTCAGCCATGCAGCCCGACCATTTGGCGCATCGAGCCGGCGGCGATCATAACATGCTCGTCGAGCTGTCGACAATGCGGCAGAGCGGGTTGCGCTCGATCAGCTGATCGGCGGCCGCAAGAACGGAGTCCGCGTGCCGCCGATCGGATGATACGAGGCAGACCGTGAGCTCCGACAACTGCCACACGTCGTGCTTCCCCGTTTCGGCCACAGAGACGTTCAATTCGTTATGCAGGCGATCGCGCAGGCTCTTGATCACCGATCGCTTGTCCTTGAGCGAGTGCGCTCCCGGTATGTGGAGCTCGAACGAGCGCACGCCGATGACCACGGCTCAAGCGTTCAAAGCGGCCGACTCGAGCGTTCGCGCCACCTCCTCCGTCCGGTAGCACTCGAGGACGTCGCCGATCTTCACATCGTTGAAATTTTCGATGCCTATTCCGCACTCGAATCCTTCACGCACCTCGCGCACGTCTTCCTTGAATCTCCGCAGTGAGCCAATTGCGCCATCGTAGACCTCGACGCCGTCGCGAATCACGCGTAGGCGACCCTGGCGGGAAATGATTCCGCTACGAACGGCGCAACCGGCGATCACGCCTACTCGCGGCACCTTGAACGTCTCCCGTACGACCGCTTCGCCTAGCACGATCTCGCGCTCCTCGGGCCGGAGCATTCCTTCCAGAGCGGCGCGTACGTCGTTCACCGCCTCGTAGATGATGCGATACAGCCGGATGTCGACGCCCTCACGCTCGGCTGCGGCACGCGCGTTGTTGTCGGGACGAACGTGGAACCCGATGATGATCGCACCCGAAGCCTTGGCGAGGAGAATGTCGCTCTCGGTGATCGCACCCACCCCGCGATGCACGATCTCCACCTTCACCTCGGCGCCGCTCAATTGCTGCAACGCGTCGGCGAGTGCCTCGGCCGGCCCGCCCTGATCCGCCTTGATCAGGATGCGCAGCATTCGGGCTTCACCGGCAGCTGCAGCAGCCATGAAGTCCTCGAGGCTCACGCCGCCGCGCGATGTACGGCGGCTCTTCGCCTCGCGATCGAGGCGCTGGCGTCGTTGCGCAATCTCTCGCGCGGCCGCGGCATCTTCGACGACGAGCATTTGATCACCGGCCATTGGTACGCCGTCGAAGCCGAGGACTTGAACGGGAATTGCCGGACCCGCTTCCTTCACGGGCTTCCCGCGTTCATCCAGTAGCGCTCGAACGCGGCCTGAGAACATGCCACAGATGAAATCGTCGCCGACGTGCAACGTGCCGTTCTGTACGAGCACGGTTGCGACCGGACCCTTACCCGGATCCAGCTGCGCCTCCACCACCGTGCCCACCGCGCGGCGGTTGGGATTCGCTTTGAGATCCAGGATCTCCGACTGCAGCAGTATCTGCTCGAGGAGCGAATCGATGTTCGTACCCTTTTTTGCGGAGATTTCGGTCGAGAGGGTCTGGCCGCCGAACTCCTCGAGCACCACACCGTGGGCGAGGAGCTCTTGCTTCACCTTGGACGCGTTCGCCTGAGGAAGATCGATCTTGTTGATCGCGACGATCATCGGCACACCGGCATTCCTGGCGTGTGAGATCGCTTCGACAGTCTGGGGCATGACCGAATCGTCCGCGGCGACGACGAGCACCACGATGTCGGTGACTTGCGCGCCGCGCGCGCGCATGGCCGTGAAGGCTTCGTGACCCGGGGTGTCGAGGAAAGTGATCTTCCGCCCCGCTGGCAGAGAGACGTGGTAGGCACCGATGTGCTGCGTGATGCCACCCGCCTCGCCCGCGACGACGTTCGCCTTGCGAATGTAGTCCAGCAGAGACGTCTTTCCATGGTCGACATGACCCATGATCGTGACCACCGGCGGCCTCGGCGCGAGGTCTTCCGCCCGGTCGGCCTCCACCTCCTCGATACTCTCTGCCTGATATTCGTTCTCACGAACCGCCTGAAAGCCGAATTCGCTGGCAATGAGCTCGATCTGATCAAAGTCCAGTCGCTGATTGATCGTCACCATCAAGCCCAAATTCTTGAACGCGAACGCGACGATCTCGGTCGCCGGTACCTTCAGGATCTGGGCGAGCTCGCTAACGGTAATGAACTCGTTGACGTGGACCGTCTTCTTCTCGCGCTCCGCTTCCGCGGCGCGAGCGGCTTCTATCTCTTCGCGAACGCCGCGCCGCAAATCGCTCCCCGTTCGCCGCGATGGCGCACCGCGCATCGCCGCCATGGTGCGGGAGATGTTCAGATCCACCGCCTCTTGATCTACCGCTCCACGCTTACCCTTCTTGCGACGTCCGCGATCCGGCGCCTGGGGCGCTGCCCCACCCGCTTTCTTGTCTTCGCGACGAGGTGGCGTGCTGACGCCACCGCCCCCACCTGGCGCGGCGGAAGCAATCGGACGCGGCGACTGAAAGGGTGACCCCGAAGCTACGGGACGAGGGCGCGGTGCGCCTGGCGTGATCGGCCGCGGACGCGGCCGGTCGGCGGTCCCGTGGCCACCGTGAGCGGTATGCGCGCCGCCGTGCATGGCCGACCCACCAACCGGAGCTATACCCGGTTGCGCGAGTGGACGCGACGACGGTCCGACGCGCGACGCATCGGTTGGTCTCGACTCGACTATTTCAGGCGCGTGCTCTTCGTCCTCCGTGATGAGCGGAACGCCGAGATCATGCTCGGAGACCGAAGGCAGGCTCTGCGTGTCTGCCGCGACGAATAGCTCCGCCTCGCGAGCGACGTCAATCTCGGCAAGCGCCTCCTGTGCCGCTGCTTCAGCCTGGGCAATTGCTTCCGCCTGTGCAGCCGCTTCCGCTGCGGCCTGCTGCACCTCGGCCGCCGGACGACGGCGGCGTCTGACACCGGCGTCCGTTACGGCTGGCGGCGCCGGCTCCGGTGCTACCGGTGCCACACCGCGTCTCCTTCGCGTCGTCGTCGCTGCTGGTGCCGCCTGCTTCTCTGCCCGCGTGCGTTTGTCGCGCTCCCATCGCGCCCGCAAACGGGCTACTTGATCATCCGAGAGCAAACTCAAGTGACTGCGGACGGGAACGTCCATCTGCCGCAGAAGTCCAATGACCTCGTCGGCTGAGATTCCGAACTCGCCTGCCATGTCGTGTACGCGAAGCTTGCTCAAACACCCTCCTGCGGAGCTCTGTGCGAGCTCGAATCCAGCAGCTCGCGCATCCCTCGCGCGAGATCTCGATCGATCACGCCGACCGCTGCCGTTTGCTGTCGTCCAACCGCTGCACCCAGTTCGGCTGCGGGCGGTCCCTCTACGAACCTAACACGCCGCGCATTGAGCAGCGGCACCACCTTATCGAGACTATTCGCTGCCGCGTCAGGCGCAATGATCGCAAATACGAGCTTGTTGCGCTTGGCCGCGGCCCGAACTTGTTCCACCCCCACCACGACGCCGCGACCGCGCACTCCAAGTCCGACCAATCGGAGCAATCGCTGCGCGATCGCGGCTTCCATCCGGGCCTCAGGCCCCGGCGCCCGCTTCACCCTGCCGCGTCGGCTCCTCTTCCTCCGAATCGGTCGTCAACTCGTCGATGATGCCCATGATGCGATCCGCTTCTTCCGGTGCGATGCCAGGAAGCTTGAGCAAATCCTCACGTTCGACGTCGATGATGTCGTTCAGCGTGCGATATCCGGCATCCTCGAGCACCGCCACCGTGGCGGGTGGCAATCCCTGGATTGCGGACAGCGGTACATCCGCCATCTCCTCCCCCTCGTCTGGGAGCGGAGCGAAAATCGGTGTCTCTCCCCCGCGTTCCAGCCACTCGCGACTGGAGTAGAGATCGATCTTCCAACCGGTGAGCTCCGACGCGAGGCGCACGTTCTGACCATTACGGCCGATCGCGAGCGACAACTGATCGTCGTCGACGACCGCTTGGATCGTCTTCGTGGTGGGATCGCTGAAGACCCGCGCCACCTTCGCCGGCGCAAGCGCCAGCTTCGCGAAGCGCTCGGGATCAGGTGACCAGGGAACGATGTCGATACGCTCGCCTCCCAGCTCGTTTACCACCGCCTGGACCCGAGAGCCCTTCAATCCGACGCAGGCGCCGACCGGATCGATGGAGTCGTCGCGGGAAAACACGGCGATCTTCGTCCGACTGCCGACCTCACGGGCCGAGGCGCGAATGTCGACGATGCCCTGTTGAATTTCCGGGACCTCGAGCTTGAACAGCGCCTTCACGAACAACGGATCCGATCTGCTGAGTATTAACCGAGGACCCTTCGGCGTCTCCTCCACCCGCTTCAGGACGGCACGAATCGGCTCGCCCTGATGAAAATGCTCCCGGTGGTTCTGCTCTCGGTAAGGAATGATCGCTTCCGCCTCGCGGAACTTATTGAGCATCACTACCAGTTTGCCGCGCTCGATTTGCTGCACTTCGCCGGACAAGAGCTCCCCGACACGCGTCGAGAACTCGTCGCGAATCTTCGTGCGCTCGCCTTCGCGAACGCGCTGAATGATGCGCTGCTTGGCGGCCTGCACCGCCGCGCGCCCAAAGACCGCAAAATCGACAGGTTCTTCGAGTACGTCCCCTGGCTCGAAACTCTCATCGAACGCGCGCGCGTCCTCGGCAGAGATCTCCTTGCTAGGATCCTCGACGCTGTCGACGACCGTCTTCAGGAGCACGATGCGAATGTCGCCGCGGCCCTCATCGATGTTGACCTCCGCCTGGACATTCGGCCCGTACTTCTTGGCCAACGCCGCCATGATGCCGTCCTGGAGGAGTCCGTACAGTTCCGCGCGATCGAGTTGTTTGACGTTCGACAACTCGCGAAATGCGGCGAGAATATCTGCAGAACTGACCATCCAAGAATCCTCGTGCTTGGGCCGCGGCCTGCAGCGCTGTGCCGCGCTGACCCGTCCGCGAACGACCGTTACCAGTGAAACGCCAGTCGAGCCTCCTTGACCTCGGTCAAGGGAATACGACGCTGTGCGCCCCGCTCTTCTTCCAGCACCGCGACCTCCGAGCCAGCCGGCCCCTCTACCGCGATGATCTTGCCTTCAAAACGCCCACCATGCTGTGGACTCAACACGCTCGCCCACTGTCCTCTGAAGCGGCACCACTCGGCGGCGGTCCGCAGCGGGCGGTCGCCTGGAGACGAAACCTGCAACACATATTCACGAGCCACGAGATCGCCTTCGTCCAACCGTTGCTCGAGTAGCCGCGACACCTGCTCGCAGTCGCCCACCATCACCGACTGACCGTCGCGGCGGTCGATGCGCACCTCGAGCATCGGTCGGGACCTCGTGCCCGCCAGCCGCAGCTCGACGAGATCGAAACCAGCTGCGCCAACAGTATTCGCTACAACAGCTTCCAGCGCGTCCTTCACGTTACGTCGAGGTCGGTTTTCAGAACAAAAAAATGTGGGGAGCTTCCCCCACATTCAACCCGCGTCCGTACGGCCGCGTGTCCTACTAAGGTAGACGGCGTCTCCGGTCGCGTCAAGCTGACTTGTTGATGATCACATATCTGCGATCATCACAGCCAACTGACGCCCGGTGTCGCCAGCCCGGTGAGAGTAAAAATCCGTGTTGTTGCATCGGGTACAAGCAGCGCTGATGGTGATATGCCGTGCCCCCGCCGCCCGCGCCTGGTCAGCGATGAGCGCGCGAAGATCGACAGTCGTCGCTGTGCTGGAGGTGCGGCCGGTCAGCTGCCCATAAACATCCGCACTCACCTCGTAGCAGCGGCCGCAGATCGAGGGGCCGAGGTGAATCCGGAGCTCCGACACCGGGATGCCGCGATGCGAGAGCGCCGCCACGCCCATCTCGACGATGCGCAACGCGGTACCCCGCCAGCCGGAATGGAGGAGCGCAATCGCGCCGGATGGATGCGCGAGAAACACGGGCACACAGTCGGCGACAGTCACCGCCAGTGCGGTGCCACGATTCATGGCTACGTGTCCATCGGCGCTATCGACTCGTAGCCATCCCTCCCAATCGCTGGCATGCGCTACCACGCGGCCGCCATGCACCTGCACGGCACTGGCCAGCCGCGGTCCGCCGGATGAGAGCTCGCGGCGCAACTCTGTCCAGCGGGCCATGACGGTGCGCACCGGCTCCTCCGTACCGAGGCCAAAGCTGCCTCTCGACCGTGATGTCGTGAACGCACGGATACCAAACGACGCAAACTCATCGACGATCTCCCCATTGGCGGCAATGCTCATGTCTGGCGGCGTTCTTCCACCCGCTGAATGTTGGCACCGAGGGCGCGCAGCCGCTCATCGATCCGCTCGTAACCGCGCTCGATCTGCCGCACGTTGTCGATGACGCTCTCACCCTCGGCGCAGAGCGCTGCCAGCAAAATGGCCATGCCGGCTCGAATGTCCGGGGACTCGACCGTGCTCCCTCGAAGCTTCGACGGACCGACCACGATTGCCCGGTGAGGATCGCAGAGGATAATCCTCGCGCCCATGCCGATGAGCTTGTCCACGAAGAACAGCCGTGACTCGAACATCTTTTCGAACATCATGATCACGCCCTCACACTGCGTCGCGGTGACGATGGCGATCGACATGACGTCGGCAGGGAATGCCGGCCAGGGCTGGTCCTCGAGCTTCGGAATGTGCCCGCCCAGATCGCTCTGGATCTGCCGCGGCTGATCCGCGGGCACGATCAAATCTTCGCCCTCCGTACCGCAAACGACACCCAATCGCTCGAAGCCAAGACGTATCGAATGAAGATGCTCCACGCCCGCTTTCGCGATGCGCAGCTCTGATCCAGTCACCGCGGCCAGTCCGATGAACGAGCCCACCTCAATGTGATCCGGGCCGATGTGGTGTGAGGTGCCACGCATCGGATGACCACCCTCAATGGTGAGCATGTTCGTGCCAATGCCCTCGATGCGCGCTCCCATTGCTACCAGAAACCGCGCGAGATCCTGCACGTGCGGCTCACTCGCAGCATTGCGCAGCACCGTCACACCCTTTGCCGCCACAGCGGCCGTCAGTGCCTGTTCCGTTCCGGTGACGCTCGGCTCATCGAGGAAGACATCGGCGCCGCGCAGGCCGGAGGTCCGTAACTGGAATGACGTGCCGAGGCTGAACTCTGTTCCCAGGCGCTGAAGAGCCAGAAAGTGTGTGTCGAGGCGGCGCCGACCGATCACGTCTCCCCCAGGGGGCGGGAGCGTGATCCGACCGCACCTCGCCAGAAACGGTGCGGCGAGCAGGATGGACGCACGAATGCTCCGACACAGCTGCGGATTGAGATCCGCGGAGCTCAACGTTTTGGCATGAATGCGAAGCGTATTGCGCGCTTCCCAATCGGCGCTTACACCAGTCGACCGAATCAGCTCGACCAGTGTCTCCACGTCGCGAATGCGCGGCACGTTCTCCAGCACGACCGGTTCGTCGCTGAGCAGGGCCGCGGCAATGATTGGTAGCGCGGCATTCTTGTTTCCGGACGGTGTGATTGTGCCCGAAAGGCGGCGACCTCCGGAGACGATGTACTGCAATGCGCTCATGTGTGGAGAGAAGATGAAGGTGAAGAATCGTCAGGCCTGCAGCACAGCGTCAAGCGTGGCACAATGAACGCTCGCTTGATCTTACACTGCTGGCCGGGTACGATGCTCACATACACAGCAGAGTCGAGGATGACGGAAACCTTCACCAGCGTATCGATCATCGCGGGCGCGCTTCTCAAAGTGCTGGCGTTGCTGCTGGTCGCCGCTGCGGTACCCGTCGTCTGGAGCGCGCGGCGCGCGTCGCGAAAGCTCACCGATGTCATCGATCGCTTTCGTGGCGATCTCCATCCACTCGTGCAGCATGTCACGGCTATCGCCGACGACGTGCATCACGTGACGAGCACGATTCGGTCCGACGTCGCATTGCTCGACCGTACCGTGGCGGAGGGCAACCGCCGTGTTCGGGATGCCATTGCGCTCACCGAGCAGCGGCTGCGTCATTTCAACGCCTTGTTGGAGGTCGTGCAGCAAGAGGCGGAGCAGCTGTTCGTTGCCTCGGCCGCCACCGTGCGCGGTGTGCGCTCTGGTGCCGCGGCGCTGCGGAATCAGGATGGGCCGGAGTTTGCGGTGGAGGACGTCGGCGGATCCGCCGACGAGGGAGAACTCACCGAAGAACTGGAGGCAGCCAATGGCCACGAGCACTCAGCCGGGCCGACCGAGAACCGGTCCGCGCACCCGAGGGTCCGTGCGCGCTCAGAACCACAGCGATGAGCGTGAAGCGCAGTACGACCTCCTGACGGCGGCACTCCTCGGCGTCGCGATCGGCGTCGGAACGACGCTGTTGCTGCGGCGCGGCCCGAGTGGGGATCGTCCGGTGTCCCCGGTGTTCCGGGGCGCGGCTCGGGCTGGTCGAGCAGCCGCGCGAGCGGGACGACGCGGCGCGCGTTGGGCGACCCGACGTGGAGCGGAGCTGTGGGAGCACGTACCGTATGAAAAGATGGAGGAGCAGCTCCGCGAATACATGTCGCGAGCGCGTGATGCCATCGATGATGCCGTGGATTCGGAGCTCAAGGATCTTCGCAAAACGTTACGGCGGCAACGCAGGCGCCTCGGGGTCTGACCCTCTGCCGGACACGCCTCGACTGCGTGACTTCGCGCTGCTCCTCTCGCTCGTTGCGTTGGCCATTGTTCTGCTCCCGAAGGCCGCATACGCGTGGACGCCGGGCACGCATGTGTTTCTGGGTGAGGCGGTCATGCGCTCGCTCTCGCTCGTCCCGACCGCTGTGGCCGACCTGCTGCGCGCCTTTCCGTACGATTTCCTGTACGGCTCCATTGCGGCCGACACGAGCATGGCAAAGAAGTATGCACCGGTGGGGAGGCACTGCCACTCCTGGAATGTCGGCTGGGAAATCCTCGACCAAGCGGGTGACGAGCCGCTGAAGGCCTTCGCCACAGGCTATCTCGCCCATCTCGCGGCAGACGCGATCGCCCACAACTACTTCGTCCCGAAGCAGCTCACGGTGACCTCGAGCACCTCGGCCGTCGGTCACAGCTACTGGGAGAGCCGCTTCGAAACGCATCTGGGGGAGCGCTACAGCGGCCGTGCGCGTGAGCTCATCCTCCTGGATCATACGCGCTCCGACGCGCTCCTGGACCGCGTTCTCAGCCCGACAATCTTCAGCACCACGACCAATCGGCGGCTCTTTCGCGGAATGGTGTACGTCGCAGATACGGAGGGCTGGCAGCGAATCTTTCAGCTGATGATGGAGAAGAGTCGCTGGGATCTCACCGATGACGAAGTCGCTCTGTACCTCGAGCGCTCTTTCGATTTCATACTCGACCTGCTCTGGCGCATGGACGGTTCGGAGCCATACAGCCTCGATCCATCAGGCGACTATCGCCTGAAACTCGCGAAACAGGTCCGCCGACAAGTGCTGCGCACCGGCGGTGATGACGCACTACGTGAGGAAGCCGATCGTCATTTCGGCCTTCCCGACGCACACAACTGCTACGTCGAACAGTTGGATGTACCGCTCTATTTTCCGAACCGCTCCGTCAGTATCTGATTGAGCCGTTTCGGATCGGCGCGCCCCTTTGATTTCTTCATGACGTAACCCACGAGCACGCCCTGAAGCTTGCGCTCGCCGCTCGCGAATCGTTGAGCCTCCGTCGGATGCTCCGCGACGACCTCCTCGAGCCAGGCGACGATCGCCGCGTCATCACCAACCTTCATCAAGCCTTCGCGCTCCGCCACGGTCGCCGGCGGATCGCCGGTGCGCACCATCACGCCAAAAACCTGTTTCGCCGCCGTGTGGCTGAGCACTCCCTCACGTACCATCTTCAACAGTGCCGCGAGATCGGCAGGACGAACGGAGAAATGTTCGATGTCCTGGCCAGTGGTGTTCAGCGCGGCGAACACCTCCCCCATGATCCAGTTGGCGGCGGCTTTCGGATCGTCCGATTGTCTGGCGACGCTCTCGAAGTAATCAGCTAGCCGCGGACTCAGCGTCAGCACATCCAGATCCCGATCAGTCAGTCCATACTCGCGGCGAAAGCGCTCGCGTCGCACCACCGGCAGCTCCGGAAGCGATTGTCTGACGCGATCGATCCATTCGGGGCCCAAGACCAGCGGTGGCAGATCAGGCTCGGGAAAGTACCGATAGTCATGGCTGGCTTCTTTGCTCCGCGCCGGCCGAACCTCACCGGCCGACGCATCCCACAACATCGTCTCCTGCGCGACGCGGCCGCCGCGCTCCAGGAGAGCGCACTGCCGCGCAAACTCCATCTCGAGCGCGCGCTCGACGCCCGAGAAGGAGTTCATATTCTTTACTTCCGTCTTCGTACCAAGCGCCGTCTCGCCGCGCAAGCGGGCGCTTATGTTCGCGTCGACGCGCAGACTTCCCTCTTCCATGCTGACGTCGCTTACGTCCAGATACTCCAGGAGCTGCTTCAACGCCCGGAGATACGCGCCCGCTTGCGCCGACGATCGCATGTCAGGCTCGCTGACGATCTCAATGAGCGGCACACCCGCGCGATTCAGGTCGATTGCCGTGGCTCCGGCAAAGCGGTCGTGCACTGACTTTCCGGCATCCTCCTCGATGTGCACGCGCGTTATGCCGATGTTGATGGGATCACCGTCCGCGTGGACCCCGATCTGCAGCCGCCCCTGGGTGGCCAGTGGTCGGTCGAATTGAGAGATCTGATAGCCCTTTGGCAGATCGGGATAGAAATAGTTCTTCCGGGCGAATACCGAAACAGGATGTATGGTGCAGCAGAGCGCGGCGGCCGCGCGCGCTGCCAGCTCCACCACTTTGGTGTTGAGCACCGGAAGCGTCCCTGGAAGCGCCAGGCACACGGGGCACGTGTTCTCGTTGGGCGGGCCGCCAAAGTCCGTTGAGCAGCGGCAGAAGATCTTCACGGCCGTCTTGAGCTGCACGTGCACCTCGAGCCCGATGACCATCTCGTAGTTCGCGATGAGTGGCGGCGATGCCGTGGCCCTCATGCGAGGGCCTCCTCGCCCAGAATACGCTCCAGCACGTAGGCGGCGGCGAACATCTGTCGCTCCTCGAAGTGCGGCGCGATCAGCTGGGCACCAACGGGCAATCCGGCCACACGACCGACCGGAAGCGACATCGCCGGCACGCCGGCGAGGTTCGCCGTACACGTGAAGATGTCGGTCAGGTACATCTCGTACGGATCGGAGACGGCGCCGAGGGCGAATGCTGGCGTGGGCGTGGTCGGTGTGAGGAGGAGGTGCACGCCGCTCGCGAAGACGTCGTGAAAGTCCCGCGCGATGAGCGTCCGCACCTGCTGCGCCTTCCGATAGTACGCGTCGTAATATCCGGCCGACAGGACGTACGTCCCGAGCAAAATTCGGCGTGTGACCTCGGCGCCGAAGCCGCGGGAGCGTGTCGCCTCATACATCCCGCGCAACCCCGCCCCTTCTTGCTCAATCCGCAACCCGTATCGCACGCCATCGAAGCGCGCAAGGTTCGACGAAGCCTCCGCCGGCGCGACGATGTAGTATACGGGCACCGCGAGGTCCGTGTGCGGGAGCGATACCTCACGAATCTCCGCGCCGGCGGATCGCAAAGCAGAAGCCGCTTGCTGCACCTTCTCGCGAATCCGCGGGTCCAGATTCGGCGGGAAGTATTCCTTCGGCAACCCGATCACCACCCCGGTGAGCGTCGCGCGGGACGCGCGCGTGTACTCCGCGACCTCATGCGCCGAGCTCGTAGAATCCAGCTCGTCATATCCTGCGGTCACCTGCAGACCGAGAGCGGCATCGTCCACGTTTTTACCGAAGACGCCAATCTGATCGAGGGATGACGCGAAGGCGACCAGACCATAGCGGCTCACACGCCCGTACGTCGGCTTCACCCCCACGATGCCGCAGAATGCCGCGGGCGTACGGACGGAACCGCCGGTCTCGGAGCCGAGCGCGATCCTGACGACGCCCGCAGCGACCGCCGCCGCCGAGCCCCCCGACGAGCCACCGGGAACCAGCGCTCGGTTTACGGGGTTGCGCGTTGGCCCGTATGCGCTGTGCTCCGTCGACGAACCCATTGCAAATTCGTCCATGTTCGTTTTGCCGGCGACCACAGCGCCGGCTTTCCGCAGACGCGCAACGGCTGTGGCCTCGTACGGGCTGACATATCCTTCCAGAATGCGTGAGCCGCAGGTCGTCGGCATGTGCAACGTCGCGATGTTGTCCTTCACCATCACAGGCACACCGGCAAGCAGGTGCTCGCCGTCTTCGCGCAGGCGATCGGCGACGGCCTCCGCCTGACGATGCGCATTGAGATCGTCCCGCCAGATCACGGCGTTCAGGCTCTGCGGGCCCTCGTGGACGGCGTCGCTGCGCCGCAGCGCTTCGCCTAGGGCCTCCCTGGCGGTCAGCTCTCCGTGCACGACTGCATCGCGGAGCGCGGCAGCGCTCAGCTGCGCCGTGCGATCCGTCACGCCGAATCCTCCGCGGCATCTTCATGCGTTGCCAGTCGCGGCACGAGGACGAAGCCATCTCGCACCGACGGCGCGAACGCCGACACGGGACGAGCGAGCGCGATCGGCGGTCCGCTGTCCGGGCGCAGCGGAGCCCCGCTCGCTCCGACACCGATCGCCTCCTCCAGCCCCTCGGTGTCCACCCGCTGCAACACCGCCATATGACCAAGAATCATGTTCAACTCGGTCATGATCACGCGAGCACGTTCCTCCGACAGCCCAAGGCGCGCCAACGCCGCGATATGCCGCACATCCTCGAGTGTCACTGCCATCATTCGTCTCCGCGTTCGAGGTTCGCCTGCGCCACCACGAGTGTCTTGCGGCCAACCTCCCGGTCGTCGAAGTCGATCTTCACCTTGACGTCTCGCCCGGCTCCTGCGATCTCGCCAATGGTACCCGAACCGAATTTCCGGTGCTTCACGCGCGCTCCGATCGCGATCACCGGCGCATCCTGTGACACGTGCTCATCGTCTGTGAACGCCGGCGAGCGCTGAACCGGTGAGCCGGGACGGCGGGCCGATGGTGACATGTGAGCCGCGGCCACAGCGTCCGAGAGATCTAGCGACACGCGCGTCGTGCCTAACGAGCGGCCGGCGCCCGACCCGACCGATCGCCACGAACCGCCGGACATGAAGGCCCGTCCCGCGCTCCGCACCCGCACCGATTGCCGCTTCTCCAGCAGTGAATCCGGAATCTCCTGGAGAAAGCTCGACGGTTTGGACTGCAGGAGCTCGCCGTTGCGGCGGCGCTCCTCGGCGTAGGTCATGTAGAGCTTCGTTTGTGCCCGGGTGATCCCGACGTAGAAAAGGCGCCGCTCTTCCTCCAGCATCGCGCGCTCGTCATACGCACGCGCCAGCGGAAAGAGGCCATCCTCCAATCCCGTGATGAAGACGACCGGGAACTCGAGCCCCTTGGCGTTGTGCAGCGTCATCAGCGTGATTCCGTCGCTATCGGCATCCAGCGAATCGATGTCGGCTACCAGAGTCGCCCGCTGCAGGAAGTGATCGAGCGGAGTCAATCCGACTTCCCCGAGATCGTCGACGATCTGTTCCGCCGCACCCGTAACCAATTCACGCACGTTCTCGAGTCGTTCGACAGACTCGGGTCCCTCGGCGCGCAAATACTCACCGTACCGGATCGCCTCCACCAGGTCGCGCAAGAGCTCATCGACAGCAGCCTCCACCGCCCGCTCGCGAAAGTCGCCAATCAGCGTCGCGAAATCGCTCAACGCCTGGCGTGTAGCCGACCGGAATCCTTCGAGGAGCTCCGGACGCTCCGCCGCCGCCAGCATGGAGATGCCTTCACGCCGGCCGATCTCGCCTAACTGCTCGATCGTCGTCTCGCCAAGACCGCGTCGCGGCACGGCCACGGCGCGGCGAAACGCCTCGTCATCGGAAGGGTTGGCGATGAGCTTGAGGTAGCTCATCAGGTCGCGAATCTCGCGCCGATCGTAAAAGCGCACTGCGCCCACGAGACGGTATGGGAGCGCGTGTCGCCGCAATGCTTCCTCCAGAGCCCGACTCTGCGCGTTGGTCCGGTAGAGGACTGCCACGTCGCGCAGCATCAGATCGGGTGTTTGGCTGCGACGTGCCAGCAGCTCCTGCACGACCCAGTCGGCTTCGTCTCTTTCGTCAAGCGTTCGGACAGCCGTGACGGGCTCGCCGCCGCTGCGCGTTGCCCGCAGCGTCTTTCCCATGCGAGTGACGTTGGCACTGATCACGGCGTTCGCCACCGCGAGGATGGGCGGAGCGGACCGGTAATTCTCCTCCAGCCGTACGACTACCGCGTCGGGAAAATCCTTGTTGAAATCCAAGATGTTCCGGATGTCCGCGCCCCGCCAGCCATAAATCGACTGGTCGTCATCGCCGACGACACATACGTTGTGATGCGCGACGCTCCTCTCGCGCGCCGTGTCGCCGTCAGCTCCCGCGAGCAGCTTGATGAGCTGATACTGTGCACGATTCGTGTCCTGGTACTCGTCCACCAGGATGAACTCGAAGCGTCGCCGGTAGCGGGAGCGCTGGTCCGCGTGGTGTTGCAACATTCGAACGGGCAGCACGAGCAGATCGTCGAAGTCGACGGCGTTGGCGCGCCGGAGCTCCTCGTCCAAGCCGCGGTAAACGAGCGCAGCCGCCTTGCTGAAGGGATCCATCGCGAGCGCCTCGTACTCCGACGGCGGCACGAGCGCGTTCTTCGCGTCGCTGATCGCCGCGTGTATCGCTCGTGGAGCGTGTTGCTTCGTGTCGATGCGGTGGCGCTCCATGAGACGCTTCACGACCGCCAGCGAGTCGTCCTGGTCATAGATCGTGAAAGCAGGCGTTCGGCCAACGAGCGCGGGCGCGAGTCGAAGCATGCGGGCGCCGATCGCGTGGAAAGTGCCGATCCACATACCACTCGGCGTCCTTCCAAGAAGGCGCTCGATGCGATCCCGCATCTCTCCAGCAGCCTTGTTGGTGAAGGTCACCGCCAGAATCCGGCTGGGATCGACGCCCTCCACCTCGACGAGCCGCGCGATACGTGTCGTGAGAACACGAGTCTTTCCGGATCCGGCACCGGCGAGCACGAGCAATGGACCGCGTACGTGCACCACCGCATCGCGCTGCGCCGGATTCAGTCCCGGCAGCAGCGGTTCATCGAACAGCGTCATCATCAGTGAAGTATAACGTCGAACGTCGCGCCGCCTCCCGGTTCGGAAGGCGCAAGCACCAATTTGCCGCCGTGGTTTTCCTCCACGATTCGCTTCGCGAGCGACAGGCCGATGCCCCACCCACTCTGTTTCGTCGAGAAGCCTGGCTCGAAAATGCGACCGCGAAGTTCGCGCGGAACGCCGGGCCCGTTGTCATGTACGCGAATGCGCACACCTCCTCGTCCATTCGCGACCGCTGATGTCGACAGTTCGATGCAGCCGCCACGGCCGCTCAACGCGTCGATGGAATTCTTCGCCAGCACCTCGAGCGCCCACTCGAGGAGTACCGGGTCTCCGAGAACCGCCGGAAGATCACCCTCGTGCCGGACGTCCACTCGAACGGTATTGGCGAGCGTGGGAACGCGGGCGCGAAAATACGTCGCGATGCGATCCACGAGCTGCCGCACGTCCACCCGCTCACGCCGCGGTTCACGGCCGATGCGCTCGAAACGGTGCGCGACGCGGTCCAATCGTTCCAGGTCGGCACGCATGTGCGACAGAGCTTTGTGCGCAGTGTCGTCGCTGTGTTCCTCGAGGAGCTCGATCCAGCCGCCGAGACTCGACAGAGGCGTTCCGAGCTGATGCGCCGATTCGCGTGCCATTCCCGCCCAGATGCGTTCGCGGGCGGCGTGACCGCGGGTGCGCACGATGTACACACCAAACAGCAAGAGAATCGCCGCCGTCAACGCCTGCAACGCCGGAATGACCTGAAGCCCGTGTACAAGTCGTGTATTGCCATAGTGGATCTCGCCCACGGCAGTGTCGACCACCGGTGGATTCTCGGCGTCGAGGCGGTGCACGTAGGCGGTGATACCGGGATCGCCGAGCTTCGAGTCGTATGGTGTATTGGCGGCCGCGGTGGGCCGGCCGTCCTTGTCGGTGACGACGACGGGCACACCCTGCTGCTTGATGTCGTGCGACAACTCGAAAACCGCCTGCGTGCCCGCTGCCTCGGACGTGTCGTTCAGCGCACGATAGACGCGCGCATACATGCGTGTCGAGAGCTCCGCCTCCTGCCGCAGGTCGCGCACGACGCTCTGCGTGTACCACACGTACCACCCGAGCACCAGGGCAATGAGGAGGGCCACGAGCAGCTCGGGCGCGCCGCGTCGCATCGGGTCAGGCGAGGCGATCCGTGCCGATGTACGAGCGAAGCACCTCCGGGACGACAACGCTTCCGTCAGCGAGCTGGTGATGCTCGAGTAGGCATGCCATGACACGCGGAAACGCCAGACCGGAGCCGTTCAGGGTGTGAACGTAACGCGGCTTTTCGTTCTTCGCCGGTCGATACCGAATGTTGGCGCGCCGGGCCTGAAAATCCGTGAAGTTGCTGCACGACGACACCTCGAGCCACGCGCCCACGCCGGGCGCCCAGGCCTCGAGGTCGTACGTCATCGCCGAGGCAAAACCGGTGTCGCCGGCCGCCAGCAATTTGCGGCGGTGGGGAAGCTCGAGCCGTTCGAGCATCGTCTCGGCGTGCCGCGTCAGCAACTCGAGCTCCGCCGCCGAACGCTCCGGCACCGCGTAACGCACGAGCTCCACTTTGTCGAATTCATGGCTGCGCAGAATGCCCCGGGTGTCCTTGCCGGCCGATCCGGCCTCGCGCCTGAAGCAGGGGCTGTACGCCACAAAGGCCATCGGCAGCATCGCGGCGTCGATGATCTCATCGCGATAGAGATTCGTCACCGGCACCTCGGCCGTCGGAATGAGGAAGAGGTCCTCACCGACTACCGCGTACGCGTCCTCCTCGAATTTTGGCAACTGGCCGGTGCCTGTCATCGCCGCACGATTCACCAGGACGGGCGGCCACACCTCCTGATAGCCGTGGTCTCGCTGATGCGCGTCCATGAAGAAGGAGAGCAGCGACCGCACGAGCCGCGCGCCGAGGCCGCGATAGAACACGAAACCCGACCCACTCACCTTGGCTGCGCGCTCCAAATCGATCATGCCTAACGCCGCTCCGATCTCCCAGTGCGGCATCACGCCTTCCCGCGGTCGTGGCGTGCCCCACTCCCGCACGACGACGTTGTGCTCCTCACCGCCTGCCGGAACGGCCGGCAGCGGGATGTTCGGCAGCAACAGCATCAGCTGTCGCATGAGCTCCTCCACTCCATCGAGCTCCCCCTCGAGGCGCTGGATTTCCTCACCCAGGGCGCGCCCGGCGGCGATGAGCTCCGCGGCGTCCTCACCGGCGCGCTTTCGTCTCGCGACTTCCTGTGAGCTCGAATTGCGCGCGGCTTTGCGCTCTTCCACCGCCTGAATCAGGGTTCGGCGTTCACGCTCCAGCTGCTCTGCCCGATCCAGCGCCGGCGCGAGACCGTCGAGCGCACCACGCCGCCGCATTCCTTCGCGGAGCACATCCATCTGCTCACGAAGCAGCCGGATGTCGAGCACGATCAGTCCTTGGGCACGCCGAGCGTCAACGCGTAAAAGCCGCAGTTCGGATCGGTGGTGATGCGCGTGTGAAATGCACCGGCGGCATCGATCGAATCGACGACCATCTTCGCATAGAATGTGGAGCTGACCAGCGATCCGTAGCAATACACAGGGTTCGTGACGGCAATGACCGCCGTCTGCCCGCGAGAAACGACGAGTGCGGAGTCGGCGACGTACCCCGTCTTCGGTGCGCGCGTCAGGGAATCGTACGGTGTCACGCTGGTCTGCAGCGATACCGTGTGCGTGCTTGCGAGCTGATTCGCCACGAGTCGGATCGGCAACAAACGAATGTTGCCACTGCTGTCCCGGTCAATCGCCAGATCGAAGCCGAGAGATGGATCGGCGCGAACGCCGCTCGCCGCGGACAAATTGATCGCGTTTGGGGCGCCTGCTGGCGCTCCATTGAGCGGAAATACCGTGACCACATCGCTGAAGGTCGCGAGCGACGCTTTGGGGGACGTGAGATCGGCGCACGCGACGGCGACCGTGGAAAGCGCGATCACGAGGAGCGCGCGGAGATTCGGCATGAAACGACTGTTGAAGCGAGGTGTTCCGGGGTGATCTTCGCGAAGCTTATGGGACGCGTACACAGACTTCAAGCGATTCAGCGCGTTGAACTTCGCTGCTGTGTCTCTCGCTTGACTTAGTTTCTTGCGATATCTAGCTTCGCCAGCACTTTTCAGAGGCGGAGCCGGCATGGCGAGCATTCGAGATCTCGTCGCGGCAATCAGGCAGCGCGAGGGGGTGGAGGCGGCGATCGTGCTCGGGCGAGATGGCTTGCTGATCGACAGCCAGGCGGTGCCTGGCGTCGACACCGAGGACCTCGCGGCGCGCATTCCTCCGATCATCGGCCCCGCTGATGATCTGGGCGCAGCTGCCAAACGCGGCGAGCTGGTCACGGCGATCCTCGAGCTCAAAGGAGGCCTGGCAATCGTGTCCGTGTTGTCGCCGGAAGCCTTGCTGTTCGTGCTCGTCGCGCCGCAAGCCAATGTCGGGCAATTGCTGTTCGAGCTTCGTCGCAATCGCGAACACATCGCCGCTCTGGTCTGACGCCTGTGTCCAGCGCCACTTCGGCCTGTCATGTGCTCGTCGCCGACGACGAGCCGCATATCGGCCGCATCATCAAGATGAAGCTCGAGCAGGGGCCCTTCACCGTGACGTTGGCCTATGACGGGCGTGAGGCGCTCGACGTGCTGGAGCACGAGCAGGACATCTCGCTCGTACTGCTCGACCTCATGATGCCCCACCTGAGCGGCCTGGATGTGCTCTCGGCGATGCGTAAGGATGATCGCTTTCGCGACATCCCATGCATCATCCTCACCGCCGCGGGTCAGGAGCAACAACACCAGCGCGCGATGGAGCTCGGCGCGACCGACTTCCTCACGAAGCCGTTCAGCCCAAAGAAGCTGTATGCCCGTGCCGCGGAGCTGGTCGGTCTCACACCAGAGGAGTCGGGCGCCGAGCCGTCGTGAGCCATTGGGCCGTGATTCTGGCGGGAGGCGTGGGTTCCCGATTTTGGCCGCTCAGCACACCAGAGCGCCCGAAGCAGCTGCTCCCCCTTGCCACGGCCAGACCGCTTCTGGAGGATGCGATCACGCGCATGCTTCCCCTGGCCAGCGCCGAACGCACGCTCATTCTCACGAACAAGTTGCTTGCTGGCCCCGTGGCGCGCTTGTGTCCGGGTGTTCCTCGGGAGAACATCGTTGCCGAGCCAAGACCGCGCGGCACGGCCGCAGCGCTCGCGTGGGCAGCAAACCAGATCGCGCAGCGCGAGGGACCCGACGCCGTGATGCTCTCGATCCACGCGGATTGGGCGGTGGGAGATGCGGAGAGCTTCCGTGCAACGCTCTCGCGAGCCGCGGCGGCGGCCGCGCGGCACCATGCACTCGTCACGGTGGGCGTCGTTCCCTCACGTCCGGATCCCGGGTTCGGGTACATCCAGGCGGATGGCGAACTCGAGCCGGGCCTCAGGCGAGTCGCAAAGTTCGTCGAGAAACCCGACCGCTCGCGCGCCGAAGAGATGGTGCGCAGCGGCTTTTTCTGGAACTCCGGCATCTTCGTTTGGCGCGTCGGTGACTTCCTCGAGGAGCTGCGGTCCAAGACACCGGAGGTTGCGCCGGCGCTCGCCGCGCACCCGCACGATGCCGAAGCCTTCTTCGGCGCCGTGCATTCGATCTCGGTGGATGTGGGCGTGCTCGAGCGCAGCCGTCGGGTACTCGTCGTACCGGGTGAGTTCGACTGGGATGACGTGGGCACCTGGAGCGCGCTGCGGCGCGTGCGCCGGCTGGACGACAGCGGCAACGCCGCGAGTGGCGACGTACACCTCGTCGCCGCGCACGGCAATGTCGTCCACGCTGAGGAGAGCACGGTCGTGCTCTATGGCGTGGACGATCTCGTCGTCGTCGCGCGGGAGGGAATCGTCTTCGTGACGACGCTCGAGCGATCCACCGACCTCAAAACACTCCTCGATCACCTGCCGGCATCCGTGCGGGAGCGCACGTGAGCGGCGTTTATCTCTACGACGATGAACGCGCGCGCCACTTCGAGCCGTTCGCGCTCACACGGCCGGTGTCGGAGCTGATGGCCGGCGTCGGCCTGCTGCGCGACCGGTGGATCGCCGCACTGCAGGTGCCAGCGTTTGGCAGTATCGTCGCGGCCCACCTCATGGACTTCGAGGAAGGCACGGCTCCGGCGCCAGTGAGGGGAACGGGAGCGCTCGCGAGCGGCACGGTCGTGGCGAACAGTCGTTTTGCGCCGAGCCTCCGTGACTCGATTCTGGATCTCTCCACGCGCGACCCGATCGCACGTGTAGCCGATGAGCCGGCGCCGGCGGACCTCTGGATGGCGGATGGCCGCGTGGCGGCGGTACGCCTCACGCGCGATGTCTCGGTTGGCGACTTCCAAGGTGGTCGCCTGGCGCTGGAAGATCTGGCCGATGATGACGACGCGAACCGCCGGGTCGTGGAGCTCGATGGGTGGTGGATCGACGCCGTCTGGGATTTCATCCGCTTTCTTCCCGACATGCTGACCGAGGACATTCCGTATTTGCAACCTGGTCCTCTCGTCCAAGGACAGCAGTCGTCCGCTCCGATGCATGCCACGGTGATTGGCGACGCACCGATCCTAGTGGCGCAGGATCTCGCGGCTGGCAACACCCCGCTTCGCCGCGGCGCGCACGTCGAACCGTTCGTCGTGCTCGACGCCACGGGCGGGCCTATTTACATCGGCCCGGAGTCGGTCGTGCACGCCTACACGCGCATCGAAGGTCCCTGCTACATCGGTCGCGCGTCCACCGTGTTGGGCGATCGAATCGCCAACTGCGCCATCGGGGACGTGTGCAAGGTTCGGGGAGAGCTCAGCAACACGGTCGTCCTCGGCCACAGCAACAAGGGGCATGACGGCTTTGTCGGGCATTCGTACCTCGGCCGATGGGTGAATCTGGGGGCGGGCACGATCACCAGTAATCTGAAGAACACATATGGAAGCGTGTCGCTGTGGACTCCCGAGGGTACGCGCGATACGGGAATGCAGTTCCTCGGCACGATGTTCGGCGATCACGCCAAAACCGGCATCGGCTCGCGGCTCACCACCGGCACGGTTATCGGAGCAGGTGCAAATGTCTTCGGCAGCGTGATGCCTCCGAAGGTCGTCCCGCCATTCGCGTGGGGAGATCGCCCACCTTACTCGAGTTACGAGCTGCCGAAATTTCTCGAGGTTGCCGAGCGTGTCATGGCGCGCCGGCACGTAAAGCTCTCGAGTCGAGGGCGCGCGCAACTCGAGGCATCGCACGCGGCTCGCTGGGAATCCGCACCCATGGCTCCAGAGGGCGCGCTCTCCCGGAGGCAGGAGAGCGCGTGAAGCTCTGGATGCTCGGAAGTGGGAGCAGCGGCAATGCCGTGCTCGTGGAGAGCGAGGGCAGTCGATTGCTCATCGACGCCGGATTCGGCACACGCACTCTGGCTCGACGCTTGAAGGTGGCGGGGGTACACCCCTCTTCGATTGAAGGTTGCATCATCACCCACGAGCATAGTGATCACATCAAGGGAGCCGTCGCGGCGGCAAAGAAGTGGGGTTGGCGTCTGTTCGCCACCGCAGGAACGGCCGAAGCACTCGGTGACGCGCCGGTACGGCACTTCGCCGCCGGTGAGGCGATCTCGCTCTCACGATTGGACGTGGTCACCGGAGCAACGCCGCACGACGCGTCTGACCCGGTCGGAATGGTCGTCATTTCGCGCGCGTCGGGCGCACGCGCCGGAATCTGTTATGACATCGGTCACGTGAGCGACTCCGTACGATCACTGTGCGAGGATGTGGACATCCTGGTGCTCGAATCCAACCACGATGAAGACATGCTGCGAACCGGACCGTATCCCGTCTGGCTCCGCAAACGCATTGCGAGCGACACTGGGCATTTGAGCAATCGCGCCGCCGCCGAGCTGACGCAGACCGTCGTCTCGCGTCGTTTGGCCCATGTGGTGCTGGCACATCTCAGTGAGCAGAACAACACTCCGGCCGTCGCGCGGCGGAGCATGAGCGGCGCCCTGGCCCGAACGGCATTTCGCGGTCAGCTGTCGCTGGCATCGCAGAACGACGTCGTTGGTCCCTTCTGTCCCGGAAAGGGGCGCAGCGCCTCGCCCCTCCAGCTCACACTCGCACTCTGAACGACACGAGCCGTTGGCCGGCAAGCGGCCAACGGCTCGGATCGAATTCGAGGGCGGGAGGCGCTTAGTACATGCCGCCCATGCCACCAGCGCCCGGAGCAGGAGCTGCCGGCTTCTCCTCCTTCTTCTCCACGATCAGGGCTTCGGTCGTGAGCAGAAGACCGGCCACCGACGCGGCATTCTGAAGCGCCGTGCGCGTGACCTTGGTGGGATCGATCACGCCGGCCTGTACCAGGTTCTCGAAGGTGTCAGTGAGGGCGTTGTACCCGAAGGCATCGTCCTTCGACGAGCGTACCTTCTCGACCACCAACGAACCTTCGCCGCCGGCGTTCTCCACGATCATGCGAATTGGCTCCTCGACGGCCCGACGAATGATCTCCACCCCGATCTGCTCGTCGCTTTCCGACAGCTTGAGCGTCTTCAGCGCCCGTTGCGCACGCAGCAGCGCGACACCGCCGCCGGGCACGATGCCCTCTTCGACAGCGGCACGCGTCGCGTGCAGCGCATCCTCGACGCGAGCCTTCTTCTCCTTCATCTCCGTCTCGGTAGCCGCCCCGACGTTGATCACCGCGACGCCGCCGGCGAGCTTCGCCAGCCGCTCCTGGAGCTTCTCCTTGTCGTAATCTGACGTCGACTTGTCGATCGCGCCGCGGATCTCGGCGACGCGCCCCTTGATCGAGTCCTCGGAGCCTGAGCCATCGATGATCGTGGTGTTGTCCTTGTCGACCACGATGCGCTTCGCCCGTCCAAGATCACTCACAACGGCGTTCTCGAGCTTGAAGCCGAGCTCCTCGCTGATCACCTGACCGCCGGTGAGGATCGCGATATCCTGCAGCATCGCCTTGCGGCGATCGCCGAAGCCCGGGGCCTTTACCCCACACACGCGCAGCGTACCGCGCAGCTTGTTGACCACCAGCGTCGCCAGCGCCTCGCCTTCGACGTCCTCGGCGATGATGAGCAGCGGCCGGCCCTGTTGCGCCACTTTCTCGAGCACGGGCAGCAGGTCCTTCATCGACGAGATCTTCTTGTCGTGAATGAGGATGAAGGCATCCTCGAGCACCGCTTCCATCTTCTCCGGATCCGTCACGAAATACGGCGAGATGTAGCCGCGATCGAACTGCATGCCATCGACGGTCTCCAGGGTCGTCTCGAGACCCTTCGCCTCCTCGACCGTGATCACGCCGTCCTTGCCGACCTTCTCCATCGCGTCGGCGATGAGATCGCCGATCTCCTTGTCGTTGTTCGCGGAGATGCTGCCGACCTGGGCGATCTCCTTCTTTCCGGCGGTCGGGATGGAGATCTTTTTCAGCTCCTCCACGACCGCGCCGACAGCCTTGTCGATTCCGCGCTTGATCGCCATCGGATTCGCGCCGGCGGTCACGTTTTTCAAACCTTCCCGGTACACGGCCTGAGCGAGCACCGTTGCGGTGGTCGTGCCGTCACCCGCGAGATCGGAGGTCTTGGTCGCAACTTCCTTCACCATCTGCGCGCCCATGTTCTCGAGGGGATCGGCAAGCTCGATCTCCTTCGCGACTGTGACGCCGTCCTTCGTAACCGTGGGAGCGCCGAACTTCTTGTCGATCACCACGTTCCGGCCCTTCGGCCCGAGAGTGACTTTCACGGCTTCGGCGAGCTTGTCCACGCCCCGCTTCAGCGCCGCACGAGCCTCGGTATCGAAGTGGAGTTCCTTGGCAGCCATATGTCTGAGTCCTGTAGAGAGAGTGGGTCTGGTATTTCGCGTTGAGCGCCGCTGGGGGTCTTACCCGATCACCGCGAGCACGTCCGACTCGCGCAGGATCAGGAGCTGCTCGCCGTCGAGTGTGACTTCGCTGCCGCTGTATTTGCCGTACAGGACCTTGTCGCCGACTTTCACGTCCATCGGCACGCGCTGGCCCTTCTCATAACGGCCCGCGCCGACGGCGACGATCTCGCCCTGCTGCGGCTTCTCCTTCGCGGTATCCGGGATGTACAACCCACCACGCATCTGTTCGGCCTCTTCGAGCGGCTTCACGACAACGCGATCGGCCAACGGAGTGACCTTGACATTCGTGGCATTCTTGGTGGCCATACGTTCTGCCCCTTCCAGAGTTGGTTGTGAGTTTGGTGACACGAACGCTTAAGCTAGCACTCCGTGAGCTGGAGTGCTAACAACGACCGATTCTACTCCGGCCGGATAACGCCGTCAAGTGGGCTGGTGGGCTGGCGCAATTGACTACGACAGACAGAGTCGGCTGCTTAGGCCGACGACCTCATGGAACGGCCCTAAGTCCTTCTCGCTTCAGGCGTTCTGCTCCATATCCATGAGTCGCCAAGCCATTTCGAGGCCGTACAGAGTCAGATAAGGTTCGACCTCATCGAACTCGCGGCAGAGAGACCGAAAAGTTTCCGACAAACCGCCTGTGGCGACGACCAGTGGCTCCTGCGGCCGCGGCCATTCCGCCTTGATCCGTCGTACGATCCCGTCGATCCCTTCGGCCTGGCCGAACATCACACCGGCGCGGATGCATTCCTCCGTTCGCTTCCCGATCACCCGCCCTGGCGGGGTCAACTCCGTTGCCGGCAGCTTCGAGGTGCGGCGTGTGAGCGTTTCCGCGGAGGTGCGCACGCCCGGCGCGATGACGCCACCGAGAAAGACCGCTTCGCTCGTTATGCAATCGAACGTTGTCGCCGTGCCGAGATCAACGACAATCGCGTCCCGCTGATACACCCGGCTTGCCGCCAGCGTGTTGAGAAGGCGATCGGCGCCCACGGTGAGAGGTTCGTCCACGTCGAGCGTGATCGGCAGCCCGGCACGCGCATCGACGATTCGCACGGAGCTGGTGGCCAGCCATCGGAAACACGCTTCTGCAAGCGGCCCCGTCACCGGCGGCACGACCGAGCCGATCGCGGCGCCGCTCACCATATCCGGCCGGAAACCATCGGCCTCGAGAAGACTGCGCAACAGGACGCCATACTCGTCGGGCGTGCGTGGCACGTCCGTCGTTATGCGCCAGTGTCCGCGCAAGCTCGATCTCTCGAAGAGACCGATCGTCGTCTCCGTGTTTCCGACGTCGAATGCGAGTAGCACGATCACGCTCCGCTGATCACGAGTGAACCCGTCCGAAAGCTGCGCCGGCCGGCGACCGTGTCCAGCACGAGCGCACCGCCACGGTCGATGCCCACGACGGTGCCCCGGTCCGGTTGCTCGCATGTCCGGCCCTTCGCCAGATCGCGGCGCGCAAACGCCGCCATCTCCTCGGCACCGAGCGCACCGCGGCGCTCGGCTGCGCCGCGCAACGCAGGTACCAGCCGCTGAAGGACCTCCACGCGCCCGGTACCAACCCCCAGCCCCGCAGCGCCGGATTCCTCGTTAGGCGGATGCATGTTGAGTCCGAAGCCGAGCGCCAGCCAATCGAGTCGGTCGCCACGCCAGCGCGCCTCCACGAGTACGCCGGCGAGCTTGCCGGTGCCGACGTACAGGTCATTCGGCCACTTCAACGAGATCGGCGCCGGCGCGAACGCGTCCAGTGCTTCCGCTGCGGCAATGCCGGCACGCAAGGAAAGGACGTCGAGTGCGTCCGGATCCTGCGGACGCTCGATCAGCGTGAGCCAGATGCCGCGCCCCGCTTCCGATTGCCAGCGGCGGCCCATCCGTCCACGTCCGGCCGTTTGCGCGTCCGCCACGATGAGTGTCCCCGCCGGTGCTCCGGACGCCGCCAGCTCGTGCGCCACGTCCAGCGTCGAGCCGGCCACCTGGAACAATTCGACGCGCGGCAGGCCAAGCACCGACCTGAGCGTCGATGCATCCAGACCGTCAAACTTCACCCCCACCCCGCGCGCCTCAACCTCGCAAATAGACGACGAGCAACACCGCGCCGCCGAGCAGCACACGATAGAGTGCGAAGATCCCGTAGCTGTGACGCGTGATGAAGCGCAGGAGCACCGCAATGGCGAGCCATCCGCTCACGGCCGACGCGAGGATCCCGACCAGCAATGGGGCCGTGAAGCCGTACTCGCGCAGCGCGCGCGGCATCTCGAGCACTGCCGCCCCGGCAATGATCGGCATGCTGAGCAGAAAGCTGAAGACCGCGGCCGCTTCGCGCGTCAGACCGAGCGCACGTCCCGCCGTGATCGTGGAGCCCGAGCGAGAGACGCCCGGAATGATCGCGAACATCTGAGCAAGGCCGATGAGCAGGGCGTCGCGCCAGCGGAGCGTGCCGAGCGCGCGATCCTGTCTCGCCAGGCGGTCGGCCAGCCAGAGCAGAATACCCAACACGATAAGGGTAGCGGCGACCAGCTGCGGAGCACGAAAAGCGCTCTCGGCCTGCTTCTCGAGCAACTTCCCGGCGATCGCTCCGGGAATCGTCCCAATGATGAGCAACACGACAAGGCGCTGCTGTTCGGTGGTGACGGCCCGTTGCGTGACGATCTCCGTCGCCGCCAGGATGAGCCGCATCCATTCGCGTCGGAAATACCAGAGCACTGCCAGCAACGTCCCGACATGCAGCGCCACATCGACCGCCAGTCCCGGATCGGGCCAACCGAACAGCCATGGCGCGAGCGCAAGATGGGCGGAACTGCTGATCGGCAGGAATTCCGCCAATCCCTGAATTATTCCGAGCACCAGCGCTTGAAAGATGGTCATGGTCCTGGAGTAGGGTCAAAGATTGACGACAAAACGATAGAAATCCTCGTATTGCGCGACGACCTGCTCCATCGAGAAGCGTTCGCGCGCGTCGCGTGCGGCATTGTCGCTCATCGAGCGCCAGAGGTCACGGTCACGCAGGATGTCGCGCCCGGCGGCAGCCATGGCCTCGACGTCGCCAACGGGACAGAGCACGCCGGTTTCCCCGTCGCGCACGACCTCCGGGAGCCCTCCCACTCTGGATCCAATCACCGGCACTCCGGATGCGAGCGCCTCCAGTGCACTGAGGCCGAACGACTCGCTCTCGCTCGGCAGCAGAAACAGGTCGGCGCAGGCGAGCAGCGGCGCGACGGACTCCAGCTTGCCGAGGAAAAAGACGCGCTCCTCCACACCGAGGGAGCGCGCCTCCATCTCCGCCTCAACGCGATCGGGCCCATCTCCCACCATGACGAGTACGCACGCGATCTCTCGAGCCACGCGCTCGAAGATGCGGACGACGTCGCGCACGCGTTTCACCGACCGGAAGTTCGACACATGCATGAGCACACGCGCATCGCGGCCCGCCTCGAGGAGCACGGCGGGATACTTGGCACGGTCGTAGATCTCGGGATCGACGAAGTTCGGAATCACCTCGATGCGGCAGGCGGTGCAACCGAACGCGGTCAGGGTTTCCTGCTGCAGATAGCGGGACACCGCCGTCAGCCCATCCGACTTCTCGATGGAAAACTTCGTGATCGCATTGAAGGACGGATCCTGACCCACGATCGTGATGTCCGTCCCGTGCAGCGTCGTGAGCACCTTGATGTCCGAGTGCGTGGCGCGGAGCATCTCCCGCGCGATCCAGGCGCTGGTCGCATGCGGAATAGCGTAATGGACGTGCAGGAGGTCCAGATGATGCGCCAGGACCACCTCGTGCATGCGCACGGCGAGCGCGAGATCGTAGGGCGGGTACTCGAACAGCGGATACCGCCCCACATCTACTTCATGGAAAAAGATGCGGGGCAGAAACGACGGCAGGCGAAACGGCTGTTCATACGTGACGAAGTGCACCTCGTGCCCGCGTTTGGCGAGCGCGATGCCCAGCTCCGTCGCTACCGCTCCGGATCCTCCATACGTCGGGTAGCAGGTGATGCCGATCTTCACGTAACGCTATTCCCTCGCGCAGTCCACCACCGGTCCACTACCTGCCGCCACGCCCCGTCCATCGGATCCACTCGCGTAACGCGCTCCGGCGGCAGCTGATGTCTGAACCATGTACGCTGCCGCTTTGCGTACTGCCGTGTCTCGATCAGGATGGCCTCTCGCGCCGACGCTGCTTCGATCTCGCCCCGAATGTACCGACGCATCGTCGCGTACCCCGTTCCTTGCCACGCCGGCGCTTCGTCGGGCACGCGCTCCATCAGCGTCCGCACTTCGTCACTCCAACCCGATGCGAGCATCGCATCGAGGCGCGCTGCGATGCGCACCGCGAGCTCGCCACCCGGGTCCACGATAAGATAGCGCGGCAGGTACCGCGCGGGACGTGCCCGGCTCCGATGCAGCTCGCTCAATCGACGCCCGGTGAGCAGCGCGATCTCGATTGATCGCAGCAGCTGCGCGCGTCCGAGGTGCGCACGTGCCGGGTCCAATATGGTCGTCCAGCGCCGGAGCTCCGCGTGCGACCAGTGGCCGAGCTCACGCTCGATCTCCCGGCGGCGAACGCCATCGAGCACGGGCTCGTCGAACAGCGGGCCAAACAGCGCGCGGAGATAAAAGCCCGTCCCACCCACGATGACAGGCTGTCGCCCCGATGCGATCGTCTCGCGCAACCACACCTCGGCAGCGTCAGACCACGCTGCGGCCGAATAGCGCTCGCTGGGCTCGATCACATCGATGCCGCGATGCGGAACGCGGCGCCGTTCAGCGGCGGTGGGTTTTGCCGTACCAATATCGAAGCCCCGGTAGATCTGGCGCGAATCCGCGCTGATCAGGACGACGTCATGCTGCTCAGCGAGCCGCATCGCGATGGCGCTCTTGCCTGCTCCCGTCGGCCCGCAGATGACGCGAACCTCCTGCGCCGTCAAAGGCGCATCAGCGGCGGCCAAAGCGTCGCTCGAGCTCGTCCCACGGCAGCTGCACGATCGTCGCCCGACCGTGAACGTCATGAGCCGGCAGCGTCGTGCGACTGAGGGAGAGAAAAAGCGCGCGCATCTCCCCGGGGGATAGCGCATCGCCGGCCTTGATCGCCGCTTTGCAGGCGACAGTGGCTGCCAACCGTTCGTGCCGGGCCTGCGCCGATGCCTCTCGGTCGCCGCTGAGGGCGGACAGCGTCTCGCGCAGACAACGCTCGCCATCGAACCGCGGATGAGGCATCGGTACCGCTCGGACGATCAGCGTCTGGCCGCCGAAGCCTTCGACCTCGAAGCCGAGGCGCTCGAGTAACTCACGGTGTTCATCGAACGCCTCCGCATCGGCAACTCCGAGGTGCAGCGTCATCGGGAACAGGAGGCGCTGCGACGGCGCTTCACCGCGCTGCAACACGCCAATGAACTCCTCGAAGAGCACGCGCTCGTGTGCGGAATGCTGGTCGATGAGCACGACGCCGTCCTCATGCTCGAACATCATGTACGTCCGGCGAAGCTGTACGAGTGGCGGAACGTTCACTTCCTCGAGCGCGATCGTCGTCGTCGCGGCAACGACCTCCGCGCCCGCATCCTGTTCGGCGGCAAAGATGTCGTCGCGCTGCGCCGCGGAAGGCCGCAACGCTTCGACATCCACAGCCGCTGGCGCCCATTCGATTCGCGAGGTCGGCCAGGCTCGACCGAACGTCGCCCCGCTGTCGAAGGTGCCGAGCGCGCGGCGAATCGCGCCCTCCACCGCGCGTTCCACCGTCCAACGATCGCGAAAGCGCACTTCTGCTTTGGTCGGATGCACGTTCACGTCGACGTCCTGTGCCGACACCACCAGATCGAGAAAGAGGGTCGGCCGCACGCCTGCGGGAATGGTCGAGCGATATGCGGCTTCAGCCGCGCGGACGATGCCAGCGTCGCGTACGGCACGCCCATTCACGACGAGGTGCACCCGGCGCGCCGCCGTGCCGACGTCTGCCGGTCGCTCCACGAGCCCGGACACGTGGATCGTGCCGCTGACGTCGTCCACATCCAGGAAGCGTTCGGCGTACGCTGCGCCGTGAATGGCGCCCAGTCGTGCCCGTAGACTCTGGGCGGGCGGTATCGTGAGCCCCGGCCGGCCATCGTGCGACAGCGTGAGGCGGACGTCGTGCCTGACGAGTGCGACGCTGCCGAGGAGATCGAGTGTGGCACGCCACTCGGACCGGGCACCGCGGAGGAACTTGAGGCGTGCGGGCGCATTGAAGAACAGCTGCGCGACACTGACCGTCGTGCCGCGCCGCCGCGCGATATCGTGGACCGCTCGCACCGTCCCGCCTTCGGCTCTCACCTGCGTGCCGCCACCGTCATCCGCGGCCGTTTCCACGACCATATGCGACACCGAACAAATCGCCGGCAGGGCCTCACCGCGGAAGCCGAATGTCTGAACGCCGATCAGATCGGCGGCGCTGCGAATCTTCGATGTCGCGTGGCGCTCGAGCGCCAGGATCGCGTCGTCTCGCGACATCCCGCAGCCATCGTCGCTCACCCGTATCAGCTCGCGGCCACCCGCCACGATTCCCACATCGATCGTCATCGCGCCCGCGTCGAGGGCATTCTCGACGAGTTCCTTCACCACCGACGCCGGACGCTCGACAACTTCACCGGCCGCGATCTGATCGGCGACGGCGCTTGGGAGAACGGCAATGCGCGGCGGCATCGCGCAAAGCTACCCGGCGCGCGCGCCGAGCGTCAATCGGATGAAGCGTCGTCCTCGAGTGGAATGACTTGCGTCGTGTCCAGCCAGCCCTCGCGGCCATCATCCAACGACAGACGCAACCAGACACCCTGCCGGCCGGTGATTCGCGCTACCTCGCCTACGGTCGCGGAGCCCACACGCTGGCCGCCGATGGCGGGTACCGTGCTGAGCGACGTATCGAGCCTGACCACCGCCAGTCGCGCTTCATCCTCGTGGTCGCGGAGCACGAGGGCGCCGAACGCCAGAAGCATGCTTCCGAGCGCGAGTGCCATCGCACCGCGCACTCGCCCGGGCCGGCGCTGTGCAATCGCCACCGCCGCACTGGCCCATGCAATCTGCCACAATGCGGCGGCGAGCCAAACGACGGCCCACACTGGCACGGGCGGCACGTACGCGTTCGACGAGATCGCGCTGGCGTGCACGGCGTCGAGCCGCTCCCGGACGTCGTCACTCAGCGGATCGAGCCGTAGCGCGCGCTGCCAGCCGGCTACGGCGCGCGCGGTGTCGCCCAATACCCACGCCGCGGTGCCGAGATTGGCCCACGCGTCCACCGCGCGCGGCTCGTCGCGCGCCGCGCGAGCGAAGGCGTCGCGAGCGCTCACGTACCGCCCGTTGTAGTACTCGCTGACACCGTGCACGAATTCAGCGCGGGCGTCGTCCTGCTGCAACGCACCGGCGGCCGCAGCGACGCTCAAACAGAGTAGCACCACGACAGGTCCAGCTCGGCGCACGAGATCGATCCGACGCAACGCTTCATCGTTCACCGCCTCATAGATCGCCACGGCACGCGATGCCGCATCGCGCGGGAGGGCACCGTCCGGCGCGAAGGCAGCGACGTCGAGCGTGTGAAATAGCCGCTCCGCATCCGCAGCCGTATCGGAGGCCACGCCCGACCGCCGTAACACACGCGCCATCTCGCCGGAGCGCGTGAACGCGTGTACACTGATGCCGAGTCGCTCTGCGAGGGCGAGGGTGAACGCCCGCCGCAACGCGCAAGGGTCCTCCGTGCGCGTCCGCCGCCGCGCCAATGTACGAAGCGCCGCCGCGCCACGGGTGTGCGGAACGGCGCGTTTGCGCCGTTCGCGCCACTGTATGGTCAGCGCGGGCAGCGGCGCCACGGCCAAGAACAGCCAGAAGAGTGGTCGTTGTTCCGGTGCCGTGGCCACGGGCCCGCCATACGCCGGCCGAAGGGCGGGCACAGGCCGGCGGTCAGTCGTGTCAGCAGTCGCCAACGATCCGAGCGCGATGTGCACGCGAGCGCTCGGCGCCGCAGCAGTTTCGTACTTCCGCGTGTCGGGATTGAAATACGTATACCGGATTGGCGGCAGCTCGAGCTCGCCGGCGAGCTTGGGTGTGAGCACCCAGTCGAATTCCTTCGCGCCTTGCACCCGACGCACCGTCGTATCGATCTGCACGCGCTCTTCGGCTGGCACCAGCGTCGCCCAGGAAACGGCCATCGCGGGGCGCGGAAAGAGCTTCACATTGCCGGAGCCGATGACCTTGACGGTGAGCAGCATCGGATCGCCGACGCGCGCCGCCGTCGTATCCAGCTGCTCGGTAACACGCAGGTCCCCCACGGCACCCGAGTAATCGCTGGGACGGGTCGCGACCGGGGGCTCGACCACGAACAGCACCGTGCTGTCCGTCTGCAGATCGCGGGTTTCCTCGCGACTGAAGAAGCTCGACGACAGCGCCAACGAGTACGTGAGCTGCGCCGGCGGAATGCTGATCCGCCCCGGGACCAGTGGAAACAGAGCACGCTCGTACACGAGCGCGTCGAAGCAGCGCGTGCCCACGCGCCGCCGCGGGGGGTCGCCCGCCCGCGGCGGCACATCGTACGCGAGCGTCGACTGCATGTCCGGCGGATAGAACGTCGGATTACGGCGCAGCCGGTCACGTACGCTCTCATTCAAGAAGACAGCAACTTCGTAGTTCGCCTGCTGGCCAACGAACACGGTCTCCGGAAGCGCCAGCGCTCGAAAGTTGACGTCCAACCCTGTGTCGACGCGAGCCCGCGCCACGATCGTTGGCACGGTGCTGTTCGCATGGCTCGGTGACACGACGATTCGCACCGGTCGCGACCGGGCGACGAGGCCGGCGGCGCGAGCCTCGAACGATCCCAGCGTGAACGTTCCCGCCTGCTCCGTCGCCAACACATAGCGATATTCGACTTGCGTGCCTTGCGACCCGCCACCCACGGCGATGCTTTGCGGGGGCGGCACAGTGGACGAACGCAGCACCTCGAACGGCGTCAGCGGCGGAGGCACCAGCTGCGGTGTCATCGCACCGTCGGCGCGTACGACGACCGACAGCTCCACCGCCTCGCACGCGGCGACCGAATCCGGTGCGTGCGCGGTAATCGTGAGCTGCGCGAACAGCATCATCGCGCCGATCACCAGTCCTTTCCCCCCGGTGGCGGTTCGACGCGGTTCTGCTGCTGGCGTTTGGCTTGAACGTCGCGCTCCTCGCGTGCGGCGCTGCCGAGAATCTGGTCAGCTTGCTGCTGTCCGAGCCCGCCGGCCGGCCTCGGCGCTTGGCTCTGCGGGTTGGCGCCGGCACCGCCGCCGGATGCGCCGCCGCCACCACCACCACCGCCCCGCTGTTTTTTGCGCAACGCCAACTCGTAATTCCACTTCGCGTCCATGTCCGCCGGACGCATTAGCAAGACTTTCTTATAAGCAGCCAGTGCAGCATCGAGCGCATCGGTCCCCTGCCCCTGTGGTGCCGCCAGCCCTCGCTCGAGCTGAGCGAGCCCGCCGTTGAAGAGCGCGCGGTAGCGCACCTCCGTATCCGGTGCGTCGCCGAGCCGCTCCAGCGCTTCCGATGCCTGCTGCAGTGAATCAGCGGCCAAGAGTGCGGTGCCGTAGTCGTAGTACAGCTGCGGGCGTTTGTCCCCGCGCTCGATGGCGGCGCGATAGAGGGCCGCGGCATCGGTGTATCGCTTCTCGGCATACGCGTGGGCCGCCTGCTGCGTCTGCCCGCCCCCTACCATTGGCGCGCAGCCGCTCGTGCCGAAGCTGAGGAGCACGACGGCGGCAGCGGCGGTCTCCGCCGCGGCGGCACGCCGGCGGCGGCGGCCACGCCGCTCGACGAGCAGCGTGTCGACGAGGAGCAACAGCAGCGCCGGAAAGAGGAAATACTGGTAGCGCGGCGTCCGTGTGTCGCCGCCCGAGGCGGCGTTCGAGCGCGTGCGCAGAGAGGCAAGCGCGGCGCGGACCCGCGATGCTTTGTCGGTCGCGCCGGCTTCGATGAACGTGCCATGCGCAGCGTCCGCGGCAGCTTTCAACATCTCGGGGTGATACTTGGTCACGACTACCTGTCCGTTCTCATCGCGCTTCAGCGTCATCGAACCGTCTGGCGCTTTCACGGGAATCGTGGAGCCGGCCTCCGTTCCGAATCCAACGGTCACGAGGCTGATGCCCTGATCGCCCGCGCGCTTCGCCTCGGCCTCGATATCTTCGACGGGCTCGAATGCTTCGCCGTCACTCATGACGACGAGCGCCCGATCCGCACCGCTGTTCGTCAGCAGCAGCAGGTCCGTGCCTTGGCGAATCGTCCGCGCGAGCGAGCTGCCAGCTTGCCCAACCACCGTGGGATCCAGGTTGCCGAGAAAGAGGTCGAGTGCGCCACCGTCCACGGTGAGCGGCGTGAGGATGTAGCTGCGCCCCGCGAACGCGATCAGCCCGATGCGGTCGCCACCGGACTGCGACAGCAATCGCCGGACCTCCTCCTTCATACGTTCCAGGCGGTTCGGCCGCTCGTCCGGCGCCATCATCGATAACGACGCGTCGAGAGACAGCACCATGTCTATGCCGCTCGACCGTACCACGTTGTGCTCGTCTCCCCAGCGCGGACCGGCGATGGCGATGCCCGCGAGGCAGGCGGCGGTCCCGACGCGCGCGACTCGCCAGCCAGGAGTCTGTAACGCGTTAGGCGGAATCAGCCGCGACACGACGTCGAGCTGTCCCAGGCGCGCGAGCCGCTGGCGCCGCTTGCGATAGCTGTGAACGATCAGCACGATCGCCAGCGCCGGCAGCACGGCTGCCAGGGTGAGCAGCCATGGGTGATCGAAGGAGATCATCACGGCAGCGGTCCCCGCCACGCGCCGAGGGTGAGCTCGGCGGCAAGCAGCAGTAACGCCAGCGCCAGCGGCCAGCGGAAGAGCTCCACGAAGCGCACGTACGTCGTCGAACGTACCGGCTCCTTCTCCAACCGATCGATCTGCTGATAGATCTCCTGCAGCGCGTTGGCATCGCGCGCGCGGAAGTAGCGGCCCCCGGTGCTATTCCCCACATCCGTGAGCAGCGCTTCGTCGATCTCCACCGGCCGGTTCTCGTATCGCAATCCGAACAGCCCACGCCCAACGGGCACCGGGGCCATGCCTTCCGTACCGATGCCGATCGTGTAGATGCGGATGCCAAACGCCGCCGCCGCCTTTGCCGCGGTGCGCGGATCGATGGAACCACGATTGTTCACGCCATCTGTGAGGAGGATCATCACGCGCGACTGCCCGGGGGCAGTGCGAAGCCGGTTCGCCGCCGTGGCGATGGCCGTGCCGATTGCCGTTCCATCCTCCAGCTGGCCAATCGTGAGATTGTTGATCGCTGCGTCGACAACGGGGTAGTCGGTGGTGAGCGGCACCTGGGTCAGCGCTTCCGACGCAAACGAGACAATACCGATGCGATCACTCGTGCGGCCGGCCACGAAGCGCTTGGCCGCCTCCTTTGCGACCTCGATTCGGTTCTGCGGCTGAAAGTCCTGTGCGAGCATGGAGCTCGACAGGTCGATCGCGATGACGATGTTGATCCCTTCCGAAACGGAGTTTTCGGCGCGAGCGCCGGTGCGGGGGCGGGCGAGCGCGACGATCAACGACGCCAGAAGCAGGTTGCGAAGAATGAAGAGCAGCAGCGTGACGCGCCGGCCGGCGTGCGGTCCACGCGCCAGCGCCGAGACGCGCGAAAAGACGATGGCCGGTGGACGACGGCGGCGCCGCCACAGCCACCACACCGGAAGCAGGAGGAGGAGCAGCAACGCCCAGGCAGACGCGAACTGCACCGGTCCGACGCCGATCACGCGGCCCGCTCTCCCCCGGCGGCTTCAACAGGCCGGGATGCATGTCGCTCCGACACGACGATGCCGCGTGCCTCGCGGCCGAGCTCGCGCGCGCGGTCGTTGCTCAGCGGCCGGCGCGCAAACTTCACGAGGTCCGCCTCGTCGAGCACCCGCGACAGACGGTCGTACGGTATGGCCCGTTCGCCTCGTACCGCCAGGAGCAACTCGTTACTCGTTAGGGAGAGCGCCGCCCGTTCGTAGCGCGCCGCCAGATAATCGCGCAGGATCTCGATCATGAGCGTGACGTAACGTCCCCGCTCGCCAGCCTCCAGCAAGCCGAGCGATTCGATGTACGCGAACTCGCGCTCGGCTCGCTCGAACGGATCTTCCGCGACCTCGATTGGCGGCTTCCGGCGACGACGCCACCACCAAAGCAGAAGAGCGACGATCAACGCCGCGGCAAGTGCCACGACCCACCACCACCAGAGCGGCGGACCAAACTCGAACAGCGGTCG
>CAZICQ010000027.1:0-41240 GCA_964537775.1 uncultured Gemmatimonadaceae bacterium | reverse complement strand
TGGCGCGATGAAGTGAACCGGTCGGCGCTGGTGCTCAAACTGCTGCAGTCGCGGCACAGCGGCTCGATTGTCGCCGCGCCAACATTCGGCCTTCCTGAACGCATCGGCGGAGAACGCAACTGGGATTATCGCTACACGTGGATTCGCGACGCGTCGTTCACGCTCTACTCTCTCGGCAGGCTGGGTCTCACAAGCGAGACGAAGCCGTTCATCCACTGGATCAGCCAGCGCGCCTCTCAGGCGCCAGAACCGGGAAAGCTACAAACGGTGTATGGCCTCGACGGCAGCGAACGCATCCCCGAGCGAATCCTCACGTACTTCGATGGCTACCGCGGCTCGCGGCCGGTGCGCATCGGGAATGACGCCTATGCGCAGTTCCAACTGGACATTTACGGCGAGCTGGTGGACGCACTGTATCTGTACGACAAATACGGTGAGCCGGCGAGCTATGATCTCTGGTGTACGATCAGCCAATTTGTCGATTGGGTCGTGAAGCACTGGCGGACGCCGGATCAGGGCATTTGGGAGGTGCGTACCGCTCCTCGCGAGTTCCTGTATTCGCGCGTCATGTGCTGGGTCGCGATCGATCGTGCCCTGCGCATCGCCGAAAGGCGATCGCTGCCGGCGCCACTCGAACGCTGGCGCGGTGAGCGCGACGCCATCTATCGAAACGTCTTCGAGGACTTTTGGGACGACGAGGAGCAGACCTTCATCGGCATCAAAGGCTCGAAGTCGCTCGACGCCGCCTGCCTCATTATGCCGCTCATCCGCTTCATCTCGCCGACGGACCCGCGCTGGCTTTCCACGCTGCACGCGGTTGAACGCCGTCTCGTGGACGACTCGCTCGTCTACCGCTACGACATCGAGGGGCCGGAGACAGATGGCCTGCGTGGCACCGAAGGCACCTTCTCCATCTGTTCATTCTGGTACATCGAATGCCTTTCTCGCGCCGGCGACGTGCAGAAGGCGCGCTTCCTCCTCGAAAAGATGTTCGGCTACGCCAACCATCTCGGCCTCTATGCCGAGGAGGTGGGGCCCAAGGGTGAGCACCTTGGCAACTTCCCGCAGGCGCTGACGCATCTCGCGTTGATCAGCGCGGCCTTTGACCTCAATCGTCGCCTGACGAAAGAAGGTTGGCTGACTTAGAAGGCAACTCTCGCCGCGACCGGGAGCGGCTCGCTCGAAGGGCGGGCATGACGAGTCGCCGACGCAGCTGAACCGTTGCGAGTTGCAACATCCGCCGTGAATTGCGGAAGCGGCGGAGAACGTCTCCCGTGCGATTTGGCAGCGATAAGCCGCCGCTGCAGCACTCCGACGGGCCATCACGCGGCTTCCTGCTCCTTTTGCGTATTCGTGCCCCGCCGCCGATACGGCCACATATCGCCGGAATCGGTCATATTGGGATAATTAAAGGTAACAGGAAGTCTGTGCGTATGTTGCCGGCGTCACCCGCCTCATCTCCAGGTCGCCGTTCGTATCAAATGTGAACAGTATCGCAAGTCACTGTTACGTGAAGACGTAGTCGCATTGACGTTCCGATGAACTCCCGGATTTGTCCGAACCGCTTTCGGACAGCTGTCAAGAAATAAGGCGGCGGAGAATTATGAAACAGTGGCACGTTCTGTTCGTCTGTACCGTGGCAGCAAGAGCGTTCGCGATTTCGATCTCCCTCAGCCGCGACGTGCAGCAGGTACCCGCCGGAGCTCGGCTCCCCACTGTCCTACACAATTCTTTCGGAGATGCGCCAGATGAAAAAGCTTGGCATGGTCCTCGGCTTGAGCGTGCTCCTCGCCGGCAGCGCCGCTGCGCAGGTGACGGTCGCCGCGAGCACGTCGATCACAATCGGTACCGTTCTGTCGTTGAATGTCACGAACACGACGGTCGCGTTTGCCAGTCCGACGAACGTCGAGTTCAACGCCGGCCTCGAGGCGAGCAGCACGACCTCCTCGATCTCGGCCGCTGGTAACGTCCGCCACTCCGTCGTCATTTGGACGGGTGCGGCGACCATGACCGGCTCTGGTGGTGGTGCCGCCCCGGACGCCGTCAACGCCGCCAAGGCGGTGAGTGACTTCCAGTGGTCGAACGGTGGTGCATACACGGGCCTCGTCGCGAGCGGCAGCTCGTCGAATGGTGGCAAGGTGATCAACCAGCACGCCCGCGGCACCAGCTCGGCCACGATCAATTATCAGATGCTCCTCAGCTACGCGACGGACACGCCGGGTACGTACTCGCTGAGCTTCAATTACACGGTCATCGCCGACTAAGACGGCTGCGGCGAGTGTACCGATGAGAGTCCGCGCAGTCTCCGACATCGCTCGTACGGCCCTCGAGTTCCTCGAGGGCCGTACGGGTTTGCGCACCCTGGCGACAGCGCTGGCACTGACTGCGCCGGCGCTCCTGCGTGCGCAGTTTTCCGCGAATCCCGTGATCGTGACCCTCACGCCGGCCGACAGCGCCGACGTGGCGGTGATCACGGTTCGCAACGACAGTCCCGCTGAACAGCAGTTCCGCTTTTCGCTCTATGATTTTGATCAGGACGCCGACGGCGGACATTCCTTCGCGCCCGTGGGCAAGAATCCGCACAGCTGCGGTTCCCGTTTGTCGGTCTTTCCGCAATCGGCTGGCCTGCTGCCGGGCGAGCACGCCGACGTTCGCGTCCGGCTCGCGCCAGGCACCGTCGCGTGCTGGGGCGTGCTGATGGTGGAGCAGCAGTCTCGCGACGCGCAGCGCGGCATTCGTGCCGGCCAGCAGATCGCCGTCAAGCTGTACGGCGTCACGCCCACCTCGACACGCAGCGGTGAGATCGGAGCGGTGAGCGCGAAACAGGATACCGGCGGCGTCCACGTGCTATTTGAGTTCCGCAATACCGGTGAGGCTCCCATCCGGCCGCAAGGCTCGGTGGAGCTGCGCACGATGAAAGGTGAGGTGGTCGCGACCGCCGTCGTCGAGCCGTTCAGCGCACTGCCGGGCCACTCGCGCCGCATGCCCATCGATTTCAAGCAGCATCTTGCGGCCGGCCAGTATCTGGCCGTGCCGATTCTGGATTTCGGTACCGATTACCTGGTGGGGGGCCAGGGACAGTTTACCGTCCCCTGACGATATCATGCGCACGGTCCGCTGCTTCGCGTCCCTCCTTCTGGCCCTCGCGGCCGGGGCGATACGCGCATCGGCGCAGACGTGCGGCACGAACACGTCGACGAAATTCACGCTGACGGTCTTGCCTGCCTCGGCGAGCATCACGTCACCGACGGCGACAGACTTCAACGCCGGCGTGAGCAAGAACGCGACCTACACCATCATCATCGCTCCCCAGAACCCCTCGCCGTGGTATCTGTGCATCGAGTCCACGAGCGCAAACATGGGGACGGTGAATGGCTACACGAAGCCGCTCTCCGACCTGCAGTGGAGCCTCAACGGCACCACATTCACGTCGTTCACGACGACGTACGCACAGATGGCCACCGGCGCGGGCGTGAAGACATACACACTCTACGTCCGCTCCAAGCTGGCCTGGGCGAACGATCAGCCCAGGAGCAATACGGCGTCGTTCACCTACGGTCCAGTGAACTTCAACGTGCAGGTGGCGCACTGATGCGGCGCGCGCGCTGGCTCGTGCTCACCCTGTTGCTCCTCGCGAGCATCGCTACTCCGCTGTTCGCGCAGGGTGCGGCCACGGGCGCGGCGATCGAGCCGACCGATCCGATTCGCGGCGTGCCATCCGCAGTCATCGAGGGGCCGCCGGTACTGCCAGGCACGATCGCGACGACGTCGATCAGCATCCCGGTACTCTCCGCGGCGCGGCGGCCGCGTGCCACCTTCCGCGTCCTTCCGTACCCTGGCGTACGATTGTTCAGCGACACCGTCGGCGTCGTCGATGTGATGGTTCCCGACCCGGTGATTCCGGTGACGTACACGATTGCACGCACCCGCGACGTCGGTAAGATCACCGTCGCGCGGGTAGCGGTGGACTGGAGCGACGGCACGCATTGGGAAGCCGAGCTCGAGGCAACGGTGAGCGCGCGCCGCGGCCTGCGTGTCCTGCTGCGAGAGGATGAGCATGCGCCTGCGACGCCGGCGTTCGCCGTGGTGCGCTATCTCATCACGAACGTCGGCAACGGCGTCGATACCGTGGAAACGCATTGGGAGCCGGGCTGGAACTGGCGCGTCGATCAGACGGTGAGTCCGATCATTGTGGCGCCCGGCCAGACGTATGAGAACACTGTCACTGTGGCGTGGCCCAAGGGCACGCCCGGTGGCGAGATGCGCGTCGTGCAGCTCACCGCGAAGGGACGCGGCACGACAACGGTAGCCAGCGCTCCGGTGCGCGTCCCCTTCGCCGCCATGGACGCCCTCGGCCTTGCCCAAGCGGCGAGCACACTCTTCGTCGGGTCGTCCACGGATGATCATGCGACCGGCGGCGGCCCGTCGCTGGCGTTGAGTTCGGCGAGCCAGATCTCTCCCGACACGCGCGTGTCGCTCACCTACCGGCGGCAGCCGACGGGCGTGTTCTCGCGCGTCTTCGCACAGGAGGTCCCGGGCCAGCAGCTCCGTTTCGAGCTGCGGCAGCCCGGCTTCACTGGCACGTTCGGTACGATCTATCAGCCGGTCACGAATCTGCTTGGCACCGTTGCACAAGGCGACGGCGTCGATGTCGACTGGCAGCCCGGCCCGGTGCACCTAACGATGGTGGCGCTGCGCCCGAGCAGCTTCATCACCGGCAATCAGCCCGACCAGGTGCTGCATGCCAGCGCCGGTGTCAACACGCCGGCAGGCAGCGTTGGCGTCACGGCCACGTCCGTGCAGCGGCGCGACAGCCTCACAGGTGAGCTGTCGTCGGTCCGTGAAGCGGGACTGCGGCTCGTGAGTCCTGCGACGGGTCGACAGCGCTTCACCGCCGAAGCAGGGCTGATGCAATTGGCGACTCCGACGGCGGCGGGTACGGCCGGCATATCGTACGATCTGAACTACGACGGTGCCGCCGGCACGGCGGCATTGTTTGCGCACGTGCACGGCGTGCCGGCGACGCTCCCAACCCCGGAAGTCCTCCCGTCGATGTCCGTCGCCGGTGCGACGCTGCCCGTAGCCGAATGGTTGTCGTTGACCGGCTCCGGCTCGCGTTCGACCGTGAGCCCGCTCGGCCAGGGCACCACGCACTCGGACGCGCTCTCGGCTGGCGTGAACATCGCCGATCGTGGATTGTCGGCGCAGCTGCTGGCGAATCTGCGTCGCGCCGACGCGCCATTTGGCGTCGGCGCGGCATCGATCGGGCGCTCGGTCAGCGCTGCGTTATCACTGCCGGTGAGCGTCCTGAGCATCGACGCTTTCGGCGATTTCGGAACGCGCTCCGCTGGCGATTCGATGGTGTCCACGCAGCTCGTGCGCGGCGGGGTCCGTTGGGCCGGTGAGCGCGGCTGGCTTTGGTCAGGCGTGGCCTACTCGCGCAACGAGATACCGGGCAGCGACATGCACGTGGAGATGAGCGGCGCGCTTACGCGTGGAGCCGCGCAATGGCAATTCGGTGCGAGCCTCAACAATGTGCCCACCTCGTACTTTGCTACCGATCTTCGCACCACTGCGGTGCCGCTCAATATCGGCGGCTATTGGACGCGGTTGGCATACCAGGCCACCGCGAACACGACAATCATCAGTGGCATCGAATACCAGCCGGCGACCACCGCCAGCCGCTGGCGCATCTCGCTTGGCGCGCAACAAGGGCTGAACATTCCGATCCCCGTCCGTCGTTCCCCCGTCGTTTCGGGAGAGGTATTCGAGGATCTCAATGGTAACGGTGTGCGTGACGACGGAGAACCCGGCGTTCGCGGCGTCGTCTTACGCATGGGTGAGGATCGCCGCGAGACCAGTGCGTCGGGCGGCTTCGCCTTCGCCGACTGGAGCCTGCGTGGCCACGCGCTGGACGTCGACGCTTCGTCGCTGCCAAACGGCTACATGCTGTCGCCCGATGTGCGCATCGCGTCGCACGGCCACGTCGCCATTCCCGTCGTGCGCGCCGCGATGCTCACCGTCGTGGTGCACGCGCTGAAGACCGACGGAACGCTGTCGGAGGAGATCGTCGCCCCCGATGGACTGATCGTCACCCTCACCGACAAGGCGGGACGCGCACGCGATAACGTGCCGACGAACGGCATCGTGCGCTTCGACGCGGTGCTCCCCGGCGAGTATCAGCTGCGGCTCGACATGCCCGGCACGGCCGGGCACGCGGAGTCGACGCTGCGCACCCTGTCGATCACGGTCAAGCCGGGCGAGAAGCCGCGGCTCGATGTCGGCGCGCCATCTGGCAGGAGAGAGATCCGCTTCGGACCAGCCGGAGTCGGCTCGGCGCCGCCGCTCAATCACTGATCCGTTTGCGCAACCTCCAACGTGGCCGTCACGTACCGCGTGGCCAGCACGATCGGCGTCGCGCCGCCGGCGTCGGTGAGCGGCACCACACTGAACTCCAGGGCCAATACCAGATCGGCGTCGTCGAGGCGGTTCGACGTTACGAGCCGGAGCAGCGCGCGGGCACTGCGATTCGCGCCATGCGGCAGGCTCGCCACTTTCACTGGCGTGGCGGGGTCGATCGGGACGAGGGCACCGCTGGCGGTCAATACGAAGACGCGAATGCCGCGTAGCCGCAGGCGGTCCATGCCACTCACCGGCCGCACCATCAGATCGAAGTCAGCATTCGCCGAAATGGTCAACGCTGCCGCCACATCCCACCAACCGCTCCGTGCGTGACCGAATGGCGAGGTTGGGTGGCTGCTGAAGCGCGAACACCGGCGGCACGGACACGGTCGCGGTGGGCGCCGCGCCCTGCTGCTGTCCGGCGAGCTTTGCGCTCACACCTGCGGCGAGAACCGCCACCAGCACGTGGACATTCACGATACCGCGCATGCGACTCGTCATCGCGTCAGCCCCACTAGGCCTCGAGTCGCCAGTGCTCCCACGCATCATTGCGGCAGTCACACGACGGCGACATGTTGCGCGGTGGAACATTCACGCGTCAGCGCTTACGGCAAGGGGCGGCAGCAATTGCCGGTGTGGCGGATGGTTTTCAGCGATGCGTCGAGGTGCCGATACTTGGCAGAGGTAGTGACGTCGTAACTTGTTCCCGCCAACCGGGATGGCATGACACCACTGTCGATGCATGTCGAGACTGGCGGGCAGAGTCGCCGGTGCGCCATCGCGCGCGAGCAGATGGTCGCGAGCCGCATTCTCGTCATCGATGACGAGAGCGCGAACGTACGGCTCATCGAATGTATCCTCGAGCGCTACGGCTACAAACACATCACCGGCGTCACCGATGCCCGCAAAGCCGCGGCAACATTCGACGCCATCTCGCCCGATCTGGTGCTGCTCGATCTCCACATGCCGCACCTGGATGGTTACGCCGTGCTCGAGCAGCTATCGGAGCGCATTCCACTCGATACCTATCTTCCCGTGCTCGTGCTCACGGGCGATCAGGCGCCGGAGAATCGCTGGCGCGTCCTGCGGCTCGGCGCGCGCGATTTTCTCGCGAAGCCGTTCGACGCCACCGAAGTCGTGCTACGCATCGAGAATCTGTTGGAGACGCGCATACTCCATCGTTCCCTCGCTGACCAGAAGGGGCAACTCGAACACATGGTGCGCGAGCGTACGCAGCAGCTCGAGGCGGCACTGCGCTCGACAGAAACGGCGAGCCGCGCGAAGAGCGAGTTCCTCGCGAACATGAGCCACGAGCTACGCACGCCGCTCAATTCCGTGATCGGCTTCGCGAACGTGCTGCTGAAGAACTCTCATGGCGGCATGGAACAACAGGATCTCGCGTATCTCCAGCGCATTCGCGCCAACGGCCTTCACTTGCTCAATCTGATCAATGACGTGTTGGATCTGGCGAAGGTGGAAGCAGGGAAGATGGAGCTGCACTTGAGCGAGGTTGCGCTCGAAAGGGTGATCTACGAGACGCTCGAAGAGCTGGAGGGGCGCTTCGTCGACACGCGCGTGATTCCGCACGTGGTGTTGCCAGATAAGCTGCTGGCGATCCCCGCCGATCAGGAAAAGCTGAAGCAGGTGCTCATCAATCTGATCGGCAACGCCGTGAAGTTCACGGATGAGGGCACGGTGACGGTGGTCGTGCAGACCGACGAGCATTCACACCCCCTTCGTCTGGATGTGATCGATACCGGGATCGGCATTCCATCCAGTCGTTTGGCTCTGATCTTCGAGTCATTCGAGCAGGGCGACCGCAGCAGCCGGCGGCGTCACGGCGGCACCGGCTTGGGTCTGTCGATCTCCCGCTCCCTCTGTCAGTTGATGGGCTTTCGTCTCTCGGTCGTGAGCGAGCTCGGCACTGGGTCCGCCTTCAGCGTGTTGCTGCGCTCAGATGCCGCCGCTCCGCGCTCGTACGCGGAGCTGAGCCCGCCGCCGCGCCGTGTGGCTTAGGTCGACAGGCGGTTCATGAGTTGCATTGTAGGGATATAGTGGCGACACGCGCCCTACCGACCCCGAGCATGAGCGACTCGATCATACCCGAAACGGACCGTCGCGTAGCTACCGATCGCCGCGCTACTGCAGGCGCAGGCCGCCGGGTCACCCTGGCGTCAGCGGCGCGTGCGCAGTTCCGGTCGCTGAGAAATGCGGCTCTCGATGCCGGGATTATCGTGACGCTTGTGGCGGCTATCGGCTTCACGGTTCAGCATGTCCGGCCGATTTACGCCGGTAAGGCGCCGCTCGCCCAACAGATCGTAGCGCGCGTTACGTCGCCGCCATTTGTTCCGGCGGCATCCACGACCGATACATCGATCAGTGCGCGTGTCGTGCAGTCGCCGAGCTTCGAACGCGACCGCAAGGCGTTCGCGGCTGACCTCGTCCGCACGGGGCGCATGTCCCCGGGACGCGCCGACTCGATTGCGTATTACGCCGTGCGGGAGGCCTACATTCGCGGTATCCCGCCGGCTGTGATCTTCGGTGTCATGCTGACCGAGAATGCCGTCTTTGCGAGCACCGCCACGTCGAACGTCGGCGCCGTCGGGCTCATGCAGGTTTATCCAAGAATTTGGCTCAAGGAGCTGGGCGCGCGCTTTGGAACCAACCTCTCCGCGGACTCCACGAATCTGAAGTACGGCACCTATATCCTCAGCCAGTACATAAAGTCCAAGCAGGGGCAGCAGCCAACTACGGCACAGGTGAATGCCGGGTTATTGCACTACAACGGCTGCGTGCATGGCACGAACACGCCGACCTGCCACCGTTATCCGGCGAAGGTGAAGAGCTTCGTCGAGCGGGGCGCCGAGGCGCTGTGCGGGAGCAAGAGCTTCTCCGACTGCATCACGAAGCCGTTCGTGAACGGTCTTCTCGGAAAAACTCAGTAAGCGCAGAGCGGCAGCTCGAGGACGAACTCGGAGCCGCGTTGAAGCTCGCTCGTGGCGGTGAGATCACCGTTCATCGCGCGTGCCAGCTCGCGACTGATCGCGAGCCCAAGGCCGCTCCCGCTGAACTTGCGCGTGAGCTTCTGCTCGAGTTGCACGAAGGGAAGAAAGATCCGGTCCAGCGCGTCGGCAGGAATGCCGATGCCGGTGTCCTTCACCAGCACACGCGCGCGATCTCGTTCCGCCTCACAGCGGATCATGATTCGTCCGCCTTCGGGAGTGAATTTCACGGCGTTGGACAGCAAGTTGAGCAGGATCTGCTGGAGCCGTTCCCCGTCGGCAAGCACGCGGAGCGCGGGATCGCAGGCCTCCATGCTCAGCGCAAGCTTCCGCTGGGTGAGTTGCGGAGCCACGAGCGCGAGCACGCTCTCCAGGGTTGCACTCAATCGAACGTCCGTGATGTCGAGCTCCACATGCCCGGCTTCCAGCTTCGCGAAGCTCAGCACCTGCTCCACGAGCGTGAGCAGATACAACTCGTTGCGATGGATCGCCTGCACATCGGCGAGCTGCGCGTCATTGAGCGGGCCACGCAATCCCATCGCGAGCAACTCGGTGTAGCCAGCGATCGCGTTCAGCGGCGTGCGCAGCTCATGCGACATCATTGCCAGAAAATCCATCTTCGCGCGGTTCGCGCCTTCGGCTTCGGCGCGCGCCTGGCGCTCCCGGTCGAGCAGACGCGCGCGCTCCACCGCGTTAGCCACCCGATCCGCAACGAGCTGCAATAGGCGTACATCCTCTTCGCCGAATTCGCGCGCTTCAGCGGTGCCGATCCGCACGACACCAACAAGTCGCCCGGCTGCCAGGAGAGGGGCCCCGATCATCGAGCCGTAATGCTCACGCAGGATCTCGGAGCTCACACGCGAATCCATACCCTGTCGCAACGCCGGACGCGCTTCGGCGGCAACGCGTCCGGCGAAACCCTGCCCCAGTGGTATCCGTGTGCCCTCTTCGAGCTCGCGGTCGCGTCCGAGTGACGCGGCCACGACCAGCTCCATTGCATCGTCGGTGAGCAGGAGCACGGTGGCGGTGTCGGCGTGCAGTGCGATGCGAAGCCGCTCCACGAGTGTGTGCAGCATCTCGTCCAACCCCTGTTCCGCCGTCGCTGCGTCCGAGATCTCCTGCGCGTCGCGCAACCGCCGCATCGCGCGCTCGGCGGCAATGCGCGCCGTGCGCTCAGCCTCGAACAGCCTCGCGCGTTCCTCCGCAGCCAGTTTGGTTTCGTGGACATCGGTGTGCGCGCCGACCCATTCGATCAGCCGACCAGCGCTGTCGTGTACGGGCGCGGCCCGGAGCACCACCCACCGATAGTCGCCGCGAGGCGTGCGGAGACGATGCTCGGCGTGCCAACTCTCGCCGGTCTGCGCGGCGCGACGCCACAGTTGCCGCACCCGGAGACGATCTTCGGCGTGTACGGCATCAAGCCATCCCCAGCCGCGGTACTCCTCGGGAGTTTGGCCAGTGTACGCCCCCCACGCAGGTTGCTCGCCTTGCAGCTCACCAAGCGCCGACGCCGTCCAGACGATCTGAGAGATCGTCTGGACGAGGGTGCGATACCGCGCTTCGCTGAGCGACAGCGGATCGTCAGGGGGGCGGTGGGGGATCTTCGACGGCTCCATGCGGATCGCGCGCGGCGCGATGCCGCGGACCAATTCGATTCGATCAGCGGTATGCCAACCGAAGGCGCGAGGCGCGTGAGCGCGCCCGGTGCTCATTTGACGGCTCCGTTGTGCGGCGCGTCACAACAGCCGGGTAACCGGCTGCCCGCTCAAGCAACGGTGAGGACTATCTTCCCGGCGGTGGCATTTGCGGCCATCCGCTCGTGTGCCGCGCGGACGTGGTCCAGCGGAAGCACCACGTCCACGTTGGGCTGCAGGACGCCCCTCGCGAGTAGGGGCACCACCTGGGCCGCAAACGCGCGTGTCGCGACGATCTTTTCCTCCAGCGGCCGCGAGCGCAATATCGTTCCTCTGATCGTGAGCCGCTTTGTCAAGACGCTGCTCAGCGGCACTGGAGCGTCAGCGCCGCCCATCGTGCTCACGAGGACGATCCTGCCGAGCGTCGCCGCACAATTGATGGCGCTCACGAGATAAGGACCGCCCACCAGATCGAGCACCACAGGAACCCCCTGCCCTGCCGTCCAGCTGCGGACGGCGTCGGCGATCACCTCGCGTTCCTCACCTACGACGATGCCGTCCTGAAGGCCAACCTCGTGCGCCCGATCGATCTTCGCCTGGGTTCTCGCCGTGCCGTAAGCGAGAGCAGACATTGCGCGTACTAACTGCACGGCGGCGAGACCGACACCGCTTCCCACGGCGTGAATGAGCACCGCCTCGCCGGCTCGAAGTCCCGCCTGCGCGATCAGCGCGTCATGAGCGGTGATAAAGACCTCCGGCACCGCTGCCGCCTCCACGAACGACAGTCGGTCCGGGATGCGAGCCAGCATGCGTTCATGGGCGACGAGGTATTCAGCCTGACCACCACCTGAGGTGATGCCGAAGACGCGGTCCCCTTCTTTCCAGAGCGACGTCTTCGGACCGCATTCCGCCACTTCGCCGGCAAACTCGAGACCCGGGATGTCCGCCGGAGCATCCGCAGGCGCGGGATAGCGACCCTGGCGCTGGAGCAGGTCGGCGCGATTGAGCGCCGACGCCTTCACTCGCACCAGAAGCTGACTGATGCCTGGCGAGGGCCGCGGCACATCGCGCAGCTCGAGTACGCCGGGGTCGCCTGGCTGCGTGATGACGACGGCGCGCATCGTTTGGCGAGCAGCCGCGGAGTGCGCGCTCGGATGTTCAGCATTGCGCACCATCATCGTGTATACCGTCCCTTCATTGCCTCAGACGAGATTCCGTAGAGCGGTGACGAGATTCGCCGGTCGCTCGGCGAGGCGTCGCATGAACCACGGATACCACGCCGTGCCATAACAGATGAAGATGCGAGTGCGGACACCGCTCGCCGCGAGACGGCGCAGTGCCTCGCCATTGATGCCGTAGAGCATCTGAATGTCATACGCCGACGGTGGGACACCCATCTCCAGCGCGACAGCGCGAATGCGCTCGATCAGGCCGAGATCGTGTGTGCCAAACGACGGCACGACGCCGTCCGTGACCGCGGCCAGCAGACGGCGGGCCATCTCGAAGTAAGCGGTGCTGATGGCGCTTTTGTCCTGCAGCGCCACATCGGCGGTCTCGCGGTAAGCGCCCTTTACCAGTCGCACGCGTGCGCGCAGCGCAAGGAGCCGGTCCAGATCGGCGGGCGTGCGTCGCAGATACGCCTGCACGCACAGCCCAACATCGGGGTGCCGGTCGTACACGCCCATGTACGCGTCGAGCGCGGCGTCCGTGTACGTGGAGGCCTCCATATCGATGTTCACGCCAATCCCGAGCACTGCAGCCTGCTCGAGAAGCCGGCGGAGTCGCTCGGTGGCTCTCTGCATTCCAACGTCCCAGCCAAGTTGCGTGAGCTTGATGGAGATCTGCGCATCGAAGCGGCCGGCCGCCAATTCCGTCAGAAGCGCTGTGTATTCTGCAGCGGCGGCATCGGCGGCGGTATCGCTGGTGACGTTCTCGCCGAGGTAGCTGAGTACCACCGGCAACCGTTCCTGTTGCAGCCGACCGACGAGCCCCAGCGCGTCGCCGAGGCGTTCGCCGGGCATGAACCGGTCGATTAACGGCCGCATCGCTCCGCTCCGTCGCACGAAACGCTCGATGCGCCGGTTGCCGGCGGCCCAGAGAAGAGCAGAGCGGAGCGGATGCATGGTTCGATTTCAGCGCGCCTGATGGACCAGCAAAATACGAGGGCGGGTTCGGCGGCGGATGGACGCTGCGGCCCTCGTCAAACTTGGTTCAGCATGCTAAGATGAGGAGAAGATTGGCGTCTACCCTTCCGGGGTTGGGGCGGAGGGGATACGTACGCCGACACCAGCTATTGCCGCGGCAGCGGTTTGGAGGACACATGTTCGAAGGGTTCGGTCCAGAAAAACTGATGATCCTGCTGCTCATCCTGCTGGTATTGTTCGGCGGGAAGCGTATTCCTGAGATCGGCGGCTCGATCGGAAAGGGGATCCGTGAGTTCAAGCGCGGCATGAAGGACCTCGGGGATACGGTCTCGGCCGACGAAGCCGCTCCTCCCGCGGCCAAGCCGGCGAGTCTGCCGCCAGCGTCGTCCGCAACCGATGTCGTCGCGGAGCCGAAGCGGCTGCTGAGCTGAACGCTCGCGTTGCCCAGGATGATCAAACAGAACCCCGGCGCGTTCAGGCGCCGGGGTTCTCTATATGTTGGAGTTGGAGCGTTGCGGGCCGCTCAGCCCTTCTGAGGTCCGCGTGCACCGGGCGAGCGCGCCTTCGTCACGCCGCCACAGCTGCCGGAACCGGGCTCACGAATTCGGCATCGACGGAGATTTTGATGTCATCGCCTACCACGACCCCGCCACTCTCCAGTGCTTGATTCCAGGTAAGGCCGAAATCGCTGCGACGGATCTTCCCTGTCGCGCTGAACCCCTTGCGGTCATTGCCCCATGGATCCCGGTTCTCTCCCTCCGCCGTGACATCGAGCGTGATCGGGTGCGTCACGCCACGAATCGTCAGCTCGCCAATGAGCCTGAACTCGCCCTTTGGGTCGCCCTCGATGCGCCTGCCCTTGAAGGTCAGTTTTGGGAAGTGCTCGGCGTCAAAGAAATCCGCCGACCGAAGGTGAGCGTCACGCTGCTCCTGTCGTGTGTCGATGCTGGCAACGTCGACGCTGACATCCAGAGCGAACGAGCTGGGCAGGACATCATCATTCGTGTCGTCGGTTGTGAGTGTACCGCTCACTTGGCCGAAGCGGCCCTTGACGGTCGAAATCATGAGATGCCGAACGGCGAATTCGACGTTGCTGTGAGCTGGATCGAGCTGCCACGTACGCATGAGCGGGTCTCCTTGTACCAGATGGTTGTTGTATCAACGGTGCATATATGAACAGCGGTGCTCAAAAAAAGAGACCGCAGGGTCGTCGGTCGCATTGATTCATGCATGAACAGTGCTCGAGACGTTCCGGCTTGTCAAGGCGCTGTCAGGACTAAGGCCATTTCGAGGCATGGTAGTAGCAGCACAAGCCAGACCGATGCCGGCCTTATCCGACGGCCCGCAGGGCGGTGCGATCAAAAGCGCCCTCGCGCCAGGCAAATAGCGCCACGGTCGCGGTGAGTACCTGCGCGACGACGACCAGGGCGACGGCACCCGGCCAGCCGGCCCCTTTCCAAATCAGCGCCGGCAACACACCACCCACGCTCCCGCCGACGTAGTACAGTGTGACGTAGACACCGGACGCAAGCGACCGCACATCAGGAGGCGCCGCGATGCGAAGGTAGCTCGTGCTGGCCGCCTGGCAAACGAATACCGCGGAACAGGTCAGTCCCAGTCCACAGATAATTGCGACGAGCGACGGAAACAACGTGAGCAGCATCCCACCCGCGCCGCCGACTAGCGCGCTCACGAGCACGAGGCGCGGACCGAGCTTGTCGATCCAGGGCCCGACGATGGGCGTTATCACCGCTCCGACCATGTAGACGCTGAAGATCCAGCTCAGCGCAGCTGTGCCCAGCCGAAAGGGCGGTGCCGCCAGATAGAAGGTTACATAGGTGAATGCAGCGACGAGCGCGAACAGCACGCTGAAGCCGATGATGTAGGTGGCGACGAGGCGCGGATCGCGCAGCGCCAGCGCGCGATTGCGCACGATCAGCCGTGACCCCCGATGCGGCGTGAAATGACGGGAGGGCGGTAGCCAACGTGCGGTCGCGAGCGCACCAACCAGGTTCAATATGCCTAACACGACGAAGGCTGCGCGCCAGCCCGCGTGCTCCGCGACGAGTCCCGTGATCACGCGTCCGCTGAAGCCGCCGATGACATTTCCGGTCACGAACGCCGCCATCGCCGCTCCGACCGAGTGCGGCCCCGACTCCTCCGTGATGTAGGCGATCGCAAGCACGTACACGCCGGGGATGGCGAGTCCCTGGAGAAATCGCCATACGATCAGCTCGTTCAACCCGTGCGCGGTCGCGGCGAACAGCGTCGGCAACATCAACCCGAAGATTGCGAGCACGATGATGTGCTTGCGGTGCGCGCGATCGGCGAGTGCGCCGATGAAGGGCGCCGCCAGCGCGACGGCTGCCGTCGAGGCGCTCACCGTGAGCCCCGCCTGCGCCTTCGTAGCGTGAAAGATCTGCTCGAACAGCGGCAGCAGCGGCTGCGTCGCGTACAGATCCAGGAACGTGGCGAAGCCCGCGACGGCGATCGCCAGCACAGCGGCTCTCGAGAGGCGCCGCTCGTCTTCTAAGGCGGTGACCGTGTGTTGCGGCGCCATCTGCGCAATATATAGGAGCCTGGCATGACAATGGCTGCCGCTCGTCGACCCGTGCGCTGACTGCAATCACGTATGCGCGTTCACTTCCCGCTATCGATCTTCGCCATCGCGTTCGCCGGCGCCTGCTCGAGCGTTCCACCGACACCAGGCATCGTACCGCCGCCCCGGCCACCAGAGCCAAGCGCGCAAGCGATTACGACGCCTGGATACAACAACGAGACATCGGTGGCGATCGATCCCGCCGACCCTCGGAAGATGATTGCATCGTGGCAGGTGCCGGCCACGGTCGCGTGGTCGGGCGACAGCGGCGCCACCTGGAAATGGACGGCGCTTCCCGCCACGTCGCGCTGGCAGCTCTCTGGCGATCCTGTAGTGGCGTTCGACGGCGACGGGCGCGGTTACGCACTCTACATTGCCTTCGATCGGCCGGAGGACTACGACACGCTCGGACGCGCGGCTCACCGCAACGGCATCTTCGTCAATCGTTCGGACGACGGCGGTCGAACCTGGCGGGCCATGCCTGGCACGGTCATCGAGCAGCCAGAGCGTGCTGGCGTGCCATTCGAGGACAAACCGGCGATTGGCATCGACCGCACGGCCGAAGCTCAGCGGCGTGGTACGGTGTACGTCGCCTGGACCGAGTTCCGGCGCCGCGAGAGCGTCATCCTTTTCTCGCGCTCCTCGGACAGCGGGTCGACGTTCGCCCCGCCGATCACCATCAGTGACCGACCTGGCAGCCCGAAAGACAGCGTCGGCGCGGACGAGGGGACCAGTATCGTGGTCGGTCGCGACGGCACCGTATATGTCGTGTGGAGCGACTCGACCGGCATCCGGGTGGCGCGTTCCACCGACGCCGGTCACTCGTTTGGCGCGCCGGTATTGATTGCGCGCACGCCCGACATTGTCTTCGGCGTGCGTGGCGTGGCACGCGTCAACGGATATCCGTCGCTCGCCATCGACGAGCACTCCGGGCGCCTATACGTGCTGTGGGTCGACCCGCGCGGTGGACTCCCGGAGCCGTACATCGCCACCTCGGATGACGGAGCGGTCACGTGGAGCGCACCTCGTGCGGTGTCGGACGGCGACTCGCGCGTTGCGCGGTTTTTCGCGTCGCTGGCCGTGGATCCCAAAACGGGGCGCGTCGTGGCAGGATACTACCGCGTCGCCGTCGCCCAGCATTTGGAGTACATGCTCGCCACCTCCAACGATTTTGGCGCGTCGTTCCTTGAGGAACCGTGGGGCCGGCCATTCGATCCTGCCGGTGAGTTCCTCGGGGACTACACTGGTATAGATGCCGTCGGTGGGCAGATCGTGGGCGTTTGGACGGAGATCGCGCGCGCCGACGTCACGCGCCCCACCACTGGACGGCTGGGCAGACACGACGCACGCGTCGTGATCGGCAGAGCCATCCGGCGCTAGCATTGGCGCCCCTGTCTGCGGGCTCTGCACGCAGCGTTTCGATTCCGTTACAGACGCGGCTAGAGAAGCGGTGCCGTTGGACGTAACATATCGGTCCATGACATCCGTCCCCGCCGTGCGGCACGAATCCATGCGTCGCTGTCGCCGTCTGCTCGTCTGCGCGTTACTCCTCGTCGCGACCGCCGACCGGCGCGCCTCGGCGCAACGCTCGTCCTCCCGCAGTCCTTCGGCGACGTCCGGCGCCACCTTCGATGATCCGGAAGAGATGGACGGCCTCAATCGAGAGCTGTGGGCGTTCGCGCGGCGCACGCCATACGACGCGGCCGTGCGGCACGCGTTGCGGGCGCAGGCTCGTGCCCGCGCGGCATCTCAGCAGGTCGTGCTGCCCACCGGTTGGCGCATCGCTCCCGCGGGCTCGCAGCTCGACGTTGGCCGCATGCCATACGATGCAGTCCATTTCGCCGGCCGGTTGCTGGTGCTGAACGGAGGCTACTACCTCGCAGAAAGTGAACAGCCTGAGATCACGGTCGTCGATCCGGAGCGGCAACTGATCGTGAAGACGCTCCGCGTCTCGTCGCTGTATCCCAGCGCGGCCGCGCTTCCCGGTGGCAACCTGTACGTGAGCGGCGGGTCGAGCGATAGCCTGTTCGAGATCGATCGGCGCCTCGATGTCGTGCGCGCGATCTCCATCCCGGGCTACGGCGGACCGGTCGCCGCGGTGGACTCGACGCATCTCGCTGTCGCGCTTCTTACCATGCGCGACAGCGCGGGAGCGACGGGACCAGGTGTCGTGGCCCTGCTCGATACGAGATCGGGCGTTGTTACGGGAGAAGTGCGCGCCGGCTACTTCCCATCCTCGATGCTCGCAACCCGCGGCAAGTTGTACGTGACGCTCGTGGGTGAGCATCGCGTGCTCGTGTACGACGTGCGAGGAGGCGCACCGCGTCTGCTTCGTTCCGTGGCTACCGGACGCGCCCCGCAGAGTCTCTGTGCCGATTCGACGCACGTGTACGCGGTCAACTCCGCGTCGGACGACGTGACGGCGCTCGCGCTCGACGACGCGATCGTCGCACGGTACGCCGTGACCTTCCCCGGTCGCGCCACGACGGGTGCGCGCTTCGGCTCAGCGCCGACGTCGTGCGTCGTGTCTTCCGGGCGCCTGTACGTCACCGCCGCGGGCATGAACGCGGTGGCGGTATTCGACATCGCTTCCGCCGGAGCTCGCGACACCATTGCGGCGCACCCGACGGGTTTCATTCCAACGGCGTGGTATCCCACGAGGGTCACCGCCGCCGCTGGCCACCTGGCGATCCTGAGCGCGAAGGGGATACGCTCGCGACGTCCGAATCCGCAGGGACCCCAGGCGCCCACCATCGCACGCCAGAGTGGTCCGGATTACGTGCTCATGCTGCTGCGCGGCTCACTGTCGCTCGTGCCGGAATCCACGCTGGTCGCCCAGCTTCCGCTCTGGACACGTCTCGTTGCCACAGGCGCTCCGTACTACAGCGCGGCCGACGGGCTGCGGCTCCCGATCAAGCACGTGTTCTATATCGTCCGTGAGAACCGGTCATACGATCAGGTGCTCGGCGACCTCGGTCGCGGTGACGGCGACTCGTCGCTCACTTTGTTCGGGGCGAAGATCACGCCCGTTGCGCACCAGCTCGCGCGCGAGTTCGCGACGCTCGACCACTTCTACGTGGATGGTGAGATCAGCGTCCTCGGGCACAGCTTCACAACGAGCGGCTACGCAAGCCCGTTTCTCGAATGGTTAGGCAACACGTCCTACGCAGGACGCTATCACGGCTATCCGTTCGGCACGGTGCCCGCGATCTTCTCGCCGGCCTATTTGTGGGATGCGCTCGAGGCGAAGCACGTCAGTTATCGCGTGTACGGCGAGCCGTACTATCTATTCACGCGACTGTATCGGCTCATCGTCGACCACTACGGCGCCGAGAGCGCGTTGGCGAAGCGCTTCTACGCCCGCAGCATGGCGCTCGCGGATTCGACGGACCGCGGCATGCGCTTCACGCGCTTGGGCGAATCGTTCACCGGCGGATCATCGACCGCGGCGGGCGCGGCCTCGCTGTTGGCGGATACCCTGTTCGTACAAACGCTGTCCGACATCTTCGCCGGCGACCGGAGCATCGCGCGCGCGATCGCCGGCGACGCGTCATTCCGCGATGGCGTCGCGCAGTGGCTCACGCATTACATGCTCGGCTATCCGACCTGGAATCTCGGCTTCTCCGACCTCGATCGGATAGCGCTGTGGAAGGCGGACTTCACCGAGGCGCTCAGGGACAATCGCGTTCCCGCCTTCTCGTATCTGTGGCTGCCTAACGACCACACGGCCGGTGCCAACACCAGCTTTCCGAACCCGTTCCAGCTCGTGGCACAGAACGACGCCGCCCTTGGCCAGCTCGTGGAGACGATCTCGACGAGTCCGATCTGGCGCGAGAGCCTGATCATCGTCGAGGAGGATGACGCGCAGAATGGGCCCGACCACCTCGATGCGACGCGAACGGTGGCGCTCGTCGCCGGCGCGTACGTCAAGCGCCGGGCGGTGGTCTCCGACCGCTACGACCAGTTGAGCGCCCTGCGCACAGTCGAGCTCCTGCTCGGTCTCGACCCGCTCAACCTCGGCGATGCGACTGCGGTTCCCATGTTTGGTGCGCTCACACCGACAGCTGATACGCGTCCATTCCACCCTGTTGCGCCGTCGGAGCTGTTGATGGCGGCGGATCGCGAACGGCTGGCGAAAATGAAGCAGTAGCGGCTGGGCACGTCCGAGGCTTGCCTCCCTCTCGGCCGCCACGGCTTCTAGCTTGCACGGCGTGCGCCGAGCTCGCATTCGTCACGGAGGATGCTCATATGGCCGCTGCTGGTAGTCTCAGCCGTTGCTTTTCATCCATTGCGGTGCTCGTAATCGTGAGCAGCGCAGCCGCCCAAACGACGACCGTGGGGGCGCCGGTGCGGCGCGCGCGAGCCGCCGCGCCGGCGGACACCGCGCGCGCCGCCGTCGGGCCGGCGGGATGGGTGAAGGAGTTCGGCACCATGTGGACCTTCGACGCCCCACCCCTCGCCTACTGGAAAGCGCGCTACGGCTTCACGCCTGACGCATCATGGCTCGATCACGTGCGCCTCTCGGCCGTACGCATTCCGGGCTGCTCGGCATCGTTCGTGTCGGCGAACGGCCTCGTGATGACCAACCATCATTGCGGTCGCGAGTGCACGGCGGCGGTGTCGCCACGCGACAGCAATTACGTCCAGACGGGCTTTGCCGCTCGTACCGCGGCGGACGAGAAGAAGTGCGACGGATTTTTCGCCGACCAGCTGCAGTCGATCACGGATGTCACGCAACGGGTGCGTCGCGCCGTCACCGCCACGCTGGCGGCGCAGCAGGTCGCGCAGCGCGACGCGGCGATCGCCGCGATTCAGAGAGAGTGCGCGGTCACGCCAGGCGATGTGTGCGAGGTTGTGACGTTCTACCAGGGGGGGATGTACTCGCTCTACCATTATCATCGGTGGACCGACCTGCGCCTGGTGATGGCGCCGGAAGGGGACATCGCCTTTTACGGCGGCGATCCCGACAACTTCACCTATCCGCGCTATGATCTCGATCTCACGCTGCTTCGCGTGTACGAGAACGGCCAGCCGCTGCACCCGCGTGACTTCCTGAAGTTCAGCGCCGCGGGCGCGGCCGAGAACGAGCTCGTGTTCGTGACCGGCAACCCCGGCTCCACGGGTCGGCTGCTGACGCTCGCGCAGATGCAGTACCTGCGCGACGTCGACTACCCCGCTCGTTTGGCCCAATACGACCGCCTGCTGCGCATCTTCCACGCGCTCGCGTCGGCGTCCGCGCAGGGCCAGCGGGAATACCAGAACCTGATCTTCGACTACGAGAACTCGAAGAAGGCGGTGACCGGTTATCTTCGCGGCCTGCGCGACTCGTCGATCATGGCACGCAAGGCGGCGTTCGAGGGCGATTTCCGCGGGCGCATCGAAGAGAATCCCACACTCCGGGCGCGCTACGGCAGTGCCTGGGACGAGATCGCACGCGCCGAGCGGGAGCTGTCGTCGATCGCGCCACAGTTGCAGTCGCAGAGCTTCGGCGGCGGCTCCACGCTGCTGAACATGGCGGGCGGGATCGTGCGGCTTCCGGAGCAGAGCGCGCTCGCCGACTCACTCCGGCTGCCCCAATACCGCGGCGCCGGCGCGCGACGCATTCGTCAGCAGATCGTCACCGCGCAGCCAATCGACACGGCGTTCGAGCGCATGGCGCTGACCGCGACGCTCGCCGCCTGGAAGGAAGCGCTGCCGCCCGCCAATCCACTCGTCGTCGCTGCGCTCGCGTACGGCGGCGGTGATCCGGCGCGTGCCGCGTCGGCCATCATGGCGCACACGGCGCTCGCCGACTCCGCTGCGCGCAGTGCGCTCCTGCAGGGCGGCACGGCCGCCGTGACAGCATCGCAGGACCCGCTGATCGCCCTGGCACGCATCATTGAACCGGTGAACCGGCAGCTGGCAAATCGTGCGACGAAGCTCGACGCGATCGTATCCGCCAACGCCGAACGGATCGGGCAAGCGATCTTCGCCGCGTATGGCACGTCGCTCCCGCCCGACGCGACGTTCACGCTACGTATCAGCGACGGCGTGGTGCAAGGCTATCCCTACAACGGCACACTGGCGCCGTACAAGACCACCTTCTACGGCCTCTATGACCGGGCGTCGTCGTTCGACGATAAGGATCCATTCAAGCTTCCGACGCGTTGGGCCGAACGCAAAGACCGCCTCGACCTCTCGGTGCCGATGGACTTCGTGTCCACGAACGACATCATTGGCGGCAACTCCGGAAGCCCGGTGATCAACCGCAACGCCGAAGTCGTCGGTCTCATCTTCGACAGCAACATCGAGGCGCTCCCCAACCGCTTCATCTACACCGACGACGTCGCTCGCTCGGTGAGCGTCAGCTCGCGCGCAATCATCGAGGCGTTGCGAAAGATGTACGATGGTGCGCGCATCGCCGATGAGATGACGGGCGGCGCGAGCGCCGCCGCGCCGCGCTGACGGATGCGCACGCTCATCGCTGCCGCAATCTACACCGCCGCGAGCGTCGTGCCGCCGGTCGCGGCTTCCGGCCAGAACCCGAATCTCGAGGCGATCGCGAACGATCGGTATACCCGGTCGCATGACTATCATCTCGTGCATCAGACGATCTCGGTGCGCGACTTCAACTGGGATTCCACGTCGTTCGAGGGCAGTGTCGCTACCACGCTGGTGTCGCTTCGCCCGGCGCTCGATTCGGTGATTCTCGACGCCGGCGCGCTGCTCGGCATTCGCCGTGTGACGACCCCGCAACGAGCAACGCTCCGCACCGCAAGGCACGGCGATACGCTGGTGGTATTTCTCGCCAGGCGTGCGGCATTTCGTGACACCGTGCGCTTCAGCATCGACTACGACGGCAGGATCGAGAACGGCCGGGGCCTCACCTTCATCGAGCAGCGGCCGCGCACGCCGCGCCAGATCTGGAGTCAGGGCGAGGACCACGACAACCACTACTGGTTCCCGACATACGACTTCCCGAACGACAAGATGACGTGGGAGGTCGAAGCGACGGTGCCGGCCGGCTATGTCGCCGTCTCGAACGGCGCGCTCGTGAGCGACGTACGTGCCACCGGCGCAGCAGCCGCATCGGGCGCCCATACAATGCACTGGAGCCAAACGAAACCGAGCGCGACATATCTCGTATCGCTGGTCGTCGCACCCCTTGCCAAGCTGCACGACCGCTGGAAGGACGTACCCGTCGACTACTACGTCTATCACCAGGACAGCACGCTCGCATGGCGGCTGTTTCACGTGACGCCGGATATGATCGACAGCTACTCGCGCCTGACCGGCATTCCGTATCCATGGCAGAAGTACGCTCAAACCACCGTAGCGGACTTCTTCGGCGGCATGGAGAACGTGAGCGCGACGACACTCGTCGATTGGCTGCCCGACGCGCGCGCCTACCTCGACCGGCCGTGGTACCAGCACATCCTGATTCCGCACGAGCTGGCGCATCAGTGGTTCGGCGACTACGTGACCACCGAGAACTGGGCCAACATGTGGCTCAACGAGGGATTCGCCGAGTTCATGCCCGGCCAGTACTGGCACCTGAAGCTCGGCGATCACGCGGAGCAGGACTATTACGCCGACGAGTACCGCCAGTTCATGCAGATCGACGCTCGCCGCCGGATGCCGCTCGCCTCCTCCGGGTCCAACAACATCTATCCGAAGGGCGCGCTCGTGCTGGAGATGCTGAAGCACTACGTCGGCGAGCAGCCTTTCTGGAGTGCGATCAACAGGTATCTGGTCGCGCATGCGTACGGCAACGCCGTCACCGATGACCTGCGCGAAGCGTTCCTCGAGGCCACCGGTGAGAACCTGGACTGGTTCTGGAACGAGTGGATCTACTCCGCCGGCTATCCCGACTTCACCGTCACGCAATCATACGATGCAGCAGCGCACCGGCTGACCCTCGCCGTGGATCAGACGCAGCGCGATACGCTGCGCGGCGACAGCACCGGTATGCGCTACGTCGTGCCTGAAAGCTTCCGCATGCCGGTGACAGTGCGGGTCGGCACCAGCGGCGGCGACGTTGTGCGTACGTCGTGGATCGGTCGCAGGCAGGACACCATTCGCGTCGATGGCGTGGCATCGTCGCCGGAGATGGTCGTGTTCGACGACGGCAACGGCGTTCTTAAAACGCTGACGTTCGAGCAGCCGACGGCGTGGCTGGCCGCTCAGCTCCGGCGCGATCCGGATCTGTGGAACCGGCAGTGGGTGATCGCGCAGCTCGGCAAGCGACCGTCCGACAGCACAGCGCGTCGCGCGCTCGCTACAGCCGCGACGACGGCGGACTATTTTCTCACGCGCGCGCAGGCGTGCGCCGCGCTCGCGGCATTCAGCGGCGGCGACGCGGCGAGCGCTCTCGAGCGCGCGGCAACCGATACCTCCAGCACGGTGCGGCAGGCCGCGATCACCGCCATTTCGCAATCGCGCTTGCCCCGCGACCGCGCGCTTGCGCTGGCCCGCGCCGCCTGGCAAGGAGACTCCAGCTACGAGGTGCGTGCCGCCGCGCTCGGAGCGCTGATCATCACCGATTCGGCCCACTCGCGGGAGTGGATCACGCGCGGCCTCGCCACGCCATCGTACCAGGATGTGGTACAGAACGCCGCCATCCGCGCCGCCGTGCGCTCCGGCGATTGGAGCTTCGTCGGCGCCATACAGGGACTCATCGGGGAGCAGCAGCTGCCGGCGTTCGCCCTGGCGGCCATGGCGGGCCGCGGCAACGAACGCGCGCTCCAGCTGCTCGCTGGCGATCTCGAGGACGCACGGCCATACGTGAGGCGTTGGGCGCTCGCCGCAATCGTGCAGGGACTCGAGCCGGCGCGCGGTCTACCGGCGCTCAAGAGCGTGCAGCAGACGCTCACGCACGCGGACACCCGGGCGGCCGTCGCTCGCGCGATCGAGCGGCTGACGCAGGAGGCGTCGCACCGATAGCCAAACGACGCTCGTCGCTGCGCGCGCTGCGCCACCGCGACTTCGCGCTGTTCTTCACCGGGAACCTGCTCAATAACTGTGGGACATGGTTCCAGAACATCGCCCTGGCGCTGCTCGTCTATCGGCTCACGCATTCCTCCTTCTGGGTCGGAGTCGTGAACTTCGCGCAGTTCGCCGGCGTCGTACTGCTCGCACCGTGGTCCGGTTCGGCGGCGGACCGCTTCAACCGCCGCGCGCTGATCATCGCTACGCAGGTCGGCGCGACGGTGGTGAGCGCCGCACTCGCCGCTGCGGTGGCCGCCGGCTGGGGAACCTTGCCGGTTATCGTCGCTCTCGCGCTGGCGCTCGGACTGACCACTGCCTTTGCGACACCGGCGCTGCAGGCCGTTCTGCCCGCGCTCGTTCCGCGCGAGGACCTCGGCGCCGCGGTGGCCATGAACTCGGTCACCTTCAATCTCGCTCGCGCCGTCGGTCCCGTCGCCGGCGCACTCGTGGTCGCGCGATTCGGGATCCCGTGGGCGATCGCGTTGAACGCATTGTCTTATCTGGCACTTGCGGCGGCCATGCTCGTCGTGCACGTGGCGCCGTCGCAGATGCACGGTGGCGACCCTCCGCGTTTGCGCGACAGCATCCGCATGGTGCGAGACGATCACCTGCTCGCGATGCTCCTCGTCGTCGTCGCCGCGGTGTCGATCACCATCGATCCCGTGAGCACGCTCACGCCCGCCTTCGCCACCCGCTTCTTTCACCGGCCAGACGTCTGGGCAGGCTATCTGATCGGCGCGTTTGGCGTCGGCGCGGTGATCGCGTCCGTCGTTCCGCTTCGGGAGGGCGGAGCGCCGATGCGACGCATCGCCTCGACGCTCCTCCTGCTCGGCGCCGGTATGATCGCATTCGCGCTCGTTCCATCTCTGGTCGCCGTCTTCCCGATCCTGGCGGCAGCAGGGTTCGGATTCCTCATCGGCCAAACGAGTGCAACCACACTCCTGCAGCTGGAGGTCGCGGACGAGGAGCGCGGGCGGGTGATGGCCCTGTGGAGTATTGCGTTTCTGGGCTCGAGGCCGCTGGCAAGCCTCGCCGACGGCGGCCTCGCGTCGCTGCTCGGCGCGCGGATCGCCACGATCATCATGGCGCTGCCCACGCTCGCTGTCGCGGCCGTGCTCCTCGCGCGGAAGTGGAGCGTGCGGCGCCGGCGCGCAGCCGCGGCGCAGCCGGCGACGGCTCGGTGAGACCTGGCGCAGGCGCCCGCGGCCACGGATCTTCTAGGCCCATGCTGCGCGCGTCCCTCATCTCGCTCGCGCTGGTCGCGTCGGCCGCTGTCGCAACTGCCCAGCAGGAAGCGCCGCCGGCGTGGTCCGAGTTCCTTCGCATCTTCGACGCCGGCATGGACAGCGACCGCGTTGTCGGAGGCGCGGTCGTGCTCGTCCGCGACGGGCGCATCGCCGCGCATCACGAACGGGGACTCGCCGATCGGGCAGTGGGCCAACGCGTCGACGAACGCACGCTCTTTCACTATGGCTCGATCACCAAAACGCTCACCGCCATCGCGATCATGCAGCTGCGCGATCGAGGCAAGCTCTCCCTCGACGACAGAATCACGAGGTGGGTACCGGAGCTCCGGCAGGTGCACGATCCCTATGGCATGATCGACAGCATCACACTCCGGATGCTCCTGTCGCACTCGGCAGGATTTCAGAATCCCACCTGGCCGTACGCGAAGGGCCAGGGGTGGGAGCCGTTCGAGCCGACGACCTGGAACCAGCTCGTTGCCATGATGCCGTACCAGGAGCTGCACTTTCGTCCGGGCTCGAAGTACAGCTACTCCAATCCTGGCTTCATCTATCTGGCACGCGTCATCGAGACGATCTCCGGCGATCCGTGGGAGACGTACGTGCAGAAGAACATCTTCGCGCCCCTCGGGCTCGACCGCAGCTACTTCGGCGCCACGCCCTATTACCTCGCCGCCGATCGCTCGAACAACTACTCCGTCCTGCGCGACTCTGCTGGCCGCGATTCCATGATCGCCAACGGCCGCGACTTCAACCCCGGCATAACGATTCCGAATGGCGGCTGGAACGCTCCGCTGGCCGACCTGGCGACGTATCTCTCCTTCCTCACGGACGCGACGGGTAGCGACCCCATAAAGCGCGCACGATACGACGCCGTGCTCGCGCGCGCTTCGCTCGAGGAGATGTGGAGACCGGTCGTGCCGGTCACGAACGACCAGCGCCCACGGGAGTGGGTCGGACTGTCGTTCTTTCTGTACGACCGGGGGGGTACACGCATCATCGGGCACACCGGGAGCCAGGCGGGCTTTCTTGCGTTTCTGTACTTCAATCCGGTCACCCGCACCGGTATCGTCGCCGCCTGGAACACGCTCGACGAGCGCCGGTCTCGCGCGCAGAGCGGATTCGGCCGGGTGAACGAGGCGGCGCTCGCCCTGCTGCGCTGACCTGGCGCCGGCCCGATGCTCGCGCGCACCATCGGGCTGCTGCACGCCACGGCGCTCGTCGTCGGCATCATCGTTGGCGCATCCATCTTCGTCCAACCGTCGCTGATCACCGGCGCGGTGCCGTCGTTAGGCGCGGTGTATGCCGTGTGGATCGCCGCTGGTGCGCTCACGCACTGCGGCGCGTTGATCGCCGCTAGCCCGCGCCGCGTAGTCCTCACAAGCCCGGTGTCCACGAAACCGGGTCAATCCCAAACGTCCTGAAACCGCCAACGCCCTGAAACCGCTAACGCCCTGACGGCGCGGACGCCCTGACTGCGCGCACGCCCTAACGGCGCTGACGCCCGTAGAGCGCTGACGGCGCCAAATGCAGACAACCGTCCATGAAATCCGAGTCCGAAGTGCGCAGTACGACCGCAGTACGCAGTGCGCAGTTGGTCAGAGTCCGAAGTCCGCACCTCTTCCTTCGCCCCTAGGCTGCCGCCCGTGGGAATCGAACGTCTCGCCCCGTCTGTGCGTATCAGCTTCGGATCCTCTCACCTCGTCACAACTCGATGATTTTGCCCGATTTCCGGCGCGGCCTTCTTCCGGCCGTCGCCGTTCTCGCTGTGGCCTGCTCCAAGGCGCCCCCGAAGCAGGGTCGGCCCGTGGTCACAGTTGCTGTCGCGCCCGTCAAGCGGGCGACGGTGCCGTACAACCTGGACGCAAATGGCGTCGTGACGCCGATGCAGACCGCGACTGTGGCGCCGCAGGTCGATGGAATCGTGACGGACGTGCTGTTCAGCGAAGGACAGGAAGTCACCAAAGGTCAGGTCCTGTTCACGATCGATCCGCGGCCGTACCAGGCAGCGTATCAGATGGCCGTTGCCAACCTGGAGCGTGATCGCGCCAACGAGGCGAACGCCAAGAGTGCGTACGAGCGCTACAAGAAGTTGATCGCGCTCCGCTACATAACGGAGGACGAGGGGAACACGCGGGCGGCGTCTGCCGCGTCGAGCGAGGCCGTCGTGCGCGCCGACGAAGCGGCGGTGGAGCAGGCGCGATTCAACCTCGACAACACCAAGATCCGTGCGCCGATCTCGGGCAAGACGGGAAGTCTTCTCGTGCGCAAAGGCAATCTCGTACGCGCCGGCGCGTCGACGCCGCTCGTGACAATCAATCAGATCCGGCCGATCCTCGTTCGCTTCGCGGTCCCGTCGACCGAGCTCCCGCTGATCCTCCAGTACGGCGCGAAGGGCGGACTGCCTGTCGTCGCGATCCCGAGCGGCGCCACCGCGAGCACGGCTGCGCCGCTGGATGCTCCTGCCGGCACACCGGCGAACCTCGGGCCAACCATCGGCTCCTCGAATAGCGCGAATCCGGGTGCCGCGGACGGTGGCGGCCCGGCCGCGCCGCCGGCCGCGGTGCTGCAGCAGAGCCGTGTGCTGCCCCCGACAACCGGATCGCTTTCCTTCGTGGACAACGCCGTCGACACGACCACGGGCACGGTACAGTTGAAGGCGACCTTCGCGAACAACGACGGCCGGCTCTGGGTTGGTCAGTTCGCGGCCACGACGCTGCATCTGTACGACGAGCAGAATGCGCTCGTCGTGCCGGCGCAGGCGGTCGTCACCGGCCAGCGTGGCACGTACGTGTACATCGTCGATCAATCCGATACGGCGCGGCAGCGTGCGGTTGTGGTGGAGCGCACCGCTAACGGCCTGTCGGTCGTGACCTCAGGACTCGTCGAGGGCGATCGCGTGGTCACCGATGGCCAATCGCGACTCACGCCTAACGCGAAGGTGGCGATCCGCACCGGCTCGGAATCCGCTGACGCTCCCACCGGCGGTCGCGGTCGTGGCGGGCGTCCCGGCCGCGGCGGGTCGGCAGGCGGAGCAGCTTTCGGCGGCAGAGGTGGACGCGCCGGCCAGGCCGGTCCGGGCGGGCGCGCTCCGCAGCCACAGTAACGTTCTCGACTCGAGAGGGCATCAGCCCATGAGCTTCACGAGCCTGTTCATCAGGCGTCCGGTCATGACCTGTCTGCTCATGATCGGCATTCTCGTCTTCGGGATCGTGTCGTATCGCCAGCTTCCGGTGAGCGACCTCCCGACCGTCGATTATCCGACGATGGGTGTGGGTGCGAACGCGCCGGGCGCGAGTCCCGAGACGATGGCGGCGACGGTCGCAACCCCGCTCGAGAAAGCCTTCTCCGCCATCGCCGGCATCGACGAGATCACATCGAACTCGAGCCTCGGCAGCACCAACATCACGCTGCAGTTCTCGCTCGACCGTGATCTGGAATCGGCGGCGCAGGACGTGAATGCGGCGATCTCAAAGACGATGCCCTTCCTGCCGCCGAACATGCTCGCGCCCTCGGCACGCAAGCGCAACCCGTCGTCGGCGCCGATCATGGTGCTTGCGTTGACGTCGAAGGTCCTCCCGATCCAGCAGCTCGACGAGTACGCGGAGACCACGATCGCACAACGGCTGTCGATGGTGGAGGGCGTGGCGCAGGTGGGCGTCTGGGGATCGGCGAAGTACGCCGTCCGTGTGCAGCTGGATCCGCGGGAGCTGGCGCTGCGCGGTATCGGCGTGTCGCAGGTGGCGAACGCGATCCGGCAGAACAACGTCATGCTGCCGACGGGTGTGCTCTACGGCCCGAATCGGACGCTGACGGTGCAGGCGACCGGGCAGATGATGAATGCCGATCAGTTCCGGCGGCTCATCGTCACCTACAAGAACGGCGCACCGGTGCGGCTTGGCGATCTCGGAACCGTTGCCGATGACATCCAGAACAACAAGACGGCGAGCTGGTACAACGACGAACGCTCCATCGGCCTCGCGATCGACCGGCAGCCCGGCACGAACACCGTGGAGATCGCCAAACGCGTGCGCGCGGCGCTGGCGGAGATCCAGAAGGGGCTGCCGCCGCAGGTCCACGTGCTGACGCAGTTCGATCGCTCGGTATCGATCGAGCAGTCGGTTCGGGACGTGAAGGTGTCGCTGATCATCGCCCTCGTGCTCGTCATCGCGGTGATCTTCCTCTTTCTGCGGAACGCGGTCGCCACGCTGATACCGAGTCTCACGTTGCCGATGTCGATCATTGGCACCTTCTCGGTGATGAACATCCTCGGCTTCAGCATCGACAACCTGTCGCTCATGGCGCTCACGCTCGCCGTGGGCTTCGTCGTCGACGACGCCATCGTGATGCTGGAGAACATCGTTAGGCACGCGGAAATGGGAAAAACGCCGCGGCAGGCGGCGCTCGATGGCGCCGACGAGGTGGGCTTCACGATCCTCTCGATGACGCTCTCGCTTGCGGCGGTGTTCATTCCGCTGATGTTCATGGGCGGCATCATCGGCCAGCTGTTCAAGGAATTCGCGATCACGATCGCCGTGGCCGTCCTCGTCTCGGGACTCGTGTCGCTGACGCTCACGCCAATGCTGTGCAGCCGGATGCTCAAGTATCGTGGGGAGAAGCACGGCCGCCTGTTCAACGCCACCGAGCGCGCTTTTCAATCGACGCTCGACGCGTACGATCGCAGCCTCACCTGGACGATGCGCCATCGTCCCGTGATGCTCGTCTTCTCGATCGTGATTCTCGCCGGCACGCTGTTCCTCTGGACGGTGATCCCGAAGGGACTCTTTCCCCCTGACGACACCGGGCAGCTCAACGCGACGATCGAGGCGGCCCAGGGGACGTCCTTTCCCGAGATGCTGCGGCTCGAGCAGATGGCGGCGCGTCGGCTGGAGAAGGATCCCAATATCGAGTCCTTCACCGCGAATATCGGCGGAGGTATGGGGTCGAGTAACGAGGGCAATTTCAACCTCACGCTCAAGCCGCAGGGGCAGCGCCCGTCGGCCGACGACATCGTGCGCGAGCTGATGCGCCGCATGAACGGCATCCCCGGCCTCGCATTCTACGTGCAGAATCCGCCGGCCATCCGGATCGGCGGCCGGTCGGCCAAGAGTCAGTACCAGTTCACGCTGCGCGGCAGCGATATCACCTCGCTCTACCGGGAGGCGTCGCGCTTCCTCCGCGTGCTGCGACAGGATCCGATGCTCTCCGGTGTGACGTCGGATCTGCTGAACACGAGCCCCATTCTCCGCGTGCACATCGACCGGCAGCGCGCGCTGCAGCTTGGCGTCACCCCGTCGGCGATCGAGAACGCGCTCGCCAACGCCTACAACCAGCAGCAGATCTCCACGATCTATACACCCACGAACGAGTACTGGGTGGTGATGGAGACGGTGCCGAGCGCGCAGCTCGATGCGAATGCCTTGCGCCAGTTCTACGTGCCGGCGAGCGGCGGGCGCCAGATACCGCTGGCCGACGTGGCCTACTTCGAGAACACCACCGGGCCGCTGAGCATCGCCCATTCGGGACAGTTGGCGTCCGTCACGCTGTCCTTCAATCTCGCGGCGAACGTGTCGTTAGGTGAGGCGGTCGATCACGTCAACAAGCTCGCCCGCGACAACCTCCCCGCCACGATCACCACCGGATTCTCCGGCCAGGCGCAGGCGTTCCAGGCATCCCAGAAGGGGCTCGGCCTGCTCCTGCTGATCACGGTGTTCGTGATCTATCTGATTCTCGGCATTCTGTACGAGAGCTTCATGCATCCGGTCACGATCCTCACTGGCCTGCCCTTCGCGGCGTTCGGCGCGCTGATCGCGCTGTACATCGGCCACTTCGAGCTCGGCGTGTACGGCTACGTCGGTATCGTCATGCTCATCGGCATCGTGAAGAAGAACGCGATCATGATGATCGACTTTGCCATCGAGCGGGAGCGAAGTGGGCACGTCCCGCCCGCTCAGGCCATTCTGGAAGCGGCGCGGGTGCGCTTCCGGCCGATCATGATGACCACCGTCTCCGCGATCGCCGGCACGCTGCCGATCGCGATCGGCTTCGGTGCCAGCGCGGCGTCGCGGCGCCCGCTCGGCATCTGCGTCGTCGGCGGACTCGCCTTCTCGCAGATCGTGACGCTCTACGTCACGCCCGTATTCTACACCTACATCGACGAGCTGCAGGCCTGGTTCGGACGGCGCTTCCGCGGGATGTCGCGGCGCAGCGGCGAGCTGCTCGCGCCGGGCATCGAGTCGGTACCCGCCTCAGGCGATTGATTCCATGGATTTCACCACACTGTTCATCAAGCGTCCGGTCATGACGACGTTGGTCATGATCGGCATTCTCGTCTTCGGCATCGTTGCCTACCGGCAGCTCGCCGTGAGCGATCTGCCAAATGTCGATTTCCCGACGATCACCGTCACGGCAACGCTCCCCGGCACGAGCCCGCAGACGATGGCGGCAACGGTGGCCACGCCGCTCGAGAAGGCCTTCTCCACCATCGCCGGCATCGACAACATGACGTCGACGTCGAGCCTCGGACAGACACAGATCGTCGTGCAGTTCGCGCTCGATCGCAACATCGATGCGGCGGCGCAGGACATTCAGGCGGCGATCGCGCAGACGGTGCGTCAGCTCCCGCTGGGCATCCTGCCGCCATCGTATCAGAAGACGAACCCCGCCGACGCGCCCATTCTGACGCTCGCGCTCACCTCCACGGAGGTGCCGCTTTCCACGCTCGACGAGATCGGTGAGACGACGCTAGCACAGCGACTGTCCATGGTAGGCGGCGTGGCGCAGGTGCTCGTGTACGGGGCGCAGAAATACGCCGTCCGAATCCAACTCGATCCGCAGCAGCTCGCCACGCGCGGCATCGCGCTCGAGGATGTCGCGGCGGCAATCACGAATCAGAACGTCAACATGCCCACGGGCGTGCTGTGGGGCCCCAAAACGGCGCTCACGCTGCAGGCCACCGGTCAGCTCGATAACGCGAGTGCGTTCAAGGATGTCATCGTGGCGTATCGCAACGGCGCGCCCGTGCACCTGAACGAGGTCGGCCGCATCAGCGACGATGTTCAGAACAACAAAACGGCGAGCTGGTACAACGGCCAGCGTTCGATCGTGCTCGCCGTTCAGCGCCAGCCGGGCACGAACACGGTGGAGGTCGCGAGCAAGGTGAAGGGGGCGCTGGCCAGACTGCAGAGCGAGATCCCGCCGTCGGTGAAAGTGTCGACGCTCTACGATCGTTCGGCGACGATTCAGGACTCCGTGCACGACGTCACCTTCACCCTCGAGCTGACGCTGGTGCTCGTGGTGGCGGTGATCTTCGTATTCCTGCGGAACGTCTCGGCGACGGTCATCCCGAGCCTCGCGTTGCCGATGTCGATTATCGGCACCTTCTCCGTGATGTACCTGCTGCACTACAGCCTCGACAATCTGTCGCTGATGGCCCTCACGCTCGCCGTTGGCTTCGTGGTCGACGACGCGATCGTGATGCTCGAGAACATCGTGCGCCATCTGGAGATGGGGAAACCGAAAATGCAGGCCGCGGTCGACGGTGCGTCGGAGGTGGGCTTCACGATTCTATCGATGACGCTGTCCCTGGCTGCCGTCTTCATCCCCTTCCTGTTCATGGGCGGGATCATCGGCAAGCTCTTTCACGAGTTCGCGGTCACGATCGGTGTGGCCATTCTCGTCTCGGGCTTCGTGTCGCTGACGCTCACGCCGATGTTGTCGAGCCGCTTCCTCCGGTCGGAGCACGCGAAGCAGCATGGGCGGCTGTACCAGATGTCGGAGCGCTTTTACGACGCGTGGTTGGGCGTGTACGAGCGCAGCCTCGCCTGGGTGATGCGACACCGGCCGGCGACGATGGTGTTTTCATTGCTCATCCTCCTCGCGACCGGGTACCTGTTCTGGGCCACGCCGAAAGGCCTCTTCCCCACCGACGACACCGGGCAGTTGCTGGCGACGACCGAAGCCGCCGAGGGCGTGTCGTTCGATGCGCTCGTCGCACACCAGCAGGAGATCGCTGCGGTGTTGGCGCAGGACCCGGACGTCCATGCCGTGACCTCGTCGGTCGGCACGACGGCCGCGGCGAACCAGGGGCAGCTCACGATCGATCTCAAGCCGATCGGTGAGCGCAAGCGCAGCGCCGACCAGATCGCGCGCGACCTCACCCGCGCCGCCCAGAAGGTACCGGACATCTCGGTGTTCATTCAGAATCCGCCGGCGATCTCGATCGGAGGCCTGGCATCGAAGAGCCAGTATCAATACACGCTGCAGAGCGGCGATCTGGCCGGCCTCGACAATGCGGCGCGCCTGCTGGAGACGCGGCTGCGCGATCTGCCGATCCTGCGCGACGTCACCAGCGACCTGTTGATCCAGAACCCGCAGGTGACCGTGGAGATCAACCGCGAGACGGCGGGTCAGCTTGGCGTCTCCGCGGCGGAGATCGAGAATACGCTCTACGACGCCTTCGGCCAGCGGCAGGTCTCGACGATCTATACGTCGACGAACGAGTACTGGGTCGTGATGGAGCTCCTGCCGGAGTACCAGAGCGACATTCCTTCACTCGGCCAACTCTGGGTGCGGTCCACGCGCGGGCCGCTGGTACCTTTGTCGACGGTGGCGACCTTCCACAACACCGTCGGCCCCGTGACGGTCAACCACTCGGGCCAGCTGCCGTCGGTGACGATCTCGTTCAACCTCGCCAGCGGCGTCTCGTTAGGTACGGCACTCGCGGCGGTGCAGAAGGAAGCGGCCGACGTCCTGCCGCCGACGATCGCCGCGAGCTTCGCCGGCACGGCACAGGCGTTCGTGACGACGCAGCAGGGGCTGGCGCTGCTCATGATCCTGGCGGTGTTCGTGATCTATGTGATTCTGGGCGTGCTGTACGAGAGCTTCATCCATCCGATCACGATCCTGTCCGGCCTCCCCTTCGCCGCGTTTGGTGCGCTGGTCACGCTGCTGCTCGTGGGCCTCGACCTCGACATCTACGGCTTCGTCGGAATCATCATGCTCATCGGCATCGTGGAGAAGAACGCGATCATGATGATCGACTTCGCGATCGAGGCGCAGCGCGAAATAGGCCAGTCCCCCGCCGCGGCAATATTGGAAGCGGCCAGCGTGCGGTTCCGCCCGATCATGATGACGACGATGGCCGCCCTGATGGGCGCGATCCCGATCGCCGTCGGCTGGGGCGCCGGCGCCTCGACCCGCCGCCCGTTAGGCGTGGCCGTGGTGGGCGGCCTCGCGTTCTCACAGCTCGTTACGCTGTACGTGACACCGGTGTTCTATACGTATCTCGACGAGCTGCAAGCATCGTTTGCGCGGCGGAAGGGCGCCCGTCAAGGGCGGGAAGTGCTCGAGGGCGCTGACGTCCGAACGGCGCTGACGCCCTAGAAGCGCTGACGTCAGCGCTCCCAAGCCGTTCGCGCCGTCACGTTATATGCGGCGGCCGAGTATGAGCTTGACCAGCATGCGATCCGTTGCCGCCGTCAGCCCCCCCGGCCCGACGCCGAGATTGAACTCCCACTCCGGTCCGAGATCCAGGTTGATCGCGGGAAAGAGCTGCTGTGTCGTCTGCGAGATCGCAGCGAAGTGTTGCAGCGAGCCAAACGATCCGTAGTACTCGATCGCCGCCTGGATCTTCGGCGTCAGGTCCCACGCCACCTCCGCGTTGGGGGCGAAGACGAAGCCGTCGCGCGTTGCCGGCCCCTGCAGCGACCGCTCGAGCGCGGGGTTCACCGACCAGTACAGTGGTCCAGCTTTCTGGTCGATGATCGGCCGGATCTCCCAGCTCCACGTGTCCGCCGAGAAGATGCGCCGCACGTAGCCGAATTCCTGCGAGATGCTGACGCCCACTGGCCACTGCCACCGCGCCGGAGCCGCGAAGCGCGGCCGTATGTGCGTGCCAACCCACTCCGGTCCGACCCCCGGCGTCGTGCTCGTGAACGTGTAGAAGCCGACCTTGAAGACATCGGCGAATCCGCGCGTGATCTCCAGCGTCTCGTGCAACGCGTGTTGGGTCGGACGCACGCCGTCGGCCGACGTCGTCGAGCCGAGGAAGGTGAAGTTGCTGTGCAACTCCACCATGGTATGCCCCTTCGGCACGAGGTCGGCTCCGTATACCTGGATCTCGTAATTGTCCTGGGCGCGGAGCACGCCCGCAACGCCGAATATGGTGACGAGAAACGCGCACGCCGCCGATAGAGGCCGGCGGCGTGTGATGGCCGACGAATGTTCAGGCATGCCCCTCATACGTGCCAGAGGAGCGCGCAGTTGAGAGCATCAGAAGCGACGCGTCTCTCCGGGCTTCATGACTACCAGACGCTTGTCACCCGCGAACGCGGAACGCACCTGCGCCTCGGTGGCCAATGCCGAAAACGTGGCATAGTGCATCGGCACGATCGTGGTCGGTTTGAAGTACCGGCGCACCGCCAGCGCCGCCGTACGCGGATCTTCGGTGTATGGTCCGCCTCCAGCGCACAGCAGGATGATGTTTGGATGGAATTGTTCTTCGATCAGCGACATGTCGCCGAACAGCCAGGTGTCGCCGGTGTGGTACAGCTTGCGGCCGTCGGCGAACTCGATGACGAAGCCCAGCGGGCGGCCACCCGGATCGCTCGAGTGCATCGCCGGAACGAGGTGCACCGTCACATCGCCGATCTTGAATGCCCCCCCGGCGTTCCCGCCTAACGCTTGCGCTGGCGGCAGCTTCTGCGCCTCCACCCACTCGTATGCCGAGATGACCGGAGCGCCACTCGACTGCGCGATCGACTTCGCGTCCAGCGCGTGGTCGGAGTGGGAGTGCGACACGAGAATCGCGGACGGTTTCCAACCTGTCGCATACCGCGAGAGATTCCTCAGCGAATCGGGGGTAGATGGATTACCGGTGATGAACGGATCGATGAGCAGTCGCGTGCCACCGGGCGAGGTGACCTCGAACGCGGCATGACCGAGCCAGCGCACGACGATCTGTCCATGCTGCGACCCCTTGCTGGCCGGTGGACCGGCTTGAGCCGCAGCGTTCACCGTGACCAGCACAGCGAATGCTGCAGCCGAGAAAATGCGGGAACGCATGGAGGCCTCCAGTGGTCGGTGGTCCGTAGTTTCGCGCCGGCCTCGTCGCTTCGCCAGTCTCCGCGTCAGTGCACCATCCCCTCCATACCGTCGACGCGCCACGCCAGCTTGCGATCGAGCTCGTACTCCGCGTTGGTCGGGTTGGCGGCCGGCCACACCGCACCCCTCGCCGGCAGAAACACGCCGCCCAGCGCGCCCATGCCGCCGTCCTCGATCGGCACTCCAGTGGGATTGTCGTAGGTAGCCGTTAGGCGATAGACGTGCGACGTGTCGACGGGAAGCCCGAGCCGCCAGAAGTAACGTTCGACCGGAACGCCCCTGACCTCGCCGTTCGCGTCCACCTCCGGCCCACGGTCGAACAGCACGTTGCCCGTCGTCATGTCCTCGAAGCGCAACTCGACTCCGTAGCGATGCAGGTGTCCTCCGAGGCCAAGAATGCGACCGGGGACGGCGGGCTTCCCTTCCCACGATCGTCGCGATCGTCCGGGCGGCACGTCGAAAGAGTGGGATCCCGCCGGTGCCATGACATCGACGTAGAAAGGATACACGCGGAACGACGGCAGCCGGGAGGTCGCAGCGCGGAAGGGAAGGTGCACGACGAGCCGTACGCCGGCGTATGCCACTGAATCCGGGTTGTGCAGCATCGGCGACAGCAGCAACGAGTCACCCGCCCGTACCGGATAGCCGATCAACGCCGGCAGTTCCACCGGCGCCGTTTCACTTCCCACCGCAGCGACGCGCAGCATGATGTTGCTGAAGAGCTCTCGCCGACCGGGCGCAATGACATTCACGTGGTGAATCAGCCGCTGCGGCAGCACGTGCCCCTCACCATCCGCAAGCTCGACACGATATCCGTGTATCCATCCCGAGACCGGAATCGAGGCAACCCGCACCGGCGTGTCGGGCATCGATCGCGGAGGCAGGCTGACCGGTCCATAGATTAGCACCAACTCGTCAGCCGCACTGTCACAGATGATCCGCGCTCCAATGGGCGCTTGGGCCGGCGACAGCACCGGCGTGCTCGAGAGCAGCAGGAAAATGAGAGCGACCTGTCGCATGGATGAGTTCACGGCAAGCGAAGTCGGTAGTCGGTAGTCGGTAGTCGACAGAACTGCAGTCGAGAGTTGGTAGTCGAGAGTCGATAGGTAACGCCGTTTGGAAGTGAGGGCTCGTTATCAGGGTCACTCATGCCGAGCCCCTCCTAGTCAACGCTCCTACTATCGACTACCGACTCTCGACTCTCGACTCGTTTCCCCCCGCCCGCACTGCCCGTGCCGCTGGCGCTCTTGCCCACAACGGGCTGGCGTCTAACTTCTGGCCGAGTACAGCCGAGGTATACGGGGCGTTCCGGGACCGACGATGGCCGCTGAAGCGGAAGAACGCGGGATGGAAGCTGTGAACCAGGCGTCGGGCGCGCCCGGGCTCTCGATCGAACGCAAGCTCCCGCTCCTGATCACCGGTTTGTTGGTCGTCGTCCTCGGTGCTGCGCTCGTCGTCACCTATCGCGAGGTGACCCTGGCATCGCGCAGCGCCGCGTTTGGCCGATTGCGCACGGTGACGCAGGAGCTGGCGGCCACGATCAACGCCAACATGCAGCAGCTCGAGTTACGAATGCGGCGCTTCGCTGACGACAGCACTGTGCGTGGAGCTGTTTCCGGCGGCGCCGTCGATTCCGCCACGCTTTCCGCGGCGCTGTCCGACCTCAAGACACCTGTGGACTCCGAGCTTCGCATTCAGCTCTGGTCGGCCGACAAACGCCCGATCGCGCTCACGGCAGCGCGGCTCGTCGCGTCACCGGAGAACGCTCCGGCTGGTGTTCTGCCAGCACTCGACGATTCCCCACACGTGGGGCCGCTCTATGCGACGGGCGGAAAGGTTGCCTACTGGATTGTCTCCCCCCTTCGCCACAACGGCGCGCGTATCGGGTGGATTGCGCAACAGCGACACGTGCGGACGACACCACAGGGCCGGCGCCAGGTGAGTGCCCTGATCGGATCGGACATGACGCTGTATCTGCGCAATAAAGGCGGTGGGATCTGGACCACGCTGTCGGGCGAAGTCGTGCCCGCAGCCACCGATCCGCGGCGGCAGTCCGGGATGCTCTTGCGCACGCACCCCGCCACCGCTGCCGGCCCGCTGCTCGCCGACGATGCCGCGATCGGCGGCACGCCGTGGATACTGTCGATCGAGCAGCCACTCCGGACCGCGACGGCGAGCGCCCGCCTGGCGCTCACTCGTTTGGCACTCATCTGCCTGCTCCTGCTCGTTGGCGGTGTCACCGCCGCCTGGCTCATCAGCCGTCGAGTCACGCGGCCACTCGTCGAGGTCACCGCGGCGGCGGAATCCATGGCCCGCGGCGACTACGACCACCGCATCGATGTGGCACGCGAGTCGGGTGACGAGATCGGACGTCTCGCCGCCAGCTTCAACCGCATGGCGGCGGAAGTCTCAGCGGCGCGAACGGAGCTGCAGCGGCAAGTAGAAAACGCGGAACGCGCCCGGCATGAAGCCGACTATGCGAACCGCGCGAAGTCGGCCTTTCTCGCCACGATGAGCCATGAGCTCCGGACCCCGCTGAACGCGATCGCCGGCTACACGGAGCTCCTCGAGCTGGGCATTCATGGCCCTGTGTCGGCCGAACAGGTGCAGGTGCTCGGGCGTGTGCGACGCAGCCAACGCGCGCTCCTGGCGTTGATCGAGGACGTGCTGAATTTCGCGCGCCTGGAGGCCGGACGCATGGAGTACCGCTTCGAGGAATTCCTCCTCGACGACGTCATCGCGGGCGCCGAAGCGATGATCGCTCCCCAGGCGCGCTCGAAGGGCATTGCCATTCACTCGCGCACGTCGGGTACCACCCTGCGGGCCTGGGGCGATCCGGACAAAGTTGCCCAGATCGTGCTCAATCTGCTGTCCAACGCGGTGAAGTTCACTTTGCGCGGCGGCGCGGTGACCGTGCATGCGGAACGCCGCGGCGACGACGTCCTCGTGACGGTCGCCGACACCGGCCGCGGCATTGCGCGGGGGCAGGTCGAGAAGATTTTTGAGCCCTTCACGCAAGCGGAAACGGGGCTGACGCGCACCGCGGAAGGCACCGGTCTGGGGCTCGCGATCAGCCGCGAGTTCGCACGTGCGATGGACGGGGATCTCAGCGTCGAGAGCGAGATCGGCCGCGGTTCGACCTTCACGCTGCGTCTTCCGGCGAAGCCTGCTCTGCGCAGCACGCCTCGCCGCGACACACCGGACCACGCCACGAGCGCGAGCGTCGTCTAACCCCGCATGTCACGACCACTCAGCGGAGCACTCATGCACCGAATACAGCTTCGATTTGTTCGCACGGCCGTCGTCACGCTGCTGCTCGCGGCCCCGCCCGGGATCGCGCGGGCGCAGAGCACGACGTCATTCGGCGTCGCCGGCGGCCTGTCCGTCCCTATCGGCGACTACCTCAATGGCCTCAGCACCGGCTACAACGTCGCCGTCTCGCTCGGCATGAGGAACAAGCTTTCGCCAATGGGCTTCCGCGTCGAGGGCGCCTTCAACGAGCTCGCCTTCCCCGGCGCCGGCGATGCCAAACATCGCATTGCGGCCGGTATTGCGAATCTGACATACGATCTGTCGGGCGTGGCCGGCCCGAGCACCTCCGGTGGCCTCTACGCCATCGGCGGCATCGGCATCTACGGAAGCTACGACCGCGGCACCGACCAATACGGCATCAACTACGACAACACCAATACCCAGTGGAACGCCGGCCTCAACGTTGGCCTCGGCTGGCGTTTTCCTCTCTCCGGGATGAGCGCCTTCCTCGAGGGACGGTATCATTATCTGTTCACGAACAGCAGCGACTACAACAGCGCGAATTACAATGCCGGGAATGCGCAGCTGATTCCCATTACCTTTGGCATTTCCTTCTGAGTAGGGCGCAACTGCTTGACAGCGCTGACGTCCGAACTTCGCTAACGCCCGAACGGCGCTGACGCCCGAACTTCGATGACGCCCTGACGGCGCCGACGCCCTGGCAGCGCGAATGCGTGAACGCCCTGACTACGCAGACGCCCTGAGGGCGCTGACGCCCTCAGAGCGCTGACGGCGGCATCTGCATTCCGACAACCGTCCGCTGAAATCCGCGTCCGCCGTCTGAAGTTGCCCCGCTTTAGTGGACACCTCCAGCGCCTCGATCGAGATTCGGG
>CAZICQ010000026.1:36232-42455 GCA_964537775.1 uncultured Gemmatimonadaceae bacterium | reverse complement strand
GACGACCTCGATAGCGATCGCGAACCGGTCCTGCTGACCGAGCAAGGACGTCCTGGCGGTGGATAGGGCTTCCGGAAGCATCGGGAAAATCGCGACGCCGGTGTACACGGACGTGGCGTTATGCGCCGCGTGTTCATCCACGGGCGTGTGCCGGCCGACGAGAACGTCCACGTCCGCGATGCCGACCGTGATGCGTATCGATCCATCAGGCAGGCGTTCGGCCACCTCGATCTGGTCGAGGTCGAGCGATTCATCATTGTCGATGGACGACCAGAGTAGATCGCGCAGATCTCGAGCGTCGTTCCCGACGTCCGAGGAAAAGGCAGCCGCATCCGGTTGCGAGGCGAGCTGCCGTTGCACATCCGGCCCGAAGTCGGGATCAAAGCCATTCTCCGTCACCACGCGGCGTGCTGTGGCCTGGAGATTGTCCGCCATCACTTTCGCACCAGCATTGTCGGACCGAGGATTCGCGCTGCTGGACCAGTGAAACGCATGCAGCTACTGCAGCGAGAAGCCGACCGCCCGTGCGATCTGATCGGCACGATCGAACACGCGACGCGCCGTGTCGACCTGTCCGCGCTGTGAGAGCGCGGCCGCGAGCACCTGGCCGGTGTTGATGTAGGTGAATGGCATGCTGATCGATGCCATATCGACCCAACGGCGCCTGCGCAGCAGAGAATCCGGCGCGCGGAAGCCCTTCCAGAGCGCCTGCGTTCTGGCGACGTCCACGAATCCGGCTCCGCGCACGAGCGCGGTATCGCCGCGCGCGTGAATGGGCGCGAGCTCGATCTTCCGTGCCAGTCCCTGCATCAGGAGATACGGGTCGAGACCCAATGTCGCGCCGTAATTCGCGGTGGTCCGGCTGAGATACACGGGTCGATCGGGCGCCGAGTCGCTGATCATGCGAAGCACGATCAGATCGGGGCGCGTGATGAATGCATGGCCGGCGCCGTCGTTTGGCATGTTGTGCGGATCGAGGGTCGCCACGAGGCTGTCCTTGCGGAACAGCTGCGGACCGTCGATTTGCATGAACTGTGGCACGGCATCAGCCTCGGCAAGCGTCATCCGAATCGCCGGCGCGGTCGGCTTTTTCCACAGGCGGTTGCGGTAGATCGCCGGCCCGTTCCGCGCGTCATACTCGTAGATGGGGCGTCGGATAATGCCCCGAACGTACCAGTCCGTGCCGAGCAGCTCGCGCACCGCGACGGTGACGTCGCGCCGCACGCCTTCGACTTCCTGGGCATACCAGAGCGGAAACGTGTCGTTATCGCCAGCCGTGATCAGCACGCCATACGGCTCGACGGAGTTCAGGAGATCGATGGCAAAATCGCGCGTGAAGGTGTCACCGCGCCGTGATGCCGCCCCCCAGTTCGCCACCAACGGCACGACGGCCAACAGAAGCACCGGCGCGGCCGCGGCCCACGACGTCCAGCCCACGCCTCGCTGCCCGGTCTCCTTCACCTCCTTCCCTCCCCCGCGCCGTTCGACAAGCCAGATCCAGACGCCCACAAGACCGAATGCGGCCCAGACGCCCCAGGCCGAGTAGCTCCAGAGGAAGAAGTAGTCGCGATCGCGCACCTCACGCGGGACGTTGTCACCGAGCTGCGGTGCCTGCGAGGCACCGTACTTGAAGTTCATGTAGAACACCAGCACGATCGTGACCGTGGCGATCAGCGGCCCGAAGAACCAGAACGACCGGCGATCGAATCGCCAATGCAGGACGCCGCCGTAAATGCCGAGCATCAGGAACACGGCGGCGAGCATGGTCTGCAGCAGCGGCTGGTTCCCCCCTGGATCGCGCAGCCACTGCCACTTGAAGTAGAGCCACCACATCCCCATCTGCGCGGAAAAGGGCGCCTGCCGCACGTCGAGCGGCGGCTTGCCAAACTGCTCGCGGTTGATGTTGGCCGCCAAACGCGTGTACGTCGTCTCGGAAAACGTGCAACGCCACCCTAGGCGGTCGATGCAGCCCGTCGGCTCGCCTTCGTTCAGTGCGGGATGATGCGCGGCGCGGATCGGCTCGAACAAAAATGGCGTGAGGCCAAGTCCGAGCGCCAACGCACAGCTCAACACCACGCGCCAGCGCAGCAGCGTGCGCGCGCGTCGCGCCAGCACCGCCGCGCCCACTGCCGGCGCAACCAGAAAACCGGCGGGGTGGTTCGAGTACCCGAGTCCGATGAGAAATGCGATGAGCACGAGCAGGCGATCGGCTTCCGCGCTCGCCGGGTCGTCGCACCAGAGGACGGTGAGCCAGGACACGAGCGCAAAGAAACACAGGGATACCGTGTACACCTTCTCGTTCACCACGGATTGATTCCACACCGTGAATGCAGTGGCGCTCACCAGCGCCGCGAGCGCACCCGCGAGCAGCCGCTGCCAGCGTGCCGTGAACCGCGATGCGAAGACGCGCTCGGCAATCAAGAACCAGGCGCCGGCAGCGATGGCGCTCATCACCGCAGCCAGAATGTTGACGCGCTGCGCCACCGTCGGCGCGATCGGCAGAAGCGAAAAGACCCTGCCCAGGAGTACGAACAGCGGATTTCCCGGCGGGTGCGGCAGACCCAGCGTGTAAGCCGCGGTGATGTATTCGCTCGTGTCCCACATGGCCGTGGTCGGCGCGAGAGTCGCGAGATACAGGAGGAACACCACGAGCGAAACGAGGCCGGCGACGCCATACGAGGGGCGCGCGATGGGTGTGGCAGGGGCGGGAGCAAGGACGGTGTGCGTTTTCCTGGCCATGGCGTCTCACGATCCGTTCGGGACGGCTAACGATATGGCGGCGAGCGGGAACCAGCCATCTCCTTCTTGACATCTTCCGGCCGGGGCGTAGCGTCGGATCACTGCAACCCGTGCGGTTCGGAGGAATCCATGCCTGCTACGTCGCCCACGGCGGGGACGAATGCCCCCGCCTCTGTCGCCCCTGTTTTATCAGACGAGCGCGCGCTGGAGCGGCAATTTCGCGCGCATTTCGCGGCGCTCGCCGACGAAGCCAAAACCCACCTCGAGGACGCCGCGAACGCCGCACCGAAAGTCGTCGAAACAGCGTTTCGCGGCGCGTGGGAAGACCGAGCCCAGTTCAACACTGAAGAGGATCTGCAGAAGTACCTGCATGAGGCGGTGAAGCATGGCGCGGCCCGTGAACGGGCGCGTCGTGCGAGCGCGCACCGCTTCGGCGGCAGCGGTAGTCACGCAGCGGCCAGCGCCAGTGCGGCGGCTACGAACGTCGATGATGCGTGGAGACATCTGCAGGCGGCAATGCACCCCCAAGCGAGCGACGCGGCGGCCCGCAGCGCCGAACACGCCCGTCATGATGCCGCGGCGCACATGAAGGACATGGCCAAAGGTCCGAACTGGGTCATGCCCGCAGCGATCGGCGCCGGTGCGCTCGTGGTCGCACTCGGCGGAGTCGTGTACTTCAATCGTCTCGGGGAACAGCCGGCCATCACCGGCGCGCTCAGTTCGCCGGAGGCGAAGACCTACACGTCACCGCAGTCGCAGCTCGCAAGCATCGAGCTCGTGGACGGCACGAAAGTGCTGCTCACCCCCGAGTCGAAGCTGGTGGTGCCGAAAAAATATTCCGGCAAGGAAATGCGCGCGGTGCGTTTGGAAGGCGGCGCGAACTTCCAGGTCGCCCCTGGTCAAGCGAAGCCCTTCCAGGTCCGTGCCGCGAAGGCGGCGGTCTTCGCAACGGGCACGAACTTCACCGTCTTCGCGTATCCCGCGGACAGCACCGTCACCGTGTTCGTGAAAGACGGATCCGTGTCGGTCGAGTCACCGATGGGTACGCGGACTCCACTCGCACTCGCTGCGGGCAAAGCGACGTTTATCGACAAGAGCGGCGCGACGCGCGATCCACAGCCCGTGGAGCTCGCCGAAGCGACGAGCTGGCTCGATCACAAGGTGACACTCGCGAATCGGCAGGTGCGTGACGCCGTGGCGATGTTCAAGCGGTGGTATGGAATGGACATCAAAGTGCCAGACCTACCGCTCCTCGACCGGCCGGTTTCGGTCGACGCGAATCTCGACTCGTCGCGTGCAGCCATCGCTCAGGTGGAATCGTCGGCGAATCTGAAATTCGGCTGGGAAGGCCAGACGATGGTCTTTCGTGACGCAAAGGCCACGAAGGCGGCTCCCGCGAAAAACACGAGGGCCGCGACGCGAAAGAAAGGCAAGAAAAAGTAACGCCTTTTCGGCCCGTTCAACCCGGCGCCCTCCAGGGCGCCGGGTTCTTGTAAATCGGGGCGATGTTCACCAGCGTCGCCTTTGGCCACATCGACGGCACACCTCGGATGAAGGTCACGAGGCCGTCGATCGGCGCACGTACATCCCCGGTCCTGCGGCCGAGAAAGTCGGTGGTATAGCCAACGACGTCACCTTTGGCCACTCTGCTGTCGCGGCCCACCGAAGCGAAGAACATTCCCGCGCTGTCGGCAGCGACGCGCGCTCCCGCTCCGCCGAGCCAGACGGGATGCTCGACGCGACGTACGCGGCCGGGCAGCATCCGGAGCGCCGTGAGAACGCTCAGCGAGCCGTTCACGAGCGCGTCCAGATCGGACGGCGCCACTGTGCCGCTGCGTCCGGCTTCGGCCACGAGCACGGTCTTGCCGCGCACCAGCGCGTATCCGGACACCGAGCGTCCCGCGTTAGGCGCGGCGGGATCCACGTCGGTGATGATGATGTGATCGAGGCCGAACGCCGTCGCCAGGGCGAGGCCCCCCGAATCCTGCGCCGGGCGGCCGCCGCGGAACCAGTAGCTGTATGGACGCAGGTCCTCGTCCAGGTCACCGCCATGCAAGTCGACGACGACGTCGGCCGGTGTCAGTACCTGCTGGGCGATGAGCGCGACGGCCCGCTGCGTCTGGGTACCGTTCGGATCGCCCGGGTACGCGGCGTTCATTCCCTTGCGATCTACGGGATTGATGTGCGGCGTCATCGTCTCGAACGAATTGACGTTCACGAGTGGCACGACGATGACGGTCCCGGAGAGTCGTTTGGCGTCGACGCGGGCGATGAGCCGCTGCATGGCGACGATACTGGTATACTCGGTGCCATGGCTGCCGGCGACGAACGCCACCGTCGGCCCGGCGTTCACGCCTCGAATGACGGCGACAGCGATGCGATAGCCGGAATCGACGCCGGCGGGGACGTCGATGTAGCCGGTCGCCGACGTGCCCGGAACCGCCGTCGCCGTGCCGACCGTGAAGGCGGCCGCCCTTTGCGGCTGCTGCGCGCCCGCTGCGGCGCCCAGGAAGAGCGCGACGGCGAGTGCAGAATTGGCGCATTTCATTAAGCCCGCCTCGCGGAGGAGGTTGGCTTCAACGTAGGAGCGCGCGCCAAGCGGGCAAGGATCGCTACCGTTCGCCCGGCCATAGCGGACCTCCACCTGCCGCTTCGTACGCCATCCCTTCCAGCACGCCCCCACCCTGCACGCTCCACGCCTCTGCGCGCGTGCTCGGTGGCAGCTCGAGCGTCGCGTCGGTGACCAGCGCAAGGGAGAGCCGCCCTTCACGGGTGATCGTGAGACTGCGCACGCCCACACCGACGAGGCCGAGCAGCGGCGCCAGAGTCTCGGGCGCTGCAGGATCGAGATCGCGGCGCACGCCGCTGGGCAGCCGCAGGGCACATGGCGCCGTCACGCGCAAGTCGATCGAGCCATCGAGTGACCACGTCTGCACCCGGAACGTTCGCGTCTCCGCGGCAACTTCCGTGATCCTGTGGTCGAGCAGCACCCAGTGATGCTCGTCAGGCGACTCGATGAGTTGGGAGATCATGGACGGCAGTGTAACAAGGAATCACTGTTCAGCGCATGTTCTCCGGACCCGACATCGCGGCGCTCTTTCGCTCGCTCGGCGTCACGCACGTGGTGAGCGTACCTGATAGCACCATTGGCCAGTGGTATGATGCTCTCGAATCGAATCCCGCCCTGCGGCTCGTTCGCGTGTGCCGGGAAGGCGAGGCGTGGGGCGTCGCCGCGGGACTGTACCTCGGCGGCGCGACGCCCATTGTGGTGATTCAGTGCACAGGCCTGTTCGAGTCGGGCGACGCGCTGCGCAACGTGCTGCACGATTGGAAGCTTCCGATCTTCAGCATCATTGGCTATCGGAGCTACCTCAATCAGGAGACTCTGCCAGGCGACACGTGCCTCACATTCAGCGAGCCGATTCTGAACGCGTGGAGAATCGATTGGCGTCTCGTCTCGGAGCCGTCGCGCCTCGAGGATATC
>CAZICQ010000026.1:0-36132 GCA_964537775.1 uncultured Gemmatimonadaceae bacterium | reverse complement strand
CTGGCACAGCCTGACCGCCGGGTAATCGTCTGCAACGGGGACGGATCGATGCTGATGAATCTCGGTTCCCTCGTGAGCATCACCGCTGCGGCTCCCGCCAATCTGATCCTCCTGCTGTTCGATAACGGCGTGTACGAGGTCACTGGATCGCAGCCGACACCCGGCTCTTCGCGCGGCCGCGCCGACCATACCGCCGTGGATTTCGCCGAGATCGCGCGCGCCTGTGGCTTTCAGTGCGTCTCCCGCTACACGGAGCTCGCGCTGTGGGAGGCGGATGTGCGCGACGTGCTGGCACAGCGCGGTCCCGTGTTCGCGCTGCTGCACACGATGAGTGTGCCCGGCACGCCGGGGCCCAAATCTCCAGGGCCCGCGGCCGAGCGCGCCAAACGATTCCGGGCGACACTCACCTCGCACAGCCGCTAGCGCTCGAGCGAGACCTCGATCGCACGCAACAGTTCTCGCGGCTGGTGCGGCTTGTAGAGCACGGGCACCTCGACCTTTACGCCCCGCCGTTCGAGGATGTCTTGCGGGTAGCCGGTCATCAGCAGCGCCTTGAGGTGCGGCCGTTGCTCGCGGAGAAAGCGGATCAGGAGATCGCCGGCGATGTCAGGAAGCCAAACGTCGGCGAGGGCGAGCGCGATGTCTGCTCGCTGCGAGACCAGCGCCACGGCTTCGGCACCATCGCGCGCTTGCACAACCTCGTAGCCGGCGCTCTCGAGCACCTGCCTGGTCAGGTCGCGCACCGCATCGTCATCGTCCACTACGAGCAGCGTCGGCATCGGCGCGCGCCTCGGGAACGGGGTCGATCAGCAACGTAGCGGACGCCCCACAGCGACGCGACGGGGAATGCCGGCAGTCGTGTCGCCGCCGAAACGAATCGATCCAGCGGCGTGACAGTGCGTCACGCCGCGCAGGATGCGTCAGTTGTCGTTCTTCAGCGCCACCTTCTCGCGGTACCACACGTACCGGTGGAGGAAATCCGTCTGCCGCGTGAAGATGTCGATCCAGCGCGAGTGCAGCAGTGATTCGTGCGTGTCGTCAGGAATGACCGTGAGCTCGTAGTGCACGCCCTGCGCGCGAAGCGCCTGCACGAGTCCGACCATCTGCGCGAAATCAACATTTCGATCGTCGTCGCCCTGCACGAGGAACACCGGTGACTTCCAATTCCTCACCTGGGATATGGCCGACGACTGGTACGACAGCGCTGTCGTGTCCATCGAGCTGCCGTAGAGATGCACGCCCGCGAGGTCGGCGCCGGCGACGAAGATGTCGGAGTTGCGCGCGAGCGCCTGCGACGTCAGCAGCCCGCCATATGACAGCCCCCAGATACCGACGCGACTCGGATCCACATCGGCACGCTGCTGCAGGTATTTCGCTCCCGCCACGACATCCTGGTACTCGGAATTCCCACGCGCATTCGTGTTCGGCGCATTCCGAAAGGACCGGCCATAGCCGATCCCGCTGCGGTAGTTGATCGACAGCACCACGTATCCCTGGTTTGCCAGGTACTGGTTGTACGCGTACGCCCAATGGTAAAACTGCATATAGTGGTAGCCGAGCAGCATCTGCCGCGGCGGCCCGCCGTGCACGAACACGATCGCGGGACGGCGCTCGCCAGCTTTCAGGTCCTTCGGCAGGAACAGTTGATTGTGGATCTCCAGGCCGTCGGCAGCTTTCGTCAGCACGATCTTCGGCGTCACGTGCTCGGCGACAGGAAAGTCCTTTGGCAGTGTCGGGAAGACAATCCTCGTTTGGCCTCCGCCGGAGGGTACGAGACCGATCGATGCTGGTTGCGCGGCGTTGAAGTACAGCACCGCGACCTGCTTGCCCGACGCGAGCGGCACGGGCGAGGTTTCGATTCCGTCGTCGGTGGAGATCTGTGTCGGCGTGCCGCCGGCAACGGACACCGCCCAGATATGCCGCTTTTCGATGTCGTTCGCGTTCGTGCAATAGTAGAGCGTCCGCCCGTCAGGCGACAGCGCCGCCGAGCCTTCGCCCTCGATCAAGCCATTCGTGGTCGTCAGCATCACGGGCGCGTTGCCCTCGCTGTTCACGCTGAGGGCGTAATAGCGATCGAATTCGTCGTTGGCCGGAGCGAGCGGGAATACCAGGTGATCGCCAGCCCAGCGCAGATTCGACACGGTCGTGAACACCGGATCCTGTGGCGCGTTGTGCCAGATTTCGCGCGCCTTCCCCGTCGCGACGTCGGCAACAATGACCGAGATGGTGTAGCCACTAGAGAATGCCGCCGTGAATAAGCCGGGCGTGTGCGGCCCGCGACTCGAGTCGACTTCGCCGCCACGGCCGAAGCCACCAACGCTGCAGCCACTCGCGCCCGGGCCGGCCGCACGACCCATGCGCGCGGCCTGCGCCGCGGCCGGACCCATCGGATTGCCGATGCCGCCACTGCCGGCCTGCGCCTGAAGACCAAAGGGGACGCCAGGACGCCTGACGAACGCGATCTGCTTGCCGTCGGGCGACCACACAGGGCTGCCATCGCAGTCGACGCTCGGCGCGAGGAACTCCACTTTGTGGGTGCGCGTATCGAGCACGCCAACGAATGCGTGGTTCTCGCGATCACTCACGAACAGCACCTTCGAGCCGTCGGGCGACCATCGAGGGGACGCTTGCCGCCCCCACTCCTTGATGAAGGCAACACCGCCGGTGTCCATGGCCGTACGGCGGCCTAACGCCACCTTGGCACGATAGATCTGACCATCCTTCACATACAGCACGTACCGGCCATCGGGCGAAAGCTCCGGCGCGCCTCCTTCAGCGACGCGGAACGCTGTGCCGCCGCGCGTGGGCACGGCCCATATGGCACGCTCTGTCCCACGAGGATCATGGGTGGGGTTCGCAACCCAGCCGAGCCGGTTGGGCGCCGTGCCCCGGACGAAGACGGCCATTGATCCGTCGTCGGAGAGGCGCACGTTCGAGAGATCGTTGCCATCGTCCTCGAGGAACCGCGTCAGGCGCACCGGCCTGAAGTCCGGCGCCGCCGCTGTATACACGTTGCGCATGCCGCGTTCGTAGGCCATCCACGCAACGCGATCCGTCTTCCTGGCCGCGGTGACCTCCAGCGGCGAAGCGGGACTGAGAAACTGTTCGATCGTCGGCTTGGACTGGGCGGCAAGGGGGTAGGCAAACAGCAGGGCCGCGGGAAGGGCGCGTAACGAGCAGAAATTCATGTGAGGAGACGCAACTTGGGGGGCGCGGGGCGGAACGCGGAGGGCACAGGAGGGACGGCAGTGGGCAGAACTGTGTCGCCAATCCTACGCAGTAGTACCGCAATGCGTTAGAACGACGCTGCCTTCCTCTGAATGCCCGCACGTCCCGGCGCTTCGCCGAGCGCTAAGCGCCTGCCCTACAGCTTCAGCGAAATGAATGCGGACAGCAGTGCGGCACCGGGCCGTATGTCGCTGGAGCTCACGTGCCGCTCGATCGCCTCCTGATCAGCGCTCACGAATTGCGTGAGCTCGCGGAGCTTCCGTTCCTCGGTCAGCTGCTCGAGCTCGCGCTTACGCGAGATCTCCAGACCGCCCGCCCGGAGGAACTCGATCACCCGACGCAGCTCGTCAGCGTCGAACCACACACCATGATCCTTGCACGTGTCGATGATCACGCCGGACGTGCGCCCGAAATTCGTACGATTCATGAGCTTGCCGCACTGCGGGCAGGGCAGGTAGCGCACCGTTTCCAATGCCTGTGGCGCCGCGCTGACCAGGTGCGCATTCGCTTGGAATATCGCCGGCGCGACCTGCTCCTTCTCGGCGCAAAGGTGCTCGAAGGTGGCGGGATCGAGCCACAGACCGTTGCACTGCGGGCACTCGTCGAATTCGGCACCGCCAAGCGAGACCCGCTGCATCTCGCCGCAGCCGCGCGGACATTTGTGTACCACGGTACCGACCGGCGATGCGACTTCGATCTTGGCGCCGCAATGGTCGCAAAACTTCGCGCCGATGAAAACGAGGCCGAAACAGGAGGGACACCCGATCGTTGCCAGCTTGGCGTGGCAGAAGGGGCACGCTGTCGCATTCGCAGGCGCCGCGGCGCCGCAGCTCGGACAGTTCAGCGTCGCGGCGTCCATCAGTCCCGCCGCCACTCGCGGATCAGCTGCACCACGGCGCTCTCGTCGCGACGAAGTCCTGTCGTCGCGCCTTCGCTTCTGCGCTCGCCTGCCGGTACAGGCAGGGGCGGCAGAACGTAACCTTGGCGATACGCCTCGAAGATGATCGGATGCACGTAGTACTTCCGGCACACCGCACGCGTGTTGCGAAGGCGCTTCGACACCTCATCGATCGCGCGAATGATGTTCTTCTCCGCCGCGGCTTTCGAGTCCGCTGCGCCGATCTCGCGCAACGCGGCCGCGGCCATCATGGTTCCCGACCAGGTGCGGAAGTCCTTCGCGGTAATGTAATGGCCGGTGATGGCACGCAGATATTCGTTCACGTCTTCGGCGTCGATACTCTGCCGCCGCCCCTCGTCATCGAGATACTGGAACAGCTCCTGCCCGGGCAGCTCCTGGCAGTGTTGAACGATGCGGGCGATGCGCCGATCGGTGATCGCCACGCTGTGCGGTACGCCGCTCTTGCCTTTGAACTCGAAGCGCAGCTTGGCGCCGTTCACGTGGACGTGTTTACTCCGGAGTGTCGTCAGGCCGAATGAGCCGTTTTCCTTGGCGTAGGAGTCGTTCCCAACGCGAATGAGCGTGCGCTCGAGGAGCCAAACGACAGTGGCCAGCACCTTCTCGCGTGTCAGGGCCGGGGACCGGATATCGTGCTCGACCCGCTGTCGAATCAGAGGCAGGATCTCGCTGAACGCGAGCATGCGGCTGAACTTCGTATCGTCGCGCACGGCGCGATAACGCGGATGATAACGGTATTGTTTGCGACCGCGAGCATCGCGCGCGGTAACCTGGAGGTGTCCGGACTCGATGGGGCAGATCCAGACATCCGTCCAGCGCGGCGGGATGACGAGCTTGCGGAAGCGGTCCAGCTGTTCGCGATCCCGAATGGGGCTCCCGTCAGTGCCGACATACGCGAAGCCGCGGCCGGCGCGCTTGCGGCGAATGCCGGGCATCGCGTCAGTCACGTAGCGCAGGCCGGCGGCCTGCGCAGAGTCGATGTGCTCCTGAGGATGAGCCATCGTCGCGCTCCGAGGATCGTGAGGCGAAGGGAAGCAACCAAGTAGCCTCGGTATTCCAGACGGCCAATCGCTGCCGAAGGCACGAACGCGTATCGGGGTGCGACCTGGGTCACATAAACAAATGATTACGGTGGACCGTAGCGTTCGCGGTCAGTGCCGCTGAAAAACGCGCGTCCAGAATGCGAATGGCGCCTCAGCGCTTCTTCAGCGTGAAGGTGGTGGGATAATCGACAACGCGCGCCGACAATTGTCGCGAATCGATGCGCAGCGGCTCGAACAGCACGTGGCGCAGCGCCTCGCACACCGCGTCGCCAAACGCCGTATCGCCTTCTTCCGTGATGTATGCGCTGCCGCGAACCACACGGCCGGCGGTATCGACAACGAATGTCGCAAGAACGGTGTCCTCGACCCCTCGCTCTCGCAATGCATCTGGATAGCGCGGCGTGACCTCGTTCACGGGCGCTGGCCACGCGGCCGCTGAGCCGCGCGGCACCGCGATGGTGGTGTCGGCCTGCACGATCGATCTGCCATCGCAGGCACGCACCTCGCGCGGAAAGTCCGGCGGGATCGGTGCAGGTGGCACCGTCGCACACGCCGACGTAACGATCAGGACAGAGGCGGTCCGGACGGCCCGGATCAGAACGCCCGGCCCGAGCTCACGTCCATCTCAGATCGGCCTTCGACAGCGGCAAGCTGCGCACGCGCTTTCCCGTCGCAGCGAAGATTGCATTGCACAACGCCGGCACTACCGGTGGCAGTGCCGGCTCGCCAAGTCCGGTCGGCGGATTATCGGTGATGCGGAAGTAGACCTCCACGGGTGGCGCTTGGCGCATTCGGAGCAGCGGGAACGCATTGAAGTTCGCCTGGACGGCGCGCCCGCGTTCGATCGTGATCTCCTGCGCCAGCGCTTCGGCGATGCCATCGAGCACCGCACCCTGAACTTGATTCTCCGCATTGCTGGTATTGATGATCTGGCTCCCGATGTCACCCGCCACCCATATCCGGTCCACCTTCAGCGTTCCGGCCGGCGCGACGGTGGCCTGGACGACCTCGGCGAAGTAGCCCCGGTGGCTGAAGTAGAATGCCACGCCCATGCCCGTGCCGCGCGGCAGCTTTCTGCCCCACGATGCTTTTTCGGCGACCAACTCGAGCACGCCGCGCATACGCTGGGCGTCGAAGGCGGCGCCTTCCTGCGCGTTGGAGAGCAGGTCGAGGCGGAACTGCACCGGGTCCTGCTGCGCCGCGTGCGCCAGCTCGTCGATGAAAGACTGAAAGACGAACGCCAGCCCGTTGCTGCGTGGCGCGCGCAGGGCGCCTGTCGGCACGCCTAACGGCATAAGCGACACGTCGAGCGCGCAGTTCGGGATGAAGCGCGCCGGAAACTCCGCTTGGCCGAGATCGGCGCTGGGCGCGAACTTCTCGCCTTCACCAAAGGTGATCATGTGATCACGAAGGACAACGAGCTTCCCGTCGCCACTGACGCCGCCGGTGAGGTAATGAAAGCCTGCCGGACGATAAAAGTCGTGCTGCATGTCATCCTCGCGCGTCCACAGCAGCTTCACGGGCACGCCGGCCTGTTTTGCAATCGCCGCCGCCTCCACCATGTAATCGTTGTTGAGCCGCCGGCCGAAGCCGCCGCCGACTCGTGTGAGGTGGATCGTGATGCTGGTCTCCGGGATGCCGAGCGTCTGGGCCACGAGGGCGCGCCCTGACTGCGGCGTCTGGCTGGGGGCCCAGATCTCCATTCGACCGTCGCGCCATGACGCCGTGCAGTTCTGCGGCTCGAGCGGCGCGTGCGCGATGAACGGATAGAAGTACTCCGCCTCCACCACGTGCGCCGCTCCCGCGAGTGCGGCGCGGACGTCGCCGTCGCTGCGTAAACTCCGATGCGGCGCCTGCTTCGACAGCTCCGCCGCGCGCTGCGCGAATCCGACACTGCTCTGCTCCGCCGTCGGGCCCTCGTCCCAATCGACACGCAGCTTGCTGCGCGCGTCATTCGCGAGCCACCAACTGTCCGCGACGATTGCTACACCACCAAGAAGTCCATTGAGCTGTTTGGTCCCTTCGATGAGGAACGCCTGGCGCACGCCAGGAAGCCCTCTGATCTCGTCGAGGTTCGCGCTCTTCGGCGTACCGGCGAACACGGGACACTTCGCGTACGTGGCGTACTGCATTCCCGGAACACTGACGTCGATGCCATACATCGGCTTACCGGTGACGATCGCGCGGTTGTCGACACCGTGCACGCGTGTGCCGATGATCCGGAAATCCTTCGGATCCTTGAGCTTCACGGAATCGAGCGCCGGCGGCGTGAGCGTGGCCGCTCGGGTCGCGAGCTCGCCGTAGGTGAGTGAACGCTTCGACGGTGTGTGCCTGACCGTGCCACCAGTCGCTTCGCACTCGGATTCGCCAACGCCCCACGTCTGAGCGGCAGCGGCAATGAGCATCGCCCGACCCGCGGCGCCGACGCGCCGCATGGGCAGCCAGTTCGTCGGCGTCGCCGTGCTGCCCCCGGCCCACTGATTCTGAAAGTTCGCCGTGTCGAGCGGCGCCTGCTCGATTCGAACGTGCTGCCAGTCTGCATCCAGCTCGTCCGCGATGATCATCGGCAGCATCGTCTTCACGCCCTGGCCAATCTCGGGATTCTTCGCCGTGATCGTGACGATGTTATCCGGTGTGATGCGGATGAATGCGTTGAGCACCGCGTCGTTTGCTCCTTCGCCGCGGCGGCGACGGCCAACGGACTCCGCGAGCGCGGCGGCCCCGCGCACCGGATCGAGGTATCCAGCCAGCAGCAAGCCGCCGCCGGCGATGGCCGTCACGCGCAGAAACTCCCGGCGGTCGACGCGCTCGTTCTGTCTCATAGTGCTCCTCCTCAATCCTCAGCGCCGCGGTCGCGGCCCTGCTGCACGGTGTTGGAGGACGACGCGGCGGCGCGGTGAATCGCTTCGCGGATGCGCAGGTAAGTCGCGCAGCGACACAAATTGCCGTTCATCGCCACGTCGATCTGCTCATCGGTCGGATTCGGTGTCCTGGCGAGCAGTGCCGCGGCGGCCATGATCTGGCCGGCCTGGCAATAACCGCACTGCGGGACATCGATCTCGTCCCAGGCGCGCTGCAGCGGGTGCGTGCCGTCACCCGAGAGCCCCTCGATCGTCGTTATGCGCGCGCCGGCTATCGTGGAGGCGGGCCGCCGACACGATCGCGTCGGGGTGCCGTCGACGTGAACGGTGCACGCGGCGCACTGCCCGATCCCGCACCCGAACTTCGTCCCCTTCAGATCGAGAGTGTCGCGCAGTACCCACAGCACGGGCATTGCAGCGGGTACGTCGACCGTGACGGGCTTGCCGTTGACGGTGAACGAGATGGACATGGCTGAGCCTCGCTTGTCGGGCGGGCGTGGGGACGGGTACTGCTGTACAGTGGGAAGAATTGCCGACGGGCGCAACGCCCGAGAGCCGGTCTGGCAGGCGGCGCGTTACCGGGTGCTCGCCCGCTCCGCGCGCACGAACGTCAGCCAGCTGTGGTCATCCGGCCCCTCGCCATGCACGAGATCGAGATACTTCTGTTGGAGTAGTGCCGTCACCGGCCCGCGCTTGCCGGAGCCGACTTGAATCTTGTCGACCGAGCGCACCGGCGTGACCTCCGATGCCGTGCCCGTGAGGAACAGCTCGTCGGCAGCGTAGAGCATCTCGCGAGGCAGCACCTGTTCTCGCACGGGAATGCCCAGCTCGCGCGCGAGCGTGAGGATAGTGTCGCGCGTGATGCCCACCAGCAGTGTGCCATTTGCCGGCGGCGTGATGATCGTGCCGTCGGACACGACAAAAACGTTCTGACCCGATCCCTCACTCAGCGTACCATCGGGGCTCAACGCGATCGCCTCCGAGAAGCCGTTTCCGAGCGCATCCATCTTGATCAGCATGCCGCTGAGATAGTTGCCGGCGATCTTCGCCATGGCGGGGATGGTGTTCGGCGCCACGCGATGCCAGCTCGACACGCATGCGTCGACGCCGTTCTCCAGCGCGCCTTCGCCGAGGTACGCACCCCAAGGCCAACACGGCAGAAAGACCTCGACGGGGCTGGCGAAAGGCACCATGCTCGCTGCCCCATAACCCCGCATCACCATCGGTCGGATATAGCAGGCGTCCAGCTGGTTCTTCTCCACCAATTCGCAGCAGGCAGCGACGAGATCGTCCGTCGTGTATCGCATGTCCATTCGGTAGATGCGGCACGAGGTCAACAATCGGCGGAGATGATCCTCGAGTCGGAAGATCGCTGGGCCGCGCGGCGTGCGGTAACACCGAATTCCCTCGAACGCGCAGGAGCCGTACTGCAGCGAGTGACTCAGGACGTGAACGCGGGCGTCGGCCCAGGGGACGAACTCTCCATCGTGCCAGATCCACTGCGTCTCGGTGAGTTGATACATGCGACTCCTGGTATGTCGGCCGGCGTGTTCAGCGGATTGATGAAAGATGCCACGCGCCCGCGAGTTCGGTAGCTATAACCGGTGGTGCGTACCGCGATAGGTCACTCTCGCTCGAGTAGAACGGTGCCAGCAAAACGGCGAATCTCTTCGCGTTTGTGCTTGGACATGAATCTCATCATCAGGCGCCACAGCCACATACCACTCATCTCACGGTGCAATCGCCGCGCCTCTTCCATGTTCGAGCGGAATTGAACCTCGCGCCACCCGAAGGTGCGGAAGAAAGCGCTCCCCTCGGCCGGAGCGAAGAGGAACGGGGCGTTGCCTTCCCGAACGTTCGCCCCCCACATCTTGTTCATCATTTGCAGTAGTCGCGGGTTGGCAATGTCGAGCAGCCACCAACGGAACGTCGGCGCGTTGTGGAGATCGCGCGCGAGCGCGGCGACCTGCTCGCGCGTGAGGTAGATCAGCAGCCCCTCCGTGATTACGAGGGCCTTCATGGCCTCGCGGCCGAGCTGTGCGAACAGCGCCTCGCGCTTCGACGCGTTCGTGAGATCGGTCGGTATGGCGTCGTACCGGCACACCGGACGATCGTTGCGAAGCAGTTCGGTCTTGTAGCGGAGAATGTCAGGGAGATCGACGTCGACCCAGCGCAGCTCCGGCGGCAAGGACAGCCGCCACGGACGTGCGTCCAGACCGGCAGCGAGATTCACGACCAGATCCACGCCCGCGCGCACACGATCGAGGATGATCTCGTCGAAGACGGCGGTGCGCACGATCATCGCCCACGCCATCCGCCGACCCTGTTTCATCGTGTCGACGATCTCCTCGCCGCGATCGCCGGCCAATCGGTGAGCGAAAGGGTCCTTGAAGATCGCATCGTCGCGCTCCGTCTCCATGGCACGGTAGACGGCGACCCAGCGGGCGGTATCCGAAATGTTCTCGATCGGCATGCTGGCGTCAGCTCGCGTTGATTCTGCGGCGGCGCAGAAACTTCAACCCCGACCAGATGTCGCTGATCGCGCACACCTTGACATCGACGAGACCGGCGGCGAGGCCGATGCGACGCACCACGTCTTCACTGAGGTCCGTCTTCTCGCCGCTCGTTTTCTTTGGCCATGCCACCCACAGCATGCCACCCGGGGCGAGCCTGGCCGCCGCGGGCGCAAAGTCTCTCTCCAGAATCCTGGCCGAGCGGCTGAAGACGAGCGCAACGTTGGTGTCGGGGGTCACCCGGTGCACGATTCGCAAGCCGTCCGGCAGAGGCGCCAGGAGCTGAGTGGCATCCGGCGGTGCGTGAATCAGCGCCACGCACTGGCCGGTTTCGAGCCCGAGCTTCACCGCAATCGGTTTGCCGGAGTAGCCCACTGGTTTGGGCATCGCGTGGAGCGCAGAAGGCGAGAGAAGGCGCGGTCGCCCGCGCACCCTCAACTGCCGGTGGACGATGCGACGCACTGTCGCAGTGCGGCGACAATCGCGGGCAACGGCCGCCGGCTCACTCCAGCCAAGCCCATACCCGCGGCGGCGTCGGTGAGATACTCAGTGACCTCGTCGGCGCTGGCATCGCGGGCGAGCAAGCCGTATATGGCCACGGCGTGGCTGTCGTACGACTCCTGTGCCCGTGGTTCGTCCTGCACGCCGATCGGATCCCAATCGCGCAGCAGGATGGCTGTGATCGCAGGGACAGCGGTGCGGAAGGTGGCTCGCTCGTTCACGCGCTGGTCTCGGTCAACTGATCAGTGTTCCGAGCGCGAGCGCGAGAAACACGATGGCGGCACTTGCCGCGGCGACGCCGCCGGCCGCGACGGCGAGCAAACGACCGCCGCGAAGCGCGTATTCCATGCGGCTGCCAGCTTCGCGCGGCCGCTCACGCAACTCGCGGTCGGTGATCCCCCAGCTGCCAAACGCGGCGAAATAAGCCGCCACGGACAACACGAGCAGCCAACCGGTGGGACGCCACGTGATCATGGCCAAGATCACGAGAATCCCGCCGACGGTATCTGCCACGAGCCGCGCATCGGAAGCGCGACGCGCGCGCGCCGCGAGAAACTGCGGCAGCGTGCTCTCATTCGACATGGCGGAAATCGGCATCGGCACCCTGACCCCTCGGATTTTCCGGCAGCTCAAAGGTTGGTGCCGCTCGTCGATTTCGCCAGAGCACACAGACGTCCAAATCAACCGGGCATCAGCTCTCGCACGCGCCGGGGCTCCTCGCCCAACCACTCCGGGTGGCTCGCCGTGGAGTCGAAGATGGAAGTCGTCTTGAATGGCTCGAACTCGCCGCGCGATGCCGCCTTGCTGCTCTTCGCGAGCAGCTCCTGGCGCTGGGCGTCGCTCAGCGGTCGGAAGGTGCGCGCGGCGTTCAGTGCCTGCTCCAGAATCTCCATGCTGTCGCACCCCGTGATCACGACCGACGTGGGCAGACTCAGCGCGTAGTGCAGACACTCCGTTGGCGTGACCGTCTTCGACTTCAGAATGATTCCATTCGCCATGCTCTTCATGCCGAGCACGCCTATCCGTCTCCGAACGAGCTCGGGAAGCACCAGCTGCTCGAAGCTGCGGTAGTGCGCATCCATGACGTTGAGAGGCAGCTGCACAGTGTCGAAGGTGAAGCCATGTTCCTTCGCCACTTCCAGCATGTGCAGGTGGATGCGCGGGTCCTTGTGCCCCGTGAAGCCGATGTAGCGGAGTTTACCCGCTTGACGAGCCTCCAGCAGCGCGGCGTGGGCCCCCTCCTCGTCAAATATCCGGTGCGGGTCCTCGAAACGAATCACCTCGTGGTGCTGAACGAGATCGATGCGCTCGGCCTGCAGACGCCTGAGCGACTCCTCCAACTGCCTCGCCGCCTCGCGCTTCGACCGGCCGTCGATCTTCGTCATAAGGAAGGCTCGCTCGCGGTACCCGTCGCGCAGCGCTCTGCCCATACGTCTCTCGCTCGTACCGTCGTTGTAGTCCCACGAGTTATCCATGAAACTGATGCCGCCGTCGATCGCAGCGCGTACGAGGCGTATCGCGAGCTGCTCGTCCACATGCGGCAGCCCGAGGTGCCATCCGCCGATGCCGACGGCCGACACCGTCTCTCCTGTGCGGCCGAGCTCACGGTACGGCACGCCCCCAGCCGAGACCTTCGCGTTCGCCATGAATACCTTCCGTTAATGCTCGTTAGGCCATCCGCGCGCTATGCGGGGCAAGACGCGGACTCCATTGCCCGTGTTCCCAGCCCTCGCGGCCCTTCACCGCGCATCGATCTTTCTCCCGGCGCCGAGACTGTCCCAGTTCAGGATGGTGTTGAAAACGAGGGCGTGGCTGCCAATGGTTTCGCCGCGGTACACCGGATTACTCGCGAAGAGAACGACGTGACCTCTATCGACCGGCACGTCGACAACCACAGGACGTTGGGCGATGTCGGCGCCGCCATCGAGCAGGCCAGATACCAGCAGATCGCGCTGGTCGCTGTAGCGTAGTACGACGCGCGGACGCTGCTCCGGCGGTATGACATTGATCGGATTGCGCAGCTGTTCGTCCGTCGGCAGCGCGTATTGCCAAGGATGCGGCCTCGGCTGCTCGGGCGCGACGTGCGTGCTGTCGAGCATGGGCCGTCCTTGCGGTACATCCTCGTCGCTCGCGCTGCCGCGCCCGGTCGCGCGTGTCACGCCTCCTTCGTCGACAGCCCGGCGCCCGGGACTGCCTCCTCGCAACGCCGACACCGAGAAGCTCGCGCCCGCGTCGCTGTAGACGGCGAGATTGTCGCTTACGCCATAGGCAATGGGACTCGCGTCATCGACCAGCTTCGTGCGCAGCAGCGAACCGACCACCTCACCGCGGCGTGCCTGATTCGTGACTACACCGTTGGTGAGGCCGAACTGCGCCACCAGCTCCGCCGTGTTGCCGACAGTGACGAGCACGCCGCCACGCGCCACGAACGCTTGCAGATTGGCCAGCCCTTGAAAGCCGAGGCCAGGGCGCATGTCGTCGGTCTGCGCCCAGGTGCCAATGTTGGGTGTTTCGGGCGTGTTCTTCCATGGCAGCGGATTGCGCCAGGTCGGCAACCCCTGAACGATTCCCTGCGTATTTCCCCCTGCGGGTGGGAACAGGATGACGTCGTACTTCGCGCTCAGCGCAGGATCGCGTGCCACATCCTGCGTCGAGATGTAGGTGTATGGGATGTGCAGGGCGTCGAACGCCTGCCGCCACCATCCTTCGGTCTGCGTTCCTGTCCACGTGTGCAGTATCGCGACGCGCGCCGCACGGACGGGATGCGCCTTCACGGCCGGCGCGGTCTCCAGCGCCACCATGCGCAGTCCGAGCTCCTTTCCGAGAGCGTCGAGCTCCGGCGCCGGCACGCCGCGAAGCACGAGTGACCCACGCGCGAACTTCTGGCCCGCGGCCTCGAACGGTTCTTCCACGGCTTGCATGTCCGCGCTGCGCAACCGATAGCGGAGTGTGGCAATCGCGTCGTCGGCGGTGGCCGCGATCGCGAACACACTGCCGTGCCCCGATGCGCCGCCGGGCGCGCGGATCTCGCCGATCACGCGTTCCACCGGCGCATCGAGGATCTTTGCATCGGTGACGCGGACCGCCTGCACGTCGAAGGCCTCGGGAAAGGTCCAGCCGGTGTCGTCGTATGGCTGCTTCTGCGGATCCTGCGGGCTCCAGTACTGGTAGTCGAGCAGCGCGTCGGCAATGCGCGAGTATGGCTGATCCATACGAATGATGTATGAGCCGGCGGCAAAGGTGCGCGAGACGTTCCTGTGCGTGCTGTCGCCCGGGCTGCGCGTGCCGCGCACGCTGCTCGGTGTGATGACGGTAATGCTCTGCGTGGCGCGCGAGATCTCGACACGCTGTTTCTGCAGGATTCGAAGCAGCTCTGCCTGAGCGCCCGGCCGGCGGTCGTCCGCCGGCAAGACGTACGCGGCTGGACCTTCCGTACGCGCCTTCAGGATCGAGCGCTTGCTCTTCTGGTAAAAATTCTCGAGGAACTGCCGGCGATTGTTCGCGAAGTAGTTGAGCGAGACGAGAATGCCCGTTTCCTCGTAGTTGTTGTTGTTGCGCATCGACCACCGGACGCGCGGCAGCGGCGGGTCCTGCCGATACCAGGTCCGCTGCGTCTCCGAGGGCGACAGCGTTCGCTCGACCGTCTCCGCCGATCCACCATTGCCGAACGTCTCGTACAACCTCGAGATGCCGTTATGCGTTGCCGCGATGAACATCAGATAGCCGGGCGACCAGGTATCGAAGGTGCCGTGGGTAAACACACCGGGCATGCCGAAGCGCGTCATCTCCTGGACGTTGTTCCAGCCGAGGAGCTCCCATTCGTTGGTGAGGAGGGGATCGAGCCAGGCGTTGTAAGGGCCGTCGCCGACGGTGTTGTCGTAGAGATAGGGCACGGACTCGTGCAGGTCGTGCAGGACCTGGGCATGCCATCCCACATACGTGTCGAGCACGTTCTGCGTGAGCTTGAGCGTCACCGCCATCGCGTCACGGTTGTTGTCGTGCGCGACGTAGTGTCCCCAGTACACGAGCGCCGGATATGTCTCGCCGGGATGGTGCATGTGCCAATTGAATACGTCCACCTGACGATCGCGACCGTCCACCTCCACGATCGGCGTGATCAGCGTGATCAGATGGTCGCGGATGTTCCGGACGTACGGACTCTCGTCGACCGCCAAACGATAGGCGAGCTCCATCAGCGCGGTCGGCGCACCCGCCTCGGGGGAATGAATCGTGCCCGTGATGTAGTACACCGGCGCCGCGAGTCCCGCGATGCGCTCCGCCTCCGCGTCGTTCATCGCGATGGTGCGAGGATCGGCGAGCTTCGCCAGGAGCGCGGCGTTTTCATCGAGCTTCGCCATGAGCGCGTCCGACGCCACGGCTACGGCGATCATCTCGCGCCCCTCCTCCGTCCTTCCAATCGACACGACCTTCACGCGCGGCGTCGATTTCTCCAGCAGACGCATGTACGCGTACACGTCCTTGGAATACGGCAGCTTCTTCGGCGCGCCGGCGATGTCTCCCAGCACTGCCGCGGGCGTCGGCACCGTCGGCGACGCCGGCAGGTAGTCCACCAGCGGCGAAAGGAAGAACGGCTCCGTGGTGTACTCGCGAATCTTTCTCGTATACTCCTCGTCGATCCGCTGCTGCGGATCGCGTCCCGGCTTGGCCGATGAAAGATCGGTAGGGAGTGCCGGCTGCCGGCTGGTCTGCGCCGCGACGGAACGGGCGGCGGATGCCGACACGATGAACAACAGTGGCAGGATGAGGCGGCGAATCATGCGAAGTCTCGTTTGAGGCGAAGGACGGAGGAGCGCGCCCGAAAAAACGCTAGCCGGTGGGCAGCCAGGTGGCCAGACTCTCCCGGAGCGACCGCAGCGCCTTTCCCATCTGAGCCTCGACCGTCTTCACGGAAATGCCGAGCAGCTCGGCGATGTCCGCGTACTTCAGACCGCCGACACGGCTCATCTCGAAGATCTCACGGCAGCGATCGGGAAGGGCCTCGATGGCGGCGCGAATGGCCGTGTCGAGTTCCGACGCGTCGACGTCCGCATCCGCAGCTGCCGATACCCGTGCAGATGCCGCGATCAGCACCGGCTCGCCGCGGCGCTCTAGCCGGCGCCTGCGGATATGATTGAGCGCTCGATTGCGAGTTGCTCGATAGAGATACGCGCGCGGCGACTCCGTATCCGGCAGGCGGTCGCGCCTCCGCCAGAGCTCCAGCATCACATCCTGCACCACCTCCTCGGCGGGCGCGCGTTCGCGCAGAATTGCTTCGGCCACGCGCACGAGAGGTGCGTACCAGGCGCGAAACAACGCGTCGAACGCGAGTGAATCCCCTCGTCGAAGACGGTCCAGCAATTCGCGGTCGGTCATTTCACGCGCTAGTGTACACTCGCCGAACCCGGTGTTCCGTCAGGGGTAGTCCCCCGGTCCGCGCGTAAGGGTGTGCCCCGCGCAGGGTGTCTCCACGATATGGCAGACGAGCAAACGCGAGAACCCACCGATCCGTTCGCCCGTTGGGAAGCACTCGCCCGCTACCTCGCGGGCGAGTGTTCGCCAGAGGAGGCGCAAATGATCACGCGGCGTCTGGCCAACGATCCTGCCGAGGCGGCGCTGCTCGCTGCTGTGCAGAGGATGCGCATCGACGAACCCTCCCAAATCGACGTCGAGCGTGCACTGCAGCAGGTCAGGGCGCGCATGTCGGTGCGGCGCAGGTGGTACGTTCCCGCGTCGGTCGCCGCCGCGGCGGTGATCGTCGCCGCCGCCGGCGGAGCGTTGTTCAGGGCCTACATGTCGCGCCAGACGACGGGGCATGTCGTCGCCGGTGGCGAGGGCACGCGCGTGTTCGACGCACCGATCGGCAAGCGGAGCGAGCTCCTGCTCGCCGACGGCACGCACGTCGTGCTGGGACCTGGCAGCCAGCTGCGAGTGAGCGCCGCCCTCCGTCGCGGCCGTCGTGACGTGACGCTCAGCGGGGAGGCGTTGTTCGACGTAAAGCACGATGCCGTGAGGACGTTCGTGGTCCACACGAGCGGTGCGATCGTGCAGGACATCGGCACGACGTTTTCGGTTCACGCTGACGGCGGCGGCAACGTACGCGTGGTGGTGACGTCGGGCGAAGTCCGATTGCGCGGCACCACCGCGCCAGGCGCTGACTCGGGCGTGGTTTTGCGCGCCGAGGACATCGGCGTGGTTCGCGGCGGGCGGCACGCTGTCGTCCTCGCCGGCGCCGTGTCCGACGACGACCTGGCCTGGACACAGGGCCGGTTAATCTTCCACGATGCGTCGTTCAACGAAGTGGCCGCCGATGTGCAGCGGTGGTATGGTGTCCAGCTCCGTGCGGCGAACGGCTTGCTGGCGAGCCGGCACATCACGGCGGCCTTCTCGCACGATTCGGCACAGCACGTTGTACGTGTCATCGCCCTCGCGTTAGGCGCTGCGGTGGAGTGGCGGGGCGGCACGGCGATACTGTACCCGGAGCAATGACGCGGCGGAAATCCCGACTCGCTGTGCCCGGCCTGATCCTTCTCTCCGTCGTTGTGGTGAGCCCCGGGGCGGCCGCGCAAGCGTGCCGGCCCGCCGCCCCGGTGCCGGGGGCGTCCACATGGGCGCCGCCGCTGGACCGCCGGGTCGTCGTGCACGGACGTGACATCTCTCTGCGCGAAGCGCTCGACCGCGTGGCGGCGGCCGCACGCATCCAGCTGTCATATAGTGGAGACCTGCTCCCTCTCGATCGCGCGGTGTGCGCGCCGTCGGATAGCGGCGCCGCTGGCGACGTTCTGGCCGTGCTGCTGCGCGGGAGCGCCGTGGAACCGGTGGTCACCGGCAGCGATGAGGTGGTGCTCGCCCCCAGGCACCGCCCGCTGTCCACGCGAACCCTGGACACGACGCTGCGCATGAGCGTTCTGGATCGTGTCGTCGTGACCGGCAGCACCCACGGCACGACCGCCCGTCCCGTCACCGTGGCGCTGGACGTGATCACCGGCCCCGAGCTCACGAGCCGAGACGCAAGCAGTCTCTCGAAGGCACTCGATGCTACGGTGCCAGGCCTCTGGCTGTGGGAGCAGTCGCCCTCGGACCTGGTCGCCCGCTACGGAAGTATTCGCGGCACGAGCTCGTTTGGCACGAGCTCTCCGAAGATCTACATCGACGGCATCGACGTGGCGAATCCGTTGCTGTTGACGCAACTGGGCCCGGAGACGATCGATCGCGTGGAGGTGATCCGTGGCCCGCAGGGTGCCGCCCTGTACGGCGCCGACGCGATCAGCGGCGTAGTTAACGTCGTCACGCGTTACGGCACCTCCGGTGCGGGAGGTGGCCGGATGCGGATCCGCAGCGACGCCGGCCTCGCGCAGAGCGACTATCTCGCGAGTCACGGGGCGTTGGTCGAGCGGCAGACACTCACGGTGAACGGCGGAACAAATCTGCGATCGGCCGGCTTGACGGCCGCCATCGGCACCATGGGCGACTTCGTCCCCGACGGGTACAGCCGCGAGCTCAAGGCGACGGGCGGATTCCGCGTCATCGGCTCACGCGCGACCGTCACGGGAACGGGACGCTTCTACGGCAAGGATGCGGGTGTGCCCACGAATTCGCTCCTGGTAGGGCCGCGGCGCGACACGGTGATGGTTCATGGGCTTCGCGATCGGGCCGGGATCACGGCCGCCGACAGCGTCTGGTCGCGCACGGGCGCCGATTCCAATCCACAGTCGATTCGCGAATACACGCTCGGCATCACCGCTCATTTTGCGCAGAGTGACCGCTGGAGCCACTCGCTCGTGACCGGCGTGGACGGGTATCGGCTCGCCAACGTTTCCACGAATGACGTGCCGATACCCTCGGCGGCCGAGTCGGCGCTCCACGCCGCCGCCGGCGGCGCCGATCGCGGAACGCTGCGGTTGAGCAGCGCCGGCACGTTCGGCGGCGACGGGCCCGCGGCGGCGACGATGACATTTGCGCTGGAGCATTCGGCGCTGCGCGAGAGGAGCCTCGGAGCGCCGATCGTGAATGGTCGCGCGGGGCAAACGTCGAGGAACACGGTCACCACCCTGTGGCGCAACAACACCGGCATCACGGCGCAGAGCAACGCCTCGTTCTTCGACGCGCTGTACCTCACGGGAGGCATGCGCGTCGAGCGGGACGATGCCCTCAATGGAGGAGCGCAGCTCACGACACTGCCGATGTTCGGCGCCGCGCTCGTGCACGACTACGGTGCACTTACCACGAAGCTGCGTGGCGCCTACGGCCGCGGGATGCGCCCGGTGCAACGCGCGGCGCGCGAGATCGCGTGGCTCGGCGTGCGCCGCAATGCGAATGCGCCACCGCTCCTGCCCGAGCAGCAGGCCGGAACGGAGATGGGAGCGGATCTGCTGCTCAGCCGTGATGTCGGCATCCACGTCACACGATTCGACCAGCATGCGTTCGGATTGGTCCAGGCCGTGGCGCTCGCCGACACTGCACCGTCGAGAGGCGGAGGGGCGATCGGACCGAATGCCCACGGCATGATCTACGAGCTACAGAACGTCGGCGAGATCGTGAATCGCGGCTGGGAGCTGCAGTCCACCGCGGCTCATGGACCGCTGTCGCTGTCGGGCGCGCTGTCGCTGGTGGACAGTCGCGTGACTCGTTTGGCAGGCAGCTACTCGGGCGATTTGCGGCCCGGCGACCGCATGCTCGCGGTGCCGGCGCGCACCGCGAGCGGTGTGGCCACCTGGACGAGCCGCGCCTGGTCGGCGTCATTGACGATCGCGCGGGCGTCGGACTGGGTGAATTACGACCGGTTGGCGCTCGCCGGCGCCCGGGCCGCCGGCGTGAGCGCGCACGCCTTGAGCGGCCCCCAGCTGCGGAGCTTCTGGCGTCCATATCCTGGCGTGACACACCTGAACGGCTCGTTCTCGCGCAGCCTGCCGCACGGTCTGTCGTTGATGCTGTCGGCGGACAATCTGCTGAACGAGCAACGGGGGGAGCCGGACAACCTGACGATCGTGCCCGGCCGCACCGTCACCGCCGGTCTGACCGCGGCCTGGTAATAACGAACCGTTCGCGCGCGTCGGGTGTCGAAGGGTCGCGGCACCTCGCTACCGTCAAAGAGGAATCCATGGACGCGTTGTGGCAGGACTTCCGTTACGCCTTGCGTGGAATTCGTGGCAAGCCGGCCTTTGCTTCCGCGGTCGTGCTGACGCTGGCGCTGGGCATCGGCGCCAACGCGGCGATGTTCTCGATCGTCGATCGGCTGTTGCTGCGGCCGCCGCCGCGAATGATTCATCCCGAGCTCACGCACCGCGTGTACTTCGCGAGCAGACATCGGGGGAAGGAAAGCGCGTTTCAGGGCGCGCAGTACGCGCGGTACGTGGACATCACGAGCTGGACGCACACGTTGGCGCGGACCGCCGAATTCACATCCCGCAAGCTGGCGATCGGCGTCGGCGACGACGCGAGAGAGATGCAGGTCGGTGTCGTGAGCTCGAGCTTTTTCGGCTTCTTCGACGCGCCTCCTGTCCTTGGCCGCTACTTCACCTTCCACGAAGACTCACCGCCGGAGGGGGCGCCGGTCGCGGTGCTGAGCTACGGCATGTGGAAGACGCGCTTCGCCGGCCGGCGCGACGCGCTGGGAGCGCAATTGCAGATCGGGCCGACCGTGTACACCGTTATCGGCGTCGCGCCCCCGGGATTCGTGGGCTTATGGCCCGATCAGCCGCCCGTGGCGTTCATCCCGATCACATCATACGCGGCGGCGGACAGCCGTGGGATGAAGAACGAGAACTGGTGGACGACATACCACTGGATGTTCGCGTCGATGATCGTCCAGCGAAAACCAGGCGTGAGTGTAGACGCAGCGAACGCCGACCTCACTGCCGCGTATGTGCGCAGCTACGAAGCGCAGGCCGTCAACAGCCCGGGACAAACCCCGGCGGCGATCGCGCGGCCGCGCGCATTCGCGGCATCGATCCTGAGCGAGCGGGGTCCGAACCCTTCGCCCGTCGCGAGAGTGGCGACGCTGGTGAGCGCGATGGCGCTGGTGGTGCTGCTCATCGCCTGCGCGAACGTCGCCAATCTCCTGCTGGCGCGGGCGTTGCGGCGGCGGCGCGAAATCGCCGTGCGGCTCGCGTTAGGCGTGAGTCGTGCCCGCCTCCTGTCGCAGCTGCTCACCGAGAGCGTGCTCCTGGCAATTCTCGGCGGCGTTGCCGGTGTCGTCATCGCGCAATTCGGAGGCGCACTGCTGCGCTCCGTCTTTCTGCCACCAGACGCCGTATCGACCGTGATCAGCGATGCGCGCACACTCCTGTTCGTCGGCGCGGCGGCGCTCATGACGGGACTCCTCACCGGACTCGCGCCAGCATGGCAATCCGGACGCGTCGAGCTGACGCACGATCTCAAGGCGAGCGCGCGCGAGGGCACGTATCACCAGTCGCGCACGCGGGCAGCGCTCCTGGTTTTTCAGGGCGCGCTGTCGGTGGTGCTCCTCGTCGGCGCGGGATTGTTCGTGCGCAGTCTGCACAACGTGCAGACCATGCGCCTCGGCTACGACGCCGACTCGGTGCTGATGGTCAATCTCAACATGCGCGGTGTGGTGCTCGACAGCGCGCGCGCCGTCGCGCTGCGCCGGCAGTTGCTGTCAGCGGCGCAGAACACAGCTGGCGTCGAGCACGCGGCACTCAATACGAGTATTCCGTTCTGGAGCACGTGGAACGTCGGCCTGTACGTCGCCGGCATCGATTCCGTGAGCCGTCTTGGCGAGTTCGATCTCAATGCCGTTACGCCGGATTATTTCGCGACCATGGGCACCCGCATCGTACGTGGCCGCGGCATCGACGCTCGTGACGTGGCGAATGCGCCGGGCGCGATGGTCGTGAGTGAGGCGATGGCAAAGACACTCTGGCCTGGCAAGGACCCCATCGGTCAATGCGTGAGGGTCAACGCTGACACCTTGCCCTGCACGTACGTCGTCGGCGTGGCGGAAAACATCAGGAGCAACAGCCTGAACGACGACCCGCAGCTGTACTACTATCTTGCCGCCGAACAATTCCATCCGGATCGCACCGGTCTGTTCCTGCGTATCCGGGGCAACGCGGCACACCAGGCCGAGGCGATTCGACACAGGCTGCAAGCGCTCATGCCCGGTGCGTCGTATGTGAGCGTCACGCCCTTCTCGCAGGTAATCGGCTCACAGATGCGGTCGTGGAAGATCGGCGCGACGATGTTCGTCGCGTTTGGCGCTCTGGCGCTCGTGCTGGCAGCGATCGGATTGTATAGTGTGCTCGCCTACAACGTGGCGCAGCGGACACACGAGCTGGGGGTCCGTATCGCGCTCGGCGCTCGCGTGAGCGACGTAGTCGGCCTCGTGGTCAGTCAGGGTATGCGGCTCGGTGTTGCGGGTGTGCTCATCGGCGGCGGGATCGCGTGGGTGGGGGGGCGTTGGGTGAAGCCGATGCTCTATGACGAGTCGCCACGCGATCCGCTGGTGTTCGGGCTCGTCGCAGCCATCCTGTTCGTCGTGGCGCTGCTCGCCACCTTCCTGCCAGCGCGCCGGGCGGCGGCCGTGGATCCCAGCTCGGCCTTGCGCGCGGAGTGACAGCTCGATCTCACGCCCGCACTCGCCGCGTACCGGAACGTTCGCGACCGCCGCGCGCCGTGCTTGCCGGTTCCAGCAGCGACTCCAATGCGACGCGCCCTCGCTTCGCGAGCACGGGCCGCCAGAGGTCACCGAGCCGGCGCACTCGAGCCGGCACGTTGTCCAGACGGAAATCGTCGATGGCAATCCCCCGCTCCACCTCCTCCCAGGTGACCGGCATGGACACCGGCGCGCGCGGCTTCGGCCGCGGTGAGTACACGGAGGCCAGCGTGCGGCCCCACGCATTCTGGTTGTAATCGACGAGCACGCGTCCGTGCGGCCGTTTGGCAATCCGATATTCAGCGGTGAGCAACGCCGGGTGTGCGTCGGCCAGTGTTTGCGCGAATGCCTTCGCGAACGTCCACACCTGCTTCTGCGTCGGACCGCGCACGATGGGCACATAGAGGTGCATCCCCTTCGAGCCCGTGGTTTTGGCGAACACCGGCACGTCGAGCGCGGTCAAGCCGGCGCGGACCAGCAACGCGGCATCCAGCACGTTCTGCCACGTCGCGCCCACCACGGGATCGAGGTCGAAGTGAAGGAAGTCGGGGCGATCGACGTCATCGCACCGCGCGTACCATGGATTCAAGTCGATGCATCCGAGATTGACGACCCACAGCAGTGACGCGAGATCCTGCACGATCGGAAAGTCGATGACGTTGCCCGACGCGTGCTCGATCGAGCACGTCTCGATCCACTCCGGCCGCGGCTCGGGCGCGCGCTTCATGAAAAAGCACTTGCCGTACGCGCCATTCGGGTAGCGCTTCATTACCATCGCGCGATCCACCAGATGCGGCAGCAACACCTCCGCGACGTCGGCGTAATACTGCAGCAGAGCGCCCTTCGTGATGCCGTCATCGGGCCAGAAGGGCTTCTGCAGATTCGTGAGCTTCACGACGCGGCCGCCGACGCGGACGTCGGCGTCGCGCGCATCGAGCGGAATCTTCACCGGCTGCGCGTGCGCTTGCGCGTGCGTGCGGCTTTCTTCGCCGCGCGCTTCCGGCTCGACGGCGACCGTTTGCGTGCCGCCTGTTTGGCCTGCCGCGACAGCGATCGCTTCGAGGCCGCGGAGCGACCTTCGCGCTTCAGCGCGCCGCGGACAGCCTTCGACCGCCGCGCCGACGTGCGCTTCGTTCCCCGCTTCTTGCCTTTGGCCAGATCACGCTTCGCCTGCTTCCTGGTACGCTTCGACGCCGTGCCCTTTTTGGGCGGTGGCAGCTTCACGCCGGCGCGCCGCGCCTTCGACAGCCCGATGGCAATCGCCTGCTTCGTGGACCGGGCGCCATGCTTGCCCTCGCGAATGTGTTCCATCTCCTCCCGGACGAACTCACCCGCCTGCGTCGAGGGCGACTTCCCTTCGCGCGCATCCTCGCGTGCCCGCTCCAGCGTCTCCGCTTCCGGCATTGGCATATCCCTCTCGTCAGAGATCCGTGACAGCGGCCGCACAGGACGTGCCGTCGAGCTAGAGCGAGGGCGGATACCGCGAGGGCGCCTATGAACGGGATCTGATGTCGAGCGCGCACCGATGACCCGTCATAGGCGTCCGCCGCACCGCCGGACAGTGAAAACCGTTCGGCGTCAGCGTGTGTTCACCACCTTGCCGCGCAGCGCCTTTGGCAGGAGATAGAGCGGGCCGGCGAAGGCGGCGCCAACACCGGAGACATTCTCGGCGGAGCCGGCAAGCACCCGCGAGACGAACGCGCTGGTGATCCGCGTTTCGCCAGTGGTCCACGCAGCGGGGCCTCTCGTCGCGTTGACACGAAGCACCGCGTCGGCGCGAGCCGTATCGCCGCCCAACTCGCGCGCCACCAGGAGCGTCGCTATCGCTGCGCTGAGCTGCTCGCCGGAAGCGGCTGCACGCCCGAGCACGATCACATCGCGAGGAATCGACGTGGCGCGCCGCAACACGACGGCCGGCGCGCCGCCATATGGCACTGAGTCGACAATGGCAATCGTGACGGGCACGCGCCGCGCCACCTCGGCGTTGTTCGCCGTGCCCCGCTGTGCCAGCAATGGAGCGGTGACGCTGGTCAGTGTGAGCGAAACAGCGATCGGTGTGACCAGATGCCACGCCACACGGATACGGAAGTGTAGAGCTCTCATGATTGAACCTCCGCGGCGCTGTTGGCCGCATATGTGTGAGCGAGGTGAGCGAGTGCGCTTGCAAAAACATCAGCTACAAACCGTTGCATAGCCCTCCCACACCTCGGTCCAGCCATTCGACGTCAGCTGATCGATGTAGATGTACTCGACCTGACAGTTGCTGCCGGATCCGAGATCGCTGCCTCCGGGACCACCGCACGGCGCCGGCGCGATCTCCGCACTCGGGTCGTACACGAACGCGGTGCTGAAGGCGCCGCATCCGGCGTCCGGTGGAGTGGAGGAGGGACACGCCGTCGGGGGCGTCTGGTCGGACGAGGACGTCGAGGCACCGGTCGTGAAGCCCCACGAGCTATACGTTATGGAATGGATCGTATTTCCCGTCGCATAGACGCACTCGCCTGAAGCACTCGGATAATACAGAGTTTGCATCGACGTCACACCACCAGACTGCCCGTCAGCCCACGAGCCGCTCTGCAGCGCGACTCCGCTGTTGGCGTCGAAGATCTGCCACTGGAGCAGTTGCCTGGCTGCGGTGACGTTGTAAGACGCCTGCCACGCGAAGAACGCCGTGTACACGAGTTGTGTGCCGTTGAAGGCGAGCGACGTTCCCTTTACTGTCCACCAGGGCGCTCCCGCCACGAGATCGAACGACGGCACGTCGACCGCGGTGACGGGGAGATCGAGCGCACGCTCGAGGGCGGGTATATCGCGCGCATGAGCGGCGACGTACGCCGGGTCGCCCGCAATACGCCTGCGGAAGTTCTCCCGCACGTACGGCAGCGCCGCCGCGCCGGTGATCACCGCACCGTTAGGCACGATGCGCGCCTCAACCGGGCGTGCGTGGGTGGAGGAGGGTTCGGTTGGCGCATCCGCGCAGGCGTTCGCGACCAGCGCGCACGCCATGGCGGAAGCTGCCGTAAAGAATCGCAGCATGGTATTCCTCCTCGAAGCGAGGATGAGAGGTGTTCTTGGATGAACGGGGGGAGCTCGTCACTGCCTCGGCGCGGGCAGGATCGAGTAAAACGTTTCGAATGTCGCGCGTCCGCCCGGTTCTCGTTCGCCGGGCAACGGCGGATGGGGTTGACTCCAGACGAGATAGAGCGCGCCCGCGGCGTCGCTGGTCAGCGCCTTCTCCAGCGCCTGTCCCGGCGGGAGCGGAGAGGGCGACGTGCGCCACTCGTCACCGGCATTCACGAGGTGCACGATCGTGTCGAGCACCGGCGGCGCCAGATGACCGGAGAACACGTGCAGAACGCCGCAGCTGTCGGATGCCGCGACTGGATCGTAGGCATCGTCGAACGTGGTATCCACAGACCGGGACCAGGTGGCGCCCTCGTCGGACGACTCGATGCGGCGGAGCACGGTCACGCCGCCGTCCGCGCGCTGTAGCCACACGAGCTGCAGTCGGCCATCGCGCGTGGCAACCACGCGCACCGTTTGGCCATCCATGCCGCCAAACGATGCAACCGCCTGCGGCGCGCTCCACGTCAGCCCGCCGTCGAGCGATCGAACGATGAAGAGCGCCTTGGTGACGGTCGCGATCACGAGCGTGTGCCGCTGCGATACACCGATGCTCACCGACATGGCGAATTGCCGAGTGACCAGCTCGACCTCGCGCACGACAGCACTGTCGCCCTGGACGTGTACGTACAGCACCAGCCCCGGATCTCCAACCAGGCGCGTGCCGCCGGCCACGACGAAGTGCGCGCCGTCGCTCGATTCGATCACCGCCGAGCCGCCCGTCGGCGCCCAGAACATCGTGGGGACACGGATCAGCCGTTGCGGCAGCGACCATGTGCCGCGAACCCAGTGTGCGTACCAGATCTCGCCAGTGGTGAAGTGGAGGGGGCCCTGCTGCACCGCCAGCGAGTCCCTGCTCACCCACAGCATGTCCACGCTCCCGTCCTCGCGTGCGCCAATGCGCGGCAGCCACACATCCCCGGCCGGCGTGGGTGCAGCGAGTGGCTGCGGCGGCGCACCCGGACGCACGACGTAGCCGAGGAACTGCGGGAGTGACAGGTCGTCGCCTGTGCTCGGAACATCGATGTAGCGGCGATTGCCGACCACGTACAGCGCGCCCGCCGCCGCGGCAATCGACGGCTGTACGACGGGATACAGCAACCGCCTGCTGCGCGCCAGCGCCACGGGAGGCGTCCACTCGCGCCCGGCGCATCGCGACATCTCCGGGTGCTGCCCCCACACCGTGGCCGCGGTGCAGGCGCAGAGAGACACCGCACGCACGATCATGCTCATCACACCGCTCTGTCGCCGTTCGACCATGTCGCGCTCTCCGTGGCTTGTGCTCCGTTGCACAGCATCCTATGGCACGCGGCCGGTGCGCCGTCACCGAATGCGCCTGACCGACATCGGAACAACGCACGATCCAGCTGCATTTCATTCGTCTGGCCGGCACGGACGTTGCTACCGCAGTCGGACGACAATGAATTTGCATGGTGCGACCATGCAATTTGTTCGGAGCACGATATGGCAGTCACATCGGCAGGCCTGCTGGTCCGCCGCATCCTACAGCGTGACCCGCGCCTATTCGAGCGTCTGTGCGGCGAGGCGGAACTGTCGAAAGAGCGCCTCATCGCCTGCAGCGAAGGGCGATTGAAGCTGAAGCAGCGCGAGCAGGTGCAGTTGGCCGCGTGGGCCGTCGCGGCGCACGAGGACTTCCGCCGCCCGGGCTACGCGCTCGCGGCCCAGATCCAGGCGACGTTGTCGTATCTCATGGATGGCGACGCGCGGCGCCATTCCGCGTACGTACCGCCCGGCGCAAAAGCGGCGGCGGAATCAAGCCGCTACAAATCTCCGCCTGATGGAACGGTGACGTCCTCCCGGACCCGTGACTAGCACGCGTACGCCAACCATCGCCGTGATGAGCCGTGCCCTCGCGCGATTTGCGCGCGACAACTCAGGACATCCAGTTCACGCCGGCATCCCTGTTCCACTTCGTGGTCATCTTCTTCGCCTGGGTCCAGAGCTCGATCGATCCACGGCCGGTGATGTCACCGACGCCGAACTTCGACTCGTTCCAACCGCCAAACGAGAACGGCTCGCGCGGCACCGGCACGCCGACGTTCACCCCCACCATGCCCGCGCTCGCGCGCTCCATCACGTAGCGCGCGACGCCACCGCTCTCCGTGAAGACGCTGGCGGCGTTGCCGTACGGCGACGCGTTCTCGATCGCCAGGGCGCGATCGACATCGGGAGCGCGCACGATCGCGAGCACGGGACCGAACACCTCCTCCTGCGCGATCGGCATGTCCGGCCGGACGTGGTCGATGATCGTTGGCCCGAGGAAGTAGCCACCCTCCCGGCCGTCGACGACCGCATCACGGCCGTCCACGAGCACCGTCGCTCCCGCTGATTCCGCCTCATGGATGTAGCGCGTGATGCGCGCCCGGGCGTCGGCGGAGATCACGGGGCCGATGTCGCGTCCGGGCACCATGCGCCTCGCGTGGTCGATCATCCGTTGGATGATGTGGTCGGTGGCCGATACCGCCACCATCACCGATGCCGCCATGCAGCGCTGGCCGGCGCAGCCGGTCATCGACGCCACGATGTTGCTCGACGCCATCTCGGGATCGGCATCGGGCATGACGATCAGATGGTTCTTCGCGCCGCCCAGCGCCAGACAGCGCTTGAGCTGCGACGTCGCTCGCCGATACACGATTTTGGCCGTGCGCGTGGAGCCGACGAAGCTCACCGCCGAGATTCCGGGGTGATCGCACAGCGCCTCCACCGCCTCGCGCCCGCCGTGCACGATCTGCAGCACGCCGTCCGGCAGCCCGGCCTCGCGCAGCAACTCGGCGATCCGGCCGGCGCTCAGCGGCACGAGCTCCGACGGTTTCAGGATGACGCAGTTGCCGAGCGCTATCGCGTTAGGCAGCGACCAGTGCGGCACCATGCTCGGAAAGTTGAATGGCGTGATGCACGCCACGATGCCGACCGGGAACCGTTCGACCCGACACTCCACGCCGCGGCTCACTTCCAGCACCTCGCCGGTGACGATCTGCGGCAGAGAGCAGGCGAACTCCGACAGCTCGGCGGCCTTCAGGATCTCGGCGCGCGCCTCGCTCGGAATCTTGCCGTTCTCCTCGGTGATGAGCGCCGACAGCTCGTCGATGTGCCGCTCGAGGAGCGCCTTGTATCGGTAGAAGACCTGGACGCGATCCTTGATCGTCGTCTGCGACCATTTCGGGAAGGTGGCGCGTGCCGCGCGCACCGCCGCATCGACCTCGCGGGAGGACGAGAGGGGCACGCGCGAGATCACCCCGCCCGTGCTCGGATCGAAGACGTCGAGCTGGGGCAGATCGGCGTCGATGAACGCGCCGCCGATGAAATTCCGGGCGTCGGGGTACTTCGTGCTGTGAACGACTGTCGCCATGACCTGTCGGGCTGGGGCTGGGGTCATCGGCAACTTGTGCTGGTGGACTCGGTGCCGCAAGCCAAGGCTGGCGTCCGCGCTGGCGATCCCGTTCGCGTTCCACCACCGTTGAAAGGTGCCCGCCCGCTTGCTCATCGACCTCACCGATGCCCGCTTGTTCATACGGCCTAACGATGCAGTGATCGCGTTCATCCGGCGCGCGAACCCGTTCGCGCACTCCGATGTCGGCTCGCTCCTGTTCGGGCTGGGGAAGAGCGTGCCGGGCGCCGTCGCCTACTGCCCGGCGCCGGCCAACTACGCTTACGTGGTACTGCACACGGCGGAGAACGTCGTCTTTGCGATCGCGTACGACATGACAGGACTCGCCTCTCGACTCGACGGCGCATCGTACGACGAGGCGTTGGCGGATGGCGGCGTGCCGCAGCCCGAGATCGGTGCCGACTGGGTCCGCTTCCATCCCTGGCCGCCGGGCGTGCCGGAGGCGGAGACCAGAGATCGGCTGCACCGCTGGTGCATGACCGGATTTCGGTTGCAGCGTACATGACTCGCGGCAACAGGACCGCGAGAAACGTTTGCGTATCCGGCCTGCGTGCTTCGACCTCCGCGCGGCGATCACGCGGGATCGGGGAAGCTGCATGGATCGTCGCGCTGCGACATCCAGCCGCCGAAGCGGTCGTATCAGCTATCGCGCGCCGGCGATCTCGAGCCGCGGTGGTTGGATCTCGCTCCGCGTGGGGCCGATCTCGAGCCGCGGCACTTGGATCGCGCTCCGCGCGGCGCACTCGGGCAGCCGCGGTGGCCTGATCCACCGTCGCGCGTCCGGCCGCGGGTGCCGACCTGCGCGCATCGTCAGTCGAGGAACGCAGCTGTCTACCGTCGTGCTCGCATCGCCCGTCGAGCTGCGCGCGGCGATCTCCGTGCTGGCCGCATCACCCGCCGCGCGATCGCTGCGGGTCTCCGTTCGACGCACATCGAGCGTCGCGTTTCCGGCAGCGGCGGCCGCGATTCGGAGATCGAGCATCGCGTGACCGGTACCGGCGGTCGCGATCGGGCGATCGGCCATCGTGGTGCGGCCGCGGCGAGTCGCGATGCGTAGATCACGAGTCGCGCTGCCGGCATGGGCGTTCGTGTAAACAAAAGATGCATCCGCGTGACTCGGAGTGATCGCCGGGCCGCGCGCATCGTTCGTCGCGGTGCTTGCTTTTGACTTCGCAGGGCGGGCAGGCACGATCGCGTTGCGCGCGAGGAGCTCCGATCAGGCAGCAGCGCCGATCGCGTTGCCGCGGCGGCACTCCGCGCACGCTACGTGGCGGTCTATGCTCCCGCCGGCGTACGTCGTGGTACTTGCATCCGCCATCGCGTAGCGATCACCGGCAGTCGTGCTGCTCGTATTCAGCGTCCTGCGGCGGTGAGCGACCGTCGTACCGCTGGTGAGCGCGATCGTGTTTCGATCAGCGATCTCCGTGCTGGACGTATGAGCGGCGCCCTGACGCTCCGCGGCTTTCGTCCTGGTCGTATTCACGATTCCCGGGTGTCGAGCTACGGCCGTTCCGTGCGTATGCTCGGTCGCATGGCGATGCGCAACAGCCGTTCTGCTCGTATGCAGCGCCGCGTCGCGATCAGCGGCGGCCGCGCTGCGCGTAATCGCAGTCGCGTAGCCGGTGTGCTCCTGCGGCGTAAACGTATTCGGCGTCGAGCAGGGGATGCCCGTGGACTTCATCGCCGCATTCGAGGACCCGGTCGAAGCGAAGGGCCGCCAAAGAATGGCGGCCCTTTGCGTTTGCCCGTTGCGCCTTACTTCTTCCGTTTTCCCTTCCCCTTCCCCTTTCCGCGACCGCCGCTGTCGGGATGCACGAGTCGGCTGACGTCTTCGCGGTTTTCCTCGATGATCCGACTCACCCGTTCGCCGCTCTCGCCCGCGTGTGCGCCTGTGTCCGCCACCGCACCCCCAAGCCGGACGTCATCGCGCAGAATGTCCACACCGTCAGGGTTCTCGAGGATCTCGTCGACGTCCTCCTGGCGAACACGGTAGCGCCCGTCGAGGTCGCGCCCTTTGTGTGGTCCGTGGCGTTCCGACATTGTGCGACTCCTTCCCTGTTGTTGGAGAGCCGTCAAAACGGCAAGGCGCGGGCCGGCAATGCAACTCTGTCTCCGCCTTCTGCGTATGTCTCTGCACGAGGAAGCTTCCCCCCGCGCGGCGATGTGGCGGAGGTGCTACGCAGCGAGAACGTCGGTGTCGGCGAACTCCGCGAACGCCTGCGTAGTGCCTTCGTCATCGCGCGGGCGGACCGCCACGACGCTGGCTTCGCGACGGCCGGCGGCTATTCTATTGAGCGGACCTGCGGCGACCTCCGTTCAGGCACATTGATGATCTCAGCAAAGCCGCTCGGCGCCCTCATTGCCTCCTTGCTCTGGACCGCACCAGTCGCGGCTCAGCGCATGGCCATCGACCGCCCACCGCGCGAGCCCGTCGTGAGCAACATTCCGTACGACGGTCGATTCACATTCGCGCGCCTGCGCTTCACGAATCTTCCCGGCGGTTACTATTACCGCGGCTTACCGGCGTGGGCGCACGGCTATCCGACGGCCGAACGCAACCTCATGAAGATCATGCGCGAGGTGAGCGTGCTCGACGCGCACGTGGAGGAGAGCAACGCCATTTCCGTTGGCGACACCGCGCTCTTTCATTATCCCGTCGCGTACGCGACCGAGGCATCCTTCCTCACGCTGACCGAGCCCGAGGTCGCCTCGCTACGAGCCTACTTTATGAAGGGTGGTTTCGTGATCTTCGACGATTTCCGCGAGTACTTCAACGGCGCGGGATGGAACAACTTCGCCACGCAAATCCGCCGTGTTCTCCCCGGCGCACAATTCGTGGACCTCGATCCCAAGCTCGCGATCTTTCACTCGTTCTACGACATCGACTCGTTCGACGTCGTACCGCAGTACTACGACCGAGGACGACCGGCGTTTCGCGGAGTCTACCTCGACAACGATCCCAAGCAGCGGTTGTTGATGATGATCAACTTCAACACCGACGTCTCGAACTTCTGGGAGTTCTCGGCCACGGGCTTCATGCCGGTGGAGGAGTCGAACGAGGCGTACACGCTTGGCGTGAACTACATCATCTATGCGTTGACGCACTAGACGCTGAAGATCCTGCTCGTCAGCCTTCCGCCCGCAGCGCGAGTGCCGCGTCGCGCTTCGTCGCGCGGCGCGCCGGGATCCAGCAGGCGACGACGCCCACGCCGGCGAGCAGCACGAGCACGGCACCTAAGGTGAGCGGATCCGCCGGGCTGACCTCGAACAGCAGGCCGGCAAAGACGCGGCCGAGGAGAACGGCGGCGAGCGTGCCCAGCATGGCGCCCGCGATCACCGGTTCCAGACCTTCCCGCAGCACCAGACGGCGGACGTCGAACGGCGTCGCACCGAGCGCCACGCGAATGCCGATCTCGCCGGTGCGTCGCGCGATCGAGTGCGCGATGATCCCGTAGATGCCGACACTCGCGGTCAGCAGCGCGGTCGCCGCGAACAAGGCGACGAGCAACAGCTCGAAGCGGCGCTCGGCAACCGCCGATGCGACCACGTCATCGAGGGTGCGGACGCGTGACACGGGCACGCCGGCGGAGAGTCGGCGCAATGCGGCACGCGCCTCACCGGCTACGGCGGCGGGATCTCCGGTGGTGCGCACGAGCAGCGTTGCGCCGCTCAGCGGGTACTCCCAGTACGGCCGATAGACCACGAGGCTCGAATCGTTCTCGAGACGCGTGGTGACGTCGCTGGCGACGCCGACGACCGTCGACAGGGCGTCCGCCCCGACGTGCAGCTGCCGGCCCACGGCGCTCGCGTTCGGCCATACCGCCTGCGCGGCGCGGTGGCTGAGGATGACCACCCGGTGGTCACGATCGGCGGCGGTGAATGGAGCGCCCTGCGCGAAACGCACGCCGAGCAGCGGGAAGTACGTTGGACTCACGAAGCGGACGTTCACCATGACATGCGGCGATGTCGCGCCACCGCTCGCGTCGTCCGGCCACACAGCATCGATCCACGACTCGCCTTCGAGCGGCAAGCGACTCGTCTGCGCGCTGGCGACGACGCCGGGGAGCGCGGCCAGCTGCGGCATCGCCGTCGCATAGAACTGCTCGCGGCTTTCCGGGGTCTTGAACGCGCTGTAGGGGAGTACCACGTCCATCGCCAATACGCGGTCTGCATTGAATCCTTTATCGACGCGCAACACGCGCGCGAAGCTGCGCAGAAAGAGCCCGCCCGCCACGAGCAGGAGTGCGCTCAACGCCACCTGCGACGCGATGAGCAGCGAGCGCGCGCGCCGGCGCGTCCGGTTCTCCGTCGCGCCGCGGCTGCTCTCCTTGAGCGCATCACCGGGCGCGGTTGCACCGAAGCGCAGCGCGGGCAGGATGCCAAACGACACGCCGGCCACCGCGGCGAGCAGCAGCCCCACGCCGATCACCCGTGCGTCGAGCGTGACTTCGTCGATGCGGGGCAGGTTGGCGGGAGCGACGCGCACGAGGGTGGCGAGCCCCCAACGAGAGAGGATGACACCGAGCACACCGCCGGCCAACGCCAGCACCAGCGTCTCGGTGAGCGCTTGTCGCACGAGCCGCTCACTGCCCGCACCGAGTGCCACGCGGACGGCCGACTCGCGCCGCCGGGCCGCGCCGCGCGCGAGCAGCAGGTTTGCGAGATTGACGCAGACGATGAGCAGCACCGCGCCGACTGCGGCGAGGAGAAGCAGCAGCGGCGTCGCCACCGGCCCGACCATCTGCGTACGCAGGGGCAGGACGGCGGTCCGGGCCGGATTGTCGTCGCGGGGCGACAGCGCGGCATTCACGGCATCGAGCTGGGCGCGCAGCTGCGACACCAAGACGCCGGCCTTCAGCAGCGCGATCACCGAGTAGTTGTACTCGCCCTGCGTCGTGCGTTCGTGCTCGTTGAGGGCCAGTGGAACGAAGGCGTCTGCGCGATCCGGCAAGATCGCCAGCGCACCCAGCTCGCGACCGCGTGTCATCCGGAACCCCGGAGCGAGGACGCCGAGGACGGTAAATGGAACATCGTTCAGGAGGAGGGTGCTGCCGACGATATCGCGTCGGGCGCCGAGCTGATCGCGCCACAACCCGTCGCTGATCACCACGAGGTGTTCGTTGCCCGGCCGGTCGTCACCACGCTGAAATACGCGACCGAGCTGCGCCCGTGCGCCGAGCATCGGCAGCAGCTCGTCCGAGACGCGAATACCTCCGATGCGCGTGGCCCCATCGGCGCCATTCATCGTGAAGCCCACACCGGTCAGCGCGCCGATGGCGTCGCACAGGGTGCATGCCTCCTTCCAGGCGACGAAATGGGCGCCGTTCACCGGAATCGTCGGCGTGAGCTTCGAGAATCGGTTGTTGAAGATCCGGACGCTCACGAGGCGCTCGGCGTTGGCATACGGCAGACGCCTCAGCACCACATGATCGGTAACGGAGTAGATCACCGTCGTGGCGCCGATGCCGAAGGCGAGGGTGCTGACTGCCGTGACCGTGAATGACGGCGAGCGCCGGAGCACGCGGAGTGCATAACGAATATCGTGCACCAGCTCCTCCAGCACGCGACTGCGAAGCTCGTCCCGCACGTCCTCACGGGCGCGCTCGCGTCCGCCGAAGGCGACGAGCGCCGCGCGGCGCGCTTCGGCTGGTGACATGCCCAGGCGCCGGTTGGCTGCGGTCTGCATGTCGATGTGAAAGCGCATCTCCTCGTCGAGGCGGGCCTCCATCGCCGCCTCGCTGCTCTCGGCCGGCACGGCCCACGACAGGCGACGCAGTCTCTTCCAGAATCGGCGCATGTTCATGTCGGCCTCCTCGCTGCGGTCAGAATTGCGACGCCGGGCGTCAGCCGTTGTCCATCGCCAACACGAGATCGACCGCGCGCGAGATGCGCCGCCAGGCCGCTCGTTCTTCGGCGAGCCGCTTACGGCCGGCGGCGGTGAGCGCGTAATAGCGTGCGCGCCGGCTGTTCTCGGTTGCGCGCCACTCGGACTCGACGAACCCCTGCTCCTCCAACCGGTAGAGCGCGGGATAGAGTGAGCCTTGCCCGATCGCCAGCGCCCGGCGCGAGCCGCGCTCGAGCAGCTCGGTGATTCCCCATCCGTGCATCGGGCCGAGCTGGAGCGCCTTGAGCACGAGCATGTCGAGCGTGCCCTGGAGCAGGTCGGCGCGAGCCGGCTGTCTTGTCGATGACACGGCGCTCCTTATGACGGTCGAAGGGAGTATGCCACGCTTCCTTTCGACCGTCAAGAGGACGACGGCTACGCCCGATCGCGCGCCGTTCGCTCGGTCAACTCCGCCTGGTGAGCCGCCGGCCGGTCGTACTTTGGCGCCTTGTTGTACGCGTCCGACTTGCCCGGAGGAATGCTGAGATATTGCCACTCGCTTCCGCGCAGCGACTTCGCAACGTATACGATCTGGCCGACGTGATAGCTGGCGTGTGTCACCGAACGGAGCAGCGCTTCGTGCACCAGCAGTGGCTGACCACGAAGGGTCACGGTGTTGGACAACTGGTCGTCGGTGAGGCCGGCGAGCGCGTCGAGCAGCACCTTCCAACCGTCCTCCCACTTCGCGACCAGCTCCTGGCGGCTTACCGTCCGCTGGCGGAACTCCTCCTCCCGTTCGCGCCACGGTTTCTCGCCGTCGCTCGTGAGGAAATCGGTGAAGCGGGAGCGCAGATTTCCCGAGACGTGCCAGCAGATCACGGCGACGGAATTCCCGCCGTTCGGTCCGCCTTGCGACAGCTGGGCGTCGTCGAGCTGCGCTATCGCGCCCTCGGCGAGCGCTTTATACCGCAGGTACTCGCCGCGAATGGATTCAATGACGCTGGGCATGAGATATAGTACTATCGTTGACGCGCGCGTCGCATCCGGGAGGTGTACATGCCACTGCCCACACGTCTGCTCGGAAGAACAGACCTCGAGATCAC
>CAZICQ010000025.1:0-50150 GCA_964537775.1 uncultured Gemmatimonadaceae bacterium | reverse complement strand
GCCATCGCCGCCCCGATCAGCGATTCACTGGCGCTCGCGAGCGTCGGCGCGGACGGCTGTCCGCCGCGCCGGCCGAAGCCGCGGCGGCCGCGGCCAGCAACCGGCGCCGGGGCCAGCGCCTCGACACGCGCCTCGAGCGCCTGCGCCTGCGGCGTGTGCGCGGCATCGAGCCGCGCCACCAGCGCGCGCGCGTTCAGGTATGCCGTGTGTGCCTCGACGGCGGCATCATACGTTTCCTTGGATAACTGGGCGAGCTGCGCCAACCCTGCCGCCGGCGTCGTCACCCGCGGGTCGAGACGCAACGTCAGCGGCTGCGTGTACGATCGTCCGCCCACCGTCAGCCGCACCGTGTACGCGCCCGGCGGTGCCCAGGGCGCCGCGACGGCGGGATAGGTGCGATGCGGCACCGCGCCCGTCGCGCTCTCGTCGCCCCCCTCCGTTCCCGTATCCGGCACGATCGGCTGGTAGTGCTCGTCCCACGAGATGCGGTGCATCCCCGCGCGCGTGGAGACGATCGTCGGCGGCGCCGGCCAGTAGAGGGGCAGCCCGCAGTACGCGGCTGTCGGGGTGCGCTGGCAGAGCCGGTTGTACGCCGCCGAATCGAGCGCCGGATGCGGCGTGCGGATCCGGTCGGTGCTCGAGTACGACCGCACCACCTTGCCCGCGGCGTCCAGTATGTCCAGTGCAACGGGTCCCGTCGCGTCGGCGGCGAGATAATAGTCGAGAATCGCCCCCGGCGGCGGGTTCTCACCCGCCGGCAGCTCCGGCGGCCATGGCGTCGGATCGTTCGTCGCCGGCCGCACGCGGACCGCCGTCGCCGGCTTGAACAGGTACGCCGCCCCCCCCGTTGTCCGCCGCGCCTCCGCCGCCTGCCGCAGCGGCGTCACGTTATCCAGAATCCAGTATCCCCGCCCGTGCGTGCCGGCGATGAGGTCGGAGCAGATGCAGCTGCTGTCGTCCTTGAGCTGGAGGTCGCGCACCGAGATCGCCGGCATGTTGAGGCGGAGTGACTCCCAGTCGTCGCCATCGTCGAACGACACCCACACCTGCGTCTCCGTCGACGCGTAGAGGAGACCACGGACGCGCGGGTCCTCGCGGATCGAGTTGGCGGCCGCGCCGGGGGCGATGCCGTGGTCGATCTCCGTCCACGTCCGGCCGCCGTCGTGCGTGCGCCAGAAATGCGGGTTCATGTCGTCGAGGCGCAGCGTGTTGGCCGCCGCGTACGCCGTGCCGTCGTCGAAGTGGCCGGCCTCGATGTTGAAGATGCGTGTCCACGGCTTCACCGCGGGCGGCGTCACGTTGCTCCAACGTGCGCCGCCGTCGCTCGTCGTCTGGATGTTGCCGTCGTCGGTGCCCGCCCAGAGTATCGCGGCATTGCGCGGTGAGGGCGAGAAGGCGGTGATCGTGCCTAACGCCGATGGCGTCACCGTCGCGGCGTACTTCCCGGCGTTGGCGGGCACGGCCCACGTCGGCCGCGCCAGGTCCGGGCTGATGCGCGTCCAGCTGTGCGCGCGATCGGTGGTCTTCCACACGGCATTGGACACGTAGTAGAGCACGTCCGGGTCGAGCGGCGACCAGTTGATCGGCATCGTCCGCACGTTGCGGTTGAACGGCGCTTCGTGGCGCACGGTGTCGCCGTTCATGTTTGGGCCGACGAACGTCGTCTGGCCGGTGCGGCGGTCGTAGAGCGAGACGTTCGTGCGCATGCTGGCGAACACGTGATCCGGATCCTTCGGATCCGGCGCCGCGATGCCGTACTCCTGGATGTTCGCCGGATGCCAGTCGTGGAAGGTGATCTCCCCGTCGTCCGACCTGCTGTCCACGCACGCCGAGCCGGAGTCCTGCTGGCCGCCGCAGACGCGGTAGACGAAGGTGTTGTCGGTCGACACGTGGTACATCGCCGCCGTGGGCTGCGTGTACCAGTTGCTCCACGACACGCCGCGATTGGCCGACGCCACGCCCCCCTGATCGCTCACCAGCAGCAGGACGTCCGGGTTGCGCGGGTTGATCCACGTCTTCTGATAATCGTCGCCGCCCGGCGCGCCGCGCACGGCCGACCACGTGAGCCCGCCGTCCTCGGTGCGCCAGTACACCGTCGACGCGCTGTAGACCACGTTCTCGTTCGTGGGATCGACGGCGATCGTGGGCAGGTCGCCTCCCCCGATGCGACCCAGCGGCCGTGCGTCCACGGCACGTCCGGTCACACCGGCTCCATCGACCAGCGTCCAGTGGTCACCGCCATCGTTCGTCTTGTAGAACGCGACCGTGTTTGCACCCGGACCAGCCGGAGCCGCTGCCGCGCCCGCCCCCGCCCCCGCCCCCGCCCCCGCCGCCGACGGCGCCGGCGGCACCGGCTGCGCCACCATCGCGTACAGCACCTTCGGGTTGCTCGGCGCGATGCCGAGGTTTGCCTGCAGCACGGTCGGAAGGCCGTCGGTGAGCTGCTTCCACGTCGACCCGCCGTCGGCCGACTTGAACAGACCGCCCGACGCGCCGCCAAACGACGCGCCCTCCTGGAATCCCTGCTGCTGCTGCCACAGCGCCGCGTACACGATCTGCGGATTGCTCGGATCGAGACGCACGTCGTTCGCGCTCGTGTACTCGTCCTTGTACAGGACCTTCTGGAACGTCGCGCCCCCGTCCGTCGATCGGTAGACGCCGCGCTCCTCGTTTGGCCCGTACGGGTGCCCCAGCACGGCGACGAACAGCCGGTTCGGGTTCGTCGGATCCACCTCGATCTGCGCGATCATCTGACTCTGACGCAGCCCGAGATGCGTCCACGTGCGTCCCGCGTCCGTCGACTTGTACATCCCGTCGCCGGTGGCGAGGTCCGGCCGGATGATCCCCGCGCCGCTGCCCACGTAAATGACGTTCGGATCCGACGGCGCCACGGCGATCGCGCCGATCGACCCCGTGCTCTCGTTGTCGAACAGCGGTGTCCAGGTGGAGCCGTAATCCGTCGACCGCCACACGCCGCCGTTGTCGAAGCCGATGTAGAAGACATTCGGCTGCGACGGCACCCCCGACAGCGCCCGCGCCCGCCCCGCCCGTGTCGGCCCGATCTCCCGCCACCGCATCTCCCCATAGAAGGAGGGCGCTTGGGCCGCCGACAGGTGAGGAAGCGTGCCGAATACAGTAAAGACCAGGCACGTTAGGCAGCGAAACGGAATGCGAATCAGCACGGAACAGTTCTCCTGGCGAGGCGCCGAAGGAAGGGAATACGACGAGGCGCAGCGACATCGCCGTAAAGTATGCCCGCTCAAAGCGAACCGGTCCAGCCACGCAGAGAGGTGACAGTCACGTCATCGACAACCGTCCATTGAAATCCGCGTGCGCAGTCCGCAGTACGTCCGCAGTACGCAGTGCGCAGTTGGTCAGCGTCCGAAGTCCGCAGTTGCCGAGAGTCCGCAGTTCGTCGGCGTCCGAAGTCCGCAGTTTCTCTATCAGCTGTCCGCCGCCCTCACCCTGAGCCGCTGCCGCAGCCACCACTGCACTCCCCCCAACGACAACTTTCGCGAGTGCACCAGCCGCATCACGTCCACCACCTCCGCATTCGTGAACGCCAGGTCGTACCCATTCATGTTCAGGAATACCGCCGCCGCGAGAAACGCCGTGCGCCTGTTGCCGGACACGAACGGCCGTCGCCGGCAGATGCCGCAGAGGTAGTGCGCTGCCCAGAACGCCACCACCTTCTCCCGCGACACCGGTGCACCCGCATCGACATGGTTCTGATAGTACCTGATCTCGTCGCGCCACCCGGTCAGATCGCGCGGCACCCAGATGTCCTTGATCCCGTACCGGCCGCCCAGCTCGGCGATCTGCGCGTCGTGCATGGCGACGATCGTCCCCCAGCTCACCCAGTTGAGCTCACTCATCGTCGTAAAACTTCGCCGGGTCCTGCATCACCTCGCCCAGAGTGTCGTGCCCGTCCACGTTGCCCTTGAGCGACGCCGGATGACTGAGATAGCTCAGTTCCTTCGCTTCAGGATCGTACACCAGCTCGCGCATCGCCCCTTGATACCGTTTCGCGAGCCGCTGGTACGCTCCGAACGCTTTGTCCGTGACCGCATCGTACGGCGTGATCAGGATGCCGTGCTCCGTGGCGACGATGAACGCCTTCTCGCCCTGTGCCAGGTGATAACGCTCGGCCAGCTCGCGCGGAATCGTCACGGCGAGGGAGTTCCCGGTGCGGCGGAGGAGGGCTTTTCGCATCCGCGAACGTAACTACACCTGTGCCTACCGCAAGCCCGCTGCACGAAAGTTAGCCCGCTCTGGAGCGAGCTAACGACGAGTTTTGGGAGAATTCGCCTCGAGCGGCCTTTTAGAGGGTGAGGGGGCATGCGTCGACGGAAAGAACGCGCGCTCGGGGCAGACGCAGGCGCCGCGGACAGAGAACCGTCCGCCGGTGCCGACGATGGCCGAGCGAGAACGATCGACGTGGCCGCGCACGGCTGCGGGGTGTGCGCGAGGGGGATCAGGGCGGACGCCGACGGGCTCGACGAGCACGCGATCGCTCGCGACGGGCACGCCGAGAGTGGTGAAGCCTGCGCGAACGCCGGCAGGGTGGACGCGAGCGCCGCAAACGTGCACGCGAACGCTGCAAAGCTACACGCGAACGCTGCAAACCTGCACGCGAAGGGCATCAAGGTAGGCGCGGAACCAAACGACGGAGGCGCCGAACATGACGAAGTCCATGCAGAGGGAAATAATGTGAACGCCAGTCGCGATAGTGTGGACACATATCGCGACGACGGAGATGCGCGGGGCTGCGGTGGGCATGCACGAGCCGTCGCCGACCATGTACCGCCTGACGACGGGGATGCGCGCGCCGATGAAGCGGATGCACGGCGTCGCGACGGTCATCCACGCCTCGTCGACGCGGATGCACGAGCTGTTGCGGAGGCTGAACGAGGTAACGAGGCGGATACACAAGCTGACAGCGGAGGTGCACGGCCATGAAGGAGCGACACGTCATATGAAAACGTTGATGCACGGCCTGATGGTGGCGATACACGACCTGACGACGGGGATGCACGGCCGTGCGACGGCCATGCACGGCCCGACGGGATGAGTACTCCACACGACGACGAGAATGTTTTCCACATGAACGTGTATGCACGAGCAGATGGCGGTGTCGCCAGTCGTCCGGCCGGCGATGGGTGGCACCGACAGGGGCGCACCGGACGCGCCGCCCCGCAGGTCATCCGCGCGTCCGAACTGTTCTTTTCCTTTTTCAGGAGGCACCATGCAGTCGCAACAAAGCAGGACGCTAGGGGCGCTGCAGCGGGTCCAGCACTTTCTGGACACCAACGCGGCGACGATTCCTCCGGCGACGTACGTGAAGCCGCGAGCGCTGCTCGACGACGCCGTTGGGAAGCTCGAGGCGCACGCCGTGCAGCAGGGCACCGCACGGCTGCAGAGCAAGGGCGAGGTGGTCAATCTCCGCCAGCTCAAGGTCGTGCTGCGCACGCAGCACATGGCGCCGATCGCGAAGATCGCGAGGGCGCTGCTCCCGAACGTGCCGGACTTCGCCGCGTTCCGGATGGCCAACAGCCATCAGGCGCTGCCGAAGCTGCTCGCGGCGGCCGGGGCGATGGGGAAGGCGGCGGCGGAGCACGTCGCGGTCTTCACCGACCACGGGCTCGCTCCGGATTTTCTCGCGCAGTTGCAGCAGGCCACCGACGCGGTGCAGCAGTCGCAGGCCGCGGCGAGGACGAAGCGCGGGCAGATCATGGGTGCGACCACCGGCGTGAGCGGTGAGCTGCGCCGCGCCAAACGAGCGGTGCTGCTGATCGATGCCGTGATCGGCAAGTCGCTCGTTGGCAACCCGTCGTTGCAGGCGGAGTGGGCGAGCACCAAGGCGGCGGTGCAGGCGGGCAATCAGGCCGCCACCGCGCGTCCAACCTCCAACCCCGTGTCGGCCGGAGTAGCGGCGACGGCGGCGCCTGTCGCAGCGCCGGTCTCGGGGTCGTCGCCACCGGCGGCGTAGAGTAGTCGTCGTTCCGAGCCGCAGGCGAGGCAGCTGCCTTCGGCCGTGCGTGGCCACGCGCAGCAGAAAGCAGCTTTCTCACCTGCGGCTCGGAATGACCGCCTTTGTCTGCCTAACAATCCGCGCTCACTTCCGCTTCGCCCGCCGCGTCGCCGGTGCCGTCAGCGGATCGTCCGGCCAGTCGTGCTTCGGGTACCGGCCCTTCATTTCCTTCCGGACGTCGTAGTAGCTCGTCTTCCAGAAGCCGGCGAGATCGCGCGTCACCTGCACCGGCCGGTGGGCTGGCGACAGCAGGTGCATAACGAGCGGCAAGCGGCCGCCACCAACGCGCGGCGTCTCGGCGAGCCCGAACACTTCCTGCAGCCTGACGGCGAGCGCCGGCGCGCCCGCCTCCGAGTAATCGACCGCGATCCGCGAGCCGCTCGGCACCGTGATGTGCGTCGGCGCGAGCTCGTCGAGCTGCCGCCGCTGCGGCCGGCTCAACATCTGGAGCAGGAGCTCGGCCAGATCGAGCCGGCCGACGTCGGCACGCGACCGCAGGCCAATGAGCTGTGGAGCGAGCCAGTCGTCGATGGTGCGCTCGAGTGCCGCGTCGCTGACGTCGGGCCACGACGGGTCGAGCGCCCGCACGAAGCGGAGGCGGGCGCGCAGCCGCTGAGCGCGCTCGTTCCACGGCAGCGCATCGATACCTGATCTTCGCAGCGCGTCCAGAAGCGCCACGGCCACGCGCCCGGCGTCGGGATTCGGCACCGGCGCTTCACGCAGCACGATGGCTCCGAGTCGCTCCCGACGCCGCGCGACAACCGCCTGAGCGGCTTCATCCCACTCGACGAGCTGCTCTTCGGTGATCTGATCGCCGAGCTCGGCCTCGATCGTCTCCAGCTCGAGCGGCGCGGCGAGAAAGATCCTACTCTCCGGACGTTGGTCGTCGACCTCCGCCGCCACGATATATGGCGAATCGCTCAACGCCTGCGGCGTCGGAAGGGCGGCCCCGCGTCCATTGCGCAGCAGGTAGCGGCCGCCCCCCGAAGCGGCCCGACTGCCGTGCGCGCCGCCCGGCCGTCGTTGCGCGATCCGGTCCGGGTACGCGAGTGCCAGGAGCGCGCCGGCCGCGTCGCCGCTCTCGCCCGCCGGTGCTCCGCCAGCGCCGATCTGCCGGATCAGCTGGTCGGCTTCCTGCCGGACGCGTCTCGCGAGCTCCACGTCCACCTGCATCCCGCGCACGAACCGCGGCACGTCGCCGTCCACGCCTAACGCTTCCAGCCGCAGCCGGATGTCCGCCTCCGGTGGTCCGGCCGTCGCGTCGCTCCGCAGAATGTCGCGTTCGCCCAGCAGCGCGGCCAGACGACAGGCGAGCGGCGCGTCGCCGCGCTCGCTGCCGCGCACGACCATGTGGGCGAGGCGCGGGTGGATGCCCAACGAGGCCATCCGCCCGCCGTGGCTCGTCAGGCGGCCGCCCGCGTCGACAGCCTCGAGCTCGCCGAGCAGCTCGCGCGCCTGCGCATATGCGGCGGGCGGCGGCGGATCCAGCCACCGCAGCTCGCCTGGATCGCGGACACCAGCGACCGCCAGTTGCAGCGCGAGCGGCGCCAGGTCCGCGTCGGCAATCTCCGGAGGGGCGAACGGCAGCAGATGCTGTTGCTCCGCCTCCGGCCACAAGCGGTAGCAGACTCCGGGTCCGAGGCGACCGGCGCGCCCGCGCCGCTGGTCGGCCGACGCGCGCGACACGCGGACCGTTTCCAGGCGCGTCATGCCGGTGCGCGGCGAGTAGCGCGGGACGCGCGCCAGACCCGCATCCACCACGACCCGCACCCCCTCGATCGTTAGGCTCGTTTCTGCGATCGGCGTCGCCAGCACGACCTTGCGCCGGCCGGGCGGTGCAGGCAAAATCGCCCGATCCTGCGCGTCGTTCGGCAGATTGCCATAGAGTGGCGCGACGAAGGTGTCCGGCGGCAGGCCGCGCTCGGCGAGCAGCGCATCGACGCGGCGGATCTCGGCTGCGCCCGGCAGAAAGACCAGGATGTCGCCGCTGTGCTCGCCGAGCGCGCGCTGTACGGCGGCGGCAACGCTCTGCTCGAGCCGCACCCCCGCGCGCGGCGGGGCATAACGAGTGTCGACGGGAAAGACGCGGCCCTCGCTCGCGATCACCGGCGCGTCATCGAGCAGTTGCGCCACCGGCGACGCGTCCAGCGTGGCCGACATGACGAGGATGCGCAGATCGTCCCGGAGAAGCGACCGCGTGTGGAGCGTCAGCGCGAGGCCGAGGTCGGCATCGAGGCTGCGCTCGTGGAACTCGTCGAAGATGACGAGGCCGACACCGTCCAGTCCCGGATCGCTCTGCAGCCGCCGAACGAGGATGCCTTCGGTGACGACCTCGACGCGCGTCGTGGCGCTCACCCGGCGGTCGAGGTGCACGCGGTAGCCGACCGTCTTGCCGAGCGCGTCGCCGTGCAGTGCGGCCATGTACCGGGCTGCTGCGCGCGTGGCAAGGCGCCGCGGCTCGAGCATGACGATCGCGCGGCCGGCGAGCCAGGGCTCGTCGAGGAGCGCCAGTGGTACGCGCGTAGTCTTGCCGGCTCCAGGCGGCGCCTGGAGCACCGCGCCCGTGCCCGCGCGCAGCGCGTGCCGCAAGGCGGGCAGAGCGGCTTCGACCGGGAGGGTAGACACGCAAACAAAAATTATCAGCTTTCGTGCGCCGCGCCGCGGGCCGGTGCACCACTTGCGGCACACAAGGAGATATGTCCGCCTTCGATTCCTCAGCACGACCAATACGCACCGGCACGATCGTCCTCGTGGTGTCGCAGGACGCGATCGCGGCGGCGCTGCTCGGGGCGCTCGTCGAAACGTTGGGATACGATGTGCGCTTTCCACGACCGCCGGAGCTGCCGGATGCGACCATGCGACGCACGCGCCCGCGCGTGGCGCTGATCGACTGCGACGATACCGGCTACTGCAACGACGAGATCATCGGCCGCGCGGCGATGCGCGGGGTCACCGTCGTGATCTTCGGCGCCCGCGAAGCACTCGATCGCGTGCGGGCGTTCGCGCTCGAGCACGATATCGGCGTGCTCCTGATGCCGCCCGACGTCGACGAGCTGGAGAACCTCCTGCGCCAAACGAGCGACCGCTCCTCCTGAGGAGCGGTCGCTCGTTTGGCCTGTGCGCGGGATGACCGGCGTGGCGCGGTCGCGCCCGCCGGGTCAGCTGCGGACGAGGATCAGGAAGCGCGACGCCGACCAGAAGCGCTCGGGCTGCTGGATCGTGAGTCCCTTCGAGATCTTGCCGTCGCGGGCCGAATCGGGTGCCGCGTAGGTCGCGTTCTGCCGGCTCAGGATCGTGTACTCGCCTTCGGGCAGGGCGATCTTCCGATCCTTGAGGCGGTCGATGCGCGTGAACACCGACGTGTCGAGCTCGCGGGCGGGCTCGATGCGGCGGCCGCCGAAGACGAGAAAGCGCTTGTGCCCCTCCTCGACCAGGATGCCCTTTTGCACGAGCTCGTCCTTGGTGCCGACGACGTAGTACGCCGTGTTCTTCTCCGTCGTGAGCTGCCCGACGGTGTCGCTGAGCGCCGCGCTCTTCGTCGTCAGGGTATCCACCTTCTTGTTGAGCGAGGCGATCTGCGCCGTCTGCTTGTCGATCACCGCCTGCATCTCGGCGCGCTGCTGCTCGACCGTCTGCTTCAGGTCGGCGATCGTCTTCTCGTAGGTGGCGATCTGGCCGAGCAGCGTCGAATCCTGCGCCGCGACCTTGCGGGCGCGCGCCCGCAGCGCCGCGATGCGCCCTTCAGCCGCCGTTAGGCGATCCGACATCGCCGTGATCTTCGCCAGCACGGCTTCGCGTTCGTCCTTGACCTTGGTGAGCTCCGACTCGCGCGTGAGCTGCACCGCCGGCCGCCTCGCCTCGAGGTCCTTCACCTTCACGATCTGACGGTTGATGTCGTTCACGAACTGCGTCGACGCCATCACCTCGTTCATGAGGTCAGTGCGAACGGCGTTGAGCGAGTCGGTGCGCAGCGAGTCGACGTGCGCGAGTGTGTGGAGTTGCTCCTTCGCCTTCGTGTCGCACGCCGCGACGGCCGCGACAAAGGGAAGCAGCACGAACAGACGAGACATGGTCATGGTACCTGCCTGGTGGAAGAACGGCTGGGAAGAGGAAAGTTCGGGCAACGGGGCGTAATACACCAGTCCGGTGTACGTTGGTTCCGGGAGGGGCAGTCGAGAGTCGAGAGTCGGGAGTCGGGAGTTACAGCGACGGCGATCATAAACGTCTGCCTAACTGCGCTGTGTGACGGCTGTTACACCTTCATCCTTTCGTAATGCGAGGACGCGGGTAAGCGGCGAACGTAATGTTTGGAGCCCTTAGGAGAGCGCGCACCAAGAGCTGCGGACTTCGGACGCTGACCAACTCCGCGCCAGAAACTGCGGACTTCGGACTCTGACCAACTGCGCACTGCGAACTTCGGACGTACTGCGGACGGCGGACTCGGATTTCAGCGGACGGTTGTCGGAATGCAGATGCCGCCGTTAGCGCTCATAGCGTTGGCGTCCTCAGGGCGTCAGCGCCGTTAGGGCGTCCGCGCCCTAGCGTAAGATGGCTCCCCACAACAACGGCAGCGTCGCCATGGACTGCCCTCGATACTGCGGCCGGAAACCGAATAACACCACATGACCCTTTCCACGCGCCACGTCCACCAGCGCCGCCTTGCCGTCGATGTGCGACTCGCCGAGCAGCCAGCCGGAGAGCAGGGGTTTGCCTGACGAGGGATAGCGCGCGACCACGGCCACGCTGCTGTCCGTGGGCTCGAATGCCGGTCCGTCCTCGAACCAGATGCCCGGCGTGTCGCCGGCGGCGAGTCGTTTGGCGACGGGCTGGGCGCGATCGTACTGCACCGCCAGGATCGATCCCGGTGCGTAGAACTCGTTGCTCTTCACGCCGGCGAGCACATCCCGGACAGGAAGGCTCAGCGCGTCGATGGCGTAGTCCGACGCTCCGTTGAAGGCGATCAGTGTGCCGCCGTCGTCGACGAACGCCGCGAGCGCGGCGCGACCGGCGTCGCCAAGTCCGCCGCGCAGCGAGTCGGGGTAGCTCGCGCCGAGCCCGCGCGCGAGCGCCTGCTTCGACTGGTCCGGCAGGATGATGACGTCGAAGCGCCGCCGCAGTCCGCCGCCGCGCACGTCGCGATCCACGATCGACGTGTACGGAATGCGGTACCGGTCGAATATCCAACGCGTCCATCCCTCGTCCATCGATGCGTTGTAATTACGATAGATCGCGATCTGTCTGGCGCTGCCGCCGCTGAGGCCGGACGCCGCGTACACAGGCTCCCGTTGCGGCGGCGCCGGCGCGGTCAGGGCACCGTCGTTGACCGAGGCGAGCGTGAAGACGCGGACGCCCAACAGCAGCGGCAGCGTCTCCGCGGTGACGTCGTACGGCTTCTTGGGTGGGCCGCCGGGATATTCGTGCAGGTCCGGGTAGTGCTGCGGCTCGAGCAATGCCTTGGCGAAGCTGCCAAAGGGCTGGCGCAGCACGACGACGTACGCACCACGCGGCGGCAGCTGCCTGTCGCCGTCGGTCAGCGCGGTCGCGTTCTCGCGCACCTCCACCTGCCCGTGCTGCAGATTCCAGACGAGCCGCTGCACGGCGGTGCTGTCCGTCTGTCCCGTCTTCGGGATCACGTACGCCGCCGGCCACTTCTCCATCGACCACGGCGCCGACGGCGCGAGCGCGCGGTCGCCTAACGTGGCGTACGCCTCCAGCCACTGCCGGCGGTCGCGCGCCGCCTGCGTGAGCAGCGCCCACGTGGCGCTCGTCTGGTAGGTGACGATGTCGCCGTAGGTCCACCTGCCGCCCGGCCAGAGTACCGGATAGTTCCACGTGACCTCGCGGGCGTCGTAGCCCCGGCCCGGTCCGAGCTGCTCGAACGAGAGGTCGATCGGCGTCGCCAGCCGCGCGCTCGCCGTCTCGGTGAGCAGCCGGGCTCCGCGGTGATAGTACGAGTACTGCCGCGCCGGCGACCACTCGTCGTATGATGCGTTCGTCGCGACGCCCGTCTTGCCTTCGGCGATCATCCGCCAGGTCATCGCCTGGCCTAACGAGTTCGTGGCGGCGGTCAGGATGGGATCGATGTTCGGCTCGATCGGGTCCATGTACGGCGGGATGAAGATGCGCCCGGCGTTGGCGCCCTGCTGGTGCAGGTCATTGACGATCTCCGGATCCCACGGCGTGTACAGCGAGTCGACCGTGTACCGGGTCTCCACCTGCGTGAAGGCGTACCAGTCGCGATTGTTGTCGTGACCCGTATAGTGATGATAGAGCTCCGGCGGCTGCGTCCCTTCGGCCTTGGTGCCGAGCGTCGAGCGATACCAGTCGCCGACGATGTCGACGCCGTCCGGATTCTGCGACGGCACGAGCATGATGATCGTGTTCGCAAGGACCGAGCGCGCTTCCGGCGTGTCGCCGCGCGCCAGGCGATCGGCGATGACGATCGGCGTGGTGAAGCCCCCCACTTCCGTCGAGTGGATGCTGGACGTGATCAGAATGACGTTCTTTCCCTCGGCGACGAGCCGCTCCCGCTCGCCCGTCCCTCCCTGCAGGCGCGGGTCGGCCAGCTTGCGCTGGATCTGCCGGTAGTGCTCCAGATTCGCCAGCGTGGCCGAGTCGCTGATGAAGGCGACGATGAACGGCCGGCCCAACGTCGTCTTGCCTAACGTGCGCACCGACACGCGTGGGCTCGCCGCGCCGAGTGCGGTGAAATAGTCGGTGATCTGCTTCCATGACGGCAGATGCCGGTCGGCGCCCGGCGCGAAGCCGAGGATCGCCTCCGGTCGGGGCAGGGTGCGCGTGGCGCGCTGGGCGCGGACGGCCGAAGGCTCCGCCGCCAGCGCGAGGATCGCCGCCGCAAGCACGAAGCGCAGAAGTCCGGATCGGGTCATCGGGTGAGGGTCAGTGGGTGGCCTGCGCCGCGCCGGTATCGATTACCGAACGTGGGTATTGGCGAGAAGCGGAAGCACGAGGCCGAGCATGCGGCCGAAGCTACGCCTGTACGCGCCCGCGCGGGAGATCTGCGGTAACTGGCGACTGACGACGGGCGACTGGCGACTTGAGGCGACACTTCCCTTGATTATCGAAAGGAGACAGGCTACCCTCCTTTCGAACATCGAATGGAGTAGATGGTGACCGACAAGTCCCGCGACGATCTGCTACGCGGCACGCTCGACCTGCTGGTGCTCAAGGCGCTTCAGCTTGGGTCCATGCACGGGTGGGGTATTACCGAGCGGCTGGAGCAGGGGTCGAAGAACCTCCTCCAGATAGGCCAAGGCTCTCTCTATCCGGCGCTCTACCGCCTCGAACGCAAAGGGCTGATCAGCTCGACCTGGGAGACGACGGAGAACAACCGTCGGGCGAGGTATTACGCGCTCACCGCTGCGGGCCGGGCGCAGCTGGCCGCCGAGCGGCAGGCGTGGCGGAGAATGTCGCGGGCGGTGGAGATGATCCTCGCGCTTGAGGCCTGAGCGCATGCGCCTTTCATCCGCGGTGCGCCAATGGCGCGACCATCTCCTGCTGCTTCTGGGTTATCGCAAAGCTGTCATGATGGATCAGCGGTTGAGCGAGGAGATGCGGTTCCACGTCGACATGGCCACGGAACGGAACGTCCGCGCCGGGATGGCGCCTGATGAGGCCCGACGTGCCGCGCTCCTCGCGTTCGGCGGCCCGCAGCAGTGGCGTGAAGCCACGCGCGACGAGATACGCAGCCGGCCCGCCGAGGAGCTGATGCGCGACGTGCGCTACGCGGTGCACAGCCTTCGCCTCGCACCGGCGTTCACGGCCGCCGTGGTGGCGACGCTGGCGCTGAGCATCGGCGCGACGACGGCCATCTTCTCCGTCGTCAATGCGGTGCTGCTTCGGCCGCTGCCTTACGCCGGCGCCGATCGGCTCGTTGCCTTGTGTGAAAAGAGTCCCACGTGGAAGCCGGGCACCCCGATGTGTGGCCCCGGCGAGGTGAATCCCGGCAATTATCTCGCGTGGCACGACCAGGTGAGATCGCTGGTGAACGCTGCAGCGTTCTATGAGACTCGCACTGCCCTGAGCGCCAGAGGGCGCGATGCTATCTCGGTGCTCGCCCGCGTCTCCACCGCGAGCATCTTCCCGACGCTGGGTGCTCGGCCGGTGTTGGGGCGTTTTTTTTTCGAGGCCGAGGACGTGCCGGGGGGACCGCCAGTGGTCGTGCTGAGCTACGCGTTCTGGCGCAACCAACTTGGCGGCGACTCGTCAGTGATCGGCAGTCGCATTCTCCTGAATGGCACGTCGCAGACCGTGATCGGCGTCGCCGGCCCAGAGGCCGAGCTCTACGAACACGTCGACGTGTGGGTGCCGACACGCTTTAGCGCAGCGCAACGAACCGCGTCGGGGCGAAGTCTTCGCGCGGTCGGCCGTCTGAAGGCCGGTGCGACGATCGAGGCCGCGAACAAAGAGCTGAGAGCGATCGCCGCGCAGCGCGGGCACGACCTGCCGGACGTGGACGCTAATTGGAGCGCGTTCGCCGTACCGCTGCGAGAGCAGCTGGTGGGAGGATCTCAGCGGATGCTCTGGACGCTCCTGGGCGCTGTGGGTTTTCTGCTCCTGATCGCGTGCGCCAACGTGGCGAATCTGCACCTGGCGCGTGCGGCGGATCGCCAGCGCGAGATCGCGCTCCGCGTATCGCTCGGTGCTTCGCCGTCTCGCGTCATCCGGCAGCTGCTCACGGAAAACGCAGTGCTGGCAGCTGGGGCTGGGCTGCTGGGATTTCTGTTGGCGTTTCGCGCGACGTCAACGTTGGTCGCCTTGGTTCCCGACCGACTGTCGATCCAAACGCTGCACGAAGTTTCGATGGACTGGCGGGTGCTGGTGTTCGCCGCGGTGCTCACGTTGTTCACCGTGGTGCTTTTCGGCCTGGCGCCGGCGATCCAGACCACGCGCGCCGACGTGCAGTCTCTCCTGAAGGAGGGCGGTCGGACAGGGTCGAGTCAATCACGGCGGTCCGGCCGGTTGCGGAGCGCGTTGGTGGTGGCCGAGATGTCGCTCGCACTGGTGCTGCTCGCAGGGGCGGGGCTGATGGCGCGCAGCATGGCCGCCCTGGATCGCGTGAGCCTCGGCTTCGACGCCCAGCACGTGTTCACGGCGCGCGTCGCTCTCCCCACGGTGAGATACCCGAACGACACCGCGACCGTGCGAGCATTCGAAGCGCTGCTGTCGCGCATTCAAGCGATTCCCGGTGTGACGAACGCGGGACTGGTAAGCCATCTGCCACTCTCGGGCGCGCGGTCGGCCAGCGGCTTCGACGTCGAAGGATTTCCCGTGCTGCCGCAAGGCGAGAAGCCCGTTGGCGACATGCGGGCAGTGACACCGGGCTACTTCGCGGCAATGAAAATTCCGATTCTCGAGGGCCGCGATCTGACGGCTGGCGACGGCATCGGCTCGGCGCCGGTAGCCGTGGTGAGCGCCACGCTGGCACACAAGTTCTGGCCCAATGGAAGCGCGATCGGGCACTATCTCGACTATGAGTGGGACAAGATGGAGCACGTCCGGATCGTGGGCGTTACGGGAGACATTCACCACGTGGACGCGCGGACGCAGCCATTCATGGAGATCTATCGGCCGCTGACGCAGTTTGCGTGGCACACGATGTTCCTCGTGGTCCATGTGACGGGCGATCCCTCCCAATACTCCGCTCCCATTCGCAACGCGCTGCGCAGCGTCGATCCCGAAGTTCCGCTGGCGTCAATCCGTCCGATGGCGGCGCTCGTGTCAGAATCGGTCGGCGTAACGAGACTCAGTGCCGTCCTCTTTGCGCTATTCGGCGGTCTGGGCTTGCTGCTCGCGGCGATCGGGATCTACGGCGTGATGTCCTACACCGTGCAGCAGCGCCGCCACGAAATCGGTGTGCGCTTGGCACTGGGAGCTGCCCCACGCGCGGTGGTTGCGCTGATTGTGCGGCGTGGCGCGGCGCTGTCGCTCACGGGCATCGTGCTCGGATTCGTGCTCGCGTCGCTCGGTACGACCGCCATGGAGAAGCTGCTCTTTGGCGTCGGCACCCACGACGGCGCAACGTTCATAGGCGCTGCGCTATTGCTCGGCGCCGTTGCTGTGTTCGCGTGCTATCTACCGGGGAAAAAAGCAACGCGCGTGAATGCGCTGACTGCGCTACGCGGCGGATGATCGACCCGCGACGACAAATCGTAGCAGCCCGGTTCGGGTGATCGGGTGACCGTCAGTGGGTGGCATGCGCCGCGCGGTCCGCGGCGTCGAGCAGCGCGGCGCGCGCTGCCCGATCGTAGACGCGTCCGCGCGTGATCACCAGCGCGATGCGCCGCGTGTTGTGGATGTCGGCGATCGGATCGGCGTCGAGCAGCACCAGGTCCGCGAGCTTGCGCGGTGCGACGGTGCCGAGCGAGTCCAGCGCGTCGAAATAGCGCGCCGGCTCGTAGGTGGCGGCGCGCAGCGCCGCTTGCGGCGACAATCCCGCCGACACGAGCAGGGCGAGCTCCTCGTGCAGGCCGAAGCCAGGGGTGCTGTTGCGCAGCGGCGAATCGGTGCCGGCGAGGAGTGGGACCCCGGCCGCGTGCAACGCCCTCACGAGCTGGAGTCGTTTGGCAAAGAGCGCGCGGCCGAGCGCCTCGGCTTCTCGCGGCAGATCGGTCGGGGCCCCCATCGCGTCGCGCCAGAAGCCGCGCAGCGAGTCGGGGAGGTAGTGCCCCAGCGAATCGGCCGGCAGCGCGGTGCTGGGCAGGATCGCGAACTCCCACATCGCCGTGAGCGTTGGCGTGACCCAGGTGCCATTCCGCGCCAGATGGTGGTAGACGGGTGTCTGGTCGCGCGACGTGCACTGGTTGAACGCGACGCGAATGAACGGATGCACTCGGGCGAAGCGCACTGAATCCTGCGCGCTGCACTCGTTTGGAAAGCCGAGCAGGTGCTCGAGACTACGCTGCCCGGAATCCGATGCTTCCTCGTTGGTGATGCCGTACGACACGTGGCCGGCCACGGCGAGATGCTTCGCCCGCGCCTCGCGCAGGGCGGCGAACACCGCTTCGCGCGGCACACGACTGTGGATCTTCACGAAGTCCACGCCCAGTGCGGCAAGCGAATCGACGGCGCGGCGCGCGTCCTCCGCGCTGTGCACGTCGAAGTGCGGCAGTGGCACGTCGACACCATTGAGATACGGACCCGAGGCGACGATCCGCGGGCCCACCAGCACACCACGCGCGATGTCCTTCCGATAGCCGTCAATGACGCCGAAGTCGCCGCCCATGTCCCGCACGCCGGTGACGCCGTTGGCGATGAACAAGCCGAGCAGCGGGCGTTCGTCGATCCCGGCGAGCTGCGTGTGGACGTGCATGTCCCACAGCCCCGGGATGAGGAACTTGCCCCGTCCGTCGATGATACGTGCTGACGCCGGCAGCTGGCCGGCGGATGATGGTGAAACGGACTCGATCCGCGAGCCCGCCACGACGATCGTCATATGACGCCGCGCCGCCCCGGTATCGATTACCGTAACGTGGGTGATGGCGAGGAGCTGCAGCACGAGTCCAAGCATGCGGCCGAAGCTACGCTCGAACCCTTCCGCACGGGAGATCCGCAGGCACTGACGACTGCCGACTGCCCGACTGCCGAATGACGACTGACGACTGACGACTGACACCTATGCGCATCGTAATCCTTGGCACCGGCGGCATTGGCGGCTACTTCGGCGGGCGGCTCGCCCAGGCCGGTGAGGACGTCACCTTCGTCGCGCGCGGCGAGCATCTGCGCGCGATTCGCGAGCACGGGCTGCGGGTGGAGAGCGTCAAGGGCGACTTCACGATCCGACCCGCCAACGCCACCGACGATCCGTTGTCGTTAGGTGAGGCGGACGTCATCATCGTCGCCGTCAAGACATGGCAGCTCGCGGAAGCCGCGGAAGCGATCAGGCGCCTGATTGGCCCTGGCACGGCCGTGCTGCCCTTCCAGAATGGCGTCGAGGCGACGAAGGAGCTCGCGGCGCGGCTCGGCGCCGACCATGTGCTCACGGGCACGGCAAAGATCTTCAGCTTCATCGGCGGGCCGGGGCTGATCAGGCACATCGGCGGCCGGGCGTCGATTGCCTTCGCCGAGAGCGACAATCGGCCGAGTGAGCGCGTGACGAAGCTGCGCGCGGCGTTCGAGCACGCCGGCGTGACGATCGACAGCGTCACTGACATTCAGGTCGAGCTGTGGGAGAAGTTCGTCTTCGTCGTCGCCAGCGGCAGCATCGGCGCGATCTCGCGCACCCCGTTTGGCGTCTTTCGCTCCGCTCCGTCGACGCGCCGCATGCTCGAACGCGCGATGACCGAAATCCGCGACGTCGGCCGCGCCCACGGCGTCGCCCTCGCTGACGACGTCGTCGCGCGCTCGATGGCGTTCGTGGATGCCCAGGTGCCGGAGGGCACGACCTCACTGCAGCGCGACATTGCCGCCGGCCGCCCGTCGGAGCTCGACGCCTGGACCGGCGCCGTCGTTCGCCTCGGCCGCGAGCGCGGCGTCGAGACGCCGGTGCACGCGTTCATCTATGACGCACTGCTGCCGGGTGAGCAGGTGGCGCGTCGGTAAGGACTGCGGACTGCGGACTGCGGACCAAGAGCTGCGGACTTCGCACTCTGACCAACTGCGCACTGCGGACTTCGGACGTACTGCGCACTGCGCACTCGGACTTCATGGACGGTTGTCGGAATGCAGGTGCCGCCGTCAGCGCTCTGAGGGCGTCAGCGCCGTTAAGCAGTTGCGCTCTTACCGGGCAGGTCGAAGGGAGATATACCGATACGTTTCGTCCGGACCGATGACAAATGAAACCGAATCCGTTGGCGCGCCGCTCCGCCACCACGCGGTCAGCGTGATGCGCTTGCCCGTCGGCACGCGGCAGAAGGTGAACTCGCCGGCGGAATCGGTCTCCGCCGCGCGCCGCGCGTATTTGACGTCCACATTCGTGAATCGCGAGTCGAGGTCCGCAAACCACAACGCGACGACGCGGTGGCCGGCGCCCACGGCGGCGCCCTTGTCGTCGCGGACGATTCCGCGGAGCAGCGCCACCGGTTCGAGCGGCCGCTGCTCGTCGATGTGGCAGAGCTGCTTCAGCGCGTTCGCCGGCGAGAGCAGCGTGATCCGCTGCGACAGGGGAGTGAGCTCGTTCACCTCGACGTCGATGTCAGTTGGGCGATACCCCATCGAATCGAGTACCGGCGCCCGCACGCGCAGGGTGTACCGTCCGGGGAGGACCTCCGCGAACGAGAACACTCCCTCCGCGTCGGTGGTCGCGCGATAATCGGTGCCAATGAGCCAGAGCGCCACCGCGGGGACCGATCTCGCGTTTGGCGCCTCGGTCACGGTACCGTGCAGCGATGGCAGTCCGGCCGACCAGACGATACGTCCCTCTTCTTTCGCCTCGAGCACGGCTCCGCCCGTGAGCTGGATCCCGCGCACGCGCAATCTCGAGCTCGTCCGCGTCTCGAACCCCGGCCTGCCGCTGGCGCCCACGACCATCTGTGCGTCGTTCGAGCGCACACGCGCAAGGAGGGGCAGACGCAGCTCCCAACGAGACACGATCCACGCGCCGCCGGGCAGACGGGCGAACGCGAGATGTCCTCCGCCTCCGCTCTCCATGAACTCTCCCGGCACGTTCGTGTACTGAAAGTCCATCGTCTGCAGCTCGGCGGTAATGCGATCCAGCCACAGCGTGCCTTCGACATCGACGACATTCTCTCTTCTGCGCGCCGGCGAGAACGCCAGGCCGATACGACCGCTGTCCGGCGACATCACCGCGCGCAGACAGTGTCCGGCGCCGAACAATTCCGAGAGGAGGACGTCGGCGTCCGGCGCGAGGTAAATCGTACCGTCCGCGTCCGGGATGGCATAACCTCGCTGATCCAGATCCGCTGCCGGTGTGCTGTAGAACGGCTTTCGCGATGGCCCGCTCCGGATTTGGAGCTGCTGCGACACGACGCGCTCGCCGCCGGCTGTCGGATCGACTGTGCGTTCGTAGGTCAGCAGCCGCACCTCGAGCGCGCGCGCTTCCCGGCTCAGCACCGATGTGAGCAATGCCTTGCGCGCTTCGGTCCACAACTCCAGCGCCGCCGAACCTTCCGCGGGATCAGTGCGGCATTCGTTCTTGCCAGTGATCTGTACTTTCGACAGTGTGACCGGAATACTGCTGACGACGACTGTCTGTGTGGTCATCGAATCGCTGACGAGCGGAAACGCTGCGCTCGTGAATGGCCGAAAGCCGATGCGCAGACTGCGCAGCCGATACACGCCCGGCACAGGCGCACGCATGAGAAACTCGCCGTGCGCGTCGGAGAGCGTGCGCGCCGCCGTTGCACCAGCACTGTCGACGAGAAAGAGAATCGATCCGGCGACGGGGGTGCTGTCGGGAGCCAGGACGCGCCCACGCACCACCTGCGCTGCCGCGGTGTGCGCGAGCAGGAGAAACGCAGTGCAGACCGCGACCGGCCAACCGGAGCGAGCTGAGGGCCAAGGACGGCGCGACACAGACCATGTCGTCATAACATCTTCCACTCCCTCATCTCTCTGCGTGTTCTACGATATTGGATTGACCACAGCGCAACAAGGAAAGACTCGGCATCAGTGCCCCACATGCCGAGCCCATACTTCCAACGCCGTTAACTCCCGACTATCGACTCTCGACTGCAGTCTCCGCCGACTAGATTTCACATCATGCCCGTCGCCGCACGCCTCTCTCGATGGACACTAGTCGCAGCCATCACGAGCTTCGCCGTGTGCGGATGTCGTATCGAGAACGACGCCCGTGCGGGCGCGGCAAAGATGATCGGCGTCTCGCTGCCCGCGCGCGACAGCGCGTACTATCGCGACATCGAGAAGGGGCTGCGCGATGAAGCGCTGAAGCACGGCTATCAGTTGATCGTCACCTTCGCCGATCGCCGTAACAGAATCCAGCAGTCGGAGATCGACAGCTTCATGAGCCAGCACGTCGACGCGATCGTCGTCTATCCGGTCGACTCCGCGGCCATCGTCTCATCCATGGCGAGAGCGAATGCGCTGCGCGTTCCGGTGTTCGAGCTGCGTCGCGTTGCCGATGGCCGTCTCCAGGGCACGATGGCGATTCGCTTCGTGTCCGACTACTTCGACGGAAAGCCGCTGCCGCGCCGCGGCTCGGTGCGTCTGGTCGATCGCGGCGTACCGCGTCCGATGATCTCGAGCGGCGAAACGCGCTGACGCCGGTGCCTGCGCCAGGCGCGCTGGACCAGGCCCCGCGATTCGACCTCGCCGCCGCCGCCCATCTGGCGCGCGAGCACTACGGTGTCGACGGCACCGCCCAAGCGCTGCCGAGCGAGCGCGATCAGAACTTCCTGATCGAAGACGCTTGCGGCCGTCGCCTCGTGCTCAAGATCGCGAATGCACGTGAGGAACGTTCGCTGCTCGAGGCGCTGCAGTCTGCTCTGGAGCACGTTGCCCACTCCGTCGCTGTCGTTCCGCGCCTGCTGTCCTCGGTTCGCGGCGAGCGCTTGCTGTCCGTGGCCGACGAGCGGGGCAGGGCGCATCTCCTCTGGGCGGTGGCGTGGCTGCCCGGTACACCGCTCGCTCACGTACGCTATCGCTCGCCCGCGTTGCTCGAGGACCTCGGGCGAGGTACGGCTGCGCTCGCGGCGTCGTTGGCAACCTTCGACGCGCCGGCGATTCATCGCAGCTTCTACTGGGACCTTGCCAACGGGCGCCGCGTGGTGAGCGAGCTCCGGCCCCTGCTCGACGACGACGCGGTGGCCGCGGCCGTGGACGCCCTGATCGCCGCCTTCGACCGCGACACGGCTCCGCTATTGTCCCGGCTTCCTTGCTCGGCGATTCACGGCGATCTGAACGACCACAATTTGTTGGTCGAGCAGGGGCGCGACGACCGTACCGGCGATCAGCGTCTATCTGGGATTGTCGACTTCGGCGACATGGTGCACAGCTGGACGATCGCCGATCTGGCGATCGCAACGGCGTACGCCCTGCTCGACGAACGAGGGGCGGCATCGGATCCACTGGCATCGGCGACAGCGGTACTGCGCGGCTATACGTCGGCTCGAAGTCTCCTGGTGGCGGAGGTCGACGCGCTCTGGGGACTGGCGATGCTCCGGCTGTGCACGAGCGCCTGCATCGCGGCGTCGCAGCGACGGCAGCGCCCAGACAACAGTTATCTCGACATCAGCCAAACGGCGATTCGCTTTGCGCTGCCCAGGCTGGCCGCCATTCCGTTTCGCTTTGCCCGCGCCACGCTGCGAAGGGCGGCCGGGCACGAGCCGGTCGGGGCGACGGCGAGTGTGGTCGGGTTCCTGCGCGCGCATTCGTCCAGCTTAGCGCCGCTGCTCGGCATCGATCTCGCCTCCGAGCACTGCTTGGTGCTGGATCTGAGCGTCGGCGCGCCGATCATTTCCGGGGATCTGCGGGAAAACGCGGAGCCGGCGCTGAGTCCGCGCGTTCAATCCGCAATGAACGCCGCCGGCGTGCGCGTTGCCGTTGGCCGCTGGGACGAGCCGCGACTGCTCTACCAAACCGACGCGTTCGCAAACGACGGCGGCGAGGATGAGCGGCGCACGATTCATCTGGGCCTCGATCTTTTTGCCGATGCGGGCACACCGGTGTTTGCGCCCTTGGCAGGCGTCGTTCACGCCGTCGCCGACAACGACGCGCCGCAGGATTATGGCCGCGTAATCATTCTGCGACACGAGACCGACACCGGCGTGGAGTTCTTCACGTTGTACGGTCACCTGAGCCGCGAATCGTTGTCGATGGTGAAGCCGGGACGTGTGGTGAAAGCCGGCGATCAGATCGGCACGCTCGGCACCGCGGCGGTGAACGGTGGTTGGACGCCGCACCTGCACCTGCAGATCATCGTCGATCTGTTGGAGCTCGGCGTCGATTATCCGGGTGTCGGCCGGCCGGCCGATCGCGACGTGTGGCGCCATTTCTGTCCCGATGCCAACCTGCTCGCCCGCGTGCCGCCCGATCGCTTCCCGTGGACACCGCCTTCGCGCGATGCGGCGTTGCGCGAGCGGCGGTCGCGCATCGGACGCAATCTGAGCGTCGGGTACAGCGAGCCGGTCAAGCTCGCGCGCGGCTGGATGCAGTGGTTGTATGACGACGAGGCGCGGCGCCTTCTCGACGCATACAACAACGTGCCGCACGTCGGTCACTGTCATCCGCGCGTTGTGCGCGCCGGTCAGCAGCAGATGGCCGTGCTCAACACCAACACACGCTATCTGAGCGATCTGCTCAACGAGTACGCGGCGCGGTTATCGGCGACGCTGCCGGCACCGCTGCGTGTCTGCTATTTCGTCAACTCGGCGAGCGAGGCGAACGAGCTTGCACTGCGCCTCGCGCGCGCGGCCACCCGCGCCACGGACACGATCGTGCTCGAGGCGGCGTACCATGGCAACACCACGACGCTGGTGGAGCTGAGCCCGTACAAGCACGCCGGTCCCGGCGGCAGCGGCGCTCCGCCCTGGGTGCACGTCGCGCCGCTGCCAGACACCTTTCGGGGCATCCATCGTGGTGCCGACGCGGGCGCTGCGTACGCGCGAGCTGTGCACGACATCGTGCAGCGCCTCGGCCGCAAGGGAACACGCGTCGCGGCGTTCCTGGCCGAAAGCTGCCCGAGCGTGGCTGGCCAGATCATGTTGCCTCCGGCCTATCTCGCGGATGTGTATCGCTTCGTGCGCGATGCCGGTGGTGTATGCATTGCCGACGAGGTGCAGACAGGGCTCGGCCGCGTAGGCACGAGCTTCTGGGCGTTCGAGACGCAGCAGGTGGTGCCGGACATCGTCGTCGCCGGTAAGCCGCTGGGGAATGGCCATCCCATCGGCGCGGTGATCACCACGCCGGAGATCGCCGCCGCCTTCGACAATGGTATGGAGTACTTCAGCACCTTCGGTGGCAACAACGTGTCGTGTGCCATCGGCCTGGCGGTGCTCGATGTGCTGCGCGACGAGCAGCTGCAGGAGCACGCGCGCGAGGTTGGCCAACGCCTGCTCGCCGGACTGCGTTCTATCATGGGACGGCACGAGCTGATTGGGGACGTGCGCGGCTCCGGACTCTTTCTAGGCGTCGAGCTCGTGCGCGACCGGACAACGCTGCGGCCGGCGGCCGCCGAGGCATCGTACGTGGTGAACCGCATGCGCCAGCGTGGCATTCTGCTCGGCACCGACGGGCCATTGCACAACGTGCTCAAGATTCGTCCGCCCATGCCCTTCGACGACCGTGATGCCGATCGGCTCGTCGACACCATGGATGACGTGCTGCTGGAGCTCCAGCGCAGGCAGTAACCCACGCCGAATCGTATGTAGGGGAGCAGGGGGCCACATGTCCGTTCTCCATCGGGTACACCGTGCCCATCCCCCGCGCCGGCTGTTGTGGGCGACCGCGTTAGGCGTGCTCCTGTCGCTCGCCGCGCGCTCCGGCTTTGCGCAGCGGAGCGCCATTCCGCGGCGGCTCGGCGATCAGGAGTTCTGGCAGATGGTGGACTCGATGTCGGAGCCCGGCGGCTTCTTCCGCTCCGACAACTTCCTGTCGAACGAGACCACCTTTCAGTGGGTGATTCCCAAGCTGGCCGCCGGCCGGCGGGTCGGTGAGGGCGCGTACCTCGGTGTCGGCCCTGAGCAGAACTTCACCTACATCGCGGCGTTGCGGCCGCAGGCGGCGTTCATCTTCGACATCCGCCGCCAGAACATGATCGAGCATCTCATGTACAAGGCGCTGCTCGAGATGTCGTCCACGCGCGTGGAGCTGGTGCAGAACCTGTTCGCGCGCCGCATCCCGCGCCGCCTCGACGCCGGCGTGTCGGTGGACACGCTCTTCGCCGCCTACGCGGTCGGAGTACCCGACAGTGCGTTGTACCGTGCGAATCTGGCGGCGCTGGAAGACCGGCTCGTCAAGCAGCACCGCTTTGCGCTCGACAGCGCGGATCTGCGCAGTCTCGAGTACGTCTATGGCGCCTTCTTCACGGCGGGCCCATTGATGACCTACACCTTCTCGCCGGCCGGGCGAGGTTACTCGCGCGGCTTCATGCCCACTTACGCCGCGCTGATGACGGAGACGGACAGCGCGGGCACGCAGCGCAGCTGGCTCGCCTCGGAGGAGAATTACGGCGTCATCCGCGATCTCGAGCGGCGGAATCTCATCGTGCCGCTCGTGGGCGACTTCGCGGGCCCGAGGGCGATTCGTGCCGTTGGCGATTGGCTGCGGGATCACGACGCGACCGTGAGCGCATTCTACCTGTCCAACGTCGAGCAGTATCTCTTCCGCCAGGGAGCGGACGCGAAGAAGTTCTTCGAGAATGTGGCGACGCTTCCGGTGGATTCGTCGAGCGTCTTTCTGCGCGCGCTGTTCAGGTACGGCTACATGGCGCCGCAGCCCAATCCTGGGCGGCGATCGGAAACGCTGATGTGTCCGATCGCGGTCCAGGTGCAGGAGTTCTGGTCGGGACGAATGGCGGCCTACGACGATGTCGCGACGGGCTGCCGCTAGCGCAGCTCACCAGGCGCCGAGGAGGCGCCTGACGGCGATGATCTGGCCGACGTGGTACGATGCGTGGTCGACGGCCACGAGAATCGTGCGCAGATACGTCTGCCCCGTGCCGTGCGGAATCTTGGCCGTGAGGTCGCGGCCCGGATCCGTGGCCAGCTTCTTCAGCCCCTCGCGGTCGCCGTGGATCGCGCGCAGGCACTCGTTCCATGCTGCGTCGTTTGGCGGCGCCGGCGCGCTGGACCAGTAGTCGTCCGGCCAGTGCGGCTCCGCGTACTGGTCGTTCACGCAGAAGTCGAGTAGGTCGTGCTGCGTGCGCCGGATGTGATCCAGGAGCTGCCAGATGGAGTGGGGAAAGCGATCCGGACGCCGGCCACGTAGCTCGGGAGCGAGATCGGCGACCGACTTCTCGAGCGTGACGCGCGCCTGGTCCCAATCCAGCGCCGACGCGACGATCTCCCTCCAGCGGTCTGTGTTGCTCATGCTGGCAATTGGCCTCTGTGGTGTGACTTGAACAAGCGGCGGCATCGATCATTTTATCCTCGCCGCGGGCGGAGCATATAATGCTGCGCTCGAGACGGTCGCGGCAGGGTCGGGCGAGCGTCGCGTGTCACCCTGCGCTCTCACACCTTCCAGGGGAGGATGATCAGTGCGGATCGCGCTCGTGGCGGTGGCGATCGTGGTGGCGGCACCGGTGCGCGGCGCTGCGCAATCGGCGCGGCAGCTCGCGGTGGCCGACAGCTCGCCCTTCCGGCAGTTGCAGCTGCCGGCACCTAACGAGTATCGCTCCGCGGCGGGGCGGCCGGGCCCGAAATATTGGCAGCAGCGCGCTGACTATCGGATCACGGCGGTGCTCGACACGGCGGCGGCGGTGCTGCACGGGCGCGAGACGATCCACTACGTCAACCATTCCCCCGACACGCTCGCCTACCTCTGGATGCAGGTGGAGCAGAACATCTGCGCGCCGAACAGCATCATGAATGTCTTGAACCAGCCGCCGCTGGTCTTTGGCGACGTGAGCTTCGATTTCTCGTGTGGCAACTTCCGCGGCCGGCCGACCCTCGAATCGGCCACGATCGCCGGCGCGAATCTCGAGCGCGCGAACTATGGCACCACGATGCGTGTCAATCTGCCGGCGCCGCTCGCACCCGGCCGATCGGTCGACATGGACTTCGCCTGGCACTTCACGGTGCCGGAGCAGGGCGTGGGCCGCATGGGGCGTGACGGCCCGCTGTTCGAGATTGCGCAGTGGTATCCGCGCATGGCGGTCTACGACGACGTGCGCGGCTGGAACCACGAGCCCTACATCGGCGCGGGCGAGTTCTACCTCGAGTACGGCGACTACGACGTGACCCTCACCGTTCCGTCGAGCTACATCGTAGCGGCTACGGGAGAGCTGCAGAACCCCGCACAGGTGCTGACGCCGGCGCAGCGCGCGCGGCTGGCGATCGCCCGCCGCTCCGACACCGCCATTGCCATCATCGCGCGCGACGAGGTCGGTCACGTGGAGCGGACGCGCCCGTCCGGCGCCGGATCCCGCAGCTGGCATTTCACGGCGCGCAACGTTCGGGATTTCGCCTGGGCTGCCGCGCCGAACTGGCAATGGGATGCATCGGCCTACGATGGCATTCTGATCGAGACGCTCTACCGGTCGACCGCCGACAAGTGGCCGGAAGCCAACCGCATGGGTCGCGCGGCCATCAAGTATTTCAGCGAACAGTGGTATCGGTATCCCTGGTCGCACGCGACCACGGTCGAGGGGCCGGTGCAGGGGATGGAATACCCGATGCTCACCTTCGTGCCGAACAACTCCACGCGCGAAGACCAGCAGTGGGATCTCGCGCACGAGTTCGGCCACGAATGGTTCCCGATGATCGTCGGCTCGAACGAGCGGCTGTACCCGTGGATGGACGAAGGCTTCAATACGTTCATCGATCTGCATAACGCGGCCCTGTACTTCCGCGGTACGCCGTACGGCGACACGGTGGAGGTGCACCCGCTGCACCTCGCGGCCACGCACACGACGCCTGGCGAGGAGCAGCCACTGATCACCAACCCCACGGAAGTGCGCGATCTGATGTGGGTGGGATACGAGAAGCCGGCGCTCATGCTGCAGACGCTGCGCTTCGAGGTGCTGGGGCCGGAGCGCTTCGACGTCGCCTTCCGCGATTACATCCGCACCTGGGCGTTCAAACATCCGACGCCGGCGGATTTCTTCCGACTCATGCGCGATGCGTCGGGCATGGACCTGGATTGGTTCTGGCGGGATTGGATCTTCACGACCGCGCGCCTCGATCAGGCGGTCGATTCGGTCGCGCGCCGCGCGGACGGCGGCACCAACGTGTATCTCTCGAATCGCGGTACCATGGTGATGCCGGCGGAGCTGCTGCTGACCTTCGACGACGGCTCGACGGAGACGGTGCGACTGCCGGTCGAGATGTGGAATCTGGGGCAGCAGTTCGTCTATCGCGGACCGGCGCAGAAAGGTGTGCGCCGCGTGGAGATCGATCCGCGCCAGGTGCTGCCCGACCAGAACCGCGCGAACAACGTGTGGCGGCGGTCGCCCTGACCTTCTCGGTGAGATGAACAGACTCGCACTCGGGCTCCTGCTCGCGCCCACGCTGTCGGCCGCTCAGGGAGAGGGACGTGTCTTCACCCACGCCGATACGTTGCGGGGCTCCAACACGCCGCAGCGTGCGTGGTGGGACGTCACCTTCTACGACCTTCATGTCTCGGTGAGTCCGTCGGACAGCAGCATTCGCGGCTGGAATGCCATCACCTATCGGGTTATCGAATCACCGCCGCGCTCTGCCCGCGGTCCCGAGATGCAGATCGATCTCCAACTTCCCCTGGAGGTCGACAGCATGGTGCAGGATGGCAAGTCGCTGGCGTATCGCCGCGATGGCAACGCTTTCTTCGCGACGCTGATTGCCACGCAGCCGCCGGGCGCTCACAAGTCGATCGCCGTGTACTATCACGGTCGTCCGCGCATTGCCAAACGACCGCCATGGGACGGGGGGTTCACCTGGACCGCTGACTCGCTCGGCCGCACCTGGATCGCGACCTCGAACGAAGGGCTCGGCGCCAGTGCGTGGTGGCCGAACAAGGATCTTCTTGCCGACGAGCCGGACAGCCAGCGGATTGCCATCACGGTGCCGGATCCGCTCGTCGACGTGTCCAACGGCCGGCTGCGCAGCACGCGACGCAACGCGGACTCCACCACCACGTACGAATGGTTCGTCGCGAATCCGATCAACAATTACGACGTGGAGATCAACGCGGGCACGTACGCGCATTTCTCCGACACGTACGGCGGCGAGGCGGGACTGCTCACGCTCGACTTCTGGCCGCTCGCGTTGCACGCCGATACCGCACGCGTGCAATGGCAGCAGGTCGAGCCGATGCTGATCTGCTTCGAGCACTGGTTCGGACCATATCCGTGGTACCGGGATGGCTACAAGCTCGTCGAGGCTCCACACCTCGGGATGGAGCACCAGAGCGGCGTCGCGTATGGCAACAAATTCAAGAACGGCTATCTCGGCCGCGATCTGTCGCGCACGGGGCTCGGATTGCAGTGGGACTTCATCATCGTGCACGAGAGCGCGCACGAGTGGTTTGGTAACAACATCACCGTGAAGGACGCGGCGGACATGTGGGTGCACGAAGGCTTCGCGAATTACGCCGAGAACCTGTACACCGAGTGTCGCGACGCAAAAGCCGCCGGCGCGCGCTACGTCATCGGCACGCGGACGCTGGTCCGCAACGATCGCCCGATCATCGGCCAGTACGGCGTGAACAGCGAAGGATCGGGTGATATGTATTACAAGGGCGGCAACATGCTGCACACGATTCGTCAGGTCGTGAACGACGACGCCGTCTGGCGTGATGCACTCCGTGGCCTCAACCGCACGTTCTGGCACCAGACCGTGACGACGGGTGCGATCGAGCGCTATCTCGCCGCCGCCACGCACAAGAAGCTCGACAGGATCTTCGATCAGTACCTGCGCACGACGACGATCCCGGAGCTCGAGTATCGGATCGATGGCGGCGAGCTCCAGTATCGTTGGGCGAACACGGTGCCAGGCTTCGACATGCCCGTCCGCGTGACGCTCTCGGACAGCGGCTACGCATGGATTCATCCGACCGGCACGTGGCAAAGTGCGCCGCTGGCGCTGTCGAACCCCGGCGCCTTCCGCGTCGACGAGAACTTCTACGTTGTTCCGAAGCCGCTGGTGCCATAGTCGGTCACGCGCGTCCGGCGCGTGCGACCGCCCTCGCGCCTACTGCTGGCAGCTGCCGTGCGGATCCGGCTTCGGGTGGTCGACCACCACGCGATGATCGAGATCGGCGACGTGAAGCGCCACGTCCTCGACCAGATTCGCGACCTTCTCCATGTGCTCGTAATCGATGTACTCGGGCTCGTCGGTCACCTGGTGATAGTCCGAGTGCACGCCCGTGGTGAAGAACGCGATTGGAATGCCGTACCGCGCGTACTCGTAATGGTCGCTGCGGCAGTAGACGTTCATGGGATGGCCGTTGGCATCGAGAGCGTAGTCGACGGCGAGATTGTGGTGATCGTCCCGGTTCACCGTCTCGATCAGATCGCCCAGCTCTGTCGACAGTCGCCGCGAGCCGACGAGCATCAGAAAGCGCGGCCCGCCATGGAGCGCCTTCCCCTCCTTGTCCTCACCCGCGACATCCCATGCGTCGCCACGGCCAACCATGTCCATGTTGAGCTGCGCCACGATCGAATCGCGGGGCACGGTCGGGTGATCCGTGAAGTACTGCGATCCGAGCAGTCCCTTCTCTTCCCCCGTATGCCAAACGAACACGATGGAACGCTTCGGGCGCGCGCTGCCCTTGAGTGACGCGAGCTTCTCCGCGATCTCGAGCGCACTGACGGTGCCGGAGCCATCGTCGTCGGCGCCGTTATTGATCGAGTCGGGCCGCTGCGATCCGGGGTGCCGCGCGCGGTATGCAGCGAGCTCCTTGTTCACCTCCGCCTGCTGCGCCGGCGTGGCCATCGCGCCCTGCTGTTCCGCTCCGCCGGGTCGAACGATGTGGTTGTAGATCCGAATGGAGTCGTGATCGACGGGATGATTGGTGAAGCCGATGTGGTCGTTGTGTGCGCCGATCGCGACGTACTCGCCTCGGAGCGCCGGGTCGCGCCCTGGGAGAACCGCGATCACATTGCGAGCGGGATACGGCGTGGAATCGATCCTGACTCTCAGGTCGAGGGTCACACGATTGCCGGCGGTGCCGGGCGTGAGCTGCTCCAGCGGGGGAGAAGCCGGGAACAGCTTCGACGCCGCGGTGTTCGTCATGAACAGCGCCACGGGCTGCGGTCGCACACCGGCCGATGGGTCATCCAGAAACTCCGTGGGCCGGCGGAAGTAGCCGAGGTACATCTCCGGCGCGACGATCGCGATTGCCGCGACGGTCTTCGGGATCCGCGTCGTCCTGCGGAACGCGCGCATCGCGCTCGCACCGGCCGGCAGCGTGAACACCGCAAGCTTGCCCGCCGCGTCCTCCGCTGACACCAGAGGCGTCGAGTCACCGAGCATCCCACCGAATACCACTGGCAGCTCCGCCGAAACGGACTTGCCGCCCCCGGCGACCCAGTCGGTGCCAAACGACAGTGTCGCGCCGACCGATGTGAGTGAAGACGCCTGATCGACACTCCGGCGGCGCAGCGGAATCGTCTGGAACCAACCGCCGTTCTCGCCGGCGGGCGACAGTCCCATGCGCTGCACTTCGTGCGCGATGTATTCCGTGCCTCTGACGTTGCCGAGCTGTCCCGCCTCACGGCCGAGCATCGAATCGTCGGCGAAGATGTACAGCCGCGTCATCAGGTCCTTCGCCGTGATGTCGGACTTCGTCGGCTCGGGCGTGCGCTTGAGCGGCAGCTTCGTATCCGGCGCTGGAACCACGGCAATACCAGTAGCAGCCTGCGCTCCGAGCACTGCCGGGAAGAAGCAGGCGCAAGCGAGGAGGCGAAAAGATCTCATGAGCGTTTCGGGGGAGGGTAGGGTGATAAAGCGCGCAAGTGGCGGAATCGGCACCGCGACTGTCTCGATTACCTTATCACGTGGCACGCCGGTACACGAGAGGAGGCTCGCGATGGAAACACGACGCATCGGATCGCTCGAGGTCTCAATAGTGGGGCTCGGGTGCAACAACTTCGGTGGACGCATCGATTACGACGCGACGCGCATCGTCGTCGACGCGGCGTTGGACGCCGGCATCACCTTCTTCGACACGGCCGATATCTATGGAAAGACGCAGAGCGAGGAGTTCCTCGGCCGTGCGCTCGGCGAACGGCGCCGCGACGTGGTGATCGCGACCAAGTTCGGCATGCCCGTCGACGAACGGCGCCGCGGCGCTCATCCGGATTACGTGCGTCGTGCCGCCGAAGACAGTCTTCGCCGGCTGCGGACCGACTACATAGATCTCTATCAGCTTCACGAGCCCGATCCCACCGTTCCGATCGAGGAGACACTGGCCGCGCTCGACGAGCTGGTGAAGAGTGGCAAGGTGCGTGAGATCGGATGCTCGAACTTTAATGCGGCTCAGCTGCGCGAAGCGCATGCGGCGGCGCGGCCGGGCGCCGCACGCTTCGTGAGCGTGCAAAACGAGTACAGCCTCTTCCACCGCGAGCCTGAACGTGAGGTGCTGCAGGAGTGTGAACGGCTCGGGATGGCGTTCATACCGTACTATCCGCTCGCGAGCGGTCTGCTCACGGGCAAGTACAAACGCGGGCAGCGCCCACCGAAGGGAAGCCGCCTCGAGTCGGGCCGCTACGCGTCCGAGTTAACCGACGAGAACCTCGAGGCCGTCGAGCGCTTGGAGGAGTTCGCGTCCTCACGAGGGTATTCCGTGCTCGACCTCGCGATCTCCTGGCTGCGGTCGAAGCCGGCCGTGGCCTCGGTGATTGCCGGTGCAACGAAACCGGCGCAGGTGCGCGCGAACGCTACGGCGGCGCGCTGGACGATGACCAAAGGCGAGATCGAGGAGGCGGAGCGCCTTACTTCGGGCGCGCACGTCCAATGACAATCGTGACGTTGTCGCTGCCACCGCGGTCGAGCGCGAGCTGCAGCAGCTCGCGTGACGCCTGCTCGGCGCTCTCCATCGTGTGCAGTCGATCCGCGATCTCGGCGTCGGTGACGTGCTTCGTCAGACCGTCGCTGCACACGAGCACCACCGTGCCGCGCTGACGTACGTCGACTCGCGTCACTTCCGGCATCGCCTCCTCGGCGCCGATGGCGCTCGACAGGACGTGCCGGTACGGCGAGGCGGAGGCACGCGACGCCGCCAGCACACCGCGATCGATGAGATCCTGAGCCACCGTCTGATCGCGCGATACCTGCTGAAGCTTGCCCGCTACGTAGACATAGCAGCGACTGTCGCCCACCTGCACCACGTACAGCGACGGCCAAACGACGATGCCAAGCGTCAAGGTGGTCGCCGTGTTCTCGCCCTCGCGGCGACTCGCCGCGTCGGCTCGTACCGCGTCGTGTGCCTCGAAGGCGGCTTTGCGTAGTGCGTCGAGAAACTCGCGCTCGTTGGCTGATCCCGCGGCGTGATAGCAGCGCAGCGACGACGCGAGATAGCGTGTGATCGTCTCGGTCGTCAGGCGACTCGCTTCCTCGCCGCCGGCGGTACCACCGACGCCGTCAGCAACCATGAGGATCGTGGCGAGCCGCTGCCCGCGAAGAGGCAGCGCTTCCGCGCCCGGCAGGCTCGTGCCGTGAATCACGATCTGCGGGTGCACAGTGCAGAGGAGGAAGTGGTCCTGGTTCTCCGCGCGCACGCGACCCGGATGCGTCAGGCCGAACAGATCGAGCTCGTTGTCGGCGGGCTTCGATCCGACGTCCGGGTTCGTCGGTGTCGCGAACAGCTCCGCGATGCGCATCCGTCTCCCTCTATCGGCGCTCAGTAGTACTTGTTTGCCAACCGCGCACGCACCGCCGCCACGAAGCGCTGTGCGTCGTCCGGGCGGAAGGACTCGCTCGTCTCCCTGCCGTTCACCCTGCTGTGCTCGAACAGATCGTGTCTGTGACCCCTCTTCCAGTGGAACACCAGCTTCCCGTTATCGTAGCTTACGTCATCCAGGTCGGCGAGCGGGTACTCCACGCGTGATCCGATGGCGCCCGCCACCTTCGACTTGATGAACGACGCAAACGCACCGGCGATGCCGCTGTCCTTCGTTGGTGTCGCCGTTTCACGGCGCACGCGGTCGATGATTTTTTGCGACAGACCGGAGGTGATCTTGTCACCCACGAGCACCAGGTCGATCGCGCTGTCGGCGTTGTAGATCCGCACGTCGCCGGGGCCGAGCGAATCGGGCGCCGCATCCGCGCCTCGGATTACGACGTGAGTCTTCTCGTCGCCTCCGCGGCAAGCAGTCGTTGAAAACGTGGCGATGGCGCAGCAGAGGAAAGCACACACAGAAAGGCGCATAATGGCTCCGCTACCGCAGATTAACCTCACCCTGAGCGGCCGGTAAGAGGCGCGAAAGACTCATATTGTTGCTGGCGCGCCGCGTGTGAGGCGCGCATCATACCCGGATTCGAGTAGCGGAGTGGACATGGACGGGATCCGCCGGCGCCACCACGTCGTGGTACGCGTCACACACTGGGTGAATGTCGTCGCGCTCACCATCATGGTGGGAAGCGGCTTGCGGATCTTCAACGCGTACCCGGCGTTTGCGCGCAAAGGTGAGACCTTCTGCTGCTACCCTTTCGAGGGGCGTGACATACCCGCGGCGCTGACGTTCGGAGGCTGGCTCGCCGGTGCGCGAAACTGGCACTTCGCCATGATGTGGGTGCTGGTGGTCAACGGTCTCGTGTACCTCGGTTTCATCTATCTCCACGGCGAATGGCGCGACCTTGTGCCGCGTCGCGGCATCGTGCGTGACGCCGTCGAGATGGTGAAGTTCTACGTCGCCGCGCGCCACGATCATCCGGTGCAGGGCAAGAACAACGCGCTGCAGCGACTCGCTTACTTCTCCATGCCGATCGTGGGCGTGTTCGCGGTGCTGACCGGGCTGGCGATCTGGAAGCCTGTACAGCTCGCGCTGCTGACGCAGCTCCTTGGCGGATACGTGTGGGCGCGCTACTGGCACTTCGTGGCCATGGTGCTCCTCGTCGCGCTCGTCGTGGGACACGTGTTCATGGTGTTCAGCGTGGATCCGTACTCCATTCCCGCGATGATCACCGGGCGCTACGACGAACGCCTCTCTCCCGAAGCGCGGAATGCCCGGCCGTTCTGGCATCTGCTGCCGCGCCGGCGGCGTGGTTCGCTCGATAGCGCGGAGGGCGGATGAACAACCGACGAGTGCCGGGGCACATCGCCGAGCGTGCGGGCATCGACCGGAGACGCTTTCTCCTTGCGGCTGGCGGGGCGCTCGCCTCTGTCGTGTTGACAGCCTGTGACTCCCAGGGTCCGCGCAGCGCAGTGAAGCTGCTCCGCTTTGCCGAGCGCGAGAACGAAGGTCTGGAACGCGCGCTGTTCCGTCACACGTCGATCGACAGGCCACCACCTCGAGCGATGGCTGCGGGCCAGTATTTCCCCTCGTATTTCGTTTCCGACAGTGTGCCGGTCTGGGACGCTGCGACGAACGGCGTATGGAAGCTGGAGGTGAGTGGGCTCGTGCGCCGACCGCTGCAGCTTTCCTTGGCCGATCTCGCGCGGCTGCCCCTCGTTGGGTATCGCGAGGATCACTTCTGCGTGGAGGGGTGGACTGCGGTGGCGACGCGCAGCGGAGTGGCGATGCGCGAGCTCGCGCGATTGGCCGGTGTGCTGCCGCAGGCGAAATACGTGGATTTCCAATCCTTCGACGACGACTACCACGAGAGCTGGGACATCGAGAGCGCGCTGCATCCCCAGACGCTGGTGGTGTACGCGCAGGACGGCCACTATCTCAATCCCGCGTGGGGCGCTCCCGCTCGCGTCTATTCGCCGGTGAAGCTCGGCTACAAAAACACCAAGTATCTCACCAAGATCGCGTTCCTGCCCGAGCGCAACGGCGGCTATTGGAGCGATCGCGGCTACGAGTGGTACGCCGGAGTCTAGGCCTCGCGCTTCACCCTCACGGCGTCTCGTTCAGCGAGCGGCACCTGTTCCATCGGGCCCGCTCCAAGCGCGCGCTGCGACGAGTTCTCCGCGAGGATCTTGGTCAGGAAGCGCTGACCTTCCGAGATGCGTTCGATCTCGATCGCGATCGTGTCGACGGCCTGTTCCACCCGATCCATGCGCTGGAGATGCTCCGCCCAGCCCGGAAGGGGTGGTGGCACCGTCGGGCGCCGCATGGCGCGCCACACGTAGCCGATGGCAAGGGGCGCTAGCACGAACAGCGTGAAGACGATGGCAATGGGAGTGGGGTCCACAGTTCTCCGGGGTCTTGGAAAGGAGAAGGGAGGCTGGGTCGAGGGCATGCCTGCAGGTGCCGTAGCGAGGAGCTTGCCGGTTTCGGCGAGATCGTTCTCGATCTGCAGGATGCGATTGTCCAGGAGCGTGATGCGTTGCTGCACCTGTGCCTCGTCCGCCGGTCCTCGCCGCAGCTCCTGAAGCGCGGAGCGCCGTCGCGATTCCGCGGAACCCAATTGGGTCGACAGCTCGTCACGCCGCGCGCGCAGGTTGGCGACATCGCGTGGCGTGAGCGGCGTGCCGACTGACGGAAGCCCCGGCGCGGGCGGTGCGCCGGCGGCGGGGTTCTGCGGGTTAGCTGGGGGGACGTTCTGCGGCAATGGGGGAGGCGCTGGAGTTGGCATGCTGGTTCATACGAGGGCTGCTGTCGTCAGGTTACATCCGATTGCCTCCCGATGCTACGTGGCGCACGCACACTGTGCTTCCGGCAGCCCAGCTTGCGCCGTACAATTCGGGCGCTCGTCCCCCCCCCACACTCGTTCTCCCGGTTTGGCGACTCACTCCATGCATTCCAGCAGCATTCGTTCGCTGACGGGCCTCGTGCTCTCCGGCCTTGCCATTGCCGCGCCGGCAACTCGAATCGCCAGCGCTCAGCTGTCTTCGACCGCGTCGTCGTTTGCTCCGCTGTTGTTGCTCTTCAACGCACTCAAGTACCGGCAGGTCGGGCCGAATCGTGGCGGCCGGTCGACGACCGTAACGGGCGTGCCCAGCCAGCCCCTTACCTTTTATATGGGAGTCGCGTCGGGCGGCGTGTGGAAGACGGTCGATGCCGGACAGACGTGGACGCCGATAACCGACGGCAAAGTTCCCGTGGGCTCGACCGGCTCGATCGCCGTCGCCGAGTCGAACCCCAATGTCGTCTATCTCGGCACCGGCTCCGACGACATCCGAAGCAACGTCTCCACGGGTCGCGGGGTGTACCGGTCCGACGATGCCGGTTCGAGCTGGCGCTTCATCGGTCTGCGCGACGCCGGCCAGGTGGGTGCTGTGCGGATCGATCCGGCGAATCCAGAGGTGGCGTACGTGGCGGCGATCGGGAACGCGTTCGCGCCAAACGCCGAGCGCGGCGTCTTTCGCACCAGAGACGGCGGCAAGACTTGGCAGAACGTGCTGTTCGTCTCGGACTCGGTCGGTGCGGCCGACATCGAGATCCAGCCTGGCGCCCCCAACGTGCTGTACGCGTGGATGTGGCGCGGCGTACGCCATCCGTGGACGATCGTGAGCGGCGGTCCGTCGTCGATCGGTCAGGGTTTCTACAAGAGCACCGACGGCGGCGACCATTGGACGAAGATCACCGCCGGCCTGCCAAACGATTTGATCGGCAAGGCGAACATCGCGGTCACCGCCGCCAATCCACAGCGCGTGTACCTGCTGATGGAGGCGAAGCCTGGCGGCGGTCTGTATCGCTCCGACGACGCGGGCGAGCACTTCACGCTCGCCACCAGCTACGCGCAGCTCATCACGCGGCCGTTTTATTACGTGACGCTCGCTGCGGACCCGACCAATGCGGACGTCGTGTATGCCGGTGCCGAGGGATTCTTCAAGTCGATCGATGGGGGAAAGACCTTCCGCTCGTTCCCCGTGCCGCATGGCGACAACCACGACATGTGGATCAGCCCGCGCGATGGGAACGTCATGATTCAGGCGAACGACGGCGGGGCGAACGTCTCGCTCAACGGGGGGCGTACCTGGTCGACGCAGTACAATCAGCCGACGGCGGAGATCTACGGCATCGGTCTGGACGAGCGATTCCCCTATCTCATCTATGGCGCGCAGCAGGACAACACGACCGTGATCGTGCCCAGCCTGCCGTTAGGCACGGGGCAGGGGGAGGAGTGGCGCGTCGGACCCGGGTGCGAGACAGGGCCCATCATGCCGGACCGCCTCTCGCCGGATACCGTGTACGGCGCGTGCAAGGGGCAGTTCGGCGTCATGAACCTGAAGGTCGGGCAGGAAAAGAACTATTGGGTCGGCGCGCAGTCGCTGTACGGAAACGTCGGCGCCGATCTGATCTATCGCTTTCAGCGCGTGTCACCCATGGAGGTGTCGCCACACGAGCCGCACACGGTGTACTACGGATCGCAGTACGTCCACCGCACGCGCGATCAGGGTGTGTCGTGGGAGCGAATCAGCCCCGATCTCACGGCCAACGATCCGCGCTATCGGAACGCGATCTCGGGCGAGCCGATCACGCGCGACATGACCGGTGAGGAGGTGTACAGCACGTTGTACGCGATCCGCGAGTCGCCGTCGGAGGCGGGGCTCATCTGGACCGGAGCCAACGACGGACCGTTCTACATCACACGCGACAACGGGAAGACATGGCGTAACATCACGCCGGCGGGACTCGCTCCCGGTGGACGCGTGCAGAACATCGAGCCGTCGCCGCATCGCAAAGGCTCGGCGTACTACGCGGTGTATCGCTATCTCCTCGGCGATTTCCGTCCGTACATCTATCGAACCAACGACTACGGCGCGCACTGGACACTGCTCACCAGCGGTATGAATGGCATCCCCGCCGACGATCCCACGCGCGTGGTGCGCGAGGATCCCGCGCGCGAAGGGCTGCTGTATGCCGGGACGGAATTCGGGATGTACATCTCCTTCGATGACGGCGCGCACTGGCAACCATTTCAGCTCAATCTGCCGGTCACGCCGATCACGGACATTCGTGTGCACGGCAGTGACCTCGTGGTGTCCACGCAAGGCCGGTCATTCTGGATTCTCGACGATCTGACTCCGCTGCGGCAGGCGAGTGCATCCCTCGCGTCGGGCAAGCCGATGCTGTTCCGGCCACGGGACGCGGTGCGGACGCGCTACCAGGCCGGCGGTGGCTTCGGTCGTGGCGCGGGGCCGGCGGCGCCGCAGTACCCGCCGGTGGGCGCGTTCCTCGACTACTGGCTGCCAAACGACTCCGCCGGCACGGTCACGATCGACATCCTCGACCGTGCAGGAAAGGTCGTTCGGACACTGAGCAGCACGGCACCCGCCGCGCCCGCGCGAGTGGCCGGCGGCGAGGCGGCCAGCGAGGATCCCGATGCGGGTCCGCGGCGGCGTGGCGCAACCGTGCGGCTCGCCAAGGGCGCGGGGCTCAACCGCGTCATCTGGGATCTCTCATATCCCGGTACCTGGGATGCATCGACGCAAGCGCCGGGCGGCGGCGGTCCGATGGTGGTGCCGGGCACGTACACGGTGCGCCTGACGGTCGACGGCGTGTCGCAGTCGCAACCGCTGGCTGTGCGCGAGGACCCGCGCGTCCTCGCTGACGGCGTCACGATCGCCGATCTGCGAGCGCAGCTCGAGCACAATCTCCGCGTCCGTGACGCGGTGTCGGAGGCAAACCGGGCAGTCTACCGCGTGCATCGTGCCATCGATCGCCTCGCGAACGCAACCGGTCCGGGCGCCGACACGCTGCAGAAGCTGCGCGCGATCGAAGCGCGACTCGTGACGCCGGCGATTCGATACAGCAAGCCCGAGCTCCAGGCACACTTGCAGTATCTGTATGGCATGACGAATGCTGCGGACCAGCGAATCGGCCGGGACGCGGTCGAGCGATACAAGAGCTTGAAGCGCGAGCTCGACATCATCGATGGCGAGCTAGCCAGACTATTGGGTCCGGAGCCGTCGACCCTGTCGAGAAGATGAGTCGCTACTGACGAGTCGGCACACGCGCCGTGCAAAACCGCGAGCTACGCTCGCGGTTTTTTTGTCGCCCACCGTTGCGTTCGTGTCGTCGCCAAAGGCGCGCGAATTGCTGAGCGACAGCCTCCGCTGCGGGTGCCTTTTTTCCGCAGGCATCGTCGGACGCGCCGCGTTCGTCGTTGTTTCCACTGCCGACGTCACACCGCCGGTTGCAGTACGATGGCTGTCGCCGCTGCACCCGACCGGGGGCGTCTTGTCCGCTACCCAGAGGGATGGCATGCCGCGACACGTTCTGATTACGGGAGGCGCTGGTTTCATCGGTTCTCACCTCGCCGACGAGCTGTTACGAAGCGGCGTGCAGGTACGCGCTCTCGATGCTCTCGTGCCCCAGGTGCATGGCGAACAGCGGCAGCGGCCCGAGTATCTCTCGGCTGACGTCGAGCTCGTCGTTGGCGACGTACGCGACGCGGCGGTGGTGCGCCGCGCGATCGACGGCGTCGATGCGGTCTTTCATTTCGCGGCCGCCGTCGGCGTCGGCCAGAGCATGTACGAGGTCGTCAACTACACCGCCACCAACAATCTCGGCACCGCCGTGTTGCTCGAGGCGCTGATCGAGAAGCCAGTGGAGAAGCTGGTCGTCGCGTCGAGCATGAGCATCTACGGCGAAGGGCTGTATGCCGCGCCCAGCGGAGCGGCCGTAGAGCACGCGGAGCGGACACGTGAGCAGTTCGCGCTTGGCCGCTGGGAGGTGCGCGGGCCCGACGGCGAAGAGCTCGTACCGATGGCTACTCCGGAGGGCAAGCGACCGACGCTCGCGTCCGTCTACGCGTTATCCAAGTACGATCAGGAGCGCCTCTGTCTGATGCTCGGCGAGGCGTACGGCATTCCGACCGTGGCGCTTCGCTTCTTCAACGTCTACGGCACTCGCCAGGCGCTCTCGAATCCATACACCGGTGTCCTGGCGATTTTCGCGTCCCGGCTACTCAATGACAGAGCACCACTCGTATTCGAGGACGGGCTGCAGCGACGGGATTTCGTGCATGTCTCCGACGTCGCGCGCGCGTGCCGGTTGACCCTGGAGACCGACGCCGCGACCGGGACGGTTTTCAACATCGGAAGTGGACAATCCTATAGCGTGCTCGAGATCGCGCAGCGCATGGCACGCGTGCTCGGCCGTGAGTACATCGAACCGGAGATTACCGGGAAGTACCGCGTCGGCGATATCCGGCACTGCTTTGCCGACATCTCTCGCGCGCGCGGCGTGCTTGGCTACGCTCCGCAGGTGGCGCTCGACGATGGCTTGGCCGAGCTCGCGAACTGGCTCGACGGGCAAATCGCCGAAGACAGGGTGACGCAAGCGCAGCAGGAGCTGGCGACGCGAGGACTGACCGTATGATGACTGATCGGGAGATTCCTGCGACAGTCGGACGGGAGGCGGGTGCGCCGCGTCGAGAGGACACCGTGCTGGTCACCGGCGGCGCCGGCTTCATCGGCTGCAATGTCGCTCATCGGCTGATGTGCGCCGGGCATCGCGTTCTCGTATACGACAACCTTTCCCGGCCCGGAGTCGAACGCAACCTGCAATGGTTGCGCGATCAACACGGCGAGCGCCTCACGGTCCAGATAGACGACGTTCGCGACGCCGGCGCCGTCGCGAAGGCGGTGGCGAAGGTCACGCACGTCTTCCACTTCGCGGCGCAGGTCGCGGTGACGACCAGCCTCGACGACCCGCTGACCGACTTCAACGTGAATGCGCGCGGAACGCTCAATCTGCTCGAGGCGATTCGCGTCCGTGAAGAACCGCCGTCACTCATCTATACGTCCACGAACAAAGTGTACGGCGGTCTCGACGACATCGCGCTCGTGCGGTCCAACCGCCGGTACGAGCCGCGCGACGAGCGCCTCCGCACGTTTGGCATCGGAGAGCAGCGGGTGTTGGACTTTCACAGTCCGTACGGCTGCTCCAAGGGAACGGCCGATCAATACGTGCTCGATTACGCGCGATCGTTTGGTCTGCGCACCGCTGTCTTTCGCATGAGCTGCATCTACGGGCCGCATCAGTATGGGACCGAAGATCAGGGGTGGGTCGCGCATTTCCTGCTCCGCGCCATTGCCGGCCAGCCAATCGTTCTGTACGGCGACGGCCACCAGGTCCGTGACATCCTGTTCATCGACGATCTCGTCGATGCGTTCCTGGCAGCATGGACCGACATCGGCTCGCTCGCCGGGCAGGCGTTCAACATCGGGGGTGGTCCGTCGAACACGACGAGCCTGCTCGAGCTCCTCGAGCTGATCCGCCGGTTGCACGGTGAACGACCCGAGGTTGCGCACCACGCGTGGCGCACGGGCGACCAGCGCTACTACGTCTCCAATACGTCGAAGTTCTCGCACGCCACAGGGTGGGCGCCGCGAGTGGGTGTGTTCGACGGCGTTCGCCAGCTGTATCGATGGCTGATCGAGTCGGGAGTGGCGCAGCCTCGTCGCCGGAGGACGGTGCGGCGCCAGCTCGTGCTGCAGTCTGCCGTGCCGGGGGCGGTGGGTGGGGGAGGGGGAGGGGGACGCACCGCGACCGACCGGCTCGTGGCAGAAGGGGGAACGCCGTGACGGCGACCGCGCCGGTTCCGGCCACGGCGGCCGCACCGGCCGGCACAATGCGGGCGGCGGTTCTCTGTGCGCCACGCACCGCGCGGACATCCACGGTCGCCGTGCCGGAGCCCGGGCCTAACGAGGTGCGCATTCGGCTCCAGGGAAGCGGTGTCTGCGCGTCCAGCCTGCCGCTGTGGGAGGGGCGCGACTGGTTCTTGTATCCGCGTGAGGCGGGAGCGCCCGGCCACGAGGGCTGGGGTATGATCGATGCCATCGGCCCGGATGTGGATGTCGAAGGACTGTCAATCGGCCAGCGCGTGGCAGCGCTGTCGTACCATGCGCACGCCGAGTACGACATCGCCGCGGCGGACGCCGTCGTGCCGCTCCCGCCGTCGCTCGACGACATGCCCTTCCCGGGCGAGCCGTTGGGATGTGCGATGAACATTCTGCGTCGCAGCGACATCGACGCAGGGCACACGGTCGCGATCATCGGCATCGGTTTTCTTGGCGCGCTGCTCACTCGTTTGGCAAGCGCGCGCGGCGCCCGCGTGATCGCGATCTCCCGGCGGCCCTTCTCACTCGACGTCGCGCGCGAGCTCGGGGGGCCGGCGACCGAGACGATCCTGATGCACGATCACCACGCGATCATCGAGCAGGTACGGGCGCTCACCGGCGGCGTCTTCGCCGACCGCACGATCGAATGCGTCGGCCAGCAGTGGCCACTCGACCTCGCCGGCGAGTTGACACGCGAACGCGGGCGTCTCGTCATCGCCGGTTTTCACCAGGACGGTCCGCGGCAGGTAAACATGTTTCTGTGGAACTGGCGCGGCTTGGACGTGATCAACGCGCACGAGCGCGACGCGACGCAGTACGTCGCCGGGATGCGAGCGGCCGTCGACGCGATCGCGGCCGGCGTGCTGAACCCGCAGGCGCTGTACACGCACTGTTTCACGCTCGACGACCTGGAAAGTGCCTTCGACGTCGCGCAGCGCCGGCCCGATGGGTTCATGAAGGCACTGGTACTCGTATGACCGCATCTGTCGAGGTAACGCCGTCGACCGCGCGCTCAAACGCCCGATCTTCGGACCTTCCACGGCTTGGTTTTCTCGGCGTCGGCTGGATTGGCAAGCATCGGATGAGCGCCATCGATCGCAGCGGCGTCGCGTGCGTGGCCGCTGTAGCCGACCCTTCGCCGGAGGCGGTGAAGTCGGCCGCCGCCGATATTGCGGCGCCGATGACGCCCGCCACCGCCGCATCGCTGGACGAGCTGCTGGCGCTGGACCTCGATGGTGTCGTCATCGCGACGCCAAGCGCGCTGCACATGTCGCAGGCCATCGCGGCATTGGAGCGCGGGCTCGCCGTATTCTGTCAGAAGCCACTGGCCCGCACGGCCGCGGAAGTGCGTCGGGTCGTGGATGCGGCGCGTGCGGCCGATCGCCTGCTCGACGTCGATCTCTCGTACCGCCACACGGACGGCATGCGACGCATTCGCGAGCTCGTCGCCGCCGGCGCACTGGGTGATGTGTACGCGGTGGATCTGCGCTTTCACAATGCCTACGGCCCCGACAAGGCGTGGTTCTACGACCCGCGGTTGAGTGGCGGCGGCTGCACGATCGACCTGGGCACTCACCTCGTCGATCTCGCGCTGTGGACGCTCGGCTTTCCGAAGATTTCCGCGGTCACGAGTCGCTTGCTGAGCCGCGGGCAACCGCTCACCGCGGCAGCGTCTCAGGTGGAGGACTTTGCTGTTGCGCGTCTCGATCTCGAGAATGGCACCACGGTGCAACTGAGCTGCTCGTGGAATCTGCCGGCCGGACGCGATGCCGTGATCGAGGCGGCATTCTATGGAACGGGCGGTGGCGCTGCCCTCCGCAACGTGAACGGCTCATTCTTCGATTTCACCGCGGAGCGCTTCACCGGCACGCGGAGCGAGACATTGGCGGCTCCGCCCGACGACTGGGGTGGTCGTGCCGCCGTCGCCTGGGCGCGACAGCTCGCGGCGGGCGAACGCTTCGACTCGGAGATCGAACACGCCGTGCAGGTCGCCGAGGCGCTCGACGCGATCTACGGCCGATGAAGATCCTCATGACCGCCGATACGATCGGTGGTGTCTGGACCTACGCCATCGAGCTGTCTCGCGCCCTCGCGTCGTTTGGCGCGCAGGTGACGCTGGCCACGATGGGCGCGCCGATCTCCGCAGCGCAACGGCGTGAGTTGCAGACCGTTCCCCGTGTCGAAGTCTTCGAGAGCCGCTGGCGATTGGAGTGGATGCCAAACGCCTGGGACGACGTGAATCAGGCCGGCGATTGGCTGCTCGGGCTCGAACGCGCCGTGCGGCCGGACGTGGTGCACCTGAACGGATTCGCGCACGGCAGCCTGCCCTGGAGCGCGCCCGTGCTGGTCGTCGGCCACTCGTGCGTGCGGTCGTGGTGGGAGGCGGTGAACGGAAGGGCGCGCGGAGTCACCCTCCCATCCGACTGGGACCGGTACACCGACCGCGTGCGCGAGGGAGTTCACGCGGCCGATGCGGTCGTCGCGCCATCGCACTTCATGCTCGACGCCCTGCGCCGCCATTACGGACCGCGGCCGTTACCATCATCGCGCGTGATCCTCAACGGCCGTTCGTCCGCGCTCTTCTCACCGGGGCGGAAGGAGCCGTTCATCTTCGCCGCCGGACGGCTGTGGGACGCGGCGAAGAACATCACGGCACTCGACGCCGCTGCACCGCTGCTCGCGTGGCCCGTGTACGTCGCCGGCGATACGGCGGCGCCGGACGGCAGCGATGCCGCATTCCCGTCTCGTACGAGCCTACGAATGCTCGGCCGGCTCGACGCTCCCGCGATCGCCGGTTGGATGTCGCGCGCCGCGATCTATGCGCTGCCTGCGCGGTACGAGCCGTTTGGCCTTTCCGTGGTCGAGGCGGCGCTGTCCGGTTGTGCGCTGGTGCTGGGAGATTTGCCGAGCCTGCGTGAGGTCTGGGGTGATGCGGCGACCTTCGTTCCACCCGAGGATCCGTCGGCGATCGCGCGCGCCATCAATTGGCTATGCGAGGACGATGGGCTGAGGCGCGCGCAGGCGGCGCGCGCCCGTGCGCGAGCCCTGACGCTCACGCCGGAGCGCATGGCGCGCGAGTATGATGATGTCTACGCCGAGCTGCGCTGCGGTCGTTCCACCGGCCGTCCGACGGAGAGACTCGCATGCGCTTCGTGATGTTCTATCACTCGGTGCGCTCAGACTGGAACCACGGCAACGCCCATTTCCTGCGTGGCGTCGCGACGGAGCTCGTGGCGCGCGGTCACGATGTCGTGATTCTGGAGCCGGCGGATGGGTGGAGCGCGTCGAACCTGGTGGCGGAATGCGGCGCAGGCGCGCTCGACGCCTGGCGGCGCGCGTACCCGACATTGCGCGCCACACCCTATGACCCTGCTTCGATCGACCTCCATCGAAGCATCGACGGTGCGGACGTCGTTCTCGTCCACGAGTGGAATGCCCCCGATCTCGTCTCGCGCCTTGGTTCCCTCCGCGCGGCGTCCAACGATTTCGTCCTGCTCTTTCACGATACGCATCACCGTGCTGTCACTGACCCTGCCGCGATGGCCGCATACGACTTGCGCCATTACGACGGGGTGCTCGCGTACGGCGCCGCCATTCGCGATCTGTATTTGCGGAACGGCTGGAGCAGCCGCGCGTGGGTCTGGCACGAGGCCGCCGATACGCGTGTCTTCCATCCGCTGATCTCGCGCGACGAGCATGAGTCCATCCACGGTGCGCGCGATGCCGCGGGCGAATTGGTCTGGATCGGCAACTGGGGTGACGATGAACGCACGGCCGAGTTGGAGGAATATTTGATCGGTCCTGTTCGTGACCTCGGCTTACGCGCGCTCATCTACGGCGTGCGGTATCCGGAAGAGGCAAAGCGGCGCCTCACTGCCGCCGGCATCCGGTACGGTGGGTGGCTTCCCAATTACGAGGTGCCACGTGTCTTCGCGCGCTTCGCGGTGACGGTGCACGTCCCTCGCCGTCCATATGTCCGGGCGCTGCCTGGCATCCCCACGATTCGCGTCTTCGAGGCGCTGGCGTGCGGCATACCACTCGTGTCCGCACCGTGGGACGACACCGAGGGATTGTTCACGCCTGGCGAGGATTACCTCGTGGCCAGGAGCGGAGCGGACATGCGCCGGGCGCTCCGTTCCGTGCTCGCCGATGCGGATCTCGCACGCGATCTCGTGGCGAACGGGCTGCGCACCATTCGCGAGCGGCACACGTGCGCGCATCGCGCCGACGAGCTGACGACGATCGTCCAAGAGCTGCGCGGCACGGCCGCGGAGCCCGCCAAACGGCTTGCCTCATGAACATCGCCTTCTTCGGCTCCAGCCTCGTATCAGCGTACTGGAATGGTGCGGCCACGTATTACCGCGGCATTATTCGCGCGCTCCACGATCGTGGCCATCGCGTCACCTTCTTTGAGCCCGACGCGTACGGCCGCCAACAGCACCGTGACATCGACGACCCCGATTGGGCCGACGTGGTCGTGTACGACGCCGATGAGCGCGACGCCCTGCGTGCGCTCGAGCAGGCGCGCGGAGCGGACCTGGTCGTGAAGGCCAGCGGCGTGGGAGTGTTCGACGACCTGCTCGAGCGCGAGGTGCTCGCCCTGCGAGACGAGGGCACCCTGGTGGCCTTCTGGGATGTCGACGCGCCAGCGACGCTCGATCGCGTGCATGGCAACCCGAAGGATCCGTTCGCCGCATTGGTTCCGCAGTACGACCTGATTCTGACGTATGGCGGGGGAGATCCCGTAGTGCGTGCGTATCAGAAGCTTGGCGCGCGTCACTGCGAGCCCGTGTACAACGCGCTCGACCCGTCGACGCACTACCCTGTGCCGGCGGAGTCGCGCTTCGCCGCCCATCTGGGCTTCCTCGGCAATCGCTTGCCGGACCGCGAAGCGCGTGTGGAGGAGTTCTTTGTCCACGCCGCTCGCCTGCTCCCCGATGCTCGCTTCCTTCTTGGAGGCAGCGGCTGGCAAGACAAGGCGCTGCCGCCAAACGTGACGGCGATCGGCCACGTGTACACGCACGAGCACAATGCGTTCAATTGTACGCCCTTCGCGGTCCTCAACGTCAATCGCGACAGCATGGCTCGATACGGCTTCTCTCCGCCCACCCGGGTGTTCGAGGCCGCGGGCGCCGGTGCGTGCCTCATCACCGACGACTGGGTGGGCATCGAGCTCTTTCTCGAGCCGGAGCGGGAGATTCTCGTCGCTCGCGACGGCGCGGAAGTCGCCGATCGCCTGCGCGCACTCACACCCGATCGTGCTCGTTCGATCGGCGATGCCGCCTTTCGGCGCGTTCGAGCCGAGCACACGTATGCGCACCGGGCGAGCCAGCTCGAACGTGTGCTCGAAGGGCAATCGGCCGCACTGGAGCCGACATGATGCTGGGTGCGGGAGCGCCGCTGGACATCGTCATATTCGGACTGTCCATCACCTCGTCGTGGGGGAATGGACACGCGACGACGTACCGCGGCCTCGTTCGCGAGCTGCACGCGCGGGGTCATCGCGTGCTCTTTCTCGAGCGGGATGTTCCGTGGTACGCGGATAACCGCGATCTGCCGAATCCGCCGTACTGCCGCACCCATCTCTATGAGAATCTCGCCGAGCTGCGGAGGCGATTCTCGGATGACGTGCGCGACGCCGATCTCGTGATGGTCGGTTCGTACGTCCCCGACGGGGTCGCCATCGGTGAGTGGGTGACACGCACGGCAACCGGCGTCACGGCGTTCTATGACATCGACACGCCGGTGACACTCGCGAAGCTCGGCCGAGGCGATCTGGAGTACCTCACTCCGGCGCTCGTCGCGCGGTACGATCTCTACCTCTCGTTCACCGGTGGGCCCACGCTCGAGCGCATCTGCAAGCGCTTCGGCGCACGCGCCGCACGCGCGCTCTACTGCTCGGTCGATCCGCGGTTGTACTTCCCCGAGCCGGCGCCGCGACAGTGGGACCTCGGTTACATGGGCACGTACAGCGACGACCGCCAACCAGTCCTCGACCGCCTGATGCTCCAGGCCGCGCGGAGTTGGAGGCACGGCCGTTTCGTCGTCGCCGGTCCGCAATACCCCGACAGCGTCTCGTGGCCCGAGAACGTTACCCGTGTCACGCATCTTGCGCCGCGCGAGCACCGGGCGTTTTACAACGGTCAGCGATTCACGCTGAACATCACGCGAGCGGACATGGTGGCCGCGGGCTATTCTCCGAGCGTCAGATTATTCGAGGCGGCGGCGTGCGGCACGCCCATTCTGAGCGACTGGTGGGAGGGACTCGACACGTTCTTGATTCCTGGCGAGGAGATTCTGATCGTGCGTAGCGCGCGTGACACGCTGGCATATCTGCGCGATCTGCCGGCAGAGGCCGGGCGCGCGATCGGCGCGCGTGCGCGTGACCGCGTGCTGTCCGAGCATACCGCCGCTCATCGGGCGGCAGAGCTCGAGGCACACGTCAGTGAACTGCTGAGCGGCCAACCAGCCGCGTGAACGCCGCTGCGGTACGCTCCGTACAGAGCGGAGGGTGGTGATCGAATGACGAAGCTGCTGGAGCATCGCGTGTGGGCGCCGTCGGAGGCTCGCGCACAGGAGATTGCCGCACTCGGTCCGTGGTTTCATAACCTGCACTTGCCCGACGGCTCGCAAACGGCACCGGAGCACGCCCTCGGCGATTTTCCGGCATTCAAGTGGCGGGAGATCGCGCCTGTTCTTCCCGACGATCTCAGCGGCTGGAGCGCCCTCGATATCGGCTGCAATGCCGGCTACTACACCTTCGAGCTCGCGAAGCGCGGCGCGCACGTCACGGGCATCGATGTCGAGCCCCTGTTCCTGCGGCAGGCCGAGTGGGCTGCTCGCGAGTACGATCTCGTCACGAACGTGGAGTTCCGGCGCATGCAGGTGTACGATCTGGCACAGGTCGACGAGAGCTGGGACCTCGTCGTTTTCATGGGCGTGTTTTACCACCTGCGATATCCGATGCTCGGGCTCGATATCGTGGCGGAGAAGGTGCGGCGGTTGATGCTCTTCCAGACGCTCACGATGCCCGGACAGGAAGTCGACGACGATGTCGAGGTGGATCGGGACATCAACGATCGCGATGCCTTCCTGCACCCGGGTTGGCCGAAGATGGCGTTCATCGAGCATGAGTTCTGCGGCGATCCCACGAACTGGTGGGCGCCTAACCACGCCGGATGCGAGGCGATGCTGCGCTCGTCGGGCCTGCGTATCGTGTCGCGTCCCGGTCACGAGATCTATCTCTGCGAACCGGATCGCACGCGGCAGCCATGGCCGCGCTGGGGACGTGGACGTGCCGAGCTCCTCTCCGCGACGGGCCGCTCGCGAGAGATACCGAGCCACTGACCATCTCGGGCGCGGCTCGAGTCGATGCTCGTCTATCGCTCAGCGGAACGGACGGAGTCGCCGCGGCGCCTGCTCGAGGCCGTCGCGGCGTCGTGCGACCTGTGTAACGTCCGTGCACAGTCGTACGATGATTGGGTGGAGCTCCTGATCGACGCCGGTGAGATCGAATCGGCGCTGGCCGACGCTGAAGCGCCGTTGCGGGACGACATCACGCCGATCGCCGCTGCATTCCGGCGTCTGGTTAGACTGCTGGCGCACGTGGTGGTGCGATCGTGGCAAGGCGGGAACGAGGGAGTCGCCGCTCTGTCACCGGTGATCGAGCACGCGGTGCGTGAGAGTGAAGCGCTTCCCCTGCCCGACGTCGTGCGTGTGCGCGTGCCGGAGGGATACGCGTACTACGGATTGTATCCCGAGACGTACATGGCCAGCGCCCGTCAGTTCGCCACGGCGCTCGTGCCGAGGAGTGTCGTCGTCGTCGGGATTCGCAGCATTGGAACGAGTCTGTCCGCCGTGGTCGCTGCGACCCTGGCGGAGCTCGGCATTCGCGTCACCAGCGTGTCGGTACGGCCGCGCGGTCACC
>CAZICQ010000024.1:27627-50647 GCA_964537775.1 uncultured Gemmatimonadaceae bacterium | reverse complement strand
CGCGTCGAGATCGCCATGATGCGCACGCCGGACGGCCACAGCCGCCTCGAGCTCTCTCGATTTCTCACGCCCCCGGTGGTCGCCGATCACCGGAATGCGCCGGTAAACGCGCTCGGCTACCTCCGCGTCATGTTCAGCGTGGAGGACATCGATGATACCCTCGCTCGGCTGCGCAAGCACGGCGCGCAGCTCGTTGGCGAAGTGGTCCAGTACGAAGAGACGTATCGGCTTTGCTACATCCGGGGGCCCGAAGGGATTCTGATCGGGCTCGCCGAGGAACTTCGATGAGCGCTGATGACTCCGACCGGAATCAAACAAAGAGACCCTCGATCGCTGACGATCGAGGGCCTCTGTCAGGCCGGCCGCCGCTTTGGCGGCCTACGTGAAAATGACTCCCGAGGAGGGACTCGAACCCCCGACCCGGTGATTAACAGTCACCTGCTCTACCACCTGAGCTACTCGGGAATGAACCACGAAAGGTAATGGCGCGCGGCTGGCGCTGTCAATCGCCGGCGATTGGGGAACGCTCTCTCCCATCAGCAGTTAGCGCACTGGCAGAGCTCGCGACCAATCGGGAGATCAGGATGCCAGGACGTGCGCCGATCGCGTTCGGTCGTGCACCCTGTCATAGGCCGGAAAACCTGGAAGAACCCCTTGAAGCCAGCGTCCGGTGTGAGACGCAGGCACGCGCGCCACACTCTCAGGTGTGCCGGCCGCCACTACTTCGCCCCCCTCCGCCCCGGCCTCCGGACCGAGATCGATCACCCAATCAGCGAGCTTGATCACGTCCAGGTTGTGCTCGATCAGGACGACTGTATGTCCTGCGTCGACCAGCCGCTCGAACACTTGCGCGAGCCGGCGAATGTCCTCGAGGTGCAGCCCCGTCGTGGGCTCGTCCATGATGTACAACTTGCGTCCGCTCTTCTTCGCGAGCGCGAGCTCGCGCGCCACCTTCAGACGCTGCGATTCGCCGCCCGACAGGGTCGTTGCGGGCTGACCGAGACGCAGGTAGCCAAGTCCCACCTGCTGCAGCTGCCACAAAGCCTGCCCGAGCTTTTCCTCGCGCGGAAAGAAGCGGATCGCTTCGTCGACCGTGAGCTGCAACACGTCGTGGATGCTCCGTCCGTTCACGCGGACCTCGAGCACGTCCGTCTGGAACCGCTTGCCGCCACAGATGTCGCAGGGGACGAACACGTCCGCCATGAACACCATCTCGACTTCCAGATAACCGGCCCCCTCGCAATTTTCACAGCGCCCTCCTGCGACGTTGAAGCTGAACGTGCCGGCCGTGTATCCACGCTGTCGCGCGAGCGGCGTATCGGCAAAGATCCGGCGGATCTCGTCGAACGCCTTCACGTACGTCACGGGATTCGACCGCGGCGACTTGCCGATCGGGCTCTGGTCGATGCAGACCACATCGTCGATCGCGTCATACCCGGTGATGGCGTCGAATGCGCCGACACGCTCGCCGAGGTGCTGCTTGGCGCTGTGCTCACCGTGCAGCTTCTGCTCGAGGGCCCGCAGCAGCACGTCGTGCACGAGCGTGCTCTTTCCGGAGCCGGAGACGCCGGTGATCGACGTGAGCGCGCCTAACGGGATCCGCACGTCGATGCCCTTCAGGTTGTGCTCGCGCGCGCCGGTGAGCGTGATCCACTGCGGGCCCAAACGGCGGCGGCTCGCCGGGACGGGGATCTCGCGCGCGCCGGTGAGATACTGGCCCGTGAGCGGACTCTCGCCGACGCGCGACATCGGACCGGCGAAGACGAGCTGTCCGCCGTGCACGCCGCTTCCCGGCCCGAGCTCGACCATGAAATCTGCGGCCCGAATCGCTTCCCGATCGTGCTCCACCACGAGCACGGTGTTGCCCGACTCGCGCAGGCGCAGCAGGAGGCGCAGGAGCCGGTCCATGTCCCGCGAGTGCAGCCCGATCGACGGCTCATCGAGGACGTACAACGTGTCGACGAGGTGCGAGCCTAACGAATTGGCGAGCCCGATGCGCTGGGCCTCGCCGCCCGACAGCGTGCGCGTCGCGCGGTTCATGGTCAGATACCCCAGACCGACGTCGGAGAGGAACTGCACGCGGTCGCGCGCCTCTTTCATGACGTGCGCCGCCACCTGTCGCTCGAAGTCGCCGAGCACCAGCGTATCCAGCCAGGCGAGGAGCCGCGCGACGGGCATGGCGCTGACCTCGGCGATGGTTTTCCCGTCGATGCGGACGTTCAGCGATTCGGGCTGCAGCTTCGTGCCCTGGCAATCGGGGCACTCGCGCGCCGTCTGGTACTGCCGCAGAAACACGCGGATGTACTGCTTGTATCGCTTTTCCTCGAGATCGACGAGAAATGGGAGGATGCCCTTGTACCCGCGCGTCCTTGCGCGCAGCAGCCGCTCGCGCGCCGGCGCCGCCAAGCGCGTCCAGGGAACGTCCATCGGGATCCGCTCCCGCTTCGCGAATTCCGCGAGTGCGCGTCGCTTATTCTCGTACCGCGGCTTCGTCCACGGATCGATCGCACCGTCGCGAAGCGTCCGCTCAGGATACGGTACAATCAGCGCTTCGTCGTACTCGAGCGTCGCGCCGAATCCATTGCAGCGCTGGCAGGCGCCGCGCGGACTGTTGAAGGAGAAGAGCTGTGGCGTCGGTACCGGCGCGCGCGTTCCGTCGTTCGGACACTCGAAACGTTCGGTGAAGTGGAGCCGCGCGGGCGGCGCGGCTCCGCCCAGGGCAGATGCCAGAATAACGGCGCAGTCGCCATCGCCCTCCCGAAATGCGGTCGCAACTGCTTCGGCGATGCGGCCGCGCGCCGACTGCTCGGCCGCCAAACGATCGACGACCACGAGCAGCTCTCTGGCGAAGGTGAGATCCACCAGCTCGCGGTCGACATCATCGAGATGCTTGACCTCGCCGTCGACGCTCACACGGAGAAATCCCTGCGCACGAAGATTCTCGACGATCACCTCGTGCGTGACCTCGTCGGAACGTCTGAGCGGAAAGGCGATGTAGAATCGCGTGCCGCCGGCAAGCGCGAGCAACTTGTCCGTGACGGACTGCACCGTGTCCGGCTTCAGCTCGCGCCCGCAGAGTGGGCAATAGCTGCGGCCGATCCGGGCCCACATCAGGCGCAGATAATCGTAGATCTCCGTCGCGGTGCCGACGGTCGATCGCGACGTCCGCGTCGGATTCTTCTGCTCGATCGCGACCGCCGGCGATAGGCCGTCGATCGAGTCGACATCCGGCTTCTCCATGCGCTCGAGGAACTGTCGCGCGTACGCGGACAGCGATTCGACGTACCGCCGCTGCCCCTCGGCGTAGATCGTGTCGAAGGCGAGGGACGATTTGCCGGAACCCGAAGGACCGGTCACGACCGTCAATGATCGTCGCGGGATCGCGAGATCGAACCCCTTGAGATTATGCTGCCGCGCCCCACGAACGACGATGAAGTCCTTCATTCATCGAAAGATAATCCTGCACCGACGATGCGCCGATGCAACTGTGGAGTGTTTGCTTCGCGCCCATCACAATCGTCGCGCGACACGCCCGATCAGGAGGAGCAGCATGGCGCCGACGGTGGCGAGCGCGATCGATCGCAGATCGAAGCGACCCTCCGTCACGCCGCCAAACCCGAACGCGCTGCCGACGAGGCCACCGACGAACGCGCCGACGATTCCAAGCACGACAGTGAAGATGCACCCCGCGGGATCGCGTCCGGGCATCAGGAACTTCGCGAGTGATCCGACGACGAGCCCGAATAGGATCCAGGCGAGCCAGAGGGGCATGGTTGAGCGTATAGCGTCCGTTAGTTTCCAGCAATGACTGTCCCGACGCCTGACGTGCCGCACGACGAGGACGTCATTGGCCGTACGTACGATCGTCGGCTGCTGGGTCGCCTGCTGGTGTACGTGCGGCCCTACCGCGGTCTGGTGTTTTTCGCGCTGCTCCTGTTGATGCTCGACGGACTGCTGCAGATCGTCGGCCCGGTGCTCACCCAGCGCGTCATCGACGTGGCGTTGCCGGCGCGCGACGTACGGATGGCGTGGCAAGCCGCGAGCATATTCGCCCTGTCGCTACTCGCCTCGTTCGGCGCGAACTACGGCGAGACGATCCTCACCAGCTTGCTCGGCCAACGGGTCATGCGCGACCTCCGCCGAGACCTGTTCGCGCACCTGCAGCGACTCCCGGTGAGCTTCTTCGATCGTAATCCGGTGGGGCGGTTGATCACGCGAGTCACCTCCGACGTCGAGGCGCTCAACGAGCTGTTCACAGCGGGCGTCGTCGCGGGGCTTGGGGATCTGTTCACACTGTTGGCCATCGGCGTGATGATGCTGGGCACGGACTGGCGGCTCGCCGTGGCCGCCTTTGCCGTGTTGCCATTCATCTGGCTGACGTCGCGCTGGTTCCAGACCTCGGTGCGCGCGGCCTATCGCGACATCCGGACACGCCTCGCGCGAATCAACGCCTTTCTGCAAGAGCGCATCACCGGCATGCGCATCGTGCAACTGTTCGGGCGAGAGCACGATGAGCTCGTCCGGTTCGAGCGACTCAATCGCGATCACCTCGAATCACATCTGGCGTCGATCACCTTCTACGCCCTCTACTTTCCGGCGATCGAGTTTCTGACGACGGTCGCCCTCGCGAGCCTCATCGTGGCCGGCGCGCACCGCGTGGAGATCGGCACGCTCACGGTGGGTACCGTCGCGGCGTTCCTCCAGCTGGTGCGACGCTTCTTTCAGCCACTGCAGGACCTGTCCGACAAGTTCAACACGCTCCAGCAGGCGATGGCTGCCTCGGAGCGCATCTTCCGGCTGCTCGATACACCCGTGGCAAGTGGAACGGACGGCATCGAACGCCTTCAGCCGATCGAGCGCTCCACTCGCTCGGCGGCTGCGCCACCAAAGGGCGCGCTCTCGACGACAACGCCTGTCATCCCCAAGGCGCCGGCGCGCGTCACGGTCGAGTTCAACGACGTGTGGTTCGCGTACGATACTGCGCACATCGCGGGCGCCGACGCTGCCGGCGGTGAGCCGGAGTGGGTGCTGAAGGGAGTGAGCTTTCGTGCCGAACCGGGGCAGACGGTAGCCCTCGTGGGTCATACCGGGGCGGGGAAGACGACGATCGTCAACCTTCTGCTCCGCTTCTACGATCCGCAGCGCGGCCGCATCACGGTGAACGGCGTCGACATCCGCGTCATGCCGCTGAGCGAACTTCGCGCGCTGATCGGGTACGTGCAGCAGGACATCTTCCTCTTTGCGGGCGACGTAGCTGGCAACATTCGGCTGTCGAATCCCCTGACCGACGAGGAGGTCGCCGTCGCCGCCGCGCGCGTCGGCGCGGATGGTATCATCCGGCGCTTGCCTGACGGGTACGCTCACCTGCTCGGCGAGCGCGGCGCTTCGATCAGCATCGGCGAGCGCCAACTGTTGTCGTTCGCGCGGGCCATCGCTGCCGATCCGGCGCTTCTCATTCTCGACGAAGCGACGAGCGCCGTCGACAGCCAAATCGAGGCGGAGATTCAACGCGCCTTGGAGGTGCTGATGGCCGGCCGAACGACGATCGCGATCGCGCATCGATTGAGCACGATCGTGGCCGCCGACGACATTCTGGTGCTGCACCACGGAGTCGTTCGCGAGCGCGGCACGCACCGCCAATTGATGGCCATGAACGGGCTGTACGAGCGCCTCTATCGACTGCAAGCAGGCGCCGCGCGGGAGGTCTCGCGCGCGGGTGTATGACGCTTGCCAGTGTCGGGGTATTCGGGGTAGTTTCTGCCGAGGCAGAGTTCGCACGAGAATGGCGCCGCGGCCCACGTCGCGGCGCCTGTGTGTCCAGCCGACCGTCGCGCCGAGCGCACCCAGATGCCGGTCATCCAGGTCCATGACAAGCAGTACCCGCTCCAGCCGGGCCAAACCCGATTGGGTACGGGCACCGGCGTCGACGTTCCGGTTGCGGGCGACGAGTCGCTCGGCGTTCAGGCGATCGTCGATCTGTCCTCCGACAGTCAGGCGTCTATCCGGCGCGCGGATGCGGCGGCGCACGTGAAGGTGAATGGGGTGCCGCTCGGCGTCGAACCGACTCCACTGATCCACGGCGACAAGGTCGAGATCGCGGGACTCGAGCTCCTCTTCTCCGACGACCGCAAAGCGGGCGCCACGCAATATGTGTCATCGAGCGAGATCGCCGAGTTAGCGCAGAAGCGGTCGGGTCCCGCGCGCGCGACGGCGGCCACCGGCGGGCGCCTCGTCTCACTGGTCGACGGCAAGGAATATCCGATTCCGCCCACTGGCATCGTCATCGGGCGCGACGCGAGCTCGGACGTCGTCGTCGCGCAGAATGAAGTGTCGCGCCGCCACGCTGGCATCATGCCGATCCAGGACGGCTATATCGTGCAGGACTACAGCACGAACGGCGTCTTCGTGAACGGCGTGCGCGTGCAGCAGTCTCAGATGTTGGCGCGCTCGGACGTCGTCCGTGTAGGCACGGAGGAATTCCGCTTCTACGCCGACCTGGCGGCCCCCGCTAAAACCGCCGCAAGCGCCACCCCGCCGTCTTTCGCCGGCGCGCCGGCGGCCGCGCCGCCACCGGCGGAAACGACATCGTCCGCCGCTTCCGAGCCCGCCGCCGGGACGCCCGCCCTCCCGACTGCACCGGCGGTGGCGGCCGCAACTGCGTCTCCCGTCGTGGAGCAACCGACGACTGCGCCGCCGGCCGTAGCGGCGACGGACACCCGTCCTGTCCTTGCCACCCTCGAGGTGATGAACGAGGGCGTGAACAAGGGCCACACGTACGACGTGCGCGTCTCGCTCGCGCACGTCGGCCGCGGTCGGCATAACGAGATCGCCATCGACGACGACAGCGTCTCGGACACTCACGCCAAGCTCCAACGGCGTGAGGATGGCTGGTACGTCGCCGACCTTGGCTCGACGAATGGCACGTACGTCGGCGGCGCGCGGCTGGCCGGCGAGCGGAAGCTCGAAGGGGCGCCCGACGTTCGCTTCGGCGGCGTCAAGATGGTGTTCCGCGCGCGCGGCGCGCTCGCCGAGGAGTCGAAGGGCACGCGACCGATCGCGTCGCTGGATCGCGACGCACGGGATCGCGGGGGGGCCGGCAAGCACCGCGACGTCGTCGCTCGAGCACCCGGATCGACTTCACCGGCCGCCGCGCAGGGACGGATTCCTGCCTGGATCTGGATTGTCGTGCTGCTCGCGGTCGCTGGTGTCGCTTACTTCGTGCTGAAGCCTTAATGGTCCGCTTGCTTCACGCCGCTCGCAGCGATGTCGGCATGATCCGATCCGGAAACGAGGACAACTTTGCGGTCGATGCGAACGCGGAGCGCGGCGTCTTCATCGTCGCCGACGGGATGGGCGGTCATGCGGCCGGTGAGGTGGCGAGCGAGATGGCGGTGCAGATCGTCCTTCGCGAGCTCGCGCCCATTCACAGCGTGGAAGACCAGCAGGCGGCGGTGTCGCTCTCGAACGCGCTGAAGCACGCCAATCGCGCGATTCACGATCGCACGATCACGGAGACGGACAAACAGGGGATGGGCACCACGGCGTCGGTCCTCGTCATCTCGGATAGCAGCTATCTCATAGGACAGGTCGGCGATTCGCGCGTGTACCTGCTGCGCGATGGAGCGCTCTCGCAGCTGACGAAAGATCACTCATACGTCCAGGAGCAGGTCGACGCCGGCTTTCTGACCCCCGAGCAGGCGCGCTATCATCCGTACAGCAACGTCATCACCCGCTGTGTCGGGGCAAGTCCCGATGTCGAGCCGGACATTTATCGCGGGGAGGTGCGCCGCGGCGATGTATATCTCGTGGCAAGCGATGGCCTCACCGGCATGGTTGACGACCGGCGGTTGCAGCAATTGCTGCTGGCACGCGTGGCGCCGGATCGAAAGGTCCACGCCCTGATTCAGGAAGCCAATGGCCGTGGTGGTCTCGACAACATCACGGCGATCGTGATCGAGGTGATGGACACAGACCCGCGAGACGACCTGCCGACAGGAGAGATTCCCGTCTCCTCGCGCCATGGGTGATCCAGCCACCAGCGGCCAGTCCGTGGCCGACGTCGCCAACCTCTACCTGGGCAACATTCTCTACGCCATCGAGCTCGCGGCGATGACGCTCGACGAGCAAGGAAGGCGCGACGATGCCGCCTTTTATCGAGGAATTGGAAGAAAGTTGGCCGAAGCGCGTGGTAGGGAGAGAGCGCAAGTGCTTAGTAACGCGAACGCCCGAACTACGCGAACGCCCTAACTGCGCCAACGCCGTTCGGGCGTCAGCGTCGTTAGGGCGTTAGCGAACTTCGGACGTCAGCGCTCCTAAGCTCTTGCGCCCCAATACTTCAAAGCAGCGCCCCACCCGCCGAAATGATCCGTCCCACCTCAGCAGAGGATCTCAACGCGAGCCGGAGCACGGCCTCCCGCGGCAGCGACATGCGGCGGCAAGTGAAGACGCGGAGCCAGCGAGCCGTCCGGTAAAACTCCTCCGACAGCTTCGGCAGATTGATCGCGCCTTCCCACCCCTGCGCCGTGAGACGCCTGACGACGCCGTCTCGGCGGAGCACGGGCAGGTCGAGGCCGAGCATCTGCGTCTTGGTGGGATAATCGAGCAACAGCTCGCCCGGATTCAATCCGACTTCGCGCGCGAGCAGGTCCTCGACACGCGTCGTGAGCGCGAGATCGTCGGCTATCCATTCCGCCGCTTCGGATGGCAGCTCGGCCGCGGGGCACTCGAACGCGCGCTTGTACAGTCGCCGCTCGCGGAGCGCCACGAGCAATGGACTGGGCTGGCGCCGCGCCAGATCGTCGAGGAGCCCTTCGTCGGTGAATGCCGCCAGCGTGCGAGCATCGAGCGACCCGGCGTTCAGCGCCTCGCCAACCAGACGCTTGTACATCGCCGTGGCGCTCCGCACGGCGTGGTGCCAGTACACGTTTCGATACATCTGATACTTGGCGAACAGCAGCGACTCCAGCGCGGCGAGCCCCTTTTCGTGCAGGGCGATCGTGGCGCGACCGCTCTCGGCATCGTCGGCGACGACGAGCGAGTGGAGCAACCGGTCGACGTCGACCTCACCATAGGTGACGCCGCACATGAAGGCATCGCGCTTCAGGTACTCGATCTTGTCCAGATCGAGCGAGCCCGAGATGAGCCCCTGAAGCGCGCTGTCACTGCGCCCGCGAATGAGATCGATGACGCGTGCCGGCGCGCCGTCACCTAACGATTCGCACAGGATCTCGGCGACGACGCCGCTGCCGATGAGCGCGCGCGCCACTTCCTCGTGGTGCAGGGCGCCGATCTCCTCCAGCGCGTGAGAGAAGGGATAATGCCCGATATCGTGAAGGAGCGCGGCGACGCGCACGACCGCGCACCCCGCGCGGTCCGCCGGCCGCAGCACACCGCGTTCGTCGAGCAGTGACAGCGTCCGCCGTGTGAGGTGGTACGTTCCGAGCGCATGCTCGAACCGGGAGTGGCTGGCGCCAGGATAGACGAGGTACGCCAGCCCCAGCTGCCGCACGTACCGGAGCCGCTGAAACGCCGGCGTATCGACGAGACGGAGCGCGAGCGCGTCGACGCGGATGTTGTTCCAGAGTGGATCGCGAATGACGCGCACGTGCGCGGGCCGGACGGCGGGATGGCTGGTGGAGTCGCGCCTTACGGTCCCGCGCGCTTTACCGCGTCGCTCACGTAGCTCTCGAATCTGCTGAAGTTCTCGTGGAACATGTGCGCGAGCTTCCTTGCCTGCTCGTCATAAGCCGCGCCATCCTTCCACGTCTCTCGCTGGCGCAACACCCGGCCGGGGATGTTCGGAATCTCCGCCGGCACCGCCAAACGAAAGATCGGGTCCACGGTGGTCGGCGCATCGGCCAGCTCGCCCGAGAGCAGCGCGCGCACCATTTCTCGCGTGTGTGTCAGCTTCATGCGGGACCCTACACCATAAGGACCGCCGGTCCAGCCGGTGTTCACGAGCCACACCTGAGTACCGTGGCGGTCGATCAGCGTGCCGAGCATCTCGGCATATTTCGATGGGTGCCAGACCAGGAACACCGCCCCGAAACAGGACGAAAAGGTCGCCTGCGGCTCGGTCACTCCGCGCTCCGTACCCGCGACCTTCGCCGTGTAGCCGGAGAGGAAATAATACATTGCCTGATCGCGGGTCAGCTTCGCCACCGGCGGAAGGACGCCAAACGCGTCGGCGGTGAGAAAAAGGATATTCCGCGGATGACCCGCCCGACCGCTCGGTACGTGATTGCGAATGTAGTGCAGCGGGTAGGACGCCCGCGTGTTCTCGGTGATCGATTGGTCCTCGAATCGCACCCGCCTCGTCACCGGATCGAGGACCACGTTCTCCAAAATGGTGCCGAACATCTGAGTGGTAGCATAGATGTCCGGTTCGCCCTCCCTCGAGAGATTGATCACCTTGGCATAACAGCCACCCTCGAAGTTGAACACGCCCTCGGGCGACCATCCGTGCTCGTCGTCGCCGATCAGAAACCGGTGCGGGTCGGCCGATAGCGTAGTCTTGCCCGTTCCTGAAAGGCCGAAGAACAAGGCGACATCATCCTGCCCGCCCACGTTGGCCGAGCAGTGCATCGAGAGCGCGCCCTGCTTCGGCACGTAGTAGTTCATCACGGTGAACATCGCCTTCTTCAGCTCTCCGGCGTAACGCGTGCCGCCGATCAGAATCATCCGCTTTCCGAGATTGAAAATGACGAAGGTGCCGCTGCGCGTGCCGTGGATTGCTGGATCGGCCTGAAATTCCGGTGCGTGGAGGACGGTGAAGTTCGGGTCGAAGGAGACGAGCTCCGCGATGTCGGGACGGATGAACATGTTCCGCACAAACGCCATGTGCCACGCACTTGGGGACACGTAGCGGACGGAGAGGCGGTAGTTCGCGTCAGCCCCGCAGTAGAGGTCCTGGACGAACAGCTCGGGCTGGGCGTTCAGATACCGCCGCACGTCCGCGAGCAACCGATCGAAGTGCTCCGGCTCGAACGGCTGGTTCACCGTACCCCAATCCACGTCGCGTTCCGATGATGGCTCGCGCACGATGAACTTGTCCTTCGGCGAGCGGCCGGTGTGCGGCGACGTGATCGAGCAGAAGGGGCCCATGTCGGCCAAGCTGCCTTCGCTGCGGGCGATCGCCCGCTCGATCAGGACCGGGGATACGTCGTTCCAGTGCACCATGCCGGAAGGGGCCAATCCCTGCGCCTCCAGTCCCACCCTGCCAGCGACCTCGATGACGTCCTGCTGCGGCTGTGTCTGAATTGCCATACGATTACAATCTCGAATAAACCGTCGGAGTCGCAGCCGGCGGAGCAGGGGTCGCCGCTTCCGTGGCGGCATAGCTTCGGGCCTGGGCGTCCACGACGGCGACCGCCGCCATGTTCACGATGTCCTGGACGTCAGCTCCCCGCTCGAGCACGTGCACGGGACGACTCATTCCGATGAGGATCGGCCCGATCGCCGTCGCCCCGCCGAGGTGATCCAGCAGCTTGTATGCGATATTGCCGGCGCTCAGGTTCGGGAAGATCAGCACATTCGCCTGCTCCTTGAGTGCGCTGAAGGGATAATCGCGCTCGATGATTTCGGGCACGAGGGCCGTGTCGGCTTGCATCTCGCCGTCAACCAACAGCGACGGATCACGCTGGCGCAGGAGCTGTACCGCGCGGGCCACCTTCTCCGCTTCGGCGTGTCGCACCGACCCGAAGTTGGAGAACGAGAGCATCGCTACCTGCGGCTCGATGCCAAGCGTGCGCACGATCCGCGCCGAGGAGAACGCGATCTCCGCCAACTGCTCGGCCGTCGGCTCGATGTTCACGGTGGTATCCGCGCAGAACACCACCTTGTTCTCGAAAACGAGCATGTACATGCCGCTCACGAGCCCAGCCTTGGGATGCGCACCGATGATCTGCAGAGCCGGCCGGATCGTTTCGGGATAGTGCAGATTGACACCCGAGACGATGGCATCGGCATCGCCGCGCGCGACCATGCACGACCCGAAGTAGTTGCCGTTGTACAGCTGGCGGCGCGCCTCGTCCATGCTGAGGCCCTTTCGTTGTCGCCGGTTCCACATGTACTGCGCGTACTCCTCGCGACGTGATGACGTCGCTGGATCTTCGATCGCGATCCCGGCGAGCGAGATGTGTCCTTCCTGGGCGAGCTGTTCGATCACGGCGCGGTTGCCGAGCAATATCGGTTCGGCAATTCCCTCGTCGAGCACGATCGCGGCGGCGCGGATGATCTTCGGCTCTTCGCCTTCGGGGAACACGACGCGCTTCGGGTTGCGCATGGCACGGTTTATCAAGCCGCGCATGATCCCTCGCGCGCGACCCAAACGCATCTCCAACTGCTCGCGATAACCATCCAACTCCACGAAGTCGTTCGCTGCGCCGCTTGCGACCGCCGCCCAGGCAACGGCGGGCGCGACCCACAGCAGCACGCGCGGATCGAATGGGAATGGAATCAGATAGTCCGGGCCGAACTGAACATTGGTCAAGCCGTACAGCGACGACACACTGTCGGGCACGTCCTCCTTGGCCAAGGCCGCGAGCGCGCGCGTGGCCGCCATCTTCATCTCTTCATTGATCTCCGTCGCCCGTACGTCCAGCGCGCCGCGGAAGATGAAGGGAAAGCCGAGGACGTTGTTTACCTGATTCGGGTAGTCGCTGCGTCCCGTGGCGATGATCGCGTCGTCGCGCACGGCGCGCACCTCGTCCGGCAGAATCTCCGGAACGGGATTGGCGAGCGCGAAGATGATCGGATTCGGAGCCATGCTCGCGACCATCTCCTGCGTGGTCGCGCCGGCCACGCTGAGACCCACGAATACATCGGCATCCACCAGAGCCTCGGCGAGCTTTCGCGCCCTCGTATCTGATGCGAACCGCGCCTTGTACGGATCCCAATGCGTGCCGCCACGATCCTTGAACACCACGCCCTCGCGGTCGCACAGGACGATGTTCTCCCGCTTCACGCCGAGCCGAACGTAGTGCTCGGCTGTCGAGATCGCGGCCGCTCCCGCTCCCGAGAAGACCACCCTGATGCTGCCCAGCTCCTTGCCGACGATCTCGATCGCATTCAGCAGCGCCGCGCCGGAGATGATCGCGGTGCCGTGCTGATCGTCGTGGAAGACAGGAATGTTCATCGTCTTCCGCAGCGTCTCCTCGATGTAGAAGCACTCCGGCGCCTTGATGTCCTCCAAGTTGATCCCGCCGACCGTCGGCTCGAGCAGCTGGCAGAACTTGATCACGTCATCGGGCTGCTCGGAGCCGACCTCGATGTCGAAGACGTCGATGTCAGCGAACTGCTTGAACAGGTTGCCCTTGCCTTCCATCACCGGTTTTCCGGCGAGCGCGCCGATGTTGCCCAGTCCGAGGACGGCCGTTCCGTTGGTCACGACGGCGACGAGATTGCCCTTGGCCGTGTACGCATACGCCAGATCGGGATCCTTCTCGATCTCGAGGCAGGGCTCAGCGACACCAGGCGAATAGGCGAGCGATAGCTCGCGCTGATTGGTCAGCGGCTTGGTTGGAACGACGGCGATCTTGCCCGGCCGGCCGCGAGCGTGGTAGTCGAGTGCGTCCTGTCGTTTCGTCATAGGCCAGGGATGAACAATAGCCAGACCCCGCTGGCTTGGTCAGCCAGCGGGGGGAAGGGTATGCCAAACGTCGGTTATTCGAGGGGAAGGACTACATGCGCCCGCGTCCTCTCGTCCGGCGCTCGAACAGGTCGCCGGGCTCGATTCGGCGGCCGAGCGCGTTGCTGAACGCGCCCGCCAGCCGATCGAGCAGGGAGAACTCGATGCGCGTCGTCCGCCCGCGCTCGAGCTCACTGATGGTGCACTGCCGTGTGCGCGCCACGGTCGCCAATGCTTCCTGCGACAGCCCTGCCTCCTCACGCAGCTGCCGAACGCGGAGCCGTACGGGCATCGCCAGGTCGGAGATCCGGCTGGCAACCCTCGCGCGCGCAGGCAGACTCAAATTCCGAGGTTGAGCCGGAGCTGGATGCTGCGCGGGCGGCCGATGGATGGACCGCTGAAGAACGCGCCCTTCAGCACGTACTGCTTGTCGAACACGTTCTGCACGTACAGCTGCATCTGCAACACGCGACCGGCGGCGCTGAGGGAATAGCCGGTGCTCGCATCGGTGACATAGTTCGGCTTCACCTTGATACCCGAATTGAAGTCGAACAGGCCGGTGCCATACGAGCAGTTGCACGATGCCGGATCGACGCCGTTGGTGAGCCCGCTGCCGTAGGTCTCCGTTGCGCTGACGTAGAAGCGGTTCAGTGTATACGTCCCGCTGGCGACGACCGACAGGCGCTGGTCGTGGTCGAGATCGAACGAACCCTTCGGCGGAGCCGTGGGAAAGAAGCCGCCAGTAATAGCGCCATAGCCATATGCATGGTTCAACGCCGCGTTGACGTAGCCGGAGAAGGGGCCCTGCGGGCTCCACTCGAGCACACCTTCCAGGCCGGTGATGCGAACGTGTTCGATGTTCACCGACGTCACGATCGCCGAGCCGGGCACGGTGTTGTCGTCGATGCCGGGATCGGAGATCTTGCGATAGGCAGAGAGCTTCGTGCTCAGCGACGGCAGGAGATGTGTGACGAGGCCGAGCTCGAAGAAATGGTCTCGCTCTGGCAGCGTGGGCTGCGCCACGACTCCACCTTGCGCGACACTGGTGATCGCGCGGAGATCCTCGACATTCGTGGGCACGAACAGCCGCCCGTAATACGCGTACAGCGTCGTGCCGGTGGCCGGATAGAAGTTGAGCCGGATGCGCGGACTCACCTGCGACTGCGTCCCGGCGAACGGCGCCCTGTGCGCGTCATACCGTACGCCTGTACGTATCTCGAACTGCTCTACCGGCGAGTAGGCGGTCTGCGCATACACGCCCACATCGCTGCCGGACAGTCCCGAATTCGACGCCGGACCGGCTTGTCCGGTCGACGAGATGGTCGAGAAGTCCTCGTGGCCCGTCGTGACCGACGACTGCGTACCGATCTTGAACTCGAGCTCGTTCTGCGGATGAATGGAGTAATCGAGCTTTACGCCGTAAGAGTCGAAGCGCCGGCGCTCGGTCAGATTGTAGGCCGTGGCGGTATCAGGGTAGAAGACGAACTGCGCCGAGTCCTGAGGGCTTGGGGTGTAGAGCAGGCTGCCGTGCCGGTAGAAGACCGCCCCGAAAAGCTCCGGGACGTTGGATGCGCCACCCGCCGCTTCGCCGCCGAACAGATGGTGCCAGCCGAGATTCACGAAGCTGTTCTGGTCGCGCTGGTTGTCGTCGAGGAAGGTGTTGCCTGACGAGTCATACGGAACCTGGAAGAGCGTCTGCGAGATGTTCGCATCGAGGCTGAACACGTCGTTCACGCCTGGCGTGTACTGGATCTTGCCGAAGCTGAAGTAGTCGAAGCCGTTGTTGTGGAAGTTGATCGCCTTCCGCCCTACGGAGTCGTAAGCGACGGGCTCCCGCCGCATGTCGCTGAACTGTCGCGCGCCGGAAATGAAGAAGCCCCACCGACCGGCGTTCGTGCTCATGGTCATACTTTGGCCGTCGAAGTTCTTCCCTCCGGTCAATCCGTTGCTGACATACTGGCCGTAGTACGATCCCAGGTTGCTATGGAAGCCGCCGCTGGGAATTTTCGTCGCCACATTGACGATAGCGGCGTTCTTGTTGCCATATTCGGCATCCCAGCCGCCGGTCTCGAAGCTGATCTTCTCCGCGACCTGCGGATCGAACAGCTCGTTGAGGCTGCCGGAGATTCCCGATGGTACCGGGACGCCGTCGATGTAGTACGTGTATTCGGCGTGTTGGCCGCGGATGTGGACTTCCCCCGTCGGCGCCTTCGCCGCGCCGGCGATGCTCGTCTGCAGCACCTGTGACGTGGTGAGCGTCGGCGCGAGGTGGACCTCCGTCTCGGCGAAGATCTGGTCTCCCGTGCGCGTGTCCACGGCGACCGGCGCCGCCGCGCTCACCTGTACCGTCTCGAGCGTCACCGACGATGCCGAGAGCTGGAAGTCGACTCCGGTGCGATCGCCCGCACCGGCGGCGATGGTCAACTGACGCGATTTAGCGCGAAATCCAATGTAGCGCGCGGTGATCACGTACGTGCCGGCGCTGAGATTGTGAACGGTGTAGCGACCAAAGGCGTCGCTGAGCCGATTGATGATGATACTGCCGCCGCGCGTCACGCTGATCTCGGCCGACGAGATCGGCTGTCCGGTGGCGCTGTCGGTGACGGTGCCACTCACGTCGCCGGACGCCCCTCCGCGGTTGCCGCGCGGCTCCGCGAGCAGTGACGCGGCGAGCATGAGGAGGAGACTGACGACAATCGCGGTGATGGAGAGGGTGCTCGTGGCGATGGTGCGCGCCATACGGCCCCAGGACGATCGGGAGCCAGCGAGAGACTGCCCGTTTGCCGTGGACAGAACATCGGTCATGTGCGTTCGTGCCTCGTTATGCCTGCATGGGGTGATATCCAAAGCCTCTGCACGCTATCGTCCAGCGGCTGTGTCGTCAGGTGGTATTCCATGAGTGGTCGCTATACGGCCGTGAATGGTGCGCGCGCCGCGATCAGCGGCATGTCTTTTCGTATCGATCGCGCTTACAATGCTGAGTCCTAACGCGAGCGCCCGCCGCAATGGTCATTCCCTACCCGCGCATACCGCCGGTCATCTTCTCCGTCGGCCCGTTCGCGCTCCGCTGGTATGGCCTGATGTACCTGGCGGGATATGTCGTCGGCTTTCGCATCGCGCTGGCGCGCATCCGACGCGGCGTGGGTCTGCTGAGCGAGCGTCAGCTCGATGGTCTCGTGGCATACCTGGTCGTCGGCATGTTGATCGGCGCCCGGCTGACGTACGTGCTGGTGTACAACCCGCGCGTCTACCGGGCGCATCCATTAGACATGCTCAAGGTCTGGGAAGGTGGACTCTCATTCCACGGCGCGGCGCTTGGCATGGCTGTCGCCAGCGCCTTGTTCGCTCACCGGAACGCGCTCTCCTTCTTCGCCGTCACCGACACGGTGGCATTCGCCGGCACGCCCGGCTTGTTCTTCGGCCGCATCGGCAACTTCATCAACGGCGAGTTGTACGGCAGGGTCAGCAACGTACCGTGGGCGATGGTCTTTCCGAGCGATCCTCGACAGTTGCCGCGGCACCCGTCCCAGCTCTACGAAGCGGTTGCCGAAGGCATCGTATTGTTCACGGTGCTCTGGCTAGTGGACCGCCGCGCCCGGGCCGGCCGGTGGTATCGACCCGGAGTGCTGACGGGCACCTTTCTCACCGGCTACGCCCTCATTCGCATCCTGCTCGAGTTCACACGCGAGCCCGACGTACAACTCGGATTCGTGCTCGGACCGTTCAGCATGGGACAATTGTTGTCGGCGGCGATGATGATAGTTGGAGTGGCAGTGCTCGTTTGGTCGCGATCAAGAGCTGCGGACTTCGGACGCTGACCAACCGCGCACCAAGAGCTGCGGACTTCGGACTCTGACCAACTGCGCACTGCGAACTTCGGACGTACTGCGGACGGCGCACTCGGATTTCAGTGGAAGGTTGTCGGAATTGCTTTTGCGCCGTCAGCGCTCGTAGGGCGCCAGCGCCCTCAGGGCGTTCGCGTAATCAGGGCGTTCGCGCATTCGCGCCGTCAGGGCGTCCGCGTAGTCAGGGCGTCAGCGCCGTTCGGGCGTCAGCGAAGTTCGGGCGTTCGCGAACTTCGGACGTCAGCGCTCCTAAGCAGTTGCGCCCTACAACCGAAGCAGTTGATCGCGCAAGACTCTAGCCCGCAACCGACTCACTCCGTGCTGCACTCCATTTTGCAGCTTGACCACATAAGTGCCACCCGGCATCGGCGTCACCTTGTCGATCGCCGCGATGCGAACGAGGGTGCCACGCGATAGGCGGAGGAATTCGGCGGGATCCAAGCGCGCCTCGAGCTCCTTGAGCCGGTACGTGATCGTGTATCGCTCGCCGGTGCGCGTCGCGAGATGGAGCAGCTCTCCATCGGCCACGACCGAGAGCACGTGCTCCACCGGCACCAGCAGGATGTCGTCGCGCTTTCGAACAGGGATTCGTCTGAGCCTGGTTTGCGGTGACGTGGCCGCGTATTCGTTCGCCGCCGACTTGACCCGCTCCGCGTCGCCGGGCTTGAGGTCCGCCCGCTCGAGCCGCTCGAGCGCCCGGTTGATCGTTTGGCGCAGTCGATCGGGCTGCACGGGCTTGAGCAGATAGTCCACGGCGTTGAGCTCGAAGGCTCGCACCGCGTATTCATCGTACGCTGTGATGAACGCCACGAGCGGCATCCGGTCGCGTCGCAGCAGCCTGACGACGCCCAGTCCGTCCAGCTCGGGCATTTGCAGATCGAGAAGCGCCAGATCGGGGGCGAGCTGCTCGATCAATTGTACGCACTCGGTGCCGTTGGCCGCCTCGCCGACGATCTCCACGTCCTCGTAGCCGCGCAGCAGCGCCGACAGAAAACTTCGCGCCGGACGCTCATCGTCGGCGATCAAGACGCGAAGGTGGCTCATGCGCTCTGCGCGACACGCGCCGGCACGCCGATGAGCGGCAGCCAGATCCGGGCGCGCGTGCCCTCGCCCGGCGTGCTCTCGACGGTAAGGCGCCCGTTGATACCAAAGTAGCGCTCGAGCCGCCGCCCGATATTCGACAATCCGACGCCGTCCTCGCGGCGGCGACTGAGCTCCGCGCTCGTCACGCCCGCTCCTGTGTCGCTGACATCGATGCGTAGCAACGGCTCGCCGCCGTCCGCGTGCTCGTCAACATCGACAGCGATGCGCACGGTGCCGCCGGCGCGCTTTGGTGAGATGCCGTGCTTGATGGCGTTCTCCACCAGGGGCTGGACCAGCAGGGGCGGGATGCGTGCGCCGAGTAGCTCCGGCGGCACCGAACGCTCCACCGTCAGCCGTTCCTCGAAGCGTGCGCGCTCGATGGCGAGATAGGCATCCACAATGGCCAGCTCCTGCTCGAGCGGAACGAGATCACCCGTCTCGCCGCGGAGCACCGCGCGCAGCAGCGCCGTCAACTGATACAACGTGTCGACCGCTCGCGGCGGAGCCGTGCGAATCAGGTGCCCGATCGTGGTCAGCGCGTTGAATAGAAAATGCGGATTGAGTTGCGCTCTGAGCGCGCGTAACTCGGCCTCCGTCGCGAGACGCCGCATATCGTGCTCGCGCATGTCGCGCTCGAATCGCTCCTCGGCGATGCGAAGCTCGTCCACGCGCCGCCCAACGAGCAGGGCGACCGCGTCGAGCAGCGCGACGTCGTCGGAGAGGATGCGCCGGCCGTCGGCAAGGCGCCGAATCTGGAGGACGAATCCCGGCGCCTCGGACGTGGGGATGGACACCGTAGCGCTCGCGCCGGCGTGCACGGTCACGAGCGTGCCCTGCGCCGCGTCATGCGCCGCTGCATCCTCGCTGCTGCTCACCTCGCGCGCCGAGAGCGCAGCGGAGAGCCGCTCGCATGCAACGGTGAGCGCCATATCGACGGTGAAGGAAGCCGAGAGGTCGCGCGCGATGTCTGCGCGCACCTGACGATAATCCACTCGCTTCAGGACGACCCTGTCAACGAAGCCATCGACGATGCGCCGCAGAAAGGGAAAGGCCACCGCCGTCGCTGCCCACGTGATGAGCAGGACGGCCGGTATTCCGAGCTGACCGAGAGGACGAGCGCTGAGAAGCGGAGCCAGTATCCCGCCGTAGAGCGCAACCACCAGGGCGACGAGTGCGAGGACGGCAAGGGCGCGCTTCAGGAAGAGATCGGCGAGCGCGAAACGATAGTCCTGGTACAGGATCACGAGCACCAATGGGAGCGAAGCATGATGCCCGATGAGCTCCACGACCCAGGTATCGTTGGTCGTCGAATGTTGGCTGAGATGCAGCGCCGAGACCGCGAATGCCGCCAGCGCCACGGCGGTGAGAGCGCGATGTCCCCCTTCGCGCCGCCGCGATGTGATGGCGAGCGCCAGCAGGATCACCAGATAACCGATGGTAAGCATGAGCAGCGAAACGCTCGACGCTTCGCGCCCTTCCATTGCGGCGATCCCCTGCATGAGCGCGCCCACGGCGCTGAGGGCATAAGCACACAACGCGATCGGCCGAGGACGCGCGCGGTGCTCCTGGCCGCGTGTGGCGGAGTCCACGACCACAGCGGGGAGGAACCCCAGTGCCGCAAGTGACACTGCCGTGAGCCACAGACTGGGCTTGCCCAGGCCGAAGTCGAGGGACGCAAAGACGATGAGCGCGCCGGCGTTCCAAACGAGACCGAGGATCGCCGCGAGCACGGGAATCCCACTCGGCCGATTGTCTTCCTGTCCGCCGCCTCCGCGAATACTCCGCCAGCTCATCATCGCCAGCATGCCATACAGCACAATGCCGGTGGTGAACCCCGCCAGGTGAATCAGCGCGACAAGATCACGAGCATTCATCGGCGACCGGGAGAGGAGAGGCGGACGTCAGCAGGCGCATGCGTGAAAGGTATGGCGAGCTACACCCGCCGGCTATCGAGGTTTCCGCGTACCCCGTCGTCGCGACGGCGATCGCCGCGTCTCGACATAACCGCGTAGCCGGTCCAGCATCCGCCGATCGGTGGCCTCGGCATCGTCGAGCTTCGGGGTCTCGATGACCTTTGGAACTCTCTCCAATCGGGGATCATTCATGATGCGTCTGAAGACGCCGTCGCCGAGTGAGCCCTCCCCGATCAGCTCGTGTCGATCGCGTCTGGAGCCGAACGGCGTCTTCGAGTCGTTGAGGTGCATCACCCGAAGGCGATCGCGTCCCACGACCGTGTCGAAGCGCGACCATACGCCGTCATAATCGGCGAGGAGATCGTATCCGGCCGAGAACACGTGGCAGCTGTCCACGCACACGCCAACGCGGTGCCGTACGGGCGCGGCGACAAAATCGATCAGAGCGCGCAGCTCCTCGAAGGTGGAGCCCAGCGCGGTGCCGGAGCCGGCGGTCGTCTCCATGCAGAGGATCGTATGCCCCGGCACGCGCTCGAGCGCTTCGGTGATGCAGTCGGCGTTCCGATGCAGCCCGCCCCTCCAGTCATCCATGTAGTTGCCGGGATGCGATACGAGAAAATCGATGCCGAGCGCCTGGCACCGCTGCAACTCGGCCACGAACGAGTCCAGCGATCGCCGGCGCAGCGCGTCGTCGGGGCTCGCGAGGTTGATGAGATACGAGTCGTGCGCGATGGTGACCCGCACGTCCGTTTCGCGCAGGGCCTGTCGAAAGCTCCGGCACTCCACGTCCTCGCACACGCGCTCGGCCCACCGGTTCGCCATCTTCGTGAAGCTCTGCATCGCCGTGGCGCCGATCGCTTTCGCACGAGCGGGAGCGTTATGCGTGCCGCCGGCGATGGACACGTGAGCGCCTAACAACAGGGCGTTCACTCCTCGATGCGTCGCCCGCGAAACGCCCTGCCGCAGCGTGGACAGTGGAGCGGGCCGTCGCCCTCCGCGAGCGCGTACTCGAACGCGCGACCGCAGTCGCACTCCGATTGCAGGCCGTCGTGGCCGCAAATGATGCAATACTGATCGTCCGGATCGTAGGCGCGAAAGCGGCCGCAGACCGTGCAGCGTTTGGTGATGCTCACTGCTGGCCACGGAGCCAGGTCGCGGGATCGACGGCGGGGCCGCCGTGACGGATCTCGAAATGCAGATGGGCCGGCAGGTCGGGATCGGAAATACCGGTTGCGCCGAGCGACTGCCCTTTGCTGACGGTCTGTTGCTCGCGCACGTCGGCGCGCGACAACGATCCATACACCGAGTAATCGCCGCCGCCGTGGTCGACGATCACGGTGAGCCCGTATGTGCCGAGCTGCCGAACGCTCACCACTCGTCCCGCCGCGACCGCCCGCACCGGGGTGCCGACGTCCGCTTTGATGCCGACGCCATTCCAGCGAATCGTCGTATTACTGGCCGTCTGCGCCTTGCCAAAGGTATACAGCAGCGATCCCTCGACCGGCCAATCGAGCTTGCCGTAGTCGCTCGTGTGGATCGTGCTGGCGACGCGCGGCGCGTTGGGACGGGCGCTCTCCAGACGCTTGCGCTCCGCCTCGAACGCCGCGATGGCACTGGTGAGTTGCGACTCCGTTCGCCTGAGGCGGGCCAGCCGTTCCTCCGCCCTGTGCTCGCTGCGCTTCGCCAGAAGCAGTTTCGCCGCCTGCTCACGGCGTAGATCGACGAGCCGCTCCTCCTCCTGCTGTTTATCACTGCGGCTCTGCTCGAGCACGTTCTGCAGCGTGATCAGCCGATTGCGGTCGGCGACCGCCTGGTCGCGGAGCTGCTGGACCCGGCCGACCAGTGCGCGATCGTGCAGCGCCAGCAGATGGAGGTACTTGTATCGCGCCACGAGCTCGCCAAACGAGTGCGCCGACAGCAGCGCTTCCATCGTGTACAGCGGACCCCGCTTGTAGATGTCGGCGAGGCGCCGGTGCATCGTCCGGCGGCGTGCGGTCAGCTCCAGCTCGGTGTGCGCGAGCTGGTTCGACGCGTCGTTCACCTCGCCGGCAATGGAGGCCAACTCCCTGTTGAGCGCCTCCACGATGCGCTCCGTCGCCGTGACGCGCGCGTTGAGATTCCCGACTTCATCGCTCAGATCGTGGACGCTCGCTTGGAGATCGGTCATCTGCCGCTCGAGCGCTGCCCGTTCTCTGCGGATCCGCTCGAGCGTGTCGCGCTGCGCACGCATGCGTGCGCTCGCGTCCTGCGCAACGAGGCGCGTGGCAGAAAGTGGCACCAGAAGCGCGAATACGACTGCCATCCAAACAACCGTCCACTGAAATCCGTGGCCGCAGTGCGCAGTACGTCCGCAGTCCGCAGTGCGCAGTTGGTCAGAGTCCGAAGTCCGCAGCTCTTGGTCAGCGTCCGCAGTACGTCCGAAGTCTGCAGTCCGCAGTTGGTGAGCGCCCGCAGTCCGCCACTCCGTCATACCCGCCGCAGGTGCCTGCCCACCGACGCCGCGCTGCCGAGCAGTCCGATCAGGGCGCCGAAAGCAACGCCGAGCAGCGCCA
>CAZICQ010000024.1:0-27527 GCA_964537775.1 uncultured Gemmatimonadaceae bacterium | reverse complement strand
GCCGCGCTGCCGAGCAGTCCGATCAGGGCGCCGAAAGCAACGCCGAGCAGCGCCAGGCGCGCATCGAAAAACGCCGTCTGAAAGCTCAGATAACGTTCCACGGCCTGCATGGCCAGCCAGGTGAGCGCGAGCGCGAGCGCACCCCCGAGAACGCCCTTGGTAAATCCCTCGATCAGAAAGGGGCGGCGGACGAAGCCGTCGGTGGCGCCGACCAGCCGCATGATCGCGATCTCTCTGCTGCGCGCGAGCACCGCCATCCGAATCGTTGCGCCGATGATGATGATCGCCACCGTGGCGAAGGCGAGCCCCAGCGCCGTCGCGACGACGGCGGCAATGTTGCGAAGGCGGTACAGCTTGGTGATCCATTCCTCCCCGAAGCGGACGTCGTCGACGAAAGGATAGCCACGCAGCCGGCCGGCGACCCGGCGCACCGTCTGTGGATCGCGAAAGCCCGGCTTGAGGTGGATGTCGATCGACGCCGGCAGGAACTCCGACTCGAACACGTCGCTGAACTCGCCGAGCTCGTGGCGGGCGCGCTGCAACGCCTGCTCCTTCGTGACGAGATCGACCCGCTCCACCTCCGGATACGCGGTGATCTCGTTCGACGCGGTCACGAGCTGCTGCACGTCGGTGCCTTCATCGACGAAGGCGCGAATCTCCACCCGTTCCTCGACCTTCTGCAGCGCGTCGCGGATGTTCAGCGCGACGAGTCCGAACAGGCCGAACGCGAACAGGGAGAACGCGATCGTCGTTATGCTCAACAGGCTGAGCAGAGGTGCGCGGCGAAAGGCGAACGCGGCGTCGCGCAGGGCGCGCATCAGCGCTGCCCCCCCCCATCGCCGGCACGGCCGCTGCCGCCGCCGATCTCGCGCTCCAACGCCGAGCGCGCCGCGTCGGCCGAATCGAAGACGATGCGCCCCTTGTCCATCTCGATCGTGCGGTAGTCGGTGCGGCGAATCAGCTCGAGATCGTGGGTCGCCATGATGACCGCGGTACCGGCGGCATTGATCTCGCGCAGCAGCTGGAAGATGCCGCGCGTGGCGCGCTCATCGAGGTTGCCCGTCGGTTCATCGGCGATCAACACGACGGGATCGTTCACCAGGGCGCGGGCGATGGCGACGCGCTGCTGTTCACCACCGGAGAGCTCGCGGGGAAGGGCTCGCGCCTTGGACGCCAGCCCCACCTGGCCGAGGACGCGGTGCACCTTCGAGGGGATGACGTCGCGTTTGGCGCCCGTGACCTCCAGCGCGAACGCGACGTTCGCCTCCGCCGAGCGATCCTCGAGGAGCCGGAAATCCTGGAAGACGATGCCGAGGCGCCGCCGGAGTTTCGCCACCTCACCCCGCCGCATTTCGCGGGAGTTGAAGCCGCTGACGCGCACCTCGCCGCTCGTGGGGCGTTCCTCCATGTATGCAAGCTTCAGGATGGTGCTCTTGCCCGCGCCGCTCGGACCGGTGAGAAAGGCGAACTCCCCTTTCGCCAAATGAAAGGTGACGTCCTGCAACGCCGGCCCGGAGCGCGGATAGACCTTTGAGACCTTCGTGAACAGAATCATGACGGCTGGACGGACGGCATCAGCGGAGCGCTTGCTCGATGTCGGCGATGAGATCGTCGGCGGCTTCGATCCCGATGCTCAGGCGCAGGAATCCATCAGGGATACCGGCGGCGCTCCGCGCATCGCTCGAGAGGTGGGCGTGCGAAGTATAGCGTGGTTCCGACACCAGCGAATCCACGCCGCCAAGGCTCGGGGCGTGTCGAATGACCTTGAGCTTGCGGACGAATCGATCGGCCACCCGCGCGCCGCCGGCAAGCTCCACCGCCAACATGCCGCCGTAGCCGTCCAGGAGCGCGCGCGCAATCTCGTGATCGGGATGCGACGGGAGGCCGGGATAGTGCACGCGGCGGAACTCACGCCGCTCCTCGCACCATTCGGCGATGCGCATCGCATTCTCGTTCTGCCGTCGCACGCGGACGTCCAGCGTCTTGAGCCCTCGCTCGAGCAACCAGGCGCCGAAGGGGTCGGGCGCTTGGCCCCAGAGCATCATCTTGCGTCGTACTTCCTCGATGTAGGGCGCGGTGCCGCTCACCACGCCCGCGAGCACGTCGTGGTGCCCGTTGAGGTACTTGGTCGCGGAATGGATCACCACGTCGGCACCGTGCTCGAGCGGGCGGAGATTGACCGGGCTCGCGAAGGTGGAGTCGACCACGAGCGCAATACCGATCTCCTTCGTGATGTACCCGACGGGCCTGAGGTCCAGGACACGACACGATGGATTCACCGGCGTTTCCAGAAAGATGGCGCGCGTGTTCTTGCGCAACCCTTTCCGCCAGACACGAGTCTCCATCGGATCGACCAGCGACACCTGGATGCCAAACGAAGCGAATTCCTGCTCGAACAGCTGTTGCGATCCACCGTAGATCCAGGAGCTGGCGATGAGATGGTCGCCGGGGCGCAGCAGCGCCAGAAGCGCGCACGCGGTCGCGCCCATGCCACTCGCCAGCAGCACCGATGCCTCGGCGCCCTCGAGCGCCGCCATGCGTTTCTGGACAATCTCCGCATTCGGCGAGTTGCCGTAGCGCGGGTATCGCAGACCGTCGGCGGTGCCGACCTCCTGAATGAAATTGACCGTCTGAAAGATCGGGTGTACCACCGGCGCGTCAGCATCTCGCGCGTCGTTGCCGGCGTGCACGGCGATGGTGGGAAGCGATGGCGGCTTCGGGCGGCGTGGAGGCATGGGTCGTTAGGCAAGGGCGCCGCGGCGCCCCCGGTTGTCCAGATCGGGCTTGATCACGCGCACGATCTCGGACGGTGAGGCGCCGACGACGTCGCGAAGAACGACATCGCCCCGCAGTACCTCGTCGGCAATATGCACCGTAGCCAGCTCGTGACGGCGCGGACCGTAGACCCAGGCCAGCTCGCCGTCCATGAGGAGCCGCTCGCGCGCGTCCAGCGGGTGCATGAACACCGCCGGGCCGCGCTCATCGGCATCGGCCCGCGTGGCGATCAGCTCGGCGACACGTAGCGGCCGGTGAACGCTGTCATCCACGGCCGACTCCAGCGACTCGCTCCATTCAACCTCCGCCACCGACTGCGACGTAGCTGTCTTCCACTTTCATCACGAGCCGCCGGCGCCACAGCGCGTCGAGCGTCCGTCGCGCCGCCGCGGGCTCGGAGCCCAGAGACAGGGCGAGCGCCTCCGCCTCGGTTCGGCCGAGGCGCGCCACCGCCTCCCAGGCGACGCGTTCTTCATCGGTCAGCACGCCGACGAGATGAATACCATCCGCCTGCTCGATCGCCAGCGCCAAGCCGTGGCGCTCCAGCACCGCCTCGATCGACTCCCAGTGGTCGTCGGTCACGCCGCGGAAGAGAAAGTAGGCCTCCTGGGGGGGACTCTCGGCGCAATACCGGAGAAGCAGCTTCGCGATGACTTCGTCGGCGCAGGAAAAGTCGATCATCGACACGTGCGTGAAGTCGATGATCGTGAGGGTGCGCTCGCGCGCCGCGGCGAGCAGCCGCTCGATCTCCGTACGCACCGCCGCCCCCGTGGGTCGTGTGACGAGGTTCGAGTACAGCTCGCACGACATCGTTTGGCGAAGGACCCGGCTGAGATCGATGTGGTTCATCAACGCTGCGCGATGCGCTCCGGAATCGTGACCTGCAACTGCGATCCGGCGAAAAAGGGAAGACCTTCGGCCAGCGGGACATCGTCATCCCAATCGGGAACGATCGCGATGCGCGCCGTGCCGCTGCGCACCGAGAGCTTGCCGTCCCACCGTCCAATGTAGCGCCGGACGCCGGCGAGCCCCTGCCCGCGTCCCGGATCACGAAAACGGCTCACGCCTCGAATCACGGCATCCTCCAACGCCGCCGCATCGTCCCACCGATCACCACCGGTGCGCTGCCTGCCCGGCGCGCTCTCCAACGACTGGCGAAAGCCAACGCCGGCGTCGCACACCGCTATCACGACGACGCGGCGCCCGAGGCGTTTCGTCCACCGGTACGTCTGCACCATGACGTAGCCGGCGCGGCCCGCGTGCTCGACGATGTTCTGGCACACCTCCGAGAGCGTCATCGCGAAACCGACGGTCGCCTTCGCGTCGATCCCGAGCTCCGCCGAGAGAATCTGCTGCGACTTCTGCTGAATGCGCCCGACCACCTCGTGCACGTCCTCGCTCTTGCCCACGGGCGTGATCTCGAGGAGGACATTCGAGTCGCCGCCGCTCGTGCGCTTGGGGAAGCTCCCGTGCAGGTCGTACAGCTCATCGGCCAAACGAAAAAAGTTCGCGCGAGCCCAATACGAAGCCGTGTCCTCCAACTCCGGCGCGGCCAACGCCGGCCGCTCCGGCCGCGTCTGGGCGAGCGTGAGGAGCGCGGCGAGCCCGTACGGCGACGCCCACCGCGTGTGCCGGCAGTCCACCAGGACCTTCGCGTCAGCCGGAAGGGTAGCAAGCTGCTCCAGCACCTGATCGAAGCTGTGGTCGTCCAGCGTCGGCGGGACGTTCACGACGGCGGTCACGAAAGGGTGAGCTCTCCGCGAAGGAAGTTGGCGAGACCGGTGGCGCCCCGGTATTCGACATTGCGCGCCGCGGCGCGATGGGCCGCACGGATGGCATCGGCTAAGTTATCACCGGCCAGTAGCCGCGAGAAATAGGTGGCGCCCCACACGTCGCCACAGCCGGTGGGATCACCGCCGGACGTGATGATGCGTTCGGTTGGAATGCGCGCCGTTCGCACCGGTCCGAGCGCGTGTCCCATCGGCCGGTTGCGGCGCAGATCGGATAGACGATCGAAATCCGAAGCGGCGAAGTAGACGGCACCGCGAGGACCGAGCGTGACGACCAGGCTCCGCACGCCCGCCTGAAGTGCCGTGGCGGCCAGCGCCATCGGATCGGGTGCCATCAGTGTCATCTCGTCCTCGTTCACCTGCAGGATGTCGAAGCAGGCGCACCATTCCGCGGCATTCGCAAGTGGCCGCGGCGTGCGCAGTCCGCCCGGCTGCACGGCAAGCATCAATGAATGCAGATCGCAGTAGATCGGCCCGCGAAAGCTCAGGCGCAGCAGCTGCGCGACTTCGAGCTCCAACTCGAAGCCGCTGATCAGATTCACGTACAGCGCGTCGACGTCGCGGACGAGCGGCTCGAGCGCCAGCCAGCTCCATGGTGGCACCCCACCCTGCAGCGTCTCGGTGCGCCGTTCGTCGGAGAAGTAGCGCAGGGTGACGCGGTTGTTCTGAAACGGAACCTCCACCAGCGCCGCGTCCGGGGCGAGATGTCGCAACGTCCGCAGGAAGGCGCCGGCCCGATCCGCGAGATCGCTTCCCACCTTCATCACGGGCACGATCTCCCAGTCGTCAGGCAGTGCCGCATCGAGCCCGCTGAGCGCGTACGTGATGCCGCCCCACTCTTCCACCGGCACCTCGCGCGGATCGCGACCGTAGATGATGTCCCAAACAAAGGTGCCAATGACGCCCAGCCTTTTTGGCTTGCGATGACGGGGCTCCATTGTTTGAGAGCGCTACTGCTTAACGGCGCTGACGCCCGAACGGCGCTGACGCCCTGAGTACGCGAACGCCCTGAGGGCGCTGCCGGCGCAAAAGCAATTCCGACAACCGTCCATGAAATCAGCGTCCGAAGTCCGCAGTACGTCCGCAGTCCGCAGTGCGCAGTTGGTCAGCGTCCGCAGTCCGTAGCTCTTCTCGTTACAGATGCCCAACATGCTTCATCTTGAACGTCGCCACTGCGCCCACCACGCCGGCCGTCCCTGGGAGTGAGCCGGGCACGATGCGCGCGGCGTCGACGGCGGGACGGAAGGCGCGGCGGCGGACTTCGGCGGCGAGAGGGGCGAACAGCGCGTCGCCGGCTTTGGTGACGCCGCCGGCCACGACGACCGTGTCGGCGTTCACGATGTTCAGCAGATTTGCAATACCGACGCCCAGATAGCGTGCCGTGTCGCGTACGATCTCCTGCGCCACCGCGTCGCCGGATTTTGCCGCCTCGTAGACGGTCTCCGCCGTGATCAGCTCCAGATGATTGTCGACCAGTGCCGGGAGCAGCGAGGCCGTCTCCTCGCGCACGAGCACCTCGCGCGCGCGGGTGGCGATCGCCGGCCCTGAGGCATACGCCTCGATGCACCCGTAGTTGCCGCACTTGCAGTGGCGGCCGTTCAGGTCGATGGTCGTGTGGCCGATCTCGCCGGCGACGTCCGACGCGCCGTGAAAGAGCTTGCCGTCGATGATCAAGCCGCCGCCGATGCCGGTGCCGATCGTCATGCCGATGACGTTGATGCCGCCGCGCGCCGCGCCCTGCCACCATTCGCCGACGGTCGCGCAGTTGGCGTCGTTGTCCAGGCTTGCCGGTAAACCGAGTCGTTTGGCAACGCGGTCGAGCAACGGGAAGTCACGCCAGCCGAGGTTGGGGGCGACGACCACCACGCCGCGCTCACGGTCGAGCGGTCCGGGCGCTCCGACGCCGACACCCATGAAGTCTTTCCGGTGCGCGTCGGTCTCGTTCATCGTGTCGAGGATCACCCCTTCGATGAGGCCGCAGATGCGGTCCGCGACTCCCTCCGCACCCATTTCGGCGCTCGTCGGAATCGACCGCATCCCGAAATGCTGCGCTCCGTCCTCCGACATCGCACCCGCCACGATGTTCGTGCCGCCAAGGTCGACGCCTACGATGTACCGCCGCTTCTTAGTCGGCATGCTGAAGAGGAGCGGGAGGAATCAAATGTGGGTTGGACAGGAGATCGCGCGCGCGATCGGCGATTTGCGCGACCGTAATCTCGCGCATGCACCGCCAGTGGCCCAGAGGACAGCGGCGCGGCCCATGCCGATCGCACGGCCGACAGGCGAGACCGGCGACGCCGGCGACCACGGCGCGCGGCGCGAGCGGCGCGAAGCCGAACTCCGGCACTGTCGGACCGAAGATCGCGATGGTCGGCGTACCCATCGCCGACGCGAGATGCAGCGGCGCCGAATCGTTCGTGACGATCACGCGAGCGCGGCCGATCAGCTCCGCGGAGGCGAGGAGCGACAGCTTGCCCGTGGCGTCGACGACCGAGGATGCGTCTCCGAGCGCGCCGGCGATCTCGCGCGCGAGTGGCGTATCGTCCGCCGCGCCCACGATGGCCATGCGTACATTCGGCTCGAGTGCTCGAGCCAGCGCGGCGTAGTACGGCCACCGTTTGGTCGCCCAAACGCTTCCGGGCGCCAGCGCGATCAGCGGCCGTTCATCGTTTGGCAGCTGCGCGAGCAGCCGGTCCACGGCGTCACGCTCTGTCGCGCCCGGGTACAGATGCGGGCGCAGCATCGCTCTTTCAGGCGGCGGCGCGCCCGCCGCCGCCGTGCCGAGTCGAAGCAGGCGGGAGGCATGATGCTCTCCTTCCGGCGAGATGACGCGCTCGGTATAGAACCGCCGGCCGGCGGAGGTGGCGAAGCCGATGCGAACGGGGATACGTGCGGCCGCGGCGAGCGCGCCGCTGCGGATGGACCCCTGCGCCAGGTACGCGACGGCGTAGCGCGCCCGCCGCAGCCTGCCGGCGAGCGTGAGAAACGCTCGAATGCCGCGGTCCGCGCCACGCTTGTCGTACACGATCACGTCGCGGATCGCCGGATTGTTCGCCAGGAGCGGTGCCGACGAGCGCGTGACGAGGACGTCTATCCCCTCGCTGCCGGTGCGCTCGGCGAGCCACGCGAGCAGTGGCGTCGTGAGAACCGTATCACCGAGAAAGGAGGTCTGAACGACGAGGGCAGGCGAGAGAGTCGTCACGACGGCGGGTCAATCCACCTGGAGCACCGCCAGAAATGCCTCCTGCGGGATCTCGACGGCGCCCACCTGCTTCATGCGCTTCTTTCCTTCCTTCTGTTTCTCGAGAAGCTTGCGCTTGCGTGTGATGTCGCCGCCGTAGCACTTCGCCAGCACGTCTTTTCGCAGCGGCTTCACCGTCGTGCGCGCGATGACCTTGTTGCCGATCGCCGCCTGGATAGCGACCTCGAACAGCTGCCGCGGGATCAGCTCCTTCAGCTTGTCGGCAATCTTCCGTCCCCATTCGTACGCCTTGTCGCGATGGATGATGACGGAGAAGGCGTCGACCGGATCGCCGTTGATCAGCATGTCGAGCTTCACCAGATCACTCTCGCGGTACTCGAGCATGTCGTAGTCGAGGCTCGCGTAGCCGCGGCTGATCGTCTTCAGCTTGTCGAAGAAGTCGAGAATGATCTCGGCCAGCGGGAACTCCCAGTCGAACTCGACCCGCGCCGTATCGAGGTAGGTCATGTTCCTGTACACGCCGCGCCGCTCCGTGCCGAGCGTCATGATCGGACCAATGTATTCGGCGGGCGCCATGATGCGCGCCTTGACGTACGGCTCTTCGATGCGGGCGATCACCCCCGCCTCCGGCATCTTGGCCGGACTCTCCAGCAGCTCCATCGTACCGTCGGTGAGGTGCACGTGGTACTCCACGTTAGGCACCGTCGTGACGAGATCGAGGTCGAACTCGCGCTCGAGGCGCTCCTGCACGATCTCCATGTGCAGTAGTCCGAGAAAGCCGCAGCGAAAGCCGAAGCCCAGCGCCGTGGAGGTCTCGGGCTCGTAATGCAGCGACGCATCATTGAGCTGCAACTTCTCCAACGCGTCGCGCAGCGTCTCGTATTGCGTGGTGTCCGTGGGATACAACCCGGCGAACACCATCGAGTGCACGTCCTTGTAGCCGGGCAGCGGCTCGGCGGCGGGTCGATCGGCGTCGAGGATCGTATCCCCGGCGCGCGTCTCCTTGACGGTGCGCACGTTGGCGACGACATAGCCCACCTCGCCGGGACCGAGCGCGTCGGTCTCCACCTGCCGCAGCTGATTGTAGCCGACTTCGGCGACCTCGTACGCCTGGCCGCTTCCGGCCGCGAAAACGATGTGCGTGCCCTTCCGCATCATTCCGTCGACGACCCGCACGCTCGGGATCGCGCCGCGGTAACGGTCATAGTAGGAGTCGAAGATCAGCGCGCGCAGTGGAGCGTCGGGATCTCCCTTGGGCGACGGCACCCGCCTGACGACTGCCTCGAGCAACTCCCGGATTCCCAGTCCCTCTTTGGCACTGACGAGCAGGATGTCGTCGGGATCGGCCCCGATCAGATCGTGCACCTCCTGCTTTCGGCGCTCCGGCTCTGCACCCGGCAAATCGATCTTGTTGAGGACAGGGATGATCTCGAGGCCGGCGTCGAGCGCGAGAAAGAGGTTGGACAACGTCTGCGCCTGAATGCCTTGCGATGCATCGACGACGAGGATCGCGCCCTCGCACGCCGCCAGTGAGCGGGAGACCTCGTACGTGAAGTCGACGTGGCCAGGCGTGTCGATGAGGTTGAACTCGTATTCGTCGCCGCTCACCGCGCGATAGGACATGCGCACCGCGTTGAGCTTGATCGTGATGCCGCGTTCCCGCTCCAGATCGAGCGTGTCCAGCACCTGTTCCTTCATTTCACGCTTCTGAAGCGTGCCAGTAGCCTCGATCAGCCTGTCGGCGAGGGTGCTTTTGCCGTGATCGATATGCGCGACAATGCAGAAATTGCGGATGTGATCGAGCTTCAAAAGCTGTCTCTACTGAGGGAAATCGAGGTCCAGCTCGAATATAGCGGTCCGCTGAGACCCCGACCAAACGAAAACCGCGCGCCCCCCCCCCGTGAGGGCGCGCGGTTGGTGATGCGGATGAACGCGTCTGCTCTTACGATTTGTGCGACGTGGTGTGGCCGCCGCCACCACTGCTGCCGCCGCTGGAGTGCGACGTCGCCGGTGGGCTGCGCATCGGCTCGACGTGTGACGGTTGCGAAGGGGTGCGCGGAGCGGAATAGCCACCGCCCTGCGGCGCCGATGGATGTGGGGCACTCGAACCTGGATTCACGAATTGCGGCGACACTCCGTGCGGCCCCGACGTGCCGGCGCGCGGGTATTCGTTTGCTGTCTCGAGATGTCGCTGCACCATCTGATCGAGTGTCGGACGTCCCGCCGTCCACGTCTCGTTTGGACTGCCTCGCGGGCGTGGCTTCAGCGGCACGTCCGCATCCGGTACGACGATGAGTCCGCGGCGACGGTACTCCGCCGTCTGGTCTGTTGCGGCATCTGCGGAGCGCGTGCCCGCGATCGGATTATGCCTCTTCACCGACGGCGCGCTCGGATCGTCGAGCTTGGGGCCATCAACCGTCGGAGTCGGATGCGGCTTCTCCGGTGTGAAGTTCCGAGGCTTCACCGGAGACAGCACGCCGGGGTTCGTAGGAACCAGCGGAACGGGCAAGTAGCCGATGAAGATCGGATAACCCAAACCGCCGCCAAAGCTGCTGTAGCCGTAACCACCGCATCCCGTCATGACATCGTAGTCATTGTACAGCGAGCTCGCGTACCCGAAGCCAAATGGCGAGAAGCCGAAGCCAAATCCATGGCGGAAGGGATAGCTGACGAAATAGCCATACCCGAGACCGAACGTGGGCCCGATCCCGCTGTTCACGTACGCACACCGACTGAAGGCGGCGCTGTTGAACATGCCATAGTTCGTGGCGGTGTAGTGCGCGTACTCCACCGTGTAGGCGGTCCGGTCATCGCCGGCAACGACCGCGGCCAGTTCGTCGACGGCGGCGCGCGGATCCGAGAGATACTCATCCATCGAGATGTCGTACGCCGCCCACCTATCGCCATCGGTCACACGCTCGAGATGCATCGGCGCCCAGGTGGCGATCACGAACACATAGCCGGTGCCGGCGTCGTACGAGTCCCTTCGGCTGCGGCGGTTCGCCAGGCTGTAGTAGTCGAGGGAGCGGCGAAAACGGTACTCGTCGGTGAAACCGGCGAAGAAAGGCGGCACGAGGTAGCTGTGTCCTCCCTGGACGAATCCATCGTCCTTTGGAGAGGACGGAAAGACGATCCGCAACCGGCCGTCGGCGTCGATGTGGCCGACCAGAATGTAGGCGTCATCGTCGGCACGGATCGTCGCTTCGACGCGGCGGCTGCCGGAGGAGTTGCTGAACTCGGCGCGCACGCTCACGCGCGGTCCCTGAGCGTCGGCGACCATCTGCGCCTGGAGCGAGTCCAGAGCGTGCGCCTTCTCCACGGCGGGTAGCGACGCGAGTCCGGGTACGGTGCTCTCGTAGAACTGCGAGAGAGGCGTCGTGGTGGCACATGCGCCAACCGAGGCGACGAGAAAAAGGAGAGCCGGACGGCCGATGGCGTTCGAGATGTGGCCCATGATGCGCCGAGCCCGTGGAGGTTGTTGTATACAATTAGGCATGCGCCGTGCCGGCGCAAGGGTCTTCTCGCTCACTTCCTATATAACACCGCAGCACGTGCCAAGTGCTGCACAATGGCTGCCGGTTCCGACTAGCTTCCCGCCATGGAGACCCTCACCGCGTCGCGCGCCGATCTCATCGACCCGGCCAGCCTCGCCGCGCTCGGCCGGATCGAGATCGTCGCCCGCTGGGTGGTGGACGGCTTCATGACCGGCCTGCATCGCTCCCCCCGCAAAGGGTTTTCCGTGGAGTTCGCGGAATTTCGCCCGTACCAGAGCGGCGACGATCTGCGGTACGTCGACTGGAAGATCGCCGCCCGGTCGGACCGGCTGGTGATCAAACAGTTCGAGGAGGAGACGAACCTCAGGGCCAGCATCGTGCTCGACGTCAGCAGATCGATGGCGTGGAGCGGCAGTCAACTTTCGGCCATCTCGCAGCAGAAGTCTCCGGAACGACTCACGAAGCTCGCCTATGCCGAACGCCTTGCCGCGGCGATCGCGCTCCTCCTCCTTCGCCAACGCGACGCCGTGGGGCTGGTGCGGTACGATGACCGCGTGCGCACGCTGATCCCGCCGCGAGCGCGATCGGGACAGTGGCGGCGTGTGGTGGCGGGGCTGCACGATCCGGGGGCCGGCCTGGCGTCGAGCGCCGCCGACGCGCTTGGCCAGGCGGCACGGCTCATCACGCGTCGCGGAATGATCATCCTGATCTCCGATCTGCTGATGGACATGCCGGACGTGGAGCGGGCGATCCGCGGACTGCGCGCGGCCGGGCACGATGTCACGGTGCTCCATCTGATGGACCCCGCTGAACGCGACCTTCCGGTGAGCGGGGAGGCGCTCTTCGTGGATCCGGAGAGCGCGCTGCAAGTGCCCGCCAGCATCGCGGACGTGCGACTGGCCTACCGCAAGACGGTCGACGAGGTGATCGAGGAGTGGCGGGCGATGCTCGCGTCGTTAGGTGCGGGATACGGCCTGTTTTTCACCGACACCCCGTTCGGCGTGCCGCTGCGGCGCGCCTTCGCCGCGCGACAGCAGGTGCCGTGACCTTTCTCGCACCGCTATACCTGTTGCTCGGCGGTGCCGCGCTCGTGCCGCTGCTCATCCATCTCCTGCGGCGCCGCATCGGCTTGCGCGTGGAATTTCCGGCGGCCCGGTACCTCGCGCGTGCCGAGCAGGAGCACAGCCGCACGCTCCGCCTGCGCAACCTGCTGTTGATGCTGCTGCGGATGCTGATCGTGCTACTCGTTGCGGTGGCGGCCGCGCGCCCGATCGGGCAGTGGGTCGGCGCCGGTCACGCACCCACTGCGCTGGCCCTCGTGCTCGACAACTCGTTGAGCACCTCCGTGATCGAGAATGGGCGGCCCCTGCTCGCGTCGTTGCGCGGCGCCGCGAAGGATGCGTTGCGTCAGGCCGGTCCCGCCGACCGTGTGTGGCTCGTGACCGCCGACGGACGCGTGCGCGGCGGCACGCCGGCCACGCTCGTGGAAGAAGTGGACCGCGTAGAGGCGCTTGGCGGCGCGGGGAATCTCCAGCTCGCGCTCGCCCGGGCCGCGGAGCTGGTCCGCTCATCAGGACTGGAAGCGCGCCAGGTGGCGGTAGTCACCGATGGACAGCGCACGGCGTGGGAGCACCCGACCGTCGCCGGCGACGCGCAGGTCCTCGTGCTCACGCAGGGAGGCACACCGCCGCCGAATCGCGCCGTCGTGCTGGCGGAGGCTCGTCCGTCGCGCTGGACCCCGCGTGGCACTCTCGTGGCCCGAATTCTTTCCCGCGATTCGGCGGCGTATCGGATGACGCTCGGCGGACGCGTGCTCGCGCGCGGAACCGCCGCGCCAAACGAGGAAGTCACGATCGCCGCCGCGCCGCCCGAACGCGGGTGGGTCGCCGGTACCGTGGAGCTGGAGCCTGACGAGCTGCCGGGTGACAACGTGCGCCACTTCGCGCTCTGGATCGGCGCGGCACCGTCCGTCACGGTGGCCTCCTCGGCCGGACCCTTCGCGCGGAGTGCCGTCGACGTGCTGCGCGCGAGCGAGCGTGTGGTTCCGGGCAGCGACATCAGCGTCGTCGCGGCAGACGAGCTGTCGTCGCTTCCCGCACTCATCCTCGCGCCTGCGGATCCGGTGAAGATCGGCGTCGCGAATCGCGCGCTCGAGCGTGCCGGAATCCCATGGCGCTTCGGCGCACTACGTCGTGGAGCGGTCACCGTTCGCGAGGGCGCCATTCGGAGCGGCGCCCTCGCGACACGATTGAACGACATCACCGCCACGATCCGATACGAGCTCGTACCACAAGCGGGTGTCGTGGCGGATACGCTCGCGCTCGTGGGACGGGAGCCGTGGATCGTGTCCGGGCCTCGCTACGTGCTCGTTGCCTCGCCGATGCTGCCCGAGGCGACGACCCTTCCCATCCGCGCGGCGTTCGTGCCCTGGTTGGCGGAGGTGATCGGCCAGCGGCTGGTCGGCGAGCCTGGGCAGATCATTGCGGCGACGCCCGCCGCTCGTGTCGCGCGGCCGCGTTGGGCGGAGTCGCTGGACGCGCCGGGTGGCGCGCGGACGCCGCTGACCGACAGCGTCGATGTGCCGTCACAGCCTGGCACCTTCTTCTTCATTCGTGGTGATCGGCGTGTGGGCGCCCTGGTGGTGAATCCGGAGCCGGAGGAATCGGTGCTCGACCGCTGGCCGGCCGCCGAGATCGCGCGGCGCATTCAGGCGCGCCGTGTGCTCACCGCGGCCGACCGTTCGGCGTGGATCGCGCAAGCATTCCGCGCGGCATCGCGCCGGTCGCTCATCGAGCCGGTGCTGCTCGCCGCGCTTCTCCTGCTGGCGATCGAGGCATTCGTGGTCGGCACGACTCTGCGGCGCATCGCGTAGTGGCGCTCACGTCTCTGCTCGACGCGTTAGAGGGGCTGCCAGCGTTCGCGCGCACGTTGAACACGCTCCCCGATCCGCGGGCGCGGCTCACGCTGGATGGTCTTCCCGGATCCAGCGACGCCGCGCTGCTCGGCGCGTTGGCGCGGCGCGTCCCCTCGCGTTTTTTCGTGGTGGTGACGGACGCCGTCAGCGATGCCGAGCGATGGCTGGCCGATCTGCAGACGCTGCTCGATGATGTGCCGATCGCGCTGTATCCGCCTCGCGAGGGATTCGGCGAAGCGGAGCCGCACATGGAGGTCGCCGGCGAGCGCGTGGAGACGCTCGAGCGGCTGACGCGCGGGGAGATCCGGATCCTGCTCACCACCGCGCGGGCGCTGATGGAGCGCACGCGCATGCCACGCGCGGTGCGCGACCTCCGCATCGAGCTGCGCAAAGGGGAGAGCCACAAGCTCTCCGGCCTGATCGCTCATCTCGAGGCGATCGGTTTCGAGCGGGTCCCGATGGTCGAAGATGTTGCCCAGTTCAGCGTGCGTGGCGGCATCCTCGATGTCTACTCGTTTGGCATGCCGGAGCCGGTGCGGGCCGAGCTGTGGGGCGACGAGATCGTCGATCTGCGCTACTTCGACCTGACGACCCAGCGCTCGTCGCGGACCGTCGATCTGGCCGTCATCCTTCCGGTCGACGGCCAGGTGCGCGAACAGGCCGGAGACTATGAGCGACTGTCGGTGTCCACGCTCTTTCCGCCGGACACGCTCGTCGTGGTGCCCGCCGGCTCACACATCGAGCCGGAGATGCGGCGCACGTGGGATGAGGCGCAGCATCACATCGACCTCGCGCATCGCCGCGGTGAAGAGATCGAGCGGCGCGAGGAGCTGTTCGATGCGCCGGAGGTCGCGCTGCGGGCGCTGGATGCATTCGGCAGCATCCGCGGCGCCGCTATCGATGAAACGCCCGATGTGGTCTTCCCGATCCGCGCTCCCGAGCCGATCGATCGCGACGTGAAGCGGCTGCGCCGTCTGGTGCGCGACGGTACGCCCACGCTCATCCTGTGCGACAACGAAGGGCAATGCGAGCGTCTGGACGAGCTGCTGAACGAGGACGAGCGCAAGCCAAGCACAGCGGCGTTGGTCGTCGGCGTTTTGTCGGGGGGGTTCGTCATTCCGCCGGACGGTGGCGGCGGAGGAGCCGCGTCGCTGCGAATCCTCACCGATCACGAGATCTTCCGCCGCGAGCGGCGCATCCGGCGCCCGCGCCGCTACTCGACCGGGATCACGGTCGATACGCTGGAGATCAAGCCCGGCGACTATGTCGTCCATCTCGAGCACGGGGTCGGGATCTATCGCGGCATCGAAACGATGTTCGTGCGCGAGAGCGCCGTGGAGGTCGCCGTGGTGGAGTACGAGGGGGGCGACCGACTCAACGTTCCGCTGTACCGGATCGATCAGCTCGAGCGCTACCGCGCGGCCACCGACGTCTCCGGCGACACGCCGCCGCCGCGGCTGCACAAGCTCGGCGGCAAGCGGTGGGCGCAACAGCGTGACAGGACGCGCGCCGCAATCCAGGAGATGACCATACAACTCCTGGATCTGTATGCTCGACGGAAAATGTCCACGCGGCCGCCGCACGTGTCGGACACGCCCTGGCAGCGGCAGCTCGAGTCATCGTTTCTATTCGAGGATACGCCCGACCAGCGGACGGCGACGCAGGACGTGAAGAAGGACATGGAAAGCTCGCGACCGATGGATCGACTGCTCGTCGGCGACGTGGGCTATGGCAAAACCGAGATCGCCGTGCGCGCCGCGTTCAAGGCAGTACAGTCGGGGCGACAGGTGGCGGTGCTCGTACCGACGACGATCCTGGCCGACCAGCATCTGCGCACCTTCGGCGAGCGACTGGCCGATTTCCCGATCCGGCTGGCGATGATGAGCCGATTCCAGACGCCGAAGGAGCAGGCTGGCGTCATCGCGGAGCTCGCGGCGGGCAAAATCGACATCGTGATCGGCACGCACCGCCTGCTCAGTGCGGACGTGAAGTTCAACGGCCTCGGTCTGATCGTCGTGGACGAGGAGCATCGCTTCGGCGTCAAGCACAAGGAGCGCCTCAAGGAGCTGAAGCTCGAGACGGACGTACTTACCCTCACTGCTACGCCGATTCCGCGCACGTTGCACATGTCGCTGGCCGGCCTCCGCGACATGACGCTGATGCAGACGCCGCCACGCGACCGTTCACCGGTGCTCACCCATGTCGAGCCGTGGGACGACGGCTTGATCGACGAAGGCGTCTCACGCGAGCTGGATCGGGGCGGCCAGGTCTTTTTCGTCCATAACCGGATCGAGACGATCGTCGGCATCGCCGACCATGTGCAGCGAATCGTGCCGCGCGCGCGTGTCGCCGTCGCGCACGGCCAGATGAAGGAGAAGGAGCTCGAGGACGTCATGCACCGCTTCGTCAACGGCGCTGTGGACGTACTCGTGTCGACGATGATCGTGGAGAGCGGTCTCGACGTACCGAACGCCAACACGATGTTCGTGAACCGCGCCGATCACTTCGGCCTTGCCCAGCTATATCAGCTCCGCGGGCGCGTTGGGCGGTCGCATCGCCGCGCCTACTGCTATCTCTTGGTGCCCGACCAGGTGGATCAGGACGCGGAGCGGCGTCTCGAGGTGCTCGAGCATCACACCGAGCTTGGGGCGGGGTATCGAATCGCTCTCAAGGACCTCGAGCTGCGCGGGGCGGGGAATCTGCTCGGCCCGGAGCAGTCGGGATTCGTGACCGCTGTCGGATTCGATCTGTATCTGCGGATGCTGGAGGACACCGTGAAGCGGCTGATGTCCGGGGACAGCGCGCCACGCATCACGCCAGCGGATGTCACGATCGATATTCCGAACTATCTGCCGGACGACTATGTGGTGTCACCGGACGCGAAGCTGGACGTGTACCGCCGGCTGTCGCGCACCGAGGATCCTCGCGAAATCGAAGCGCTGCGCGCCGAGCTTCGCGACCGCTTTGGCCCGCTTCCCGTGCCGGCAGAGGCGATGCTCGCGCTCGCTCAATTGCGGGTAGCCGGGGGGCAGCTGGGAATCGAGGGCATACTGGTGCGGGGCAACGAGGCACGTGTTAACTTCCGTGAATCTGCGGCGCCGCGCATGAAAGGGTTGTCCGCGGCGTTTCATGAAGTGCAGTTCCAGGCGGAAGTGCGCCGGGCCGTCCCTTTGTCGTTGAAGCTGACGCGATTGGGGGGAGCGCCGATGCTCGACGGACTCGTCCGGGCGCTGCGGGGCTTGGTCGTCTGACCGCGCGAACCGCGGCCTGCATGAACGCACTCACTATCTCTTCCGGAGTTCTCACCTCGATGCGATATCGTTCCATCCTCGCCTTCGCGGCGGGTTGTGCCTTGCTCACGGCATGTCAGGGGCTGAAGGAAGCCCTGACCGCGCACGTGGACGTGGTCGCGCGCGCCGCGTCGCAGGAGCTGTCGGTGACGCGCCTATCCGACCTGCTCGGAAACGCGAAGGTCCCGATTCCGGTGACCAAGGAAAACGCGTCCCTCGTCGCCGACCTGTGGCGCAACTATCAGCTCATGGGCGAGGCGGCGGCGCATAACGATTCGCTGAATGACAAGAAAGCGATCGACGCCGCGGTCGCGCCGATCACCGCCCGGATGCGGCTGCAGAAGATGATGGACAGCGTCGCCAAAGGCTTCAAGGTCGACACCGGGAGTGAGGCGGCGTACAACCAGGGCGCGAACAATCTGTTCGCGGCGCGCCACATCCTGTTCACCTTCCCCCAGGGGGCGACACCGGCGCAGAAGGACTCGGTGAAGAAGGTCGCGCAGGGTGTGCTGAAGCAGGTCACGCCGGCCAACTTCGCGCAGATGGCCACCAAATACAGCGGCGATCCGGGCTCGAAAGGTCGCGGTGGCGATCTGGGCGTATTCGACAAGACGCAGATGGTACCGCAGTTCGGCAACGCCGTCGCCGCACTCAAGCCCGGGCAGGTCTCCGGGCTCGTCGAGAGTCAGTACGGCTATCACATCATCGAGCGCGAGCCATACTCCGAGGCGCACGCGCAGTTCTCCCAGATGTTCGGCGGCGGCGCGCGCCAGGCGGCGGAGAGCACGTTCATTGTCGGCGTCGAGAAGACCGGCGGCATTCAGGTGAAGTCCGGCGCGGCCGCGACGGCGAAGGCTGCCGCAGCCAACATGCCCGCTCACCGCAAGGACAACGCGACGCTCGCCACGTACAACGGCGGCGAGCTCACCGTGGCGCAATTCCTTGGGTGGCTGCAGACATTCCCGCCGCAGCAGCGCATTCCGCAGCAGCTGCAGCAGGCGCCGGATTCGATCATCCAGAGCTTCATCAAGAGTATCGCTCGCAACGAGCTGCTCCTGAAGAAGGCCGACAGCATGCACATCACTCTGCCCGCCGAGGAGCAGGCAGGGATCTATCGCGATTTCTCGCAGATGGTTGCGAGCATCTGGCAGCAACTCGGCGTCGATCCGAAGGCGCTCGCTGACAGCGCGAAGTCGGTTCCCGAGCGCGAGCGGCTTGCGGCGAACCGCGTGGAGGCGTTCCTCGATCGAGTGGTGGCCGGTCAGGCCCAACCGGTCGGCATCCCCACGCCGCTGCAGGCCATTCTGCAGGAGAAATACGAGTCCTCGATCAATCCGGCCGGAATCGATCGCGCGGTCGAGCGGGCGCAGAAGCTCCGCGCCGCGGCGGATTCGGCGCGCAGCGCGAACATGCCGAAGTCCCAGATCCCGCTGCCGGGCGCAGCTGCTCCAACGGCACCGCCTCCGGCGCCCGGCGCAGCGCCTAAGCCGCCTGCCGCCGGCACTCAGCCGGCGCCACCGGTTACGAAGAAACCGTAATCCATTTACCCGCGGCCGCCGGTGGACCTCCGGCGGCCGCACGCGGGTATTCGCCGTCTATGATGAAAAGCCGTCTTCCACTTCTGTTGTCGCTCGTTGCCGCGCCGTCGGTTGCGCAGCAGCCGGCGGCGCGCGCGGCCACGCAGGTCGTTCCGCTGGACAAGCTCGTCGCCATCGTGGGCGATCAGCCGATCACCATGTTCGATTTGCAGGAGCGCATGCTCCAGGACGCGCAGGCAAGCGGGCAGCCGCTGCCGAGCGACACGGTGCAGCTCGTGGCGATGGAGAAGCAGACGCTCGGGCTCATGATCGACGAGGAGCTGTTACTCGCCAAGGCGAAGGAGCTCAAGATCGAGGTACCGGACGCCGATGTGAACAACACGGTGAACCAGCAGATGAAGGACGTGCGGTCGCGCTTCAGCAGTGACGCCGAGTTCCGCGCCGCCCTCGCCAAGGCGGGCTTGGGTACGCCGGACGAGTGGAAGCGGTTCTTGACCGAGCAGGTGAAGCGGCAGCAGATGCTGGAGCGCGTCACGCGGAAGCTGCACGACGACGGCAAGATCGTGCCGGCGAACGTGAGCGAGCAGGAGGTCGCGGAGGCGTTCGCCAAGAATCGGGACAAGCTGCCAAAGCGGGAGGCTGCGGTGACCTTCCGCCAGATCGTGGTCGCGCCGAAGCCAACCGAGGCGCAGAAGGCCGTCGCGCGCGCAAAGGCCGAGTCACTGCTGGTGGAGCTGAACAAGGGAGCGGACTTCGCGCAGCTCGCGAAACGCGAATCCATGGATCCGGGAAGCAAGGAGCTCGGCGGCGATCTCGGATGGCAGCGCATGGGGCAGTTCGTCCCCGAGTTCGATCGCTGGGTGTTCGGGCCGTACGCGCTGCGCCCGGGACAACTCAGTCCGGTGGTCGAGACGCCGTTCGGCTTCCACATCATCCGTGTGGATCGCATCAACGGCCCGCAGGTGCAGGCGCGACACATTCTCATCCGGCCGGCGATCGATTCCGCCGACATCGCGCGCGCGAAAGCGGAGGCCGACACCGTGCTGACGCAGTTGCGTGCCGGCGTGAACTTCGATACCCTCGCGAGGAAGCACCACGACTTCGCGAGCAAGGAAGAAACGGCACTCCTCACGCCTTTCCCGCGCGCGCAACTTCCGGAGGCGTATCAGAAGGCATTCACCGGCCGCAAGCCAGGTGACATTCTGAGCTTTCAGATTCCGGGCACCGTGCCAGGCGTTCCGAAGTTCGTAATCGCGAACCTGATCACCGTCGACGAGGGCGGTGACCGCACGCTCGACGAGATGCGTCTGATGATCCGCGATCGTCTCGCGGAGGAGGGCGGCGTCCGCAGATATCTGGACGCGCTGCGTAAGCAGACGTATGTCTCCGTGCGCCTCGACGAGCCGACGCGTACCTCCGCACGCTGACCCCGACCGATGCCACCGCGTCTCGCCATCACATTGGGCGACGTGCGCGGCATCGGTCCTGAGATCGTGACCAAAGCGCTCGCCGATACCGCCGTATCGGCGAGCGCTTCGTTCATCGTGATCGGTCCCTCCGGCGCCGGCCGACCAGTCGACGAATCGGTGGGCAGGTGGAAGGCGGGTTCCGACGCGGCGACAGCAGGGCGCTTCGCCGGACTCGCGATCGAGCGCGCCGTGGAGTTGGCGCGGACGGGCGCCGTCCAGGGGATCGTCACCGCGCCGATCGACAAAGCGGCGTTGCTCGCCGGCGGCTACGACTTCCCCGGCCATACCGAGATGCTTGCCGCGCTCACGGGCGCGCGTGTCGCCATGATGCTCGCCTCCGATCGGCTGCGCGTGGTGCTGGCGACGACGCACGTCGCGTTGCGCGACGTGCCGCGCGTGCTCACCGAGCAGGCCATCGTGGATGCCGCCGAGCTGACGCGTGCGGCGCTGCGCGACTGGTTCGGAACGGGTAATCCACGCATCGCGCTGTGCGCGCTGAATCCCCACGCCGGCGATCACGGCCGGTTCGGCGACGAAGACGACACGCTCCTGGCTCCCGCCGCGCGACGCGCCGGGATTGCCGGACCCTTGCCCGCCGACACCGTGTTCGTGCGCGCAATGCGCGGCGTGTTCGACGCCGTCATCGCTCCCTATCACGACGTCGGGATGACCGCAATCAAAGTCGCCTCGTTTGGCAACGCCGTGAATGTCACGCTGGGGCTGCCCTTCCCGCGTACATCGCCCGACCACGGCACCGCCCTCGACATCGCCGGACGTGGGATCGCCGATCCCGCGAGCATGGTGCAGGCGATCGTGCTCTGCGCCCGCATCGTCGGGCGCGCCAACGCCTACAGTCCAATGTGATGATGCTCCGATCCCCGCGGCTCTGCGCTGTCGCCCTCGTCGGCGTCGCGCTCGCCTCCTGCGCGCGGCCGGCGCCGCAGCCGCTGCCGGTCCGGCCGGCAGCCGACTCCACGGCGATCGAACGCATCGTGCGTGAAGGGCTCGATCACTCACACGTGGCGGAGGATCTCGAATATCTCACCGACGTGATCGGGCCTCGTTTGGCGGGCACACCCGAGTTCCGCCGGGCGGCGGAGTGGACGCGTTCCCGCTTCGCCGCCTACGGCGCGGACAGCGCCTGGCTGGAGACGTGGCGGTTCGGCGTCGGCTGGCTGCGCGGTCCGATCAGCGTGACGCTGCTGGAGCCCCAGCACCGGCCGCTGATCGCCTACTCGTGGGCGTGGTCGCCAGGCACCAACGGTCCCGTCGCCGGCGACGTCGTGTACGCCGACGCTCGCACGCAGAGCAGCTGGTCGCGTTATGCGGGGCGACTGCGGGGAGCATGGGTGCTTCTGGCGCCCCCGGCTCCGGTGGTGAATCCGGATGCACCGCCGCTCACGCGTGCCGACAGCGAGCAGCTTGCCGCGGCACGTGCACGCGCCAGGATCACCGACGAAGAGCGGCAGTTCATGTCGATGCGCAACCGGCTGCTCGCCCAGGAAGACATCGCCGGTGTGATCCAGGATGGGGCGAAGGAGTTCGATCTGCTGACGATGAGCGGCTCCCCGGCCGCGATCTCGCCGTATCCGCGCATCGTGATTCCCAACGGCGACTATGGGCAGCTCGTGCGGCTCGCGGAGCGCGGCGAGCACACACGCATCGAGGTGAACATCCAGAACGCGTTCGGCCGTGACACGCTGGACCAGTGGAACAGCGTGGCCGAGATTCGGGGAGGCGATAGGGCAAATGAGGTCGTGCTGTTGGGCGCCCACCTGGATTCGTGGGACCTGGGTACGGGCGCCACGGACAACGGCACCGGTTCGATCGCCGTGCTCGAGGCGATGCGCATCCTGAAAGCGTCGGGCGTGAAGCCACGGCGAACGGTTCGCTTCGCGCTCTTTGGTGGTGAGGAAGAAGGGCTGTGGGGATCGCAAGCGTACGCGAAGCAGCACGCACCGGAGCTCGGGCGCTACCAGGCGGTGCTCGTGCTCGACAACGGCACGGGCCGGATCACCGGGATGGCGCTGCAGGGATACAACGAGCTGTCGGAGCTCTGGCAGCAGCTCTTTCGACCCGTGAGCGAACTGGGACCATTCACCGTGCGCCCAGGCAACAAAGGCGGGACCGATCACCTGTCGTTCCTTCCCTATGGCGTGCCGGGGTTCAACTTCGACCAGCTCACGCGCGGATACAACCACACGCACCATTCGCAGGTGGACATCTACGACCACGCGGTGCCGGGAGACATCGTGCAGGCCGCGACGGTGATGGCGGCGACAGCTTACGAGTTGGCGAACCTTCCAGAACTGCTTCCGCGAAAGGTGCAGCCCGGCTTTGGGCGCTGAGCGGAATCAGCTGCTCGCCATGCGCTCCTCGGCGCGGCGATCGCCGGCGGTGTGGAGATCGACGGCGAGCGATTCGATGCGGCGGCCGTCCATCTCACGCACGGTGAACAGGGCGCCGCCGGCGGTCACACGATCGCCCGCGACTGGAAGGCGTCCGAGGACGCCGAACACGTAACCGCCGATCGTCGTGTAGTCGTCCTCCGGCACCTCGAGCCCGAAGCGCTCGTTCATCTCGCCGACGTTCGTCGACCCGGGGATCACGACGATGTGCGTCCCTTCCTGCGTCGGCGCTTCCAGCGGCTCGTCGTATTCGTCGAGGATCTCGCCCACGATCTCCTCCAGCAGATCCTCCATCGTGACCAGCCCCGCGGTGCCACCATATTCGTCGAGTACGATCGCCATGTGCTCCTTCAGCCGCTTGAAGTCGGCGAGCACCTCTTCCACCTCGCGCGATCCGGGAACCACGTGCACGGGCCGCATGATCGCCCGGAGCGAGAAGCTGTCGGAATCCACGCGATGGCTCAGGAGCGGGATCAGATCCTTGGCCAGTACGAGGCCCACGATGTTGTCGATCGTCTCGTCGTACACGGGATAGCGCGATCGCTGCGTCTCGGTCACGACCGCGACAGTTTCATCGAGTGTAGAGCCGATCGGCAGCGCGTCGATTTCCGTGCGCGGCGTCATCACCTCGCGCGCGTTCTTCTCCGAGAACTCGAACACGCCCTCCAGCATGTCCGCGTCCTGCGGCTGCAGCACGCCCACTTCCTGACTCTGCTCCACGAGCATCCGCAGCTCCTCGGGCGAATGCACGTTCTCCTCCGGTTTGGCCGGGTGCTGGTTGAGCAGCCGGAGTACCACCTGAGCGGAGCGGTTGAGAAAGCTGGTGAAGGGATTCGCGAGCCAGGCGAAGGCCAGCAACGGCGGCGTCAACCAGCACGCCACCTCCTCCGGATGCGACAGGGCGGCGCCGCGCGGCGCCAGCTCGCCGAACACGACGTGGAAGTACGTGATGAATGCGAGCGCAATCGCCGCTCCGATGCCGCTACGGACCGACACCTCGATCGACAGCGGGAGCGCCGAGAGCCAGCCGGCGAACACGCCGCCGAGCGCCTCTTCAGCGAGCCATCCGAGCGCGAGGCTCGAAAGCGTGACGCCCAACTGGCTCGCCGAGTAGACGCGCGCCAGATTACCCGACGCGCGCAGGGTGACGCGCGCTTTCCAGTCCCCGGTTCGCGCCATGGCTTCGAGGCGCGTCCGTCGCGAGCGGACCACCGCAAATTCCGCGGCGACAAAGAATCCGTTCACCAACAACAGGACAGCGATTGCGAGGACGCGCGGGAGCACGAGCATAAATTATGGCACTCGCCCCCCAACGTACATGAGCCGAGCTCGCCGCGGCGCGGGCCTGGTACGCTAACGCCTGATGGCGCATACGCATACGCACACACACACGCATAGCGTCGGCCATGCCCACCGCCACGGTCACGGTCACGTGGACGGTGGCGGGCAGCACGCGCTGCGCGTCGCGCTCGCGCTCACGCTGCTGCTCCTGATCGGCGAGGTCGTGGGCGGGATCCTTGCCAACTCGCTGGCCTTGCTCGCCGACGCAGGTCACATGCTCACCGACGCCGGCGCGCTCGGGCTGTCACTGTTCGTCGCCTGGTTCAGTCGTCAGGCGAGTAGCGGACAGAAGACCTACGGTTATTTGCGTTGGGAGATCCTGGCGGCGCTCATCAACGGCACGACGCTGCTGCTCATCTCGGCTTGGATCATCTTCGAGGCGATCGGCCGATTTCGGGCGCCCCAACCGGTGCAGAGCGGTCTGATGCTGGTCGTGGCAGGGCTGGGGTTCGTGGTCAACGCCATCGCCGCGCGACTGCTGCACCGCGGAGATGACGGCACCCTGAATGTTCGTGCGGCCTATCTGCACGTCCTCGGCGATCTCCTCGCTTCGGGGGGGACGGTGCTGGCCGCTCTCGTGGTGCGCTATTCGGGCTGGTATGCCGCCGACCCGATTGCGTCGCTCATCAGCACGGTGCTGATCGTTGGCGGTGCGTGGCAGCTCGTGCGGGAGGCGGTGGACATTCTGCTGGAGGCTGCGCCGCCGCACATCGTCCTCGAACACGTGCGCGAGCGGCTGCAGTCCATCCCCGGCGTCGAGCAGGTGCACGACCTGCACGTGTGGACCGTGACGTCCGGCGTAGTCGCGATGAGCGCACACGCCATCGTCCGCGAGGCGGAGCACCATCAGATCGTGCTCGAGCGCGCGCACGACCTGCTGGCGGAGATGGGCATCCATCACGTGACCATGCAGCTCGAGCGCTGCGAGATGTACGAACGCGAAGCGCATCTCCATCCTTGACGCGCAACAAAGCGCCTTCGACCTTCGGACCCCCCCATGCAAGAATACCGTATCGACAAGATTCGGCGGCCCGTTGCCATCGTGCTGACTGATGGCCGGCGACTCGAGGGAGAGATTTTCCTGCAGCCGATCGCCCGCCGGCGCACCACGCCGGAGGAGCCCATCGACCTCCTGAATGGCGACGAGCCGTACTTCGTCCTGGCCGATGAGGATGGGGTGATTCTCGTGGCGAAAGAGCAGGTTGTCCGTCTAGAGACGACAGCCCCTGAGGCCGATACTTCGCCTGACGTCCCCCATGTCGGGTTGGAGGTCGAGCTGGTGCTCGCCGACGGGAGTAGCCAGTCGGGGTGCGTTTTTCCCGAGACGCCGGCCGGCCGGTCGCGTCTCATTGATTACCTGAATTCGCTCAACCAACGCTTCATCGCGGTGCACTCAGCGGAGAAGCTTTACCTGGTCAATCGACGTTTGATCGCTTACGTGAGGCAGTTGACCTGACATGGCGCAACTGGATCGTTTGCTGTCGGTGATGGTGAGCAATCGCGCCGAGCTCTTGATGCTCGACGAGGGCGAGCTGGCGCGGCTGGAGTTGGCCGGGGGCGCCCGGCCCGTGACCAAGGTACCGCTGACGGCGCAGCAGGTCATCGCGCTGCTTCGCGAGGTAGCGCCGGTGGAGGCCGTGCGGCAGCTCGATTCCGGCTTGCCAGCGAGCTTCACCTACGTCTCCAACGACGGTGCCTTCGCCATCAAAGCGATGGTGGAGGAGACGCGGTGGCGGGTCCGCATCGAGATCGACGCGCACAACGAGTTCAGGCGCATGACCGGCCAGTTCAGCGCGATGAACGTTTCGGATCTCGATGCGCCAAGCATCGGCACGCCGGCGGCGAGTCGGCCGGCAACGCCGGCGGCGCCCACCGCACCAGCGCCATCGCCCCGAGCGGCGGCGGCACCGGCGGCACCATCCATACCCGCACCAGGAACGGCGGGTCGCCCCTCACGCAAATCGCAGGCGGTGCGCGCGCCGGCGGAGACACCAGGCCCCGCAGCACCGGCCGTGCCTCCGGCCGCAGCGCCACAGCGTACGCCACCTCCCTCGCCGATCGTCACCGACGGCAAGGTGTCCGGCGCAGCGCTCGATGCCGTGACTCACTTCGACGGAATCGAGGGTGCTCGCGCGACAATCGACAAGCTGCTCACGATGACGGTGGAAAAGGGTGCGTCGGATCTGCACCTGCGCTGTGGCGAGCCGCCGATCATCCGCCACCACGGCGAGATGGTGCGACTCGACGGGTGGGCGCCGTTGGAGAATGAGCAGCTCGCGTCGATGCTGCGTGCCATCATGCCCGAGCGCAACCGGATCGAGTTCACCGACAGCAACGATACGGATTACGCGCACGAGATCCCGGGGGTGGCGCGCTTTCGTGCCAACGCGCTGCGCGACCGCACGGGCGTCGCCGCCGTCTTCCGGCAGATTCCAGCGACCGTGGTGACGGTGGAGCAGATGGGCCTCTCGCAGGAAGTGCAGCGCCTCTGCTTTCTCACGAAGGGGCTGGTGCTCGTTACCGGCCCGACCGGCTCCGGGAAATCGACGACGCTGTGCGCGCTCATCGATCTCGTCAATCGCGCGCGCAACGACCATGTGATCACGATCGAAGATCCCATCGAGTTCGTGCACCCGAACAAGAACTGCATCATCACGCAGCGCCAGGTGGGTGTGCACACCAAATCGTTCAAGGCGGCGTTGCGTGCCGCGTTGCGCGAGGATCCCGACATCATCCTCGTCGGTGAGCTCCGCGACCTGGAGACGGTGTCGATCGCGATCGAAACGGCGGAGACGGGCCACCTCGTCTTCGGTACGCTGCACACCACGACCGCCGCGGGGACGATCGACCGAGTCATCGACCAGTTTCCCGCCGACCGCCAGGATCAGATTCGGGTGATGCTCGCCGAGTCGCTGAAGGGCGTGATCTCGCAGACGTTATGCAAGAAGATCGGCGGCGGCCGCGTCGCCGCGCGCGAGATTCTGCTGTCGATTCCGTCCGTGACGAACCTGATTCGCGAAGCGAAGACCTTCCAGATTCCGTCGGTGATGCAGACGTCGAAGCGCCTCGGCATGGTGACGCTGAACGACGCCCTCATCGACCTCGTCGACCACAAGCTCGTGGAGCCGAAGGAGGCCTACATGAAGGCGGTCGAGAAGATGGGCTTCGTGCAGATGCTGAAGAGCCGGAATCTGGATGTGAGCTTCGCGGAGTCTGCTGAGCCTTCGCCTGCGGCGAAGGGTCAGAGTCGATAGTCGGTAGTCGGTAGTCGATAGTAGGAGCGTTGATAGGAAGGGCTCGGCATGA
>CAZICQ010000023.1:49981-52682 GCA_964537775.1 uncultured Gemmatimonadaceae bacterium | reverse complement strand
GGCGGGGGGGGCGGATTCGGAGGCGGTGGAAGCGCGGTCGCAGGCGGCCAGCCGTCGCAGACGGCGCTCCTCGTCCCCAGCGGCGACACGCGCGGATGGTTCGACCCGTCGCGAGATGGAGGGTTCGTGCGACGCGCCAGCAGCAGCTATCTCGCGGAGCCGGGCGATGCGTGGGTGCCACCGCACCTGGTGAGACAGTACGCGCTGCGCAAGAGCGATCTCATAGAGGCGGCGGTCGGCCGCGATCAGCGCGGCCGCTCCACCGTGCTCGAGATCAGGTCGATCAACGACACCGATCCAGCCAATGCGACGCGACGTCCCGAGTTCAACTCGCTCGTGGCGTCGTATCCGGAGCGGAAGCTGTTCCTCGAGACGGGTCGCCCCGCCAAGGCGGGCAACGAGCTGATTCGACGCGCCATCGATCTCATCGCGCCCATCGGCTACGGCCAGCGTGCGCTGATCGTCGCGCCCGCGCGGGCCGGCAAGACGACGCTGCTCCACGCGATCACGGAAGGGATCGCGATGAACCACCCGAAGGCGGCGCTCATCATCCTGCTCGTGGACGAACGACCGGAAGAAGTCAGTGAGGCAATCTCCTGGGGTGTCGGCGAGGTGGTCGCGTCGAGCTTCGACCAGCCGGCCGACCGGCACGTCGAGGTCACCGAGATGGTGCTGGAGCGCGCGCGCCGCTTGGTGGAGACCGGCAGGGACGTCGTGATCGTGCTCGATTCACTCACGCGTATGGCACGCGCGCACAACACGGTCGAGCGCGGAACGGGCCGCACGCTGAGTGGCGGCCTCGACGCATCGGCGATGGCGAAGCCCAAGGCCTTTTTCGGCTCGGCGCGAAACATCCCCGACAGCGCCGGCGGCGGCTCGCTGACGATCATCGCCACCGCGCTCGTGGAGACGGGCTCACGGATGGACGATGTCATCTTCGAGGAGTTCAAGGGCACGGGCAACTGCGAGATCAAGCTGGATCGCAGTCTGGCTGAAAAGCGCATCTATCCGGCGATCGACATCGGCACCAGCGGCACCCGCCGCGAGGAGAAGCTCTTCCGTCCGGATCAGCTCGACGGCGTGTACACGCTGCGCCGCGGCTTGAGCCAGATGCCTCCCCAGTCGGCGATGGAGTGGCTGATCAAGCGCATCGCGGCGACGGTGAACAACGATTCCCTGTTGACGGGATTGTAACGAGGCGCTCGAGGCTGCAACGCGGGCCCTGACGCGGCCCATCGCTTGCTATCTCAGCCGCAGCCATGGTACGCCCTCTGTCCTGGGCGTGCGGCTTGGTGGCTGCGATCGCGGTGGCGCTGAGCGCCTCCACTCTCGTCGCTCAGACCGACCGCGCGCACCAGCAACGCGATCCCGAGGTCCGGCGGCTCGTCTTCGACGGCGTGCGGCACGTCGACGTACGTGAGTTGGCGAAGAGCCTCTACACGCAGGCGTCCACCTGCAAGAATCTGCTGCTCGAGCCCTTCTGCCTCGTCAGCCACTCCCCGACGTTCGTCGATCGCTATTACCTGAACCGCGCGGAGCTGCAGCGCGACGTGATCCGCGTCCGCGTGTTCTACTGGCTGCGCGGCTATCGCGACGCGCAGGTGGACACGGTGATCGCTCCGAGCGGACGGGGCGTGGCGGTGACGTTCAAGGTCAGGGAGAACGCGCCGACGAGGATCGCGGCGCTGCGCATCCTGTACGACTCCACGGTGGTGTCCGACCGCCGCCGCAATGCGCTGACGCTGCTGCACGCCGGCGACCCGATGGATCTCACGCTGCTCGATTCGATGCGGGTGATGTGGCTGCAGGAGATGTGGGATCAGGGGCACAGCGACGCGGTCGTCGATACGGCGACGCGCACCGATTCCGTCCGCAAGCTCGGCTGGATCGACATGCAGGCGAACCCAAAATGGCTCACGCGCGTCGGGGCGATCCAGATCAGCGGCAACCAGAAGGTCGCCGAGCGCACGGTCCGCAACTCGCTCACCTTTCGCGAGGGGGACCTGTATCGCCGCAAGAAGGTGCTGGAGAGCCAGCGCAACCTGTACGAGTCGAATCTCTTCCGCCTCGTCACCATCGGCACGCCGAGGGGCGACAGCGTCAAGGCGATCCAGGTGCAGGTGATCGAGGCGCCGCTGCACGATGCCACCGTGGGCGGCGGCTTCAACACCGTCGATTTCGGGCAACTGCAGTCCACGTACACGAATTACAATATGTTCGGCGGTGCGCGCCGGCTCGACATCACGGGCAGCGCGGGGAATCTGCTGGCCCGGTCGCTGAACGGCTCCGGGGTGTTCTACAACGCGCTCGACAGCGTCTCCGCCAGCGAACGGCGGTTGTATCTGCAGCCGACATGGGCGGCGAGCGTCGACTTCAAGCAGCCGGCGTTTCTCCAGCGCCCCGCCGACGCGTTAGGCCTCGGCGTGTTCGCGCACCGCCGGGAGGCGCCCGGGATCTACGTCGATCGCGGCTACGGCGCGTCAGCGACGTTCACACACACCGTCACCGCCCGGGCGCCGCTGAGCGTGAACTACCGGTACGAGCTCACGCGCGTGGAAGCCGGGGACGTGTACTTCTGCGTCGACTACGGCGTCTGCGACACGGCGACGATCGGCTCGCTGCGCGCGCACAAGAGCCTGTCGCCGCTGCTCTTCACCGGCTTCGTCGACAACACCGACCAGGCGTTCGAGCCGACACAGGG
>CAZICQ010000023.1:47309-49881 GCA_964537775.1 uncultured Gemmatimonadaceae bacterium | reverse complement strand
TGCTCTTCACCGGCTTCGTCGACAACACCGACCAGGCGTTCGAGCCGACACAGGGTTACGTGGCGCACCTGGATCTCGAGCACGCGTCGGCGGCGACGATGTCGGATTACCGTTACAACCGGGGCTACTTCGACGCCGCCGCGTTCTTTCCCTTCGGCCGCAAGCACGGCATCGTGTTGGCGTCCCACATGCAGCTCGGCATCGTCCGCGCGATGTCGGGAGGGTTTGGCGGTCTGGAGGTGCTGCACCCGAGCAAGCGGTTCTACGCCGGTGGAGCGCGTTCCGTGCGCGGGTACGGCGAGAACCAGCTCGGACCGCGGATCCTCACCGTCGACGAAGGCACGCTGCGCGGAGCGGTCGTGGGGGCGGGCGGCAAGGACACCACCGGGTGGCGGTGCCCGCCGGCGACGTCCGTCACGCAGTGCGATCCGAATGCCGCCGGTCTCACCAACGGCGATTTCACTCCGCGCCCGCTCGGCGGCACATCGCTGCTGCTCGGGACGCTCGAGCTGCGCTTCCCCGTCTGGGCGGAGTACAACCTCGAGGGCGCCGTGTTCGTGGACGGCGCAACGGTGGGTCAGTCGCCGCTGCAGTCGGTGTCCGATCTCCGGCAGATCGCGAAGGGGAGCAGCGCCGTCACGCCGGGATTCGGCTTTCGCTACCGCTCGCCGGTGGGGCCGATTCGAGTCGATCTCGGCTACATGCCGACGTCGACGCAGCAGCTCAACGTCGTCACGGCGACGATCGTCAACGGCCAGCGCAAGATCGTGCCACTCGCGATGACGCGGCGGCATACCGAAGGGACCGGCACCTTTCTGAGCCGTCTCGTTATGCACTTCTCGATCGGTGAGGCTTTCTGATGCACGCGCTGCGGGCGGTGGGCAAAGTACTGCTCGGCGTCGTCACTGTCGCCCTTGGTCTGGTGGCGGTTGCGGCGCTGGCCGTGTTCATCCTCTCGGCGACACCATGGGGACATGAGCGTGTGCGGCGGATCGCGGTGTCGACGATGGGCAACATGGTGCACGGCCGTGTCACGATGGGCGAGATCAGCGGCAATCTCGTCTCGGGCATCACCGTGCACTCGTTTGCCATTCGGGATTCGTCCGGCGCGCCGTTCGTCGCCGCCGACGAGATGAGCGCGCGATATGCGCTCGGCTCGTTGCTGCGGAAGCGGATCTATCTGTCGCACGTGAATCTCGTGCGTCCGGTGATCGTGCTCGACCGGCCGCCGAACGGTTTGTGGAACTATCAGCGGATCTTTCCGGCGAGCAGGCCGACGCCCGGGCCGCAACCGCCCGGGTGGGGGAGCTGGATCAAGCTCAACGACGCGACGATGACCGAAGGACATCTGATCGTGCGGTCGCCGTGGGAGCCGAGCGGGAAGCTGCCCGCGGCGGCGCGCGACAGCGCGATCCGCGACGCGCTCACGGGCCATTCGCGTCTGGTGGTGATCCGCGCGCCAGGTGGCTATCAGAAGGTCGTGGAGCTGCGCCACGTCAGTGCGCGGCTGCCGCTGCTGCAGCTGGCCGATCCGGCGTTCAAGTATCGCGTTGCCCAGGTCGCATCGCTGCAGATGCTCGCGTTCGCGTTCGCACCGCCGGGGGCGGACGTGCGCAACATGAGCGGCCGCTTTCTGTTCGACAACGATTCCCTGTACTGGACGGGCGTGCGCGCCGCGCTTCCGGCCTCGCAGATCAGCGGGGACGGCGGTTACACCTTCAGCAGCGGCGACATGTGGCTGCGGCTGCACGGCACGCCGGCAGCGCTCGCCGACCTGCGCTGGCTGTATCCGCGGCTGCCCTCCCGTGGGTCGGGTCGCCTGGACTTCGATCTCAAGTGGGTGGGCGAGATCCAGGATTACTACGCGTACCATGCGAACATCCAGCTCGATCGCACCACGATCGCCGGGAGCTTCGGCATCACCATGTCCGATACTTTCGCGATCCACAATACCGCGCTGCGGTTCGCGGACGTCGATACGCGGCTCATCGAGCAGCTCGTCTCCGGGTTCAAGTCGCCGCGCCGCGGCACGCTGAGCGGTCGCGCGGTGGTGAGCGGCGGCAAGCACGCGCTGTCGATGGACTGCGACGTCGCCTACGCCGACCGGCGCGCCGGCACGAGCAATATCGGCGCACGAGGGGTGCTGGGGTTCGGCGACGGCCTGCGCGCGCGACATCTCTGGGTGAACATGCATCCCGTCCAGGTGGAGCTCGCACGGACGTCGATGCCATCACTGCCGATCGCCGGCACGTTGCGCGGCACGGCGTTCGTCGACGGCTGGACAAAGTCGGCGCTGAGCACCGTCGCCGACGTGGAGCTGCTCGATCGCGGCACGCGGTCGGCGCTCAACGGGCGCGCCACGGTCCATCTCGCCGGCACGAAGTCGCTCACCGCCGATGTCACGGCCCACCCGGTGTCGCTCGTCGAGGTGGGACGCTTCATGCCCGCGGTGGGATTGCAGGGATTTGCCGCCGGTCCGATTCACGTGTCGGGCGCGCTGGCTGATCTGCAGCTCAGGAGCGACCTGCGCCTGGCCGGCGGCGGACGACTGACCGCCGAAGGACGCATGGGT
>CAZICQ010000023.1:0-47209 GCA_964537775.1 uncultured Gemmatimonadaceae bacterium | reverse complement strand
GAGCGACCTGCGCCTGGCCGGCGGCGGACGACTGACCGCCGAAGGACGCATGGGTCTCGCGGGTCCCAAGAAGAGCTACGATCTCGCCGTCGGGATGCACGTCTTCGATGCCCATGCGGTGCTGGTGCGCGCGCCACATACATCCCTGACGCTGCAGGCCACCGGACGCGGAGCGGGAACGAATCCGGCGACGATGCGCGCAGCGTTCGCCGCCGACCTGCACGCATCGTCGTACGATAGTCTCGCCATCGACAGCGGCAGGGTGCGCGTGAACATCGCGGACGGCATGGCAAACATCGGTGCGCTCCGGTTCAGCGGTCCGAAGACGGAGGTCGAGGCAGGCGGGAACTTCGGCCTGGCGCGCGGCCGTAGCGGCGAGCTGGCGTACACGGTGACGGTCGACTCACTGGGCGTTCTCGACCGCCTGCTGCCGCATACGGGCCCCGACACGGGCGTCGTGCCGCCGAGGCCCGGCCGGCTGGCGCGGGCGCTTCGCCGGGCGCGGCAGGATTCGGCACGTGTGGCCGCCGCCACGGAAATCGAGCGCATCGCTACCGGAAGACCGGCGCCGCGACTGAAGGTCGACACACCGTCCACGGTGCCGATCGTGGTGACGGGGAAGCTCTACGCGAAGGGCGCCGTACGCGGTGGCTTGTACGACTTCGATCTGCGTGGCGCGTTAGGCGGCGAGAACGTGAACGTGCACGGCTATACGGCGCGCCGGGTGCAGAGCGAGTACGCATGGACCGGCGTGCGCACGCCCGCGTCCACGATCGCGCTCGCTCTGCACGGCGACAGCGTGACCGCAGCGGGATTCGCCTTCGACACGCTGGATGCGCGGGTCTCGAAGCAGGACACCACGGGTCGCGTGGAGCTGCTCGTGCGCCAGGGCGATCAGCGCGATTATACCGCCAGCGGCGATTACATCATCTCGCCGGCGGGCAAGCAACTGCGCGTGTCGAATCTCTTGCTGCGCTTCGATACGACGCGCTGGCAAGCGCCGCATCCCGCCATCGTGCGCTGGGGCCCGAGCGGCATCACGGTGCAGAACTTCGAGCTGCGCAACGGCCCCGCCGGGCGCGTGTACGCGAACGGGCTCCTGCCGACGAAGGGCGTCGCCAACTTCGATCTCCTCGTGCAGAACTTCCACGTCGAGAACATCGCCGATCTGCTGCAGAGCGACGTGCCCTTGCGCGGCGTGCTCACCCTCGAAGGGTCGATGCGCGGGACCATGGCGGCGCCGACCTTCCGGGGCGCGTTTGCCGTCGCGCGCGCGACATACGATTCCACGGTGGTGCCCGATCTCCACGGTACGTTCGGCTACGCAGCGCAGCTGCTCACGGGGCATCTGGATGCGCTCCGAAACGGCGGCGCCGCGATGGCGGTGGTGGACGCGAGACTGCCGGTCAATTTGGCGCTGCAGAACGTCACCGGCCCGCGCATCATCGATGCCCCCGCATCGATGGACCTCGTGGCGGACAGCCTGCCCCTCGAGCTCATTCCGCAGTTCACCTCTCAGGTCGCCGACGTCCATGGCCTCGCGGCTGGACGCGTCGCAATGCGTGGCACGTTGAAGCGTCCGTCGCTCACTGGCGGCCTGCTGCTGAACCGAGCACACGTCACGCTCACCTGGCTGGGCACGTCGATCAGTGACATCGCCGGAAACGTGCGGATGCTCAACGACACCGTCTACGTCGACTCGGTCGTCGGCGACAGCCGCGGACCGGTGCGCCTTCGCGGGACCATTGCCGTCGGCAATTGGCGCGAGCCGCAGTTCAACATGTTCATGGTCGCGCAGAACGCCGAGTTGATGAACAACCTGCACGGGCGGCTACGCGCCGACGCCGGACTGGCGCTGAGCGGGCCGTTCACCCGCGCGTACGTGAGCGGGCAGGTGACCGTGACGGGTGGCGTGATCTACGCGCCGGAGCCGACGGGGCGCCACGTGATCAGCGCCGGCGATCCCGGCCTGTTCAATGTGGTGGATACGTCGACGGCGGCGAACAAGAAGTTGTTCGAGGCGCCGTCGTCGCTGCTGCAGAATCTGCGGCTCGACATCGGCATCGGCGTGAATCGCAACACGTGGGTGCGCAACCACGAGGCGAACGTCGAGATCTACACCGACTATCCGGTGATGGTGCGCCTGGACAGCGGCGCGATGGCGCTCACCGGCGCCGTCGCCACGGACCGCGGCGAGTACAGCTTCATGAGCAAGCGCTTCCAGATCGCGCGTGGCTCGGCCACCTTCACCGGCTCGCAGGAGCTCGATCCGCTGCTGCAGATCACGGGCGAGTATCAGGTGCAGGTGGCGAACAACCCCGCGCTCACGATCAAGGTTCTGGTGGGCGGAACGCTCAAGACGCCATCGCTGTCGCTCGACAGCGACGCCCAGCCGCCGAAGACGCAATCGGAGCTGTTGAGCCTCCTCGCCTTCGGCCGCGCCACGGCGTCGATCATGCAGCCGGAAGGCTCGAGTCTGGCGAGCGTCGGCACGCCCGGCGACCTGGTGGGTGTTGGCGCCGCGCTGGCGATGAAGCGCCTCGAGGGCGTCGCGTTAGGCGTGGCGATCGAGCAATTGCAGACGGAGGCGGGCAAGGCCACGGGCGCCGACTTCTTCGACATCACGCCCGGCGCTACGCCGGAAGTCACGCAGATCGTCGGCGGGGGCAACCTGTCGACCTTCCTCGCGGACACGCGCGTCGAAGCGGGGAAGTACCTCAACCCGCGCACCTTCCTCGGCGTGCAGGAGCAGAACCGGCTGCCGGGACTGCGGATGGAGTATCGCACGCAGAACGGCTGGCGCTACGACGTGAGCACCGAGCCGCGGGTGATCCTGTATCAGCCGACGCTGAGCAGCCAGCCGTACACGTCGAAGGTCCAGATGGGCGCGTTCATCATCCATGAGTGGCGCTTTTAAGCAGTCGCCAGTCGTCAGTCGTCAGTCGTCGGAAACGCCGTTGCAAGTGAGGGCTCGTCATGAGGGAGGCTCATGCCGGCCCTTCCTCGTCACGCTCTCACTGTCGACTGACGACTGACGACTATCTCGAGGCGACTGCCGACTCAGCTCCTCCCACAGCATCGCCACGGCCCGCATTCCGCCCCAGAAGTTCGCCTCGCTCATCCACTCGTTTGGCGCATGGGCGTTCTCGCCGGGGAGGCCGAAGCCGATCAGGAGCACGGGGGCGTGGAGGATGCGCTGGAAGTCACCGACGACGGGGATGGAACCCCCTTCGCCGGTGATGACCGGCTCGCGGCCGAATGCGTCGGCGAGAGCGCGGCGGGCAGCGTCGTACAGCGGCCCTGCCACCTGCGCGCGCCAGGGGCGGCCACCGTGCAGGTGCGTGACGGTGACGTTGACACCCTTCGGCGCCACCTTCGCGATGTGCGCCCGCATCAACCGTTCGATCTCCTGCGGCTCCTGGTCGGGCACGAGGCGGCAGCTCACCTTCGCCATCGCCAGTGACGGGAGGACGGTTTTCGCGCCCTCCCCGGTGTAGCCGCTCAGCAGCCCGTTCACCTCGCAAGTCGGGCGCATCCAGATGCGCTCCAACGTGGTGTAGCCCGCCTCGCCGCCAAGGGCGGGCGCACCCGTCTCCTCGCGAAATCTCTCCTCGTCGAAGGGAAGCGCCCGGATCTGATCGCGCGCCGTTTGACCCCAGTCTCGCACCGCATCGTAGAACCCGTCGATCGCGACGTGCCTGTTCGCGTCGTGCATCGTCGCGAGAATGCGTGCCAGCGCCATCGCCGGATTGATCACGGCGCCGCCATAGCTCCCCGAGTGCAGGTCGACGCCGGGTCCGCGCACGTCGATCTGGAAATAGGCCAGCCCGCGCAGCGAGGAGAGGATCGATGGCAGGCCGGGCGCGAACATCGAGGAGTCGGAGATCACCACGGCGTCGGCCGCGAGGAGATCGGTGTGCGCCTGGATGAATTGCTCCAGGTTCTCGCTGCCGACTTCCTCCTCGCCTTCCGCGAGCACGACCACGTTCACGGGCAGCGCGCCCCGCACGCGCAGGTGCGCCTCCAGCGCCTTGATGTGCAGAAAGAGCTGTCCTTTGTCGTCGACCGAGCCGCGCGCAAAGATCTTTCCGTCGCGCACCGTCGGCTCGAATGGCGGACTCTCCCACAGCTCGAGCGGCTCCGCCGGCTGCACGTCGTAGTGGCCGTAAACGAGCACCGTCGGCACGCCCGGCGCGCCGCGCCACTCGCCGATCACCACCGGATGACCGGGTGTCGGATGCACCGTCGCCTGCAACCCCGCTTCGCGCATCGCTGTGGCGACCCACTCCGCGGCGCGCGCGGTGTGCACGTTATGCTCCGATCGCGCACTCACACTGGGTATGCGCAGCAGCTCGAACAGCTCGTCGCGGATGCGAGGCTGATTCGCGGTGAAGAAAGCGTCGAGGTCGCGGGAGACGGGCATTGGGGTGGCGGCAAGAGTCCAGCGAAAGCTAGATCGACTGCGGACTCTCACCAACTGCGGACGGTGGATTCGGACCAACTGCGCAGTCGGTCCGAGTCCGAAGTTCGTAGTTTCTAATGCGCGCAGCCGAGGTACGCCAGGTACAGCCGCGCCAGCTCGTTCGGCAGCGTCGCGTCGACGACGCGGTTGGCGTGCGGCCACACCTCGCCGAACAGCACCGTCTCACGCAGCGCGCCGACGACCACCATGTACCCCAGCTCGATCGCCCGCTCCGGGTCGGGGTGCGTCATCTCGCTGCGCCGCGGGAGCAACAGCTCGTGGAGTCGCTCGATATAGTGCGCGTTCACGCGGCGCGCCGATTTCTGCAGCACCGGATCCACCCGCGCGCGCAGGAACAGGCTGCGCAACAGGCCGCGTCGCGCGCGGTAGAGCTCGACCGCCAAACGACAGAACTCGTGCACGATCTGGGGGATCGCGACGCCGTCCCAGCGCTGCGGCGCCAGGTCGTCCACGGCGCGCTGATGCAGTTCGGCGAAGAAGCGCTCATCGAGCAGATGAAGCAGTGCGTCCTTGTCCGGAAAACGCCGGTAGAACGCGCCCACGGTCACGCCGGCCTTCTGCATGATCTCGGCGAGCGTCGCCTCCGAGAAGCTCTTCTCCGACAGCACGCTCTCCGCGGCGTCCAGAATGCGGCCGAGGGTCTCCTGGCTGCGTGTCTGCTGCGGCGGATGAAATCGTGGCGCCGTCATGCGTGCCCCCGCTCGTCGTGAGAGTCGCTGCCGGTGTGCGTGAACCAGTATACCCGCGGGCGGGGTTGACGCCAGTGCGCGGCCAGCCGCCCTTCCAGTCGAGCAGGAGCCACAGACGCCGCAGCGCGATCACGTCGCCGCGACGCGCGAGTGGCACCACCTCGCCGCGCTCCACGCTACTGAAATACGGGAGCAGCTGGCGCACGGTGCCATGCATGTCCCGGCTCTCGTCGACGGCGAGCACGAGATCATCGCCGAGCTTCGCCTGCTGCGCGTAGCCCGGCCAGAGGTCGTACTCGTTGGCGCGCCCCGACAGATTCAACGAGAACACCACCGGGTGCTGCGGATGGTGAAACGCAATCTCCGAGGCGTCCTGATAACGATCGGCGGAGAGCCACGCCTGTGTCCTCGTGCGCGCAGCGGCGAGCCGTTGCGCCGCGGCGGCGCGCGACGCGAGCGCGTCGTAGCCGTCGCCGCGGGCGACGGGGTCTCGCCGCGCCGGGATTGGCAGCAGCCGGCCGGTGGCCGCGTGCACGTAGATGAACGCCGACATCGCTCCGGCGAACCAATAGGCCGCTAGCCGCCAGCGCCGTCCGGTCATCCTCCACTGTGCAACGGCGAAGAGCGGAATCGCGGCGATGTATGCCGGCGCCGGCCAATTCGGCTCCACGGGACGCCGGAGGGCGCTCACGACAAAGAAGCCAAACGAGCAAAGAGCCACGACCGCCAATAGAAAGCGATCCCGCTCGCGCGCGCGAAGCCCCCGCCACGTGGTGACGAGCATGAGCGCGAACAGGATGGGTGAGGCGAGCAGCGCCTGTGCGCCCAGCAGGTCGCCCTCGCGCTTCAGCGGCGACCCGCTCGGCGCGCCGAGACCGTGATGCACCTGGAACGCGAACGAGATCCACCCGTGGCGAGCGTTCCAGAGCAGCACCGGAACGAACACGGTTGTGGCTATCAGGCACGCGACCCAGGGTGCGGGCTCGCGCAGTCGGTACCGAAGATCCCGGCGCACGAGCATCGCGACGGCGACGCCCGCCGGCAGCAGAATCGACGTGTACTTGGAGCCGAACGCGGCGCCGAGCGCAAATCCGGACAGCGCCCACCAAACGACTGATGCAAGAGATCGCGGCGCCGCGCCGAGTGCTCGTACAACGGCGAACAGGCCAACGGCCGTCGCGAAGAGCAGCGGTACGTCGGGCGTCGCGAGCACCAGCCCCGCCGCAGCGAGCGGCATCACCGTCACGGCGATCGCTGCATGGAGCGCCGCCTCGTCACCGCCCATGTCTCGTGCCGTCAGAACTGCGGCGAGGGAGGCTGCCGCACCCGCGAGGACGGGAAGGAATCGGACCGCAAATGCCGAAGCGCCCGCGCCGCCGCCGAACAGCGATGCCGTCGCCGTTCCCCCACGAATGAGCAGCGCGATCGCGGGCGGATGATCGAAGTAGCCGGCCGCGAGGTGCCGCGACCATTCCCAGTAGTACGTCTCATCGGGAACGAGAGGGATCAACGCGGCGAAGACGAGGCGTACCGCCACCGCCCCCGCGATGATCGCAAGCGCGCGCCTCACGCGCGTGCAGTGCGCCGGCGAATCCTGCGGGCGCGCAGGCCGATCGCGATCGCCCACGCCCAGATGATCCACATGACGCGCTCGTCAGGCGAGAGGGTGGTGAGCATCTCCCACGCTGCGAGGGGCGGCGCAAACACGGTCGCGACCGCGTTGCCGTCTGGACCGGCGATGCGCCGTTCGACCACCCGCGTTGCGCGGCGGCGCTGCGTTCGGAGGGAGCGCTCGATCGCCGCGGCGAGCGAATCAGATGACATCCCGCGCCATCCGGGGATGTCCATCAGTGTCCAGCCTGGCGCTGTCTTTCCCCACCCGTGATTGTCGGACCCGGCCACGAGCGCGAGATCGAGGCTGTCGGCGAGACGCACGATCTGTTCGCGATCACGGCGCGTTTGCGCGAGCCCGCGCGGAGCGCCGTCGATGATCTCGATCGCGCGCACTCCCGCAGTGCCTGGGCCACCGGCGGCTATCATCTTTTTCATATTTCCCGGCAACGTCTCGATCAGCACCGGCTCCGAGCGTGGCACCAGACTCGCCAGCATCAAGGCTTGCGGATCGACGTCTCTCGAGTCCGGCGTGAGCAGTCCCTTGTAGCGCCGGCCGGCACCGAGGACGTTCACGTGCTCACCATTGTAGAACGCCTCTATGCCTTGCAGGAGCATCGTTCCCTCGCCCGCCTCGGTCGGGTTGTCGGCGATTCCCCGTTCCGCGCCGGCGACGGTAGCGTGGTCGGTGATGTAGTCCGCGTCGAACCCCGCGGCGCGATGCCATGCCCGAACGTCCGACGGCTCCCAGCCTGGACGACCGTCGTGCGAGTACCGCGTGTGCGAATGGAAGTCGATGACGAGCACCTCCATCCGCGCGGCCTCGGGGATCGTCAGCTCCGCCATCGGCCGTGGGCCGACGGCGCCGTAGGCGTAAACTCCCAGGACAACGGCGAGGAAGGCGCCGGCATATGCGGCCTCGTACGCCACGCGGTGTAGCGCGCGTGGACGTGGCCGGCCGCGCCAGACTCGATACACTACATACAGTGCGAGCGCCCATACCAGCAGCATCGCATGCTGCCGGACCGTGAAGAGGGTCAGCGTGTCCAGGATCGCCGAAAGGGGCGCGATGAGCAGGTAGCCGGCGGAGTACGAAAGTTGAAAGTCCGGAACGTCGGCGAGCGTTGCCGCATCACGCACTGCCGGCACGGCAAAGGCAGCCGAGACCAGCACGACCAGCGTGACGGCGATCGCCGTCAGCGGCAACCGGGCCAGGACCCTCAGGACACGGCGTGGCGGTGGTGAGACGCCGGATGGTTGCGATCTGGGCAAGTGTGATCGGAACGAGAAGGAGAGAGAGTGAAGGCTAGCGAGACAGGGCAGGCGGGCGGGAGTCACCAGGATGCAGAATAGACTCGCGGGGCAAAACAGCCCGTATTTGCTGCAGCACGCACAGAACCCGGTGGAATGGTATCCATGGGGGCCCGAGGCGCTCGAGCGCGCGCGCCGCGAGGATAAACCGATCCTGCTGAGCATCGGCTACGCGGCGTGTCACTGGTGTCACGTGATGGCGCACGAGTCGTTCGAGGATCCCGAGACCGCGCGCCTCATGAACGATCTGTTCGTCAACGTGAAAGTCGACCGGGAAGAGCGGCCCGACCTGGACGCGATCTACATGCAGGCCGTGCAGGCGATGACAGGACACGGCGGGTGGCCACTCACCGCCTTTCTCACGCCTGATCAGGTGCCCTTCTTCACCGGAACGTACTTCCCCAAGGAGGACCGATACGGCATGCCGTCGTTCCGCCGCGTGCTGATCGGCGTGGCGGAGGCATACCGCGACCGACGACCCGAGGTCGCACGAACCGCGGCTTCCGTTCGCGAGCTGTTCGTGGAGGCCAGCGGCGGGGCGGCGACTGCGGCACCGGAAACGCTGACGCCGTCGCTGATCGATCGCGCGTGCGAGCGATTGGCCAGTGGCTACGACGCAAAACACGGAGGCTTCGGCGGTGCACCGAAATTTCCGCAGGCAATGAGTCTCGAGCTCCTGTTGACGCACTGGGCCCATACCGGTGCCGACCAGTCGCTCGATATCGCGCTCCACAGCTTTCGACGCATGGCACGCGGCGGCATGTACGATCAGCTCGGCGGCGGCTTCGCGCGCTACTCCGTCGATGCGGAGTGGCTGGTGCCTCACTTCGAGAAGATGCTGTATGACAACGCTCTGCTGGCACGTCTGGGCGTGCACCTCTGGCAGGCGACCCGCGACGAGGAAGTACGCCGCGTCGTGGAGGAGACGCTCGACTGGGCCGTTCGCGAGATGACGTCACCGGAGGGCGGCTTCCACTCGTCATTCGATGCAGACAGCGAAGGCCACGAAGGCAAGTTCTATCTCTGGGACGTGGCGCAACTCGACGCGGAGCTCGGCACTGACGCGCCGCTCGTAAAGGCATACTGGGGAGTGACTCCCGAAGGCAATTTCGAGGGACGCAACATCCTCTCGGTACCGCACGAGCCGGAGCACGTCGCGGCGACGTTCGGCGTCACGAGCGATCACCTGCGCGCCGTCGTCGCGCAGGCACGGCGCACGCTGTATCTGGCCAGAGCAAAGCGTGTGTGGCCGGCCAAGGACGACAAGATCCTGACGTCGTGGAACGGCCTGATGATTCGCGCCTTCAGTGAGGCGGCGCGCGCGTTCCAGCGCGCCGACTATGGCGCCGCCGCGGTACGCGCCGCCGAGCTGCTCTTCCGCGTCTCGGTGTCGCAGGAAGGGAGACGCGTGTGGCGCTCATATCGAGAGGGCCGTGCGCTGGTGGATGGCTTCCTCGAGGATTATGCATCGCTGGGCCTGGCAGCGCTCGCGCTGTACGAGCTGACCTTCGACGGCACATGGCTACGGCGGGCCCGCTCGCTCGCCGACGCCATGCTCGGATCGTTCTGGGACGGCGGCGAAAGAGAGGGAGCATTCTACGATACCGCTCGCGATCACGAGGAGCTCCTCACACGTCCGCGCGACGTCACGGACAACGCGACACCGTCTGGCACTTCGCTCGCGGCCGAGCTACTGCTCCGTCTGGGTGAAATTGGCGACGATTCGCGGCTGCGAGCGCGCTCAAGCACCGTCGTCGAAGCGCTCGTCGCGCCGATGGCGCGGCACCCGATGGCTTTCGGTCACCTGCTCGGCGTGGCCGACATGCTCATTGGCGGGGACGCGGAGCTGGCGCTCGCAGGTGATCCCACAGCGCGCGATTTTCGAGCTTTGGCACAGACGGCGGGAGAGGAGTATGTCCCAGCGCTCGTGGTGGCGGGTGGTCCGCCGCGTGAAGACGAGCCGGTGGCGCTACTGCAGCACCGCCCGATGGTCGATGGACGATCAACCGCATATCTGTGCCGCCGATACACCTGCGAGGAGCCCGTCACCTCGGCGGAGGCACTGCGCGACCAATTGCGTGCGGCGCGCCGGCGGTGGCGCTGATCCGATCACGGCGGGGGGACGCGCGTCGAGCTCCACTGCCTCGCGTCGAACAACGCGTCCTCCAGCGGCACGTCGACGCGTAGATTCGAGTACTCCTCGGTGACCCGCGGCTTGCCGTCCGCGAGCTGAACGACCTCCATCGCAATCCAACCGCCCCCCGCACGCTCGTATTTCTCGAAGCGAATGTCGCTCACGATGATGCGAGTGCGCACCGTTCGCTGCTGGAGGAGCCGCACGAAAAGCAGTTCGTCTTTCGTCACCCAGAATTGTTTCGACACCGTGTCGCCGGCCAGCGCTCCGACGACGTACACCGGGCGTCCCCGCCATGAGGATTGATGGATTCTGGATAGATCGAAGCCGCGTCCGCGAAGAACTTTGGCCGTGAGATCCGCGGGTTGAGCGTACACGTCGAAGCCCAAGACGAGCAGGTCGTTTCGACCCGTATCCGCCGTGGCGAGCCGGCCGTTCGCGAAGGTGTACACGCTATCGCCCGTGTACAGCACGCCGCTTCCGAGGGTATCGGTGTCGATGCGCAGCGATCCCGGGATGCGCCCCGCCTCGCGCCAGATTTGAACGGTCTCACTGCCTGACGACGTGAGCGTGGTGCGTTGCTGAAACACGACCGAGCGATACCACCTGCCGGCGAAGCGGTCGTGCATCGCCTGTAACAGGGCGTCGCCACTGGTGATAGCGGCCTCGCGTCCGATCGCGGGAGCGGGCGCTGGAGCAGGCGCCGGTACAGAGCGTGGCGCGCGTGCGCACGCGGTCGTGGCGACAATCGCACCGACGACGACGCGGAACAAGGTGCCCGGGCGGGCCAGTGTGGCGGAGCGAATCATGGACGTGGTGCGGAGTGTGTCTGAAGCATATAGCTTGTCTGGTCCCAACTGCCAGTCGACTATTCGTCTCATGCCGCGAATTTACGATGTGAGCGTGCCGGTGGTTTCCGGCGGTCTGGTCTATCCCGGCAACCCGGAGATCGACATCACGCCACAACAGTCGATCGCCGCGGGCGCGGGCGCAAACGTATCTCGCGTCGATTTCGGATCGCATACGGGCACGCACGTGGATGCGCCGAAGCACTTCTTCGACTCCGCTACGACGGTCGATCAGCTGCCGCTCGACACGTTGATGGGGCCGGCCGTGCTCGTGGAATTTCCGGACGACCTCGCGGCGGTAACGGAAGCAGCGCTTCGTACCAAGTCGCTCACGGGAGCAGAGCGCGTGCTGCTCCACACGCGCAACTCGACGTTCATCCGGCGGCGCGACTTCGTGCGCGACTATACCTATCTCGCGCCCGACGGCGCGGCCTATCTCGCGTCGCTGGGCGTGCGTCTCGTTGGCATCGATTATCTGTCGATCGAACAATTCCACTCGGGACATCATCGCACACACCGTACGTTGCTCGAGCGCGGCATCGTGATCGTGGAGGGGCTCGACCTGTCGGAGCCGCCTGCCGGCGAGTACCAGCTCATTTGCCTGCCGCTGCGTCTCCAGGGACTCGACGGAGCACCCGCTCGCGCGGTGCTCGTGGCATGAGCGGGGAGACGGGAGGACGAGGGCCGGGCGATATCGACCAGGTAATGTTCGACATCGGCGGCGTGCTGGGGAGCAACGGGTGGGATCGCGAACAGCGCGTGGCGGCGGTGCGGGAGTTCGGCCTCGACGCCGAGGATTTTCAGTACCGGCACGAGGAGACCGTGGGCGCTCTGGAGTCCGGCGCGATCTCGCTCGACGAATATCTCGACGTAACTGTCTTCTGCGAGCCACGCCCTTTCTCGCCGGAGGCGTTCAAGGGATTCATGTTCGCGCAGAGCGTGGCCTTCGAGGACAGCATCGCCGTGGTGCGCGATCTGCGGGCCAAGTGCGGCGCCCACCTGGTGACGTTGAACAACGAGTCGCGCGAGCTGAATGTGTACCGCATCCGGCAGTTCGGGCTGCGGGACCTGTTCTCGACGTTTTTCACGTCGTGCTGGCTCGGCGTTCGCAAGCCGATGCGCGACATGTACGAGAAGGCGCTCGGCATGACGCAGGCGGATCCGCGGCGCTGTCTGTTCGTCGACGATCGGGAGCAGAATCTCTCGCCGGCCCGCGCGTTGGGCATGCGCACGATTCGCTTCGAGAATGCGATGCAGTTGCGCGACGCACTGGCGAACACCGGCTTACTCTGAGGAACTGGACGACATGCAACTGGCCATGATCGGCCTCGGCCGAATGGGTGGCAACATGGTGGAGCGGCTGATGCGCAACGGCCATGCGGCCGTCGTGTACGACCGCGATCCAGCGACGGTCGACAAGTACGCCGCCATGGGAGCCACGGGCGCCAGCGATCTGGACGACGTGGCGGCGAAGCTGTCCGCGCCGCGTGTCGTGTGGATCATGGTACCGGCGGGCGCGCCGGTGGACGACACCATCGGCCGTCTGGTGCCGCGCCTGTCAGCGGGTGACATCATCATCGACGGCGGCAACTCGAACTTTCACGATAGCGTACGCCGCGGCGCGGCATTGAGCGAGCAGGGGCTGGAGCTCATCGACGCCGGCACCAGCGGCGGCGTGTGGGGATTGGAGAACGGCTACTGTCTCATGGTCGGCGGCAGCGCGCGCGCCGTCCAGCATTGCGAACCAATCTTTCGCGCGCTGGCGCCGGAGAATGGCTTCGCGCACGTCGGGCCGGTCGGCGCCGGACACTATGTGAAGATGGTCCACAACGGCATCGAGTATGGCATGCTCCAGGCCTACGCCGAAGGGTATGAGATCTTGCATGCCTCCAAGCAATTCCAGCTCGATCTCGAGCAGATCGCCAACCTGTGGCAGCACGGCAGCGTGGTACGCTCGTGGCTGAACGATCTCGCCGCGCGCGCGTTCAAGAGCAACGGTACCGATCTGGCGAATCTGAAAGGGTGGGTGGCCGACTCCGGCGAGGGACGATGGACGGTGATGGAGGCGATCGACGAAGACGTGCCGGCTCCGGTGATCACGCTGTCGTTGCTCATGCGCTTCCGGTCGCGCCAAGCCGATTCCTACGGCGCGAAGGTCATTGCCGCGCTGCGCAATGAATTCGGGGGACACGCGGTGAAGAGCACATGAACGGCCCGGCTCCGTCCAGCCCGACGATCTCGCCACGGCCGAGCGTCCCCGTCCAGGGCATCGGCCAGGTGCAGCAGCGCGCGGATCCCTGCACGATGGTGATCCTCGGCGCGATGGGTGACCTGACGCGCCGCAAGCTGATGCCCGCCGTGTACGAGCTGATGAAGGAGCACCTCGTCTCCGACAGCTTCGCCGTCATCGGCGTCGGCCGCGACTCGCTGCCAAACGACGACGCGTTCCGCGCGCTGATGCGGACCGCGCTCCAGGAGTCGGAGGAGGTCCACCGTCTGGACGACGAGCTGTGGCAGGCGCTCTGTCCGAGGCTGCATTACGTCTGCGGTGAGCTCACCGACGCATCCACGTACACGTCGATTGGCAAGCGACTGGAGGAGTTGGAGCGCGATCGCCGCCCGGACGACCGCAACCGGTTGTTCTACCTCGCCGTGCCGCCGAGCGTGTTCGAGCCGATCGTGCGGGAGTTGTCAGGCAGCGGCATTGCCCCGCGTGTCACCGATGACGCGCAGCGCCCCTGGGCGCGCATCGTCATCGAGAAGCCCTTTGGCCGCAGCCTCGCCACGGCGAAAGAGCTGAATCAGCTCGTCCTGAGCCTGTTCGACGAATGCCAGGTTTTTCGCATCGATCATTACCTTGGCAAGGAGACCGTCCAGAACGTGCTGGTGCTCCGGTTCGCGAACTCGATCTTCGAGCCGATCTGGAGCCGCCACTGGATTCATCACGTGCAGATCACCGCGGCCGAAAGCGTGGGCGTGGGATCGCGTGGGCGCTACTACGAGGAAGCGGGCGTCATTCGCGACATGTTCCAGAACCATCTGCTCCAGCTGTTGACCCTCACGGCCATGGAGCCGCCCGCGCTGATGTCCGCCGACGCCGTGCGAGATGAGAAGGTGAAGGTCCTGAAGTCCGTGCGCTGGTTGAATCCCCGGATCATTCCCGACCACGCGGTGCGCGCGCAGTATCGTGCGGGACCCATCAACGGCAAGCTCGTGCCGGGCTACATCGAGGAGCCGGACGTCGATCCGACCTCGATGACGCCCACCTATGCTGCGGTCCGGATGTTCATCGACAACTGGCGGTGGAACGGCGTGCCGTTCTACCTGCGGTCGGGCAAGCGCATGAAGAAGCGCGTGTCGGAGATCGCCGTGCGCTTCCGGTCGCCACCGCACCTGATGTTCGGCCAGAAGACACGATCCGGACTGGAGCCGAACGTGCTCGTCATGCGTGTGCAGCCCAACGAGGGGATCTCGTTGCATTTCGAGGTGAAGGTGCCCGGCGCCGCAGTGGCGCTGACATCCGAGATCGAGGTGGCGCCGGTGGACATGGACTTCACGTACAGTGACGTGTTCGGCGAGACGGCGGCGCCCGCGTACGAAACACTCCTGCTCGACGTGATGATCGGTGAAGCGACGCTGTTCACGCGCAGCGATGAAGTCGAAGCGGCCTGGCGGGTGGTCGATCCGCTCATCCAGTACTGGGAGCAGAATCCCCCCGATCAGATGCCGACCTATCAGGCCGGCACGTGGGGACCGCGCGAAGCCGATGAGCTCATCGGCGAAGACGGCGTTCGGTGGAGAGAGCCGTAAGTGCAGTGGGGAGTCGGGAGTCGAGAGTCGAGAGAACTGCAGTCGTCAGTCGACAGTCGAGAGTAGAAGCGTTGACAGGAAGGGCTCGGCATGAGTGACCCTCATAACGAGCCCTCACGTCCAACGGCGTTACCGACGACTCACGTCTGACGACTGCTAATCGAAGTCCAGCGCAAGATCGAGCGCCGGTGCGGAGTGCGTGAGTGCGCCGACGGAAATCCAGTCAACGCCTGTTTCAGCGATCGAGCGCACGGTAGCGAGACTCACTCCGCCGGACGCTTCCACCTTGGCGCGGCCGGCGATCGTCTGCACGCACTGCCGCATCGACTCGATGGGCATGTTGTCGAGCAGGATCGCGTCGGCGCCCGCGTCCAGGGCCTGCAGCACCTGCTCCATGGTGTCGCACTCCACTTCCACGCTGGCGCGCGGGGACAGCTCGCGCGCGCGACGCACCGCCAGCGCGATGTCGCCGTCCAGGGCAGCCAGATGGTTGTCCTTGATCAGGACGGCGGAGGAGAGGTCCATGCGGTGGTTCGTGCCGCCGCCCGCGCGAATGGCGTACTTCTCCAGCGTGCGCCAGCCGGGGGTCGTCTTTCGTGTATCCAGAATCTTGGCATTCGTGCCCGAGACGGCGGCGACATACTGGGCCGTGAGGCTCGCGATGCCGGAGAGCCGCTGCATGTAGTTGAGCGCTACACGCTCGGCGGAGAGCAGGGCCCGCGCGTGTCCGGTCATGAAGAAGACGGACATGTCCGGGTGCACCGGCGTGCCGTCCTCGGCGTCGACTCGTATGGCAACCTTCGGATCCAGGAGCCGAAAACACTCGAGCGCGACGGGCACGCCGGCGAGAACGCCAGCGGCGCGAGCGACCAGCGTGGCACGCGCGCGCCGGTCGGAGACCACCGTCGCGATCGTCGTCAGGTCATTGAACGCTCCGTCCTCCTCGAGCGCCGCTCGAACCATCGCCTCCAGCTCCGGATGCCGCATCGGGAAGCGCAGGATGCCAGAGCCGTCGAGCGCCGGCACGGAAAGCGGCGTGATCATGCGCGGCGTCGAGCGCCGTTCCGGAGACGCTGGCGAAGAGCTGCTCGGATCCGGCGGGGGCGCGGGGGGAACGTTCTCGGGAAGCGTCATTGCTGATGGCTCACCTTCAGATCGCGTTACTCGCCTGGATCGACCCCTTCCGGCACCGGTGACAGGGGCTGTTTGGCTCCGCCACCGATCGCGACCATCCGCTCGATCGCGAGCCGGGCGCGGGCGGCAACGCCGGCGTCGACAGTGATCCGGTGTTCGTTGCGTCGCAAGGCGTTCAGCACCTTCGGAAGCGTCGTCACCTTCATGTACGCACACGATGCACGATCGTTCGCCGCGTAGAAGCGCTTGCTGGGATTTTCACGCCGCAGGCGGTGCAGAATCCCGACTTCCGTCGCGACGATGAACTCGCCGGCATTCGAGAGCGCCGGGCGCTTGATCATGCCTTCGGTGGAGAGAATCTGCACTCCCTCCGGCTCGATGTCGCCCGCGGACATTGCTTCGAGCACACTCGTCGAGCAGCCACACTCCGGATGCACGAGGAACTCCGCCTCCGGATGGAGCGACCGCTGCAACCGGATGTTCTCCGGATCGATGCCGGCATGGACATGACACTCGCCCATCCAGACGTGGATATTGCGCCGTCCGGTGACACGCCGAACGTGGGCACCAAGAAACATGTCGGGAAGAAAGAGAATATCCAGCTCTTCCGGGATCGAGGTCACGACCTCGACGGCGTTGCCGGACGTGCAGCAGTAGTCGCTCTCCGCCTTCACGGCGGCCGTCGTGTTGACGTACGCGACCACGACGGCTCCCGGGTGCTCTGCCTTCCATTGTCGCAACTGCTCGGCGTCGATCGTGCTGGCGAGCGAGCACCCGGCCGCCAGGTCGGGGAGCAGCACCGTTTTTTCCGGCGACAGGATCGCCGCGGTCTCGGCCATGAAATGCACACCGCAGAAGACGATCGTCTCGGCGTCCGTTCTCGCGGCTTCTCGCGACAAGCCGAGCGAGTCGCCGACGAAGTCGGCGACGTCCTGCACTTCCGGCCGCTCGTAGTTGTGCGCGAGAATGACCGCGTTCCGGCTCGCAGCCTCGTCCCGGATCGCGGCGTGCAGGCGCGCTACTTCATCTTCTCTCGACGGATGATGCATGCCTTGCAAAGTAATGCCCTCACGTGCTCCGGCGGAGCAGCGTTCAGCTCTCGTCGGCCGAGGGAGCGGGAGGGAAATCGGCCCGGTAATGCCCTCCACGTGATTCCTTTCTGGCCAGCGCGGCGGTGGCGATCAGCCGTGCGGTATCGAGCAAGTTCTGCTCCTCCGTCGAGCCGACGGGGAGGCGCTGCTCGATACGCGCAAGCTCGCGGAGCGCCTCTCGCAGGCCGGCGGCGGAGCGGACGATGCCGGCTTTCTGCCACATCAGCATCCGGATTTCGTCCGCTGCAACCTGTGCCGCACCGCGATCGACGAGACGCGGCACGCTCCAATCCTCCAGGTCCGGCGTCGTGCCGAGCGGCTGTGCGGCGGCGAGCTCGCGTGCCACTCGTTCGGCGAAGACGAGGCCCTCGAGCAGCGAGTTGGAGGCGAGGCGATTGGCGCCGTGCACACCGGTGCGCGCCACCTCACCAGCCGCATAGAGGCGCATCATGCTCGACCGCCCGGCCAGGTCGGTGACGATTCCACCCATCATGTAATGTGCGGCCGGTGTCACGGGAATGAGCTCCGCGCGCGGATCGATGCCGCGCGCCATGCATAACGAGAAAATGCCTGGAAAGCGTTTGGCAAAACTCTCGCCCATGGCGCGGGCGTCGAGGTACACGCGGCCGTGTGAGCGTTCGCGAAAGATCGCGCGGGCGACCACGTCGCGCGGCGCGAGCTCCGCCAGCGGGTGCTCCGACGGCATGAAGCGGTCGCCGCGCCCGTTGACGAGCGTCGCTCCCTCGCCTCGCACCGCCTCCGAGATGAGCGCGAGCGGATTCTCCGGCGTGTCGAGCGCCGTGGGGTGGAATTGCACGAATTCCATATCCGCGAGCGCGACCCCGGCGCGGTGCGCGATGGCGAAGCCGTCACCGGTGGCGACGACAGGGTTCGTGGTATAGCGGTATACCTGGCCGCACCCCCCCGTAGCGAGCACGGTCGCGTCGGCGAGGATATCGGTGGCGCGCCCGGCGAGGCTCGCCCGTACACCTACGCACCCGCCGTCGCGCACGATGAGCGAGAGGACGCGCGCGCGTTCGATCACGCCGATCCTCTCGCTGTCGTGCACGCGATCGACGAGCGTGCGTGCCACTTCGGCGCCCGTCTGGTCGCCGTGCGCATGCACGATCCGGTTGTGTGAGTGGGCGGCCTCGCGCCCGAGCTCGAGCTCTCCTGACGGATCGAGATCGAAATCGGCGCCGGCGGTCTGCAGTTCGCGAACGCGTGCCGGTCCCTCCTCCACGAGCACCTGCACCGCAGCGGCGTCGCAGAGGGCCGCACCAGCCGCCAAGGTATCGCGGCGGTGGAGATCGGGCGAATCGCCCGCTCCCAGCGCGGCGGCGATCCCGCCCTGCGCGTATGCGGTGGCGCTGTCGAACAGCGATCGTTTGGTGAGCAGCAGCACTTCGGAATGCTCCGAGGCGCGCCACGCGGTGTGGAGGCCCGCAATGCCGCTTCCCACCACCAGGACCCGGGTTCTCAGACGGTCGGCCATGCGCGATGCAATCTATGCGGGACCGCCGCCGAACGGCGCTTCCCTCGCGTGCCGTTGCGCACCATTGTTCAGCGATGCGCGCGCTGCTCGCGACTCTCGCGATACTTCTCGGCGTACACGTCGCCTTCCTGTTCGTCCGGCCCAGCGGTGCCGCGCAACCCAGCGCTGCCCACGGCGTGGAGATGGGCGTCGTGTTCGACATCGGCGGGCGCGGTGACAAGTCATTCAACGACGGTGCGTACGACGGCGGCGAGCGGGCACGACGACAGCTCGGCGTCATCACGCACTACATCGAGCCGGGGGAGGGTTCGGATCGCGAGGCAGGTCTACGTCTGCTCGCCGCCGAGGGCATGAATCTCGTTGTCGGCGTCGGATTCATCTTCACCGATGATCTGACGCAGCTGGCGAAGGAATATCCCACCATCGACTTCGCCGGCGTGGATTATTCCGTCGGGACGGACGCGAACGGCGCACCGATTCCCCCGCCGCCGAATCTTGCGGCGCTCCGCTTTCGCGAGGAGCAGGGCTCGTACCTCGTCGGAGCGATCGCCGCACTCGTGAGCAAGACGAAAAAAGTGGGATTCGTCGGCGGTATGGAGTCGCCGCTGATCGAGAAGTTCGAGGTCGGCTATCGCGCCGGCGCGCTGCACGTGTGCCCGCGATGCGAAGTCATCGTGCAATACGCCGGCGTGACACCGGACGCCTTTCGCAATCCGGGACGGGGCAAGGAGCTGGCGTTGAGCCAGTACGGCCAGGGCGTGGACGTGATCTACCATGCGTCGGGCTCGACCGGGCTGGGCGTGTTCGAGGCCGCGCGCCAAACGGGAAACCTCGCTATCGGCGTCGACGCCGATCAGTACGCCGAAGCACCCGGCCACGTGTTGACGTCGATGGTGAAGCACGTCGACGAAGCCGTGTTCGATGCCGCAAAGCTGGTGACGGAGCATCGATTCACCGGCGGCATCTATCAGCTCGGCCTCGCCGAGCATGGCGTCGGCTACGTGTACGACGAGCATAATCGCTCGCTGATCCCGGACAGCGTCCACACGCGTGTGGAGCAGCTCAGGGCGGATATCATCGCGGGCAGGATTCAGGTGCCGGCCACGCGATGACCGCGAACGAGCTCAATGCGACAGCGTCGATCATTCGGATGGTCGATGTCTGGAAATCGTTCGGACCGGTACACGCGAACCGCGGGGCTACGCTGGGCGTCGCACAAGGAGAGATTCACGCGCTCGTTGGCGAGAATGGCGCCGGCAAATCGACGCTCATGCGGATCCTGAGCGGGATGTACGCGCCCGATCGCGGTGAGGTCCACGTCGGCGGCGCCGACGTCACCGGCTGGAGCACGAGAGAAGCGATCGACGCGGGCGTCGGGATGGTACACCAACATTTCATGCTCGTCCCGACACTAACCGTCGCGGAGAACGTCGTGTTGGGCCGGGAACTCACGTCAGGGCCGGGCCAACTCGATGCGGCGCGGGCCGAGCGCGAGGTCGCAGCGCTGAGTGAACGGACTGGTCTTGCCGTGGCAGCCGATCGGCACGTTTCCGAGCTGACGGTGGGCGAGGCGCAACGGGTCGAGATTCTGAAGAGCCTCTATCGCGGCGCCCGCATACTGGTGCTGGACGAGCCGACGGCAGTGTTATCGCCGCTCGAGGTGCGCGAGCTCTGGCAGGTGCTGCGGCGCATGCGTCAGAGCGGCGACACGGTCGTCCTGATCACGCACAAGCTCGACGAAGTGTTGGAGGTCTCAGATTCTGTTACGGTGTTGCGGCACGGTGAGACCGTGGCCCGCATGCCTAGTGCCGAGGCGACGCCGGCACAAATCGCCAAAGCCATGGTGGGACGCGACGTCATGCTCGCAGCGGATCTGGCGCGGGAGGCAGACGGCGCGGCGCCGCCTCTTGCTGCGAAGGAGCAGGCGCCGGCACTCGGAGGGCGCGCTGGTCCTGCGCTCGCCGCACACGCTGTCACGATCCCGGGATCTCGCGGCACGACTGCCGTGCAGGGTCTCAGCTTCGAGATCGCGCGTGGCGAGATCCTGGGCGTTGCGGGCGTCGAAGGAAATGGCCAGACGGAGCTCGTCGAGGCGCTTGCCGGATTGCGGCCGGTGCGTGCCGGCACAATCGAGCTCGCCGGCACGGACATCACGCGGCTCTCCGTGAAAGCGCGCGGCGACGCGGGGCTATCCCACATTCCAGAAGACCGGCACGCGCGCGGTCTCGTACTGGATTTTTCCGTCGCGGACAATCTGATTCTTGGGCAGCAGGATCAGTTCGCGCGGTCGATCGGTCGCGGGCGCGCCCTGGAGCGGCGCCGCATCGAGGAGCACGCGTGGCAACAGATCGCACAGTTCGACATCCGGCCGGCGAACCCGGCGCTGGCGGTGCGGATGCTGTCGGGTGGCAACCAGCAAAAGATCGTCGTGGCACGCGAGATGGCCCGGCCATTCGAGCTTCTGCTGGCGGCGCAGCCCACGCGCGGCGTCGACGTCGGTGCGGTCGAGTTCATCCACCGGCGGTTGCGCGACGCCCGAGCTCTCGGCAGAGCGATCCTCCTGATTTCGGCTGATTTGGGCGAGGTGCTCGCGCTGGCCGATCGAATCGCGGTGATGTACAGAGGTCGATTCGTCGCCGTTCTTCCACGCCGCGAAGCAACCGAGGAGGTGCTCGGTGGCTACATGACCGGAGCACGCGCTGCATGATGGCAGGCGATGTGGAAGAGGCGGTGCTCCCGGCCGCGATGGCCATTCTCGTCGCGGCCATCGTCGGCGACGTGTTGATCCTCAGCTTCGGCCAACCTCCTGGCGCCGTGTACCGCACGCTGATCGACGGCACGTGGGCAAACGCTTATGGGATGGGACAGGTCCTCTACAAGACCACGACGTTGACGTTTACCGGACTCGCGGTCGCGATCGGGCTGCGTGCGGGGCTGTTCAACATCGGCGCCGAGAGCCAGCTCGCTGCGGGAGGGTTCACTGCGGCGCTGTTCGGGCTCGTGTTGCCGCACGGGCTACCATGGCCGATCACGCTCCCGTTCTACATCGTCGCTGCGGCGGCAGGCGGAGCGATCGTCGGCAGCATCCCGGGAGCGCTCAAAGCAAGATTCGGCGCGCACGAGGTGATCACGACGATCATGCTCAATTTCATCGTGCTCGCGCTGCTTGGCTATCTCGTGTCGGCGCACCTGAAGGTTCCCGACACGCTCCACACGGCCGACATCCACAGCGGAGCACTCCCTCGTTTGGCAGCGGTCGTGCCGGCCTTCCATGGCTCGGCGGCGAATCTGTCGATCATCCTCGCCGCGGCGGCCGCGCTCCTGACGTGGTGGTGTCTCTTCCGTACGAAGGGCGGCTTCGAGCTGCGTGCGACGGGCCTTCAGCCGGCCGCGGCGGAGTATGGAGGCGTGAACGTGTCTCGCGTGTGGTGGCGATCGATGACGTGGTCAGGCGCGCTCGCCGGCCTGGGCGGGCTGAATTACGTGGTCGGCTACAAGCATTATTACGAGGAGGGTTTCGCCGGGGGCGCGGGATTTCTCGGCATCGCCGTGGCGCTGGTCGGCCGCAACCATCCGCTCGGGGTCGTGCTCGCGTCACTCCTGTTCGCCACGCTGTCGCAGGGCGGTCTCGCCATCAACGCTCTGGTGCCGAAAGAGATCGTGGACGTCCTCGAGGGGGTGGTGATCATCGCCGTCGCGAGCGCGATCCCGGAAGTGCGGCGGCGGCTTCGCGCGGCGCGCGTGAGCGTCGCATGATTCTGATCGCGTTTCTCGTCCAGGTACTGCGCATCGCCATGCCGTACCTGTTCGCGGCGATGGGTGGTGTCATTTCGGAGCGCGCCGGCCTGATCGGACTCACGCTCGAGGGATACATGCTGGGCGGAGCATTCGGCGCGGCTGTCGGAGCCTATTTCGGCGGCAGTGCCGGGACCGGTGTGCTCGCAGGTGTCGCCACCGGAGCGCTGCTCGGAACGATCTACGGCGTGAGCGCGATCCGCTACCGCGCCGATCAGGTGGTCGTGGGCATCGCGATCAACCTGGTTGCGATCGGCGCGACGCGCCTCTTTCTGCGCCTCGCGTTTGGCAGCACTGCGAACTCGCCGCGCGTGCCGGGATTCGGCGCCGAGCAGTCGGGAGCAGGGTTCGGCGCGTTGGCTCGCAATCCTCTCGTTTGGCTCGGCGTAGCCGCGACGCCGGCGCTGGCATGGCTGCTGTATCGGACGGCGTTTGGCCTGCGCGTTCGCGCTGTCGGAGAGCATCCGGCGGCGGCGGCGTCAGTGGGAGTGTCCGTCGCTCGCATCCGGTACGTCGCCGTGGTGCTGTCCGGTGTCCTCGCCGCCCTCGGTGGCGTGTATCTGGCTCTCGATCAGCACCAGTTTTCTGCGCAGATGACCAACGGGCGCGGGTTCATTGCCCTGGCGGCGACCATCTTCGGCCGGTGGGATCCGGCGCGCGCCGGTCTCGCGTGCCTGCTCTTCGCGGCGGCGGAGGCCCTCCAGATCGAGTTGCAGGGCGCGCAACTCGCACCATCGCAGTTCGTGGAGATGATTCCCTACGCGTTGACGATCGTCGCGCTCGCCGGGGTGGTCGGGCGCGTCGTTCCGCCGGCCGCTCTCGGCCAAGTGGGTGGAGCGGAGTAGCATGAACAAGCTCTTCGTGCTGATGATCACCGCGTTCGTCGACATGGTCGGCGTGTTGATCATCATCCCCGTGCTGCCCTTCTACGCGAAGTCGCTCGGCGCGGGCGCCACGACGGTAGGCGTGCTCGTGTCGGCATTTGCCGTCGCGCAGCTGCTCAGCGCGCCGATGTGGGGACGTTTCTCGGATCGGTACGGGCGCCGTCCCGCGCTACTCGTCGGGCTCACCGCGTCGGCGCTGGCGTACATCATCTTCGGCTACGCCAATTCCATCTGGCTGCTCTTCCTCTCGCGACTCGTGCAGGGCGCGGGCGGCGGTACGGTGAGCGTGATTCAAGCATATGTGGCCGATGCGCTGCCGCCGGAGGAGCGCGCGAAAGGTCTTGGCTGGATCTCCGCGGCCACCAATGCCGGGGTGGCGCTCGGACCGATGGTCGGCTCCGTGGTCATGCCGTTCGGGTCGGCCGCGCCGGGGTGGGCCGCGGCGGGGCTGTGTATCATCAACATCGTGTTCGCCTGGCGCTTTCTGAACGAGTCGCGAGACATGACGCAGGCTCGTTCGCCGGACTTCAAGAGAGCGCGATCGCGCGACAAGCTGCTGCAGGTGGTCGTGAACTCCGGCGATCCGGCTTCACGACTGATCTGGATCTATGCGATCGGTATGGGCGCGTTCCAAGGAATGAACGCCATGCTCGCGCTCTTTCTCGCGGCGCGATTCGGCGTCACCAAAGCCACGATCGGATTCTTCTTCACGTATGTCGGAGTGATTTCGGTCCTCACGCGGGCGCTGGTGCTCGGACGCGCCGTAGACCACTTCGGAGAAGCGCGGCTGTCGCGCTATGGACAGGTGCTGCTCGCGACGGGGATGGCGGCCCTGCCCTTCACCCACCGGATCAGCGGACCCTGGCCGTATCTGCCGCTGGCCATCGCCGTCGCGCTCATTCCGCTTGGCACGGCCTTCACCTTTCCGTGCGTCACGTCGCTGTTGTCGCGCGTGATTCCGAGCACCGAGCGCGGCGTATACATGGGGGTGCAGCAGACGTACGGCGGATTGGCGCGTGTTCTCTTTCCGATCGCGGCCGGGTTCCTCTTCGATCGCGTGATCGAGCTCCCCTTTCTCGTCTCCGCGGCGTTGGTTGCGGGCACCATCTTCCTCGGGGTCGGGATGGACGAATACACGCGCGCGAAGCCGGAGGCGAAGGCGGTGGTGAGCGGCTGAGGCGCTGCGTACGGGCCACTTCGGGTGGCTAGCGGGGTAGAATGTGGGTTGTCCTCTTGGTCTTTCCCGTTCCTGCTCAGGAGTGTCGTGTGAGCGTGTCGCACCGCCTTGGGATCGTGTCAGTTGCTGTCGTCGTTGCCGCTTGCGCTGCGGCGTCGGACGCCGCCGGTCCAAATAGCACCAAGAATCCTGCCGGTTGCTCCCCGCCTGTCAGCATGACTGTCGGTCAGGTACTCACCGCATCCGGGAGCAGTGTCTGCATCGCCGGGAGCAGCGCGCACGCGGAATACATGTTGATACCGTTCTTTGGTGACACGGCGTCGGCGGCGATGTCCGCGTTCACCGTAACGGGAGCAAATCTGGACACGGTCTCCTCGGTCCCACCGACTGACCTGGCACCGCTGGCCAGCGTGGCAGAGCCGTTCGGCGCGTTCTCGAGCTCCGCGCCGACGGCCGATCATTCGTTCGAGCTCGGGCTTCGACGCAAAGAGCGGCTCCTCACGCCGCTGATTCCCGATGGCCGCCGCTTCATGGTCCAGCGATCGGGTATGTTGCGCTCCATCACGCCGGCGGCCGTACACGTTGGCGACGTCGCGACGGTGAATGTCAACTCGACGGGCGATCCGTGCACGACGACGACGTATCACACCGCACACGTCATGGCGGTGTCGACGCACGCCGTCATCATGGCGGACGATTCGAATCCACCGGGCGGCTTCACTCCGGCGCAGTACAATTCGATCGCTGCCGCCTGGGACACGCTCGCGTACCCGAGCGATACCGCCAATTTCGGTGCCCCCACCGACATCGACAACAACGGTCGCATCATTCTGCTCTATACGATGGCGGTGAATCAGATCACGCCAAAGAACAATAATTCCTCATACGTGGGCGGGTTCTTCTATAGCCGCGATCTCTTTCCACGCACGAAAACGGCCAGTCTCGATGGTTGCGCGGGAAGCAACTACGCCGAAATCTTCTACCTCCTCGCGCCCGATCCGACCGGCGCCGTGAACGGCCATCCGCGCGGGACGGCTTTCGTGGCCGACACAGTGACGATCGCGACCACCGGACATGAATTCCAGCACCTCATCAATGCGTCCCGACGTCTGTATGTGAACAACGCCTCGGACTGGGAGGAGGTGTGGCTGAACGAAGGGCTCAGTCATATCGCCGAGGAGCTGCTCTTCTACCGTTCCAGCGGTCTGCAGCCCCGTCAAAACATCAGCCTCACGACTCTGCACAGCTCGCAGGCCGCGGTGCCGGCGTTCAATCTGTTCGAGATCGCCAATTTCCTGCGCTATCGCACATACGTGCGGGCACCATCGGCCAACTCGCCCTACGCGCCAAACGATTCATTGGCTACGCGTGGTGCGACCTGGTCGATGCTGCGATACCTCACCGACCGTCGTGGCACCGTCGACGGCAATGTGTGGTTTCAACTCGTGAACTCCACGACGAGTGGTATCGCGAATCTCAAGAATGTATATGGGTCGGATGTGATCAATCAGATCCGGGATTGGTCCGTGTCCGTATTTGCCGACGACCTGTCGGCGACCCCAGGCGCAGTGTGGCAGCAGCCGAGCTGGAATTTCCGGAGCATCTATCCCGCACTCGGCAACTCGCTGTTTCCGCTGCAGACGCAGACGTTGACTTCGGCCGCGCCGCTGCCGGTCACACTGGCTGCCGGAGGATCGGCGTACCTGCGGTTCGCGACGGCGCCGGGGAAGGATGCCACACTGACGTGGTCGGCTGGCGGCGCCCAGCCGCTGGCGGACGCCGTGCAGTTCTCTGTGATGCGTGTGAGGTAAGCGGCGGGATCTGCCGGCGAGCGGGCTAGCGGTGCTCCTTGCCGATCTCCTGCAGGCCGGGCTCACTCGCGAGGACCGCCTTCGCGATCTCCACCATCGGCACGGATCGGTCCTGGCTGGTGCGCTGCAGGATGCGATATGCCTCCTGCTCCGACGAGCCCGTGCGGCGCATCAGGATACCCTTGGCGCGCTCGATGGTTTTGCGGTTCTCGAGCGCCGTGCGCGCTGCTTCGGCGTCTTTTTTTGCCGTCATCAACTCCTTGGCCCGCGTTGCCGCGAGCCGGATCGTGGAGTCGAGCACGCGCGGGGGCGCCGGTTTGGGCAGGAACGCGATCGCCGCGGTTTCGGTCACGTCGCGGTCGCTCAGCGTCAGCGACTGATCGCCGCTGAACAGCACCACGGCGACCCCCGGCAGTTGCTTCGTGATCCGCTCTGCCGCCTCGATACCTGATCCGTCGGGCATGTGGACATCGAGCAGCACCACGTCGGGCGCGACGTCTTTCGCGCTCTCGAATGCGTCGCGGCCGGTCGCGACCTCCGAGACGACGCTGTGTCCGAGCGCCGTCAACAGATCCGCGAGCAGAGAGCGCGCATTGTCGTCGTCCTCAGCCACCAGAATACGAATTTTTGCAGTCGAATCAGGCATTCGCGTTGAATTTGCGGGAACCATGAATCAAGCGCCAGCCATCATGCATCACCCGCTACTTTTGCCAGCAACTCGGAAGTGCGTACAGGCTTACGCAAAATGAAGTCGCCCTGAGCTCCTTCGCCCGCTCGTGGCTCCCATCCGGTGACCACGCCGATGCGCAGCGTGGGACATTTGTCGCGAGCCTGGGCGATCAGATCCCAACCACTGCCGTCGGGCAGGCCGATATCGGTGACGAGCACGTCGAACGTTTCCTCACCGAGCTTCGCCGTCGCCTCCTGAAGGCAGGAGACTGTCTCCACGGTGTGGCCATCGGACTCGAGCAGCGCCTGCATGAACTCGCGGCTGTCCGGATGATCTTCCACGAGCAGGACGCGTCGCGGCGTGCGGCGCCGAGCGAGCTCCGCGTCGGGCGTCGGTCCGCCCAGCACGGCGAACGGTAGAATCAGGCGCACGGTCGTCCCCGCGCCCGGCATCGATTCGATCTCCGCGTGGCCGCGATGACGTTTCACGATTCCGTATACTTCAGCGAGTCCCAGTCCGGTGCCGTGCTGTCCCTTCGTGGTGAAAAACGGCTCGAACGCGCGCTCGCGCACTTCCGCCGACATCCCGATCCCGGTGTCGCGCACTTCGACGGCGACGTCCCCGTTCTGGAGATAGGTGCGGATGCACAGGCTGCCCCCGCCTTCCATGGCGTCCAGCGCATTCTGCACGAGGTTCAGCAGCGATTCGCGAAGCTCGCCGGCGATGCCGCGGACCATCGCGCCGGGCGTGAGATCGCGCTCCAGGGCAATGTGCCCACCCTTGGCGCGCTCCTGCCATATGGGACGCGTGATCGCCACGACCTCGTCGCATATCTGCGACAGGTCAACGAGCTCTTCGCGCTCCCCCTGCAGCGGCTCCTGGCGAATGAATCGTCCGACGCGCGCTGCGGTCGCCGCGCCGGTGTCCGCCGCCTTTGCGATGCGGTCCGCATAGTCGCGGACTTTGTCGGGATTGTCCGCATTGGCGGCGAGCAGATAGGCCGCCGCCATGATCGGGTTGAGCGCGTTGTTTACGTCGTGCATGACGCCCGCCGCCAGCTGCCCAACCGCGGCGAGCCGGCGCTCACGCGCGCGCGCCTCCTGCAGCGCGAGCAACTCCTTCGTGCGCTCTTCGACCATGCGCTCGAGACGTTCCGCTTCGGTCGATACGCGCTCGTAGAGCGCCGCGGTGCGGTGGACCTCTTCCTCGAGCCGTTTGGCAAGCTGGGTCTTCTGGGTCACGTCACGTTCGACGGTGACGGCACCGCGGATTTTCCCAAGTTCGTCGTACAGCGGATTCGAGTTCACCTCGATGATCACCTGCGCGCCGTCCGCACCGCGCTTCACGGCGAGCGTCTCGCCGCGCACGCGCTCTCCACGCAGCGCTCGCGCGGTCGGATGCTCGTGCATGAACAGGCTGGTGCCGTCGATCGTCCTCGGCCGGTCGAGTTGCCAGAGCTCGCGAAGCGTCGACGGATCGCCTGTGGGGTGATCCACCTGCGCCTGCGCATTCGTGCGAACCGTCCGCCCGTCGGCATCGACGACGCGCACGGAATCGGGGATGACGTCGAAGATGGACTCGAGTTGGGCTACGCTGCGCGCGAGATCCTCGCGCAGCTCTTCCCGTTCAGTGACATCCAAGCCCGCGAAAACGACACCGCGTCCGCCGAGCTCCTCGCCGAGAGGCGCAAAGGTCGTCTCGATGAGGCGCCGACCGCCTCGCACCTGAAAAGGCACGCGGGCCGCGACGATGGGCGCGCCGTCGTTCGCGGCATCGATCTGGTCCGTGAGGTCCGCGAGCGCGTTCGGAAACGCGTCATAGATGGACCGTCGCGTGGCTTCCGAAACGTCGAGACCGGTGAGCTCGCGGTAGCGGCCATTCGCACTGACGAGGCGCGCGTCGCCATCGAAGATCGCCAGAGCGAGCGGGACCGCCTCGAACAACGCCTCCAGCCGGGCGACCTGCGCACCCTGACGATTGAAATCCAGATCGGCGTTCGAATGCGCCACGGATACGACCCGGCTAATGACGAAATTCGCCGGCGCGGCTCGCGACGCCGCCTCGGCGTTGCCCTGACAATGGACCGTTAGTCGATCGCTGTCAATGATTTAGTCGACATTTGACAGTCGACAATCTCGAGACGACGGAGGGCTCGCTGGTGTGACGGTGACCCACGTCACAGTTTCTGTGGGCTTGCGACTCCCGACTGTCCGGTCACCAACCGTGCGCCACGCTCGTACGTGAAAAACGCCCACGCCCATTCCACCAGGACGCTCACGCGATTTCGGAAGCCGGCGAGATACAGAATGTGAACGAACAGCCAGAGGAGCCAAGCCAGGAGCCCACTCACGTGCACGCTGCCGAATGCGGCAATAGCCTTCCAGCGACCGATCGTAGCGAGATCGCCCTTGTTGCGATAGCGGAATTCTTCTCGGGGCTGCTGGCGGATGGATCGAAGGACATTCAGTGCCGCGGCGCGGCCGCTCTGCATGGCCGCCGGCGCGACACCAGGAACCGGCGATCCGCCCGTCGTCATTGCAGCCAGATCACCGGCGACGAATATCTCCTGATGACCGGGCACACTCAGATCGGCATTGACCTCGACTCTGCCCGCACGATCCGCGGGAGATCCGAGCATGGCCCCGAGAGGCGAGGCCGCATTACCCGCCGCCCACACCACTGTCTTGGCGAGGATTCGTTCCTCGCCGACATGTACCCCATTCTCATCCACGCTCGTGACGATCGAGCTCGTGCGCACGTCGACGCCGAGCGCCCGGAGCTCAGCAGCCGCCCGGTCGGCGAGGTCCGCAGGAAAGGTGGGCAGCACCCGCGGCCCGCCCTCGAGAAGAAGGACGCGCGTGGTTGCCGTGTCGATGCGGCGGAAGTCCTGGCGAAAGGAGTGGCGGGCCACGGTGGGCAGCATGCCCGCGAGCTCCACACCTGTGGGGCCACCGCCTACGATCACGAACGTCAGCCAGGCTGCTCGTTCGGCGGGGACGTCCGTGCGCTCGGCGATCTCGTATGCGAGCAGAAAGCGGCGGCGAATCTCCAGCGCGTCGTCGATGCTCTTCAACCCCGGCGCCACCCGCTCCCATTCCGGATGGCCGAAGTACGAGTGGCGCGCGCCGGCGGCAACGATCAAGTAATCGTATCCGAGCGTGTGGCCATGGGCCGTCGTAACGCTCTGCCGCTCCGGAGAGATCGCGACGATCTCCGACATGAGCACCTCGATATTGCGACACTTCCTGAGCAGCCAGCGCGTCGGCGCCGTGATGTCCGTCGCGGCGAGTGTTGCGGTCGCGACCTGATACAGCAGCGGTTGAAAGAGGTGGTGATTCGTGCGATCGAGCACGGTCACGTCCGCTTCGGTATCGGCCAGGACACGTGCGGCGGCAAGTCCGGCGAAGCCGGAGCCGACGATGATCACGCGCGGGCGTCTGACGGTGGACACGGTCGCGCGCAGGTTATTGCATCGAGACGCCAGCGCCTTCTCCGACCGGCCGCTCGCCGAACAGTCTCGCCACGACGGTGATCGCGAGCACGAGCACGATCAGGAGTACACTGTACGCTGCGGCCGTGCCAAACGAGAGCGCACGAAGCTGCGCGAGGATCTCGATCGAGATCGGCCGGTTGGCGTGCGTGTACAGGACGACGCTGGCGACGAACTCTCCGACGGCGGCAATCGCGGCCAGCATGGTGCCAGCGACCAAACCGGGGCGCACCGCGGGAACGATGACGCGTCTCATCGCCAGCCACCAGGAAGCGCCGAGCCCGCGCGCGGCATCCTCCGTGGATGCATCCATCTGCCGCAGGGAGCTCTCCACGGCCGCGGTCACGAGGGGAATGTTCCGAACGAAGTAAGCAAGTGGAAGGATCCAGAATGTTCCAACGAGTAGTACGCGAAGCTCCGAGGGATCGTTTCTGTTGAACGTGGCGGCGAGGCCGAGCGCGATGGCTGTGGCCGGGATTGCCCACGGGAGCACCACGAGCAACCGCAGAAGCCTGCGGCCCGGCGCGTGCGTCAGGACGAGCAGGTATGCCACGACGAAGCAGAGGAGGACGTCCGCGAGCGTGGCAACGGCGGTCATCCCGATGCTGTTGGAGATGGGTCGCCAGAGTTGCGGCTCGGTGGCGAGACGACGGAAGTTGTCGAGCGTGTATTCCGGCGGCAGGATCTGCGTGGTCCACGCGCCATCGCGCGCGAATGATACGAGAACGACCATGGCGTGTGGAAGCACGAGAAAGGCCACGACGACGACCGCTCCAACTGGCGCGAGCGATCGAAAGGTGCGGGATTGCAGGGTCACGCGTGCGGTGCGGCCCTTCCCGGCCAGAGCGTACTGGCGCCGTCCCTCCAGCCATCGCAGCAAGAGCAGCGCGAGAATCGCCGCGATCGCCAGGACGCTCGTCTCGACGTACGCGAGCCCCATTGCACCATTCAGCTTGGAGACGAGTATCTGCGTCGCCAGTACCCGTGTTCCGCCTCCAAAAATGTATGGAGCGCTGAACGAGCCAAGGGCGCTCATGAACACGAGGAGCATCGCGCCCGCGATCGATGGTGTGAGGAGTGGCAGCGTGATTCGCCGAATGATCAGCGCTTTGCCTGCGCCGAGGCCGGCCGCGGCTTCGTCGAGCGAACCGTCATATCGCTCGAGCGCCGCGGAGACGAAGAGAAACACGTACACGTACATCGTGTACGCGTGCACGAAGATGATCGCCCACAGTCCCGTAAGGGACCACGGCGGCTGTCGCAATCCCAGCAGCCGTTGGACGACACGGGTGATGACGCCGCTCTCACCGTACAGGAACAGAAGCGCGATCACACCCACGAGCGGGGGAAGCGCGGCGGGAAGCGTCGCAACCGCCTCGAGCAGTCGCCGTCCGCGGAATTCCAGGCGCGTGAGGAGAAAGGCGAGCGGCACGCCGATGAGCAGCGCGCTCACCACCGACCCCGCTGCTACCAGCAGTGTCGATACGAGCGCCTCGCGGTCGGCCGGGCTGGCGATGAAGGCGCGCCAATCTGCGAGTCCTCGGGCAAAGCTGCCAACGACCACGGCCGCGTTGGGATATACGATACTCCAAAGCAGGACCGCAAGAACGAACACAGACAGCGCCGTGAATCGAGACTTCATCGCCTGACGAGTGCGACTGGTCGCGGCAGGAGTATCACGGCGACCGAGTCCTGCTCGGCCAGCGCCCCGTTGCCACTCGCGACCTCGAGGCGAGCGCCGTCGGCCAGCCGGACCGTATATATGAAGTGACCGCCGGCGAACCGTCGATTCTCGACGACACCTGGCCAGCAGTTCGGCGTATCCGGCGATACGATGGCGACGGACTCCGGGCGCAGCACTGCCAGCGCTTCGCCTGTTCCGGCGGCCTCGCGGCAAGCGACCGGTGCACGTTGCGTAATGCCGGCGAGCGTGACGGCGGCGCCCGCGGGCTCGCAGCGTCCCGGCGCAAGGGTCGAGCGGCCGATGAAGGAAGCGACCTCGATTGTCGCCGGTTTGTCATACAGATCTTCGGGCGTTCCGAGCTGCAGCAGGCGTCCTTCGTGCAGCATCGCAACGCGATCGGCAATGGCGAATGCGTCCTCCTGATCGTGCGTGACGAACACGGCGGTGATTCGCATGCCGTGCAACATCGCGCGAAGCTGATCGCGTGTCGTTTGGCGGAGCGTGGGATCGAGGTTCGACAGCGGCTCGTCGAGCAGCAGCACCGGTGGCTCGATCACGAGCGCGCGCGCGAGCGCGACGCGCTGCTGCTCGCCTCCGGACAGCGACTGCACGGCACGGGCACCGGCGCCGTCGAGGCCGACGCGCGTCAGCGCCGCCCGTGCACGCTCGAGCCGTATCGCCTTCGGGATGCCGCGCGCCTCCAAGCCGAAGGCGATATTCTCCGCAACGGACATGTGGGGAAAGAGGGCGTAGTGCTGGAAGACCATCCCGAACCCGCGCCGCTGCGGCGACTCTCTCGTGATGTCGCGCTCCTCACCGCCGGCACCGCGCAAGAGGATGCGTCCTCCGTCGGGACGCTCGTATCCCGCGATCATTCGCAGTGTGGTCGTCTTCCCGGAGCCCGAGGCTCCGACGACCGCGAGCAGCTCGCCGGCACGCGCCTCGAACGACACACCATCGACTGCAGCGCGATCGCGTCCTTCGTAACGGCGCGTGAGCTCCGAAACGGTCAACGCGCCAATGCCTGTCACTTTCCCCGGCAGCAGTTACGAACGCGGGCATCCCACTGCTTCATCCACGAATCGATGCTATCGGTGACGAGCTTGTGGTCCAGAGCCATCGGCCTGATCCGCGCCTTCGCATCTCGAATCCATGCTGGCAGCGAGTCGCCAGGGATGTCGGTGCGCGCCGGGATGCGCAGAAACTCTGAAGCCGCTTCCTCGAGCGCGAGCTTTGTCGTGACGAACTCATAAAAGCGCTTTGCGAGCTCAGGATGCTTGGCACCTCGGACAATCGCAATGCCGTCGACGAGAAGCGGGGTGCCGCTCGTCGGTATCTCGTATCCGATCGGATATTTCGTCCGCTGCTGCAAGGTGGCGATATCAGGCATGTCCCAGAGACTGATCAGTCCTTCTCCCTGGCCAAGCTTCTGATACAGCATGGTCGGGTTGATCACGTACTCTTTCGTGCTCGCATCCAGACGGCGCAGCCACTCCCACCCCTGAGCCGTTGATCCCGTCGAGGAGATCGATCGCTGCAGAATCGCCGCGAAGATCGCCCGCATCGAGCCGCTCGCTACCGGATCGCGGATAATGATCTTGCCACGCCACCGTGGATCGAGCACCGCATCCCAATCCTTCGGCGCCTGCGCTGCCGGAACCTGGCGGGTGTTTCGTGCGATCACCTCGGGGGTGAGATAGGTCCCGTACCAGCGATCCTTCGCGTCGTGTGCATCGGGCGCCACCGCGTTCGCCCAACTGGGTTTATATGGCTGGAGCAACCCCTCCGCTGCCGCATGGTCGAAGATCTCGGCAGGCGCTCCAAACCACACGTCCGCTTGAGGGTTTTCCTTTTCGGAGCGTAGACGGTCGAGCACGTCCTGGGAGCCGAGATCGACCCATTGCACGTCGACGTCCGGGTGCGCGCGCTCGAACGTCCGCTCGTAATGCTCCAGCAGATCCTTTCCATGCGGCGAGTAGACCGTGAGCACGGTACGCCCATCGTGCGAGGAGCAGGCGATGATCGCGAGCGCTGCCGCGAGAGTGCTCGCCCTGCTTCGTCTCACCGACGCCCCGCCACAAGCAGATTCACGAACAATCGGGCGGCTCCAGGATGGCCGGCTGGAAGCTGTCGAAAGAAGGCAAGCGTGGTGTACACATACGTGCCGTCGCCGTACGGCGCCACCAGAATGCCGCTCTCGAGCGGCGACTCGCCGGTGTCGTTCATCGACAGCATCGTGCGATATCGACTGTCGAAGGTCCGCGGCATGTAGGTCGCGCGCTCCTGAACCCAACCGTCGAAATCCTGCTCGCCGATGCGATTCGGCAGACGAAGGACGGGAGAACGTGGATCGGTGAATCGTACCGGCGTATGTTCTTCCGTGACGCGGTCGGTGGAGCGGCCGGGAGTGATCGGAAACGGTGTAATTCCTGGACGCCCGATCTCGTCCTGGCCATACTGCACGACCATCGTGCCGCCGCGGTAGACAAAGGCAAGGAGTCGCCCGTTATTGGCGACCAGCGCCGGGCTGGCCGCGTATGCGCGCGGTCCGATCACGATGGTCGTGAAGTGCGAGAGGTCAGCGCGCGAAAGCGATGCCGGATCGATCATCGTCGTGGATATGCCCAGCTGCTCGAGCATCGGAGCGACGTTATCGCCAACACCGGCGATGTAGCCGACGCGCAGCCCCCGCGGCAGCTTCGTGTCCACGGCCTGCAGCAGGACCGTAGCGCGCCTGTACAATCGTTGTGACCGAATGTGCTCGTACTCGATTGGCACATATCCCACGTCGTACGACTGACCGTTTGCCTGCGCCACCGCCGAGAGAGTGTGCGGGCCTGGCGCCAGTTCGCCACGAACGTGGAAGAAGACGTCGGCGGATCCGAATGATCTCAGAGGCAGGCCGCGCGATGCGGAATCGCCTGTGAGTCCGGCGGGCAGTTGGAGCGCGACGGTCACGTCGTTGTCGCTGCGCAACGCGGATTCGAGATGCACGCGAATCTCGCGATCCAGTGGCGCATTGGCCCGCGCGTACTCGATCTCGCTCTCCAGCAGGACGGCTATACCGGGTACACCGGCCACCGGGCGGCGCTGCTCGCCCCTGGCGCGATCCGCGTAACGATAGACGATCGGACTGATTTCCGCCGTCACCGGTACGCTGGCAACGCGAAGCCTCACTGCCGCGGTGCTGTACGTAACGCGGTCCTCGCCGATAACGAGTGGCTCGTCGACGGTGAATCCGCTTCGACCACTGCGAACACGAAACATGTCGCCTTGAGGCGGGCGCGCGAGCCACCACGGGGTGCTTGGCGCCTGGACGTTCAGCTCAAGTGCCAAGGAATCGGCGCTTCCCGGCGGGACGGCCCGGGCGCGCGTGGAGTCGCTTTCGCGCGAAGGCCCGTACGAGCTCCAGACGCGCGCCCCGATGAGCTCCACCGGCGATGTGCCCTGATTGAACACATGGATGCGCACAGGTACACTGTCTGACAGCGCCACGAGCTCGCGCTCCGCGTCAGCCTCCACGGCAACGCCGGCAGCCTGCAGCAGCGCCGTCGTGGCGCGGCGGTGCTGCTCGTCGAGCGCGATCGCCAGATCGGCGCGAACCCCGTCGCACAGGGGCACGGCCAGCGTTCGGCAATCGGTGCCCGAACGCGCTGCATCCACGAGCCTTAGATACTGCGCCAGCGCCGCCACCATGACCGACGGGTGAGCGAGGTCGGCGACGCGGTGTACCACTGCGAGCGCTGCAGGCAAGGAGTCCAACGCGCTCCTGGCAGCGCCACTCAGCGACAGGCTCGCGAAACGCGACCAACTCGTGTCGATGCCGTCGAAGATCGTGCGCTCGCGCGCGACCGTTGCCCCATCCGCCGTCGCGGTCGCGGGGCGCGTGGCTTCGAGGCGCAAATAGTCCATGCGCACGCCGCGGCGCGCCAGCATTCCCTGGCCCTGGGAAGCGTGCTGCGATCGGCTCGCGGCGGCGATCTCCGAGTACGCGCGGCCCAGCACGGCGTCGTACTCACCCACATTCATCTCGACGGTGGCGCCGGCCGGGCTGCCGCGATTCGCCCGATAGAATTTCATCGCTTGCCACGGTCCGAGTCCTTCGGTGCTCATTCTCGGAAAGCGGACCGTATCGGCAGCGGCATCGAATGCTTCGCGCGCCAGAATGCCACTCACCTGATGATGCCCGTGGCCGTCTCGCGGCGTGCCCGAAAACTGCGAAACGATCACATGGGGCCGGAACGCGCGCACGATCGTGACCACATCCTCGAGGATGGAGTCGCGCGGCCAGTGCTTGAACGTTTCCTCGGCCGTCTTGGAGAAGCCGAAATCGTACGCCCGTGTGAAGTACTGCCGCCCGCCGTCGATCCGCCGCGCGGCGAGGAGCTCTTCCGTTCGGATCATGCCTAACGCCGGGCCCAGCTCGTTGCCGATGAGATTCTGCCCACCGTCGCCGCGGGTCAGGGAGAGATAGGCAATCTCGACCTGGGCGTGTTTGGCCAGCCAGGCGATGAGCGCCGTATCCTCGTCATCGGGGTGAGCGCCTATGAGGAGCACGCGACCGGTCACGCCCAGTCCGGCCAGCTCGTCGCCCAATGCAGTGGCGCCGCGCTCCTGAGCGAGAGAGAAACGCGGCGCAGTGATGACGAGCACGAACAACAGGGTGAAAACCCGCTTCACTGAGTCCTCGCCGATGAATAATCGCGAATGGCGGCCGGAACCGGAGCGCGCTCGCGTCAGTGTCCGCCGCTGGCGGTGCGCGCGCCCGCGCGGCGCTTCGCCGGCGCCAGGGCCAGCGCCTCCTTGATGATGCGCGCCTGCTCGAGCATATGGTCGTTGTGGTATCCTTCTGCAGGACTGGCTCGCTCAGGCCGACCCACGTAGCGCAGCGGGACGACGGTGCCCACGTCCGCGCGCAGTCGCGGCGTCACGTACGTCCACGCACCCATGTTCTTCGGCTCTTCCTGGGCCCACACCACGTCTTCCACACTCGGATACCGATCTACCATCGCGCCGAGCTCCTGCGGCCACGGATACAGTTGCTCCAACCGTATAATGGCGATCTGGGGCGGGCGCTGCTCCGCGATCAGATCATAGTAGATCTTTCCGGTGCAGAAGACGAGGCGGCGAATGTCCTCTCGCCGTCCGTCCGCCCTCGCGTCGTCGAGCACGGCCCGGAAGCGGCCGGTCGACAGATCCTCCAAGTTGGACGCCGCCGCCGGCAGTCGCAGCAGGGACTTCGGCTGCATGAGTACCAGCGGGCGCTTGTCGCGGCTGAGTGCCTGCCGCCGCAGAATGTGAAAGTACTGAGCGGGCGTCGATGGATACGCTACGATCAGGTTGCCTTCTGCGCAGAGCTGCAGATATCGCTCGAGACGAGCGCTCGAGTGCTCCGGCCCCTGTCCCTCGTACCCATGCGGCAGAAGCAGCACCAGCCCGGAACCTGTTCCCCACTTGGCCCGGTCGGCCGCGAGAAATTGATCGACGATCGGCTGTGCCACATTGGCGAAGTCACCGAACTGCGCCTCCCAGAGCACCAGGTCATCCGGGGCAGCGCCGCTGAAGCCGTACTCGAAGCCCATCGCAGCTGTCTCGGACAATGGAGAATTGTAGATCTCGAATTGCCCTGCGGCTTGCGGCAAGCTCGCCAGCGGCGTGTACGTCGCGCCCGAGGACACATCGTGCAGCACCGCCTGTCGATGTGAAAAGGTGCCTCGCTCGACGTCCTGACCGGTCAGACGAACGTTGATGCCGCTCGTCAGCAACGATGCGAAGGCGAGCGCCTCGGCATGGGCCCAATCGATGCCCCCGCTGTGAAGTGCTTCGCGACGACGTGGAATCGTGCGCTGCAGCGTTGGATGCAACTTGAACCCGCCCGGCCAGGAGAGCATCCGCTCGTTCAGCGACACGAGCACATCGGCGCGCACCGCCGTGTCGATGTCCTCGCGCGGCATGGGCGAACGCGAGTCGGCCGGAACCACGTCGGTGTCGGTGTGCTCACCAATGGCTTTCTTGGTTTCCTCGAAGATGCCAGCCAGGCGCTCCGCCACTTCCTTGTCCATTGCCTCGACATCGCTTTCGGCGAGCACTTCCTCGCGCACGAGCCGCGCCCCCCAGACCTGCCGAGCCGGCGGATGCGCCTTGATCAGGTCGTACAGCTTCGGCTGCGTGAACGCCGGCTGATCCGCCTCGTTATGCCCGTGACGGCGATACCCCACCAGATCGATCAGGAAGTCCTTGCCGAAGCGACGGCGATACGCGATGCCAAGCCGCACTGCGACCAGACAGGCCTCCGCGTCATCCGCATTCACGTGAACGATGGGGATCTCGAATCCCTTGGCGAGATCGCTCGCGTAATGCGTGGAGCGCGAATCGACCGGATCGGTAGTGAAACCCACCTGATTATTCGCGATGATGTGCAGGGTGCCTCCAATCCGGTAGCCACGCAGCAGCGACAGGTTGAGTGTCTCGGCAACGATGCCTTCTCCAGGGAAGCTCGCGTCGCCGTGAACGAGCACCGGCAGCACGAGGGCTTCGTCGCGTCCGCGTGGCGTACGCTGGCGCGCCCGAGCGACGCCGCCAAGCACGGGGTCGACTACCTCGAGGTGACTGGGGTTTGGCACGATCTCGACATCCAGCGCGACGCCGGCGATCTCGCGCACATTACGGAAACCGAGGTGATACTTGACGTCGCCGGTGCCGCTGGCAGAGTTGGTATCGCCGTGATGTCCGAGGAACTCCTCGAATAACACACGGTACGGCTTCCCGAGTACGTGCGACAACACATTGAGGCGGCCGCGATGCGCCATGCCGATCACCGCGGCTCGCGCGCCGTCGCGCGCGGCGCCTTCCAGTGCCTCATCCAACATCGGGACGAGCGAGTCGAGCCCTTCGATCGAAAAGCGCTTCACGTTCACGAACGCCAGGCCGAGGAAGCGCTCCAGACCGTCGACTTCGGTCAAGCGCCGCAGCACTCGCAGCTTCTCTTCGCGGGTGAGCGGCTTCGTGATCCGACCCTCCTCGATCGTTTGGCGGAACCACTGGCGCTCGTTTTCCTCTTCCAGGTGCTCGAACTCGTAACCGATCGAGCCGCAATAGATACTGCGGAGGTGGTTGATCACGTCCAGCGCTGTTCCGGAGGCGTACCCGAGCGCGGCCGCCGGAAGCAGTAGCAGATCACTCTCGGTAATGCCGTGAAACTCCGGCTTCAGCTCTGCGGCGCCGGCTGGAGGCGATCCGAGCGGATCCAACTGCACTGCGAGATGTCCGTAACGCTGAATCGCACCGGCCAGACCGGCAGCGCCAGCGGATTTTCGAAGGAGCGCGAGCTCAGCGGGCCCGGAGACGGTGCCTTCGCCCGCAGTGCGGTCGCCATTGCCGGTCAGCGACTCCGCGAGGCGAAATAACGGGCGCCACGATTCCTCCACCGACGCCGGATCGCGCCGGTAGGAGGCGTAAAGCTCAGCTATGTAGGCGTCGTTGAACACGCCGGCAATGGGAAGACTGCTCATAGATGAAGTAATCTAGGCGGTCCGTTCACCACGGGCGAGCACCCGCTACAGGTGTGACGGACGTCGTCTACTCCACCGGAAGAACGAGAGTGAAGGTGGAACCGCGGCCGGGTTGCGATTGCACTTCGATCCGACCTCCAACGAGCCGCGCCAAGCGCTGTGAGATGTATAGGCCGAGCCCCGTGCCGCCGTAACGTCGCGTGAGACCGGTGTCGAGCTGAGTGAATGGACGAAACAGGCGGCGAACGTCGGACATGGCGATCCCGATGCCCGTGTCCCGGATGGCGAAGCGCACCTCGTGGTCTTTGCGGCACACGGTCAGCCGAACGCCACCTTCGTCGGTGAATTTGACCGCGTTGCCGGCGAGGTTCACAAGAATCTGTCGCAGCTTGTCGATGTCGCTCGTGAGACGAATCGGTTCCTGCGGCACATCAAGCTCGATGTTCAGTTGTTTTTGGCGCGCGAGTGGCTCGATCATCACGGTCGCTGACCGGAGGAGGTCGGCGGCAAGAAACTCGGTTGGACGCACGCTCTCGCGGCCAGCCTCGAGGCTGGAAAAGGCGAGGACCTCTTCGATCATGACGGTAAGGTGGTGCGTGACGGACCGCATGCGGTCCAGCACCTCGAGTTGTGCCTCCTGCAACGGGCCGATCACCTGATCCGCGAGCAATTCCTCGTAACCGGTGAGGGCTGTGAGCGGCGTGCGCAGCTCGTGCGAGATTGTCGCGAGAAAGCGTCCCTTGGCGTGATCCGCTGCTTGCGCCTGCTCGAGCAACTCCGCTTTCCACAGCGCGAGCGCCGCGTGATCGGCAATGATGTGCAGTCGCCGGGCCTCGTGCGCCGCAAAACCCAGCGAATCAGGCTCGCGGACGACGCCGATCACGCCGAGAACATTGTCGTGGGCGACGAGCGGCGCGAGCAGCATCGGGCCGACACCCACCTCTGGCAGAACACGCGCGAGCGGCCGCTGGGAGCGACTGAAGTCGTCCACGGCGACGGTCGAACGCGTCTCGATGGCCTCGCTTGCAAGCGATTTCGACAAGGGGAATCGGCGGCCGCGAGCCGGCATCATGGTTCCGGTGGCGGCGATGACCTCGCCATCCGTCGTCGATGTCTGGATGACCAAAGCGCCCGTCGCCGAGCACTGCGCGGACGCTGCATCGCAGAGGATCTCGAGCAGCTGCGCGGAGTCGGCGACTTCTGCCATCTGCTTCGCCAAGACCCGCAGCGCCACGTTCTCCGAGATGCGTTCTTCCAGCGCGGCGTCATCCGAAGTGGCACGCGTGGCATAGGGCAGCGCGAGCTCGATCACGAGCAATCCGTTCGCCGTGCGAGCGACACGCGCCCCGTACGTCCCTCCACCATTGGCTTGCGTAAAGAGCTCGAATCGGCGGGTGATACTGTCCGCTCTCGTCGCCCGCAGTATGTCGCACGCCGGTGGTTGAGCGAAGACCGGGAAACACGCCCATAGCTCTCGTCCCGCGCACGAGGATACGGCTGCGCCCAGCACGCGCTCCCATGCCACGTTGATGTCGAGAACGCGCCAGTCGGGCGTGAGCACCGCGATTGCGTGCTCCAACGCGCCGAGCACGTCTGCTTCCAGCTCGATGGCGGCGCCGCGCCGCACCCGCTGCGGTTCGTCGCTCGTGGGTGCCAGTCGGTTTGCGTCGTTCACGGCCACGCCGGGCCCGAACTGCTAGACTGCGAGACGGCCACAGTCGCCTCGTGGGACGCGCGGCACGTCAGCGGACCGCGACCTGCGGTCGAGGCCAGGTCAACGAAACCGGCGACGCTGCAGGCGCTCGGGCGGACGCGGATGCATCTGCAGCGACCAGCAAGCGCTGCGCGTCGGCCGCCGACAACGTCGGCAAGTACAGAAAGCCGGCGATCGCGTTGATATCGAGGAGGTGGACCTCAGTAGGCCTTCGCGTAAGGCTCACCGCAATGAGCGGCACGCGCGACAGCTGTTCATCGCGCTCGAGTGACCGCAGCGGAATCTTCACCAGCAGATCGTAGTCGCATACCAGCGCATCCGGCCGAAAATCCCGGGCCAGCTCGAGCGCCTGCGTCAGACCCACGGCCGGTGCGGTGTCTATCTCGGCGGATCGAAAGTACGAGCACAGATGCTCGCTGAGATACGAGTGGCGACCGACACACAGCACGCGCATGATGGCGAATATACGTCACTCAACCGCGCGATGTGAAGAAGCTTCACGGGGTCGCCGGGGCAACGCCGGCCACAGCAATGTTTCCACGCGCGTCGCATCGGTTCAGCGAAGGCGCGCTCGCGAAGCAGCTAACTACGAGTTCGCGTGCTCGCGTGCGCTGCTCTTGCGCTCCGCGACGCCGTTACCATCGCTCGATGCCTCACGTCCTCCTGTGGCTCGCGCGAGACGTTCGTCGGCCGTCCGCCGCGGTATCTCGTGGTCAGTCGTCGCGCCGCGGGCGTCGATCGAGGGCGGCAGCGACAGCCGGAATCTGCTCCCGCGGCCGAGCCCCGATTCCAGCGTCAGCTCACCATGCAACAGCTCCGCCAAACGACGCGAGATCGGCAGGCCGAGGCCGGTGCCGTCTTGAAGCTGCGTCTTTCCGAGCTGCACGAATTCCTGGAAAATCCGCTCCTGGTCGTCCTGGGCGATGCCCTCTCCCTGATCGATCACCGAGATCTCCACGCCATCGTCGGGCCTGGCCGCGCAGATGACGCGGATCGGTTTTCCGCGGCCAAACTTGATCGCGTTCGAGAGGAGGTTCAGGAGGATCTGGCGCACCCGGCGGGGGTCCGACACGATGCGCGCCGGCTGGCCGTTCTGCTCCAGCGTCAGCTCGGACCCATATTGGTCAGCCAGCGGGCGCACCGTCACGAAGAGATCCTCGATGAGCGTCGGCACCACGACCGGCTGCAGGCGCAGATCGATCTTACCGGCTTCGATCTTCGACAGATCGAGCACGTCGTTCACCAGCTCGAGCAGGTGGCGTGCCGCCTTTTGAGTGCGCTGAATCCCCTCCTGTTGCTTCTCGTTGAGCGGTCCGTAGATGTTCTCCAGCAGCAGGGTGCTGTAGCCCAGCACGGCGTTGATCGGCGTGCGCAGCTCGTGGCTCATCGACGCATAGAAGCGGCTGCGCGCGGTCATGGCACGCTCGAGCTCCGCCTGCCGCTGGTTCAGCTCCTCGTTCAGCGCCTTGAGCTCGGACATCGTCTGCGCCAGCGACGCCGCCTGTGTACGCAGCGCCTCCTCGTGCTGCACGCGCTCGGATACATCGCGCATGATCAGCGTATAGAGGCGTCCGCCGGCCGAATCGAGGCACGAGACGCTCGCCTCCAACGGAAACTCCTCTCCGGTCGCGCGGACGCCGCGCAACGACACGATGTTGCCTTGCGGCTGAGCCGCGTCCGGCGGGCCGCTCTCACGTACCCGAATGGCCGTCTCGCACATCTGCGCCACGGCGTCGGCGCCGAGCCCGGAAGGAAAGAAGCGCGACAGGGCGCTGCCTAACGCTTCGTCCGCCGGGCAGCTGAACATCCGCTCGGCCGCGGCATTGAACAACGTGATTGCGCCGCTGGCATCGCACGTTACGATGGCATCCATTGCCGTGGTGACGATCTCGCGAAATCGCGCCTGCGACTGATACAGCTCCTGCATGTGCTGGAGCTCGAGCTCGCGCCGCTGGCTCTCCCGCAGGAGCTGCTCTTGCTCGGTAATCCGGCGCTGCTTGAGATACAGGTCGACGAAGGCCGCCACCTTCGAGCGGAGCACCGTCGGCTGGAACGGCTTGAAGAGATAATCAACCGCGCCGACCGAGTACCCTTCGAACACGTACTCATCGTCCTTGCTGATGGCCGTGAGAAAGATGATCGGGACGTGGCGCGTTCGTTCGCGCGCTTTGATAAGCCGCGCGGTCTCGAAGCCACTCATTCCGGGCATCTGCACGTCGAGCAGGATCACGGCGACATCGCGTTCGAGCAGGCGGCGCAGCGCTTCTTCGCCGGAGGACGCGCGGATGATCTTCTGACCGAGCGGCTCCAGAATCGCCTCGAGGGCGAGGAGGTTCTCGGGGCGGTCGTCGACGGCGAGGATCGCTACATCTGACGTGTCGCTCATATCCCGCTTTCCGTCGGCGCAATCGCAGGCGCGCCAAGCACACTCAGGAAGCGTACTATCTCCGGAATCGGCATCACGCGCGCCGTGGACACTGCCCGCAACGCCGCGGCCGGCATCGCCGGGCTCTCGGCGGTGGCGGGGTCCTGCACGACGGCGACACCGCCACGTTCGGCGATGCGCCGCAGTCCCAGTGCGCCGTCGGAATTCGCGCCTGTCAGGATGACGCCCACGACGTGCTCACCATAGGCATCAGCCGCCGATTCGAACATCACATCGATGGACGGTCGGCTGAAGCGCACCGGTTCGTCGACGCTGAGCGCGAGAGTGCCGCGCTCGACGAGGAGATGATAGTCGGGTGGAGCGATGTACACTGCGCCGGGATGGATGGGCGTTTTGTCCTCCACCTCCGTTACCTGCAACGCCGTCCTCTCCTGGATCAGCGCACCCAGGAGCTGATTCGAATCTTTGTGCCGGTGCTGCACGACCACGATTGGCAGCGCGAAATCAGCCGCGAACCCGCTCAGCAATTCCTTCAGCGCCGCCAGACCGCCCCAGGACGTGCCGACCACGAGGATCTCGTAATGCGAATTCATCTCACCTACTGAACCTTCCGATAAAGCTTCTCCCGATCATCCAAGCGCTCGTAGCAAGGCTCGTACTTGGACAGGCGCAACGATTCCTTGCTGCCGAGGCCGAGAATGCCAAACATGACGAGACTCTCGTAAAACAGCGCGTGCACGTGATCCTGCAGCTTGCGATCGAAGTAGATCAGTACGTTCCGACAAAATATGACGTGGAACTCGCTGAACGAGCGATCGGTCACGAGGTTGTGCTGAGCGAAGACGACGCTGCGCGTCAGCGACGGACTGAACAGCGCGCCATCGTACTTCGCTGTGTAGTACTCCGAGAAGGAGCGCGTGCCTCCGGCCTTGATGTAATTCTCCGTGTACTCCTGCATGCGATTGAGCGGAAAAATTCCCGCGCGCGCGCGCCGCAGCACAACGTCGTTGATGTCGGTGGCGTAGATGCGTGCGCGATCGAGCAGTCCTTCTTCCTCCAGCAGGATGGCCGTCGAGTATACCTCCTCGCCGGTAGAACAGCCGGCACACCAAACGCGAATGAAGGGATACGTGCGCAGCGTCGGCACCACGTCCTGCCGAAAGACGCGATAGAAGCCGGGGTCGCGAAACATCGCTGTGACGTTGACCGACAGATCGAGCAGCAGCCGCTCCATCGCATCGGGATCGTGGAGCACACGGGCCTGCAGCTCGGAGATGGATCCGAGGCTCTCCGCTTCGATGCGCTTCCACAGACGGCGGCGCAACGACGCATAGGCGTACGACCGGAAATCGAATCCGTAGTGCCGATAGATCCCCTCGAGCAACAGCTCGACCTCCAGCCGCTCGAGATCGGTGTTGTAACTGGCCGGTGGACCGCTGAGCGTTCCTTCCGGGGTCAGCGGTACAGCCATACGCGCATCAGGCTGAGCAGCTGCTCCGTATCGACTGGTTTGGTGATGTAGTCCGAGGCGCCGGCGGCGATGCACTTCTCCCGATCACCCTTCATCGCTTTCGCCGTGAGCGCGATGATCGGGAGCGCGCGGAACTGCGGTGCAGCCCGGATGATGCGCATCGTTTCATACCCGTCGAGCTCCGGCATCATCACGTCCATGAGCACGAGATCGATCCCGGGCGTATTCTCGAGGAGCTTGATCGCGTCGCGACCGTTCTCGGCGAATGTCACCTGCATGCCGTGGTCTTCCAGCATGCTCGTGAGCGAGAAGATGTTGCGCACGTCGTCGTCGACGATCAGCACGCGCTTGCCGGCGAACACCGCATCGGTGTTGTGCAACCGCTCGAGCATGCGCCGCTTCTGCTCCGGAAGCTTCGCTTCGACACGGTGCAGGAAGAGCGCGGTCTCGTCGAGGAGGCGCTCCGGCGATTTCACGTCCTTGACGATGATCGTCTCCGCAAATCGGCGCAGGTGTGTTTCTTCTTCCGGTGTCAGGGTGCGTCCCGTGTAGATGATGATCGGCAGATCCTGAAGTGCCGGATCGCTGCGCACCGTATCCAGGAGCTGGAACCCATCCGTGCCGCCCCGAAGGCCGAGGTCGAGGACCATGCAGTCGTAATGCTGCTCCTTCAACTTCCGCAGCGCTTCGTCCGCACTGCCGACCGCGACGATCTCGACGTCTTCATGGGCGATCAGCTCGACCATGCTGTTTCGCTGCGCCTCGTCGTCCTCCACGACGAGCAAGCGCTTCACCTGCTCGTCGATGAACTGTGAGATGCGGTTGAATGAGTCCTCGAGCGCTTCCTTCGTGACCGGCTTCTCGAGGTAGGCGATCGCGCCCGCTTTGAGGCCGTGCTGGCGCTCACGGATGCCGGTGATGATGTGCACGGGAATGTGCCGCGTATCCGGATGATGCTTCAGCCGATCGAGAACGGCCCAGCCATCGATGCCTGGCATGTCGATGTCGAGCGTCACCGCGTCGGGGTGATACGCGTGAGCGAGCTGCAGTCCCGCTTCCCCGTCGAGCGCAACCAATCCCTTGAAACCTTTGTCGCGGGACATGTCGAGCAGAATCTTCGAGAAGTTCACGTCATTCTCGATGATCAGCAGAACTCGGTCTCCCGGCCCGATCGAATCGCGATCGTCATCGAAGCCGAAGGGCCGCGGCAGGTTCGCGGTATCCTCGAGCGTAGCTGTCCCGCCGGAATTGTCCAGCCACGACGGCAGCGATGAGCTCTCCGACGCGATCGCCGTGGGCGCCGGCGGCATCGCAGCGGAATCCGGAAGCTCCGCTAGCGGTGGTAGCCTGTCGGGTGGGGCATCCGTTGGCGCCGAGCGCACGCTCGACGCCAACCGGCGCTCCCGAACATCGCGCAGCCGCGACTCCACGGATTGCGACGTCTCCGACCGCGTTGCCGCCGGACGCGGCGACCCGCTACTTCCCGGCTCGGGCAGGCGGGACGGCAGGAAGAGTGTGAACGTGCTTCCCTTGCCGGGTACGCTTTCCACGCGAATTTCGCCGCCGAGCAAGCGAGCGATTTCGCGACTGATCGACAGACCGAGCCCGGTTCCACCGTACTTGCGACTCGTTGTGCCGTCCGCCTGCTGGAACGCCTCGAATACGAGCTGCTGTTTCTCCTTCGGGATGCCGATTCCCGTGTCGCTCACCGCGAACGCGATGACGCGATCGGCGCGATCGAGGCTGCGCGACGCAAAGCGGCGCGACCGGTCCGCGAGAGAAACTGTCAAACGAACGCTGCCCTTTTCGGTGAACTTGAACGCATTCGACAGCAGGTTCTTGAGGATCTGCTGCAGCCGCAGGCCGTCGGTGTACAACGATGGCGGCACGTCCGGCTGCACATCGACAGCGAAGCTGAGCGATTTCTGCGTTGCCACGGGCTCGAATGTCCGCTCGACGAAGTCCCGAATGTCGCCGATTCGCACGTCGTTCGGGGCGACTTCCATCTTG
>CAZICQ010000022.1:1949-59864 GCA_964537775.1 uncultured Gemmatimonadaceae bacterium | reverse complement strand
GTCGATTACGTGCGCGTGTACAGCCGCTGAACGTGCAATGAGACTGCCGGCGGTCGCGCTTATCGCAGTCATGGCACTGGGGCGCGCGGCCTCGGCGCAGGGCCCGCCTGCCGACACGATCCCGCTGCCCGAACATCCGCGGCCCGACTTCGAGCGGAGTGAGTGGCTGAACCTGAACGGGCACTGGCGCTTTGCCTTCGACGTGCGGGACGAGGGCGAGCGCGCAGGCTGGATGAACGGCGCCCTGCCGGGCACGCGCACGATCCTGGTCCCATTCCCGTGGGGCTCACCGCTGTCCGGAGTTCCCGACAGTGGGAACGTCGGCTGGTACGCGCGCTCCGTCACGATACCGGAGCAGTGGCGGCGAGAGGGGCGCCGCGTCTTCCTCGTGATCGGCGCATCCAACTGGCGGACCACCGCATGGCTGGACGGCAAGAAGCTCTGTGAGTATCAGGGTGGCTACACGCCTTTCGCCCTCGAGCTGACGGCAGTGGCCCGCGCCGGCGAGCCACAACGGCTCGTCATTCGTGTCGACGACACGCCGCACCCATTCAAGCTCGAGGGGAAGCAGGGCTACGGCCGCGCGAGCGGGATCTGGCAGACGGTCTACCTCGAGGCTCGGGGCGCGGCGCCGCTCGCCTCGGTGCACTTCACTCCGGCGCGCGATCTCGCGGCTGTCGCTGTCGACGTACGTCTCCTCGAGCACGCGCCTCGTGACCTCACGCTGCACTTGAAGGTGACGAATCGCGACGGTCAGCCGGTGGTGACGCAGCGCATTCCGCGCGGCGCGTCGACGGCGCACGTGGACATCGCCCTGCCTAACGCGCGACGGTGGTCGCTCGACGATCCGTTCCTTCACGAGGTGGAGGTGAGCGTCGGCGGAGCGGGATTGCCGGACGACCGCGTGCGCAGCTACTTCGGCATGCGCACGATCTCGGTGGCGAATCGGCCGGGGACTGACTACCCGTACGTCGCGATCAACGGCACGCCGGTGTTCCTGCAGCTCGCGTTAGACCAGGCGTATCATCCCGGAGGCTATTACACCTTTCCGACCGACAGCGTGCTGCGCGACGAGATCCTCCGGGCGCGCCGCATCGGACTGAATGGGTTGCGCGAACACGTGAAGATCGAAGCGCCGCGAAAGCTCTACTGGGCCGACCGGCTGGGCGTGTTGATCATGGCCGACGTGCCGAACTGGTGGGGACCGCCGGATTCCGCTGCCTTCCGCGACCACGACATTGCGCTCAGGGGGATGATCGACCGTGACTACAACCATCCGTCGATCTTCGCATGGGTGCTGTTCAACGAGACGTGGGGTCTGCTCACCCGATCGGCGGAGCGCACGGGCGAGCGCTACCTGCCCGAAACGCAGCGGCGCGTGGCCACCGACTACGAGCTCGCCAAGTCGCTCGATTCGACGCGGCTGGTGGAAGACAACTCCCCTTGCTGCGGCCGCGGCCATACCCGCACCGATTTGAACTCGTGGCACGAGTATCTGCCGGGCTGGCGGTGGGAGACACGCGTGCAGCAGGTGAGCGACAGCACTTTTCCCGGCTCGACGTGGAACTTCGAATCGCCGTGGCGGCAGGATCGTCAGCCGATGCTGAACTCCGAGTTCGGCAACGTATGGGGATACTCCGGAAGCACCGGCGACGTGGACTGGAGCTGGGATTACCACCACGCCGTCGACGCGTTCCGCCGCCACCCGAAGCTCGCCGGCTGGCTGTACACGGAGCATCACGATGTGATCAATGAATGGAATGGGTACTGGCGGTACGATCGCACGCCGAAGGAGACGGGTTTCGGCGACATCGTGAAAGGGATGTCCGTGCGCGACCTGCACTCGCCTCTCTACGTCGCGGTCGGCGATCCGGAGCTGAGCAGATCCGTGCGACCGGGAGAGCGAGTCGAGGTGCCGCTATACGCGTCATTCGCGACCGGGAGCACCGCGTTTGGCGATTCGTTGCTCCTGCGCGCCGAGCTCCGAGGGTGGAACGCGTTTGGCGAGCTGCGGACGTATGGCACATTCACGCGACGTGTGCCATATCGGCCGTGGATGTCGCAGGCGCTGGCGCCGCTTTCGGTGACAATGCCCAGCGAGCGCGCGGTGGCGGTGCTCGCCGTGCGTTTGGAGGACGCGACGGGAGGGGCGCTGCAGCACAACTTCACGACCTTCGTGGTCGACGCTGCTGCTCCGGATAGCGGGACTTTGACAGATGGCCGCCACGTTCGCGCCGCGCACGTTCCGGCGACGGCCGTACACGGTGGACAGTGGTCGCTGAAACAGTGGACGGTGCTTGGCGATCGCAAGCTCGACGGCGCTGGCAGCGGATTCTTCGAGTATCATATTCCATGGCCGGCAGGGCTCGAGGCGCGTAACGTCGCCGAGGCGGTGTTCCTCGTGGAGGCATCGGCGAAACGGCTCAACGGCAAGGATCGCGATACCACTACTGCCAATGGTGATTACATGCGTGGCGGTGGCTTTCACGATCGCAGTCGCAACCCGAACAGCTATCCAATGACGAGCGCACATCCGTTTCGCAGCGCCGTGACGATCCGGGCGAATGGCGAGGTCGTAGGACGGCGCGAGCTCGACGACGATCCGGCGGATTCGCGTGGTATCCTGAGCTGGCACGCGCAGCCACACGACGGGCATCTGTACGAAGCGGGGTCGTACGGGCAGCTTCTTCAGATGCCGCTGTCGGCGGAGGCGATCGAGCGAGCCGCGCGTGCGGGCGAGGTCGTGATCAGAATGGAGGTTGATGAGGCACTTCCCGGCGGGTTGGCGATCTATGGCGGGCGGTTCGGCCGCTTTCCGCTCGATCCGACCGTCCTCTTCGTCCTGCGCTGAGCGATGCGACGATCACAGTACGGCGGATTCGCGATCGGAGTCGTGCTCCCACTGCTCGCCGGGTGCGTCGGCCGGCGCACCGTCGGGCCTGTCGAGGCGGCATCGGTGACCAAAACGTCGTTTGGCGCGCTGCCCGACGGGCGCGCCGTCGAGCTGTACACGCTGACGAACGCGCATGGCGTGGAAGTCCGCGCGATGACGTATGGCGGCATCATCACGGTGGTCAGGACGCCCGACCGCAACGGGCAGCTCGATGACATCGTACTCGGCTTCGACAGCCTGGCCGGATATCTCCACAACACGGCGTACTTTGGCGCCATCGTGGGCCGCTATGCCAATCGCATCGCCGGTGCCGCGTTCACGCTCGACGGTGTGAGCTATCACTTGGCGCGCAACGACGGGCCGAATTCGTTGCATGGCGGCGCGCGCGGATTCGACAAAGTCCTCTGGACCGCCGAACCGGTGCGGAGCAACGACGGTGCCGGCGTGCGCCTACGGTACACGAGTCCGGACGGCGAGGAGGGCTATCCCGGCGCGGTGGCCGTGAGCGTGACGTACACGCTGACGCCGCGCGACGAGCTGGTGATCGATTACGAGGCGGAGACGGACAAAGCCACGCCGATCAATCTGTCGCAGCACACGTACTGGAACCTTCACGGTGCCGCACGGATGGGGGGGGAGGGGGACATCCTTGGCCACGTACTCGAGCTGAACGCGGCGGCGTTCACGCCGGTAGACTCGGTGCTCATCCCCACCGGCGTGATCGCGCCGGTGGCCGGGACCCCGTTCGACTTCCGAGCTCCGACGCCGATCGGCGCGCGCATCGAGCAGCCAAACGAGCAACTTCGGCTCGGCCGAGGCTACGATCACAATTGGGTGCTCGACGCTGCCGGGCGCGGCGGCGCCGTGCGCGCGACACGGGTGGAGGATCCGGTGAGCGGTCGCACGCTCGACGTGAGCACCACGGAGCCCGGCGTCCAGTTCTACTCGGGAAACTTCCTGGACGGCACCATCATCGGTAAGGGCGGCCATGCGTACGCGCACCGCTCCGGCTTCGCCCTGGAGACGCAGCATTTTCCCGATTCGCCGCACCACAGCAATTTTCCCTCGACGATTCTGCGCCCAGGGCAGATTTACAAATCCAGGACCGTCTTTTCATTTGCGCGATAGGGGCGCAAGTGCTTAACAGCGCTGCCGCCCTCACAGCGCTCCTAAGCTCTTGCGCCGTCAGATGATCTCGCCTGCTCTGCGACGGGTTGTGGACGCACGTCGATCCTGGCCGCGTCCACTCCCGATGCATATGTTAGCACTCCCTCGGCGGAGCAGAGGTCATGTCCAACGCGTCATCGCTCAGCGGCGTCTTTGCCGGCCGCTATGAGATCGAGCGTGAGGTCGGACACGGCGGGATGGCCAATGTCTACCTCGCACAGGACACGCGTCAGCGGAGACTCGTCGCGCTCAAGGTGCTCCGGCCGGAGCTGAGCCACGCGCTCGTCAAGGACCGCTTCGAGCGTGAGATCGCGATTACGGCGAACCTCACGCACCCGCACATTCTCCCGCTCCACGACTCCGGCGAAGCCGACGGGCTCCTGTTCTATGTGATGCCGTACGTGGAAGGGGAAACGCTCCGAGCGCGACTCGACCGCGAACGGCAGCTGCCGCTGCGCGACGCGGTCTGCATCGCGCGAGCCGTTGCCAGCGCGCTCGAGTACGCACACGGACGTGGCGTGGTGCACCGGGACATCAAGCCCGAGAACATCCTCATCGTCGACGGACAACCGATCGTCGCCGACTTCGGAATTGCGCGCGCGGTACAGGCGAGCGACGAGGAGCGCATCACGGTGACGGGCATCAGCATGGGCACGCCCGCGTACATGAGCCCCGAGCAGGCGAGCGGCGACCATGCCATCGACGCTCGAACTGACGTGTACAGCCTCGGCTGCGTGCTGTACGAGATGCTGGCCGGCGAGCCGCCCTTCACGGGGTCCACGGCCCAGGCCATCATCGTCAAGCGCCTGAGCGAGGCTGCGCCAGACGTTCGCCGCGCTCGGGAGAGCGTCCCGGCCGTACTCGCCAATATCGTTAGACGTGCGCTAGCCTCCATTCCGGCCGATCGCTTTCAGACCGCCGGTGAGTTCGAGCGTGCTCTCGACGCCGCAGAAATGGAATGCTCCGTCACGACCGATCGGCGAACGGGCGCGTCGTGGGTCGCGCGAGCGCTCGAGCGACGCCCCGTGCGCATCGCGATCTCGGCCGCTGCCGTCGCCGCGGTCCTCACAGTTGGATGGCTGCGTATCGGCGGTGCCGGCGGGATGCGCGGCCGCGCCGGAGCGAACAGTGGGATCCACACGCTGGCCGTTCTTCCGCTCGCGAACCTCACGGGCGGGATGGGACAGGACTTCTTCGCTGACGGGATGACAGATGCGCTGATCACCGGGCTCGCGCAGATCGGCAGTCTGAACGTGATCTCACGCACGTCGGTGATGCAGTATCGGATGATGAAGAAAACGCTCCCCCAGATCGCACACGAGCTGCACGCCGATGCGGTGCTCGAAGGCACGGTGGCGCGCGCGGGTGACAAGGTGCGCATTACCGCGAAGCTCATCCGCGCTTCGGACGATGGTGCGCTGTGGGCGCACAGTTACGAGCGCGACATCGGCGATGCGCTCGGATTGCAGACCGACATCGCGCAATCGGTGGCCGAAGAAATCGGCGCGAAACTCGTTAGGCGTGATGGCGGTGTGCCGGCCACGCGCTCCGTCAAGCCGGAGGCGCAGGAGGCCTATCTCAAAGGCTCGTATTTCGCCGGCCAATGGCGGCTGCCCGAAGCGATTGCATCCTTTCAACAAGCCGTCGCGATCGACCCGAACCATGCCGCGGCCTATGCGGGCCTCGCACGTGCCTACTACTTCCGCGCGTTCTTCGGCGAGGTGGCGCCTGCAGAAGCTTTCAGCCAGATGCGTCGCGCCGCGGCTCGCGCACTCGACCGCGACGAGAGCTCAGCCGAGGCACATGGCCTCATGGCCCTCGTAAACACGCATTACGACTGGGACTGGCAAGCCGCCGAGCGCCACTTCGCGCGTGCCCTCGCTATCAGCCCGAGCAACGCACAGGTCCACCACGATTACGCGCACCTCTTGCTCGCACTCGGACGCGAGCATGAGTCCGTCGCGGAGACCAGGCGCGCGCGAGAGCTCGACCCGGCGAACCCGATGCTTACGTCGTGCGTTGGTTGGCACAGCCTGTTCGACCATCAGTTCGACGTCGCGGCAAGCTACGCCAAGGAAGCGCAGATGATGATGCCGAGCTTCTGGGCGCAGGTGGTCTCGGGCTGGGCGTACCTAGGCAAAGGACAGGGCGATAGCGCCGTCGCCGTGCTGCGGCAGGCAGTTTCCACCTCCAAGGATCTGCCCTTTGCTCGAGCCGCGCTCGCGAACGCGTTGGCGACGGAAGGAAAAACCGCCGAGGCGAAAGAGATCCTGGCTGGGCTGCTGCAGCAGTCGCTGCGTGGCTACGTCTCTGCTTACGACATCGCCACCGTGTACGCCGGGCTAGGCGACAACGACCGTGCATTCGACTGGCTGCGGAAAGCCATGGGCGAGCGCTCGGTTTTCGTGGTTCACTTGGCGTGGGACGCTCGTTTTGATCGTCTGCGTGCTGATCCGCAGTTCGGCGATCTGATAACGCAGCTGGGCCTGCCGAGCGGTCATCGCGCGCCTCGAGCACCGAGCGCCTGAGCTCTGAGGATTTTCTTTTACATCTCTGGAACGCCTCGCGCACATCCCGCCCTGAGGGCGTCGGCACCGTCAGGGCATCAGCGACTTTCGGGCGTCAGCGCCTTTCGGGCGTCGGCGAAGTTCGGACGTCAGCGCTCCTAAGCTCTTGCGCCGTCACAGCTGGCCGCTTTTCAGCAGCCACTCGATCGTCGACCCGATCGTCTCCCGCGCCCCGCGAAACGATACTCCCAATTCGCGCCTCGCCTTCGTCGCATCGACGAACCAATAGCGCGTGGCGTATGGCACCACGTGCGGGTTGTAGGGGAGTGGCAGGGGGAGCCGGGCTGCCCAACGTGACATCCAGCGCGCCACGCTGCGTGGCACGGTGACGATCGGCGCCCGGCGACCGACGATCTCGAGCACCAGCTCGGCGAGTTGTCGGATGGTGAGATTATCGCCGCCGAGTATGTAGCGCTCGCTCGATCGGCCGCGGTCGAGAGCGGCGACCACGCCGGCGGCGACGTCGTCCACGTGCACGACGCTCGTTCCGCCATCGCACACGAGCACGGGCGTCGATTTCGCGATGTCGACGAGATTGCCCGCCGTGCACATCATCGTATCGTTAGGTCCGTACACCTCGGCCGGATTGACGACCACGACGTCCACGCCGCGTTCCGCGGCGTCCCGCGCGAGCAGCTCGGCGCGATGTTTGGCGTGCGCGTAGACGAGCGCTGGATCGTCCACCGTGAACGGCGCGCTTTCGTCGAAGATCTCCGGCGACTCGGAGCCATTTACCGCCGCGGTGCTCGAGACGAGGACGATCCGATGGCCGGGTAGCTGGGCCGCGGCGGTGAGGACGTTGTGTGCGCCGCCCTCGACGATGCGCCGGAGCTCCGATGGATCATCACCCATCCACCCGCCGGGCGCGGCGAGGTGAATGGTGCAGTCGCAGCCGCGCATCCCCGCGATGAGCGAATCCAGATTCCGTACGTCGCCGGCCGCACGCGCGACAGGCAGGTCATCAATGCGCTCCGTGCGGCTCGTCGGCCGTAGCAGACAGGTGACCTCCCGCCCCGTTCGAACGAGCTCCCTCACCACGGCGGAGCCGATGAAGCCGTTACCGCCGGTGACGAAGGCCCTCATGTACCCACGTTATGACCCGAGCAGCTGCACCAGGGCGTCGATTACGCCATCGATCTGTGCGGCGGTGTGGTAGGCATTCATGATGAAACGCAGACGGCTCTGGCCCGTCGCGATGGCCGGGAACATGATCGCGTCGACGTGAAAGCCGGCGTCGCGTAGTCCGCTGGTCACGCGAACGCAATCGACTTCACTCCCGATGTGTATCGGTACGATCGGCGTTTCTGTGGCGAGGGGCGTGAGCCCCCGCGCGCTCAGGCGCGAGAGGAAGTATCGCTGATTGTCCCAGAGGCGGCGCCGCCGCTCCGGCTCGTCGGTGACCATGTCGATGGCTTCCAGCACCGCGGCCGCCTGATCGGGGGGCAGCGTCGATGTGAAACCGAATCCGGAGCAACCGATACGAAGAATGTCGGCGACGTACGTCTCCGTGGCGACGAAGCCGCCAATGCAGCCGTACGCCTTGCTCAATGTGCCCATCTGTATGATGCGCGGACTGTCGACGCCGAAGTGCTCCGTGGTGCCGGCCCCCGTTGCACCGAGCACGCCCGTCCCATGAGCATCGTCGACGTACAACACCGCATCGTGACGATCGGCGAGCGCGATCATCTCAGGCAACGGGGCGATGTCCCCGTGTTGGCTGAACACCCCATCGGTCGCAATGATCTTGATCTGTGCCGTCGTCCGCCCGAGCTTCTCGTCGAGATCGTTCATATCGAGATGCTTGAATGCGAATGTCGGCGCGCCCGAGGCCCTGATCCCCTCGCGGATGCTGAGATGATTGAACTCGTCGGTGAAGAAGACGTGCTTCCAGCTCGTGCTCGGGGCATATCCGAACGCCCGCGCGAGGCTCGATGCTTTCACCAGCACGGGCAACACGCTCAGGTTTGCCAGGTAGCCGGTGGCGAAGAGGAGAGCCGCGTCCTTGCGTTTGATGCCGGCGAGGCGTGCCTCGAGCCGCTCGTAGAGCTCGAGATTGCCGCCGAGCAGGCGGGATTCACAGTTGCCGACGCCGTAGCGCTCGAGCGCTTCCCGCGCGCGCGCCTTCAGACGACAGCTCGTCGCCAGCGCGAGATAGTTGTTCGTGCTGAACGACACGAGCTCTCGGCCGTCGCTGACGAACGTCGGGTCTGGCAACGTACTTGGCGTGAGGGCGTCGCGGGCCGTGTCGCGCGACGCCATCCAGGCGCCGAGCTCCTTCAGATCGTGCATGCTATCGCTGTCTAGTGCCGATTGCGCCGCGCAATGAGCACGGCGTTCATACCGCCAAAGCCAAACGAGTTGGACATCGCCGCGTTCAGGTGCGCGGGGCGCGCCTCATTGGGAACATAGTCGAGGTCGCACGCGGGATCGGGTTCGTCGAGGTGGGCGGTGGGCGGAATGACTCCACGCTCGAGGGCGGCGATGGCCGCCACCATCTCGACGGCGCCGGTGGCGCCCATCAGGTGCCCGTGCAGCGCCTTGGTCGATGACACCACAAGCCGGCCGGCATGGTCGCCGAACACCTGCTTGATCGCACAGCTTTCCACGACGTCTCCCACGATCGTCGCAGTGCCGTGCGCATTGAGATAGTCGATGTCCCCCGGTGCCAGGCCGGCGTCAGCGAGCGCCGCGCGCATCGCGCGTACCTGCCCGGCGGCGTCGGGCTTGGAGATGTGCGACGCGTCGGCGGCGTTGCCATAACCGGCGATTTCAGCGTGAATGTGTGCACCGCGTCGTTCGGCGCGTTCGGCGCTCTCGAGGACGAGGGCCGCGGCGCCTTCGCCGAGCACGATGCCTCGCCGATTTGCCGAAAAGGGCTTGCAGCTTCGCGACGGATCCGTCGGATCGGCATGAGCAAGCGCCTGCATGGCGTCCCACGCGCGCAGGTTGCCGTAAGTGACGAGCGCCTCGGAGCCACCGGCCACGATGACGTCGGCATACCCACCCTTGATCGCGCGATAGGCCTCGCCAATGCTGGTCGCCGACGACGAACATGCCGTCGACACGTTCACGAGGGGGCCACGCAAACCGTTGGCAATGGAGATCTGGCCTGCGGCCGCGTTGTTCATCCCGAGAACGACGCTCGTTGGCCGCACCCGGCCGCCGCCCACGTAGAGCATCCGGTATGACTCCTCGATCGTGCTCGCGCCGCCCAGGCCAGTGCCCCAATAGACGCCGGCGCGATGCGATTCGGCCTCGGAGAGATCCAGCGATGCGTCGGCGATCGCTTGACGAGCAGCGACGAGGGCGAACTGAGTGGCGCGGTCGAATTGTGCCGCGACATGCGGCGGCCAATGAGCGGTGGCGTCGAAATCCACCAGACCGGCAACCAGTGGTGCAGGACCCGAGTATACCGATTGCGGCACCGGGCGAATGCCGGATCTCGCATCCATGAGCGCGCCGAAAAACTCATTCACTGACTGCCCGACGGGGGCTACGACCCCCATGCCGGTCACGACGACGCGGCCCATCGCCAACGCTAGGCCGAAGTCGCCGCCTTGGCGACGATCAATCCGTCGATCACCGTCGCGAGCTCACGCAGGGTACGAACGTTCGCCACTGACTCTTGCGGTATGGAGAGACTGAAATGGTCCTCGAGCTCGAACAGGAACTCCAAGAAGCCGAGCGAGTCGATGCCGAGCTGATCTACCGGCATGTTCTCGTCGATTTTGTCCGGCTCGCCTCCGAATTGCTTTGCGGCGAGCTCTTTGATGGAAGCCAGAGTGTCCACGTATGCAGGCGGCCGAAGCCCGTGAAGGGTAACCAAAGAACAGGGGTAGAACCCCGTAAGTCTCGCGCCCGTTCAGCCAAATGACGCTAACCTTTCTTTATGCCGGTCAAACTCAAGCATAACCCTCTATCGCGCGCGGCGGTATGCGCCGCGTTCGTTGCTTTCGCTCTCGTCGCGGTCTCCGCTGTCGCCGCTGCACAGCGCAGCCCGGTTGGCTTCTGGAATACGATAAGTGACGAGGATGGCCGGCCGACGGCCGTGGTCGAGATCCAGGAAGTAAACGGTGAGCTCATCGGCGTGGTGCGGGCGCTACTCGTCCCGGCGGATCCTCAGGACAGCGTCTGTGGCAAGTGTCCAGGCGATCGCCGCGGCCAGCGCATAGTGGGGATGGAGATCCTGCGGCACATGCGGCCGGACGGGGACGAATGGAGCGGCGGGGAAATTCTCGACCCAGAGAACGGAAAGACCTATCGGGCCAAGATGAAGCTGGTCGACGACGGGCAAAAGCTCGTCGTGCGCGGCTACATCGGCTTCGCGATGTTCGGCCGATCGCAAACGTGGGTCCGCCGGCTGCCCTCGGAAGACCAGCGCTCCTGACGGGCAGCGGATGCGTCGCGCCCGGCCGCGGCCGTGGGTGTTCGGCCTGTCGGCAATACCATACGGAAGCTTCAGCGGCCTCATTGCCATCGGATTGCCGTATCTCCTCCGTGGCCGTGGAGTGTCGGTCGACCGCATATCGACGATCAGCGCGTTCGTCCAGGCGCCCGCCATCTGGTATGTCCTCTGGTCGCCCATCGTCGATCTGAAATTTCGACGGCGCACCTGGGTCATGCTGTTGAGCGTGTCCAGCGCGCTCTGCGCCGCCGTCGCGGTCGGGGTGGCGGGCGCTACGGCGTTGCGCATGGTGACGACGCTGCTGTTCGCGGCGTCGGTGCTCAACCAGCCGGTCTCCAGTGCGCTCGGCGGCCTGGCGGCCGCCGTGATGCCTAACGAAATGCGCGGGCGCGCGGCAGGGTGGACGCAGGGCGGCATCCTGGGTGGCGCCGTGCTCGCTGGCGGCCTGGCCGTGTGGCTCACGGCCCACAGCAGCGCTCTCTTGTCGGCCATGGCTGTCGGGCTGCTCATCGGTGCACCAGGGTTCGCGGTACTGGCGGTGCGAGATCCTGTCCGGACGAAGGTGAAGTGGCGGACGCACGTTGCCCGTATGCTGCGCGAGATCGTGAGCACGCTGCGCCGGCGCGAAGTGTGGCTGGCGTTCGGATTCTTTCTGAGTCCCGTGGGTGCAGGCGCCCTCATGTACTTGTTCTCGGCCGTCGCAACCGACTTCCGTGCATCGACCGCGGGCGTGATGTGGGTCGTGGTGCTCGGCGGCATCATGGCGGCCCTTGGCGCGATCGTCGGCGGTATCCTGGCCGATCGCTTCGACCGCTGGCGCATCTACGCAATGTCGGGGTTGATCACGGGAGCGGCGGCGGGCGCGATGGGCTTTGCGCCGCTGACGCCCGCGACGTACGTGGTGGGGGCGTCTGCGTACGCGCTGGCCACCGGCATCGCTTACGCCGCGTTCATGGCGCTGGCGCTGCAGCTGCTCGGGTCGGACACGGCGGCGAGCGGCACACGATTCACCCTCTTCATGGCGGCGGTGAACGCGCCCGTCGTATACATGCTGCGGCTCGACGGCGTGGGCCACGCGCATTTCGGCGTCCGCGGAATGCTGGCGGTGGATGCGATCGCGAACATCGCGTTTGGCGTGCTCCTGCTCGTCATTCTGCTGCCGTTCCGTGCGATCGCAATGCGGGGTGTGCCGAAGCCCGATGCGTCTTCAGCGGCGTGACGGCAGCTGGTCACGCACTTCGCCGTGCCTGCCGCAGACGTTCAGCCTACGGCATCCGCAGCTGGCGGGTCGTGAATGAAGGCACCCGTGCCCGCGGCGAGTAGCGCGAGCAAGGCGGCGCCGAGCATTGCCACGCGAAAGGCATTCCCGGCGGACGCTTGGATCGCGGCGCGAACCTGCACCCGCTGCTCGCCCGTCAGTGACGAGATGGAGCGCACGTCGGCCCCGGCCATCCTTGGAAGCTCGCGCGCAATGGCGGTGCGGCCGGCTGAAGGAAGCGGTACGAGGGCAAGGCGGCGATTCACATCGCCGGCGAAGGTGCGGGAGACGATCACGCCAAACACCGCAATCGCGATCAGCCCGGCGACACGAGCAACGGCGTTGTTGACACCGCTGGCGACGCCGGTGTGGGCGCTCGCCACCGAGTCCATGACCGTGGTCGTGAGCGGTGCAACCGTAATCGCCATGCCGAGTCCCAATACGACGACGGCGGGAAGCACGCCGATCGTGAACGACGCTGAGCGTGGGGCGAAGGCAAAGATCAGAAAGCCTAACGCCACGACGCTCGGGCCTGCGGTCAGCGGTACGCGCCGGCCGATGGTCGCCACGAGCCCTCCCGACCACCGGGATAGCGCGAACATGATGATCGGAAAGGGCAGCAGAGCGGCACCGGCCAACGTCGGCGGGTAGCCGCGCACCTGAATGAGCTCGAGCGGCAGAATGAAGAGCAGCTCGCCGAGCGCGGCGTACAAGCAGAGCGTGAGGAGATTGGCGAGGGTGAACGCGCGCGACGCAAACACGCCGCGCGGTACCATGGGGTTCCGTGCGCGTGCCTCCACGGCGACCATCGACGCAACCGCAATCGCGCCCACCGTCAGCGAGGCGAGGACGAACGGATGTCCCGCTCCGAGCGGCGGCCACTCGAGGAGGCCGAAGACCACACCGCTCAACCCGATTATCGCGAGCGCCGCGCCGGCCCAGTCGATCGCGCCGTCGCGGGATGGATCCTTCGTCTCCTGCACATATCGCAGGGAGAGAATCACGACCGCCGCGCCGAGGGGCACGTTGATGAAGAACACGGCGCGCCAGCCCACGTGCTCGATGAGCCAGCCGCCGACGACCGGTCCAATGGCCGTCGTGATCGCGCTGAACCCGGACCACGTGCCGATCGCTCGGCCACGCTCTGGACCAGTGTACGTCGCGCTGATGATCGCGAGACTGCCGGGCACCAGAAACGCCGCGCCGATGCCCTGCAGTGCTCGTCCCACGATGAGAACGAGCGGCGTCGGCGCGACACCGCAGATGATCGACGCGGCACAGAATGAGACGACGCCAGCCAGAAAGACGCGTCGCCGGCCGAGCTGGTCGCCTAACGATCCACCGACGAGAATGAGGGCACCCAGAAACAGTGCGTACGCCTCCACCACCCACTGCACGTCGGTGATCGTGGCGTCGAGCGCCGTTTGCAGGGCAGGGAGCGCAACGTTGACGACCGTGCCGTCGATGAACGTCATGCTCGACGCGACGATCGTCGCGACGAGAGTCCAGCGCCTGGCGATGGTCACGCTTCCCTAACGATCAAAGGTGGGCGAACAGATTGTTGAGGCTCTCGGCGAGACCGGGGGTGGGGAAAGATTCCGTCGCGCAGCGCGGTGTAGGGCAGCGTGCCCATCATCGCGATCTGCAGCATCGACATGATCTCTCCGCCCTCCATGCCGAGGACCGCGGCGCCGAGGATGTGTTCAGCGTCCGCATCGACGACGACCTTGATGAAGCCGCGGCTCTCGCCGACCTCGATCGCGCGGGCGACGTGATCCATCGGCAGCGTGGCGACACGCACGTTTCTGTGCTGCGCGCGCGCCTCGGCTTCGCGCAGCCCGATGCGGCCGAGCTGCGGATCGATGAACACCGTGTACGGCACGAGGCGCCCGGTCGTGGTGGCGTTGCCCGCCTCGAGCAGGTTCGCGCGGAGGACGCGAAAGTCGTCGTACGAGATATGCGTGAACGCCGGCCCGCCGTTGACGTCGCCTAACGCGAAAACGCCCCGCCGGCTGGTCTCCAGCCGCTCGTTGACCGTGATGAATCCGCGCTGATTCGTCGCGATTCCTGCCGCATCCAGGTTGAGATCCTCGGTGTTTGGCTCGGCCCGTGGCCACGAGCAGCTGCGAGCCGGAGCGCTCGATGGTCCGGCTGTCCTGTCGGATTGTGAGCCGTACGCCGGGCGGCGCGCTCGCCACGCGCGTCGCGTGGGCGTCGAGGAGGATTTCGATGCCGTCTTCGCGGAGGATCGTCGCGATGGCATCCGCAACGTCGGCGTCCTCGCGGCCGAGGAGCTGGTGTCCCATCTGCACGATCGTGACGCGGCTGCCAAAGCGCCGAAACATCTGGCCGAACTCGAGCCCGACGTACCCGCCGCCGAGTACGAGCAGGTGTTCGGGGACGACATCGAGCTCCATGATCGACGTACTGTCGACAAAGGGTACGTCGCGGAGTCCCTCGAGCTCTGGGACTGCGGGACGAGTTCCCGTGTCGATGAAGACTCGCGACGCGCTCAGCGAGCGGCGGCCGCCGTCGCTGAGAACGACGGCCAGCGTATCCGGTCCGGTGAAGCTGGCGTCACCAAAAATCAGGTCGAGATTGGCTGTGTCTCGGAGACCCTTTTCGGAGCTGTTACGAAACTGGTCGACGATGTCGCGCTTGCGCTGTCGAACGCGTTTCATGTCGGCGGCGATCGCTGCGGTCTCGATACCGTAGTCGGCGCTCCGACGCGCGAGCCAGGCGACACGCCCGCTGGCCACCATCGTCTTCGTGGGCGTGCACCCCTCGTTCACGCACGTGCCGCCGACGTGACGGCGCTCGATCAGCGCTGTGCGGTGGCCCGCGTTCGCGAATGCCATCGCCAGCGGATTGCCGCCCTGCCCGGATCCGACGACGATCGCGTCGTAGCGGTCGGCTGGCGGCGTGGCCACGCTCAGAATCTCGTCACGATGAGAATGGCACCCAACACCGCTACGGCATCTTCACACAGGGCGACGATGAGGTCGGGAATCCTGAGCGCGGCGACGAGCCGCGTGCGTGCCCTGTACCCGACAAAGGCGCCTGCCGCCGCGCCGGCCGCCCCGACTATCGCGCCCAACGCGAGTGCCTGCGCCCCCGACACGCCTAACGCGGCGCCGGATAGCGCGCCGAGCACGAGACGGCCGCCAAAGGGCCCCGGCTTCAATCGGCTCGGCGTCGTTGGCAGCTTGTCCATCACGAGCTCCACGAGTGCGAGCAGCGTGAGCACGATGACGGCGACTCTCGATGCGACAAAGGCGAGCGGCATGCTGGCGAGCGCGAGTCGTCGCAAGTGCGCACCCCAAGCGACGACAGCCGGCGCAGTGAGCGATCGCAAGCCGGAAACGGCGCCGATGAGGAAGGCGAGCAGCAGCACCATTGAGAGACGGTAGTCGGTAGTTAAACTGCAGTCGGTAGTCGATAGTCGGTAGTCGGTAGTTACTGCGTTTGACTGGTGAGGGCTCGGCATGAGTGACCCTGATAACCAGCCCTCACCTCCAACGCCGTTAACTATCGACTACCGACTACCGACTACCGACTGCTCTGTCAGCGCTTCAGCGCTGACAGAGCATACTGCACCGCCAGATCCGTCGTACTCCACAGCTGGACGTCGGAGCCGGTGCCGTACCGTATGGGATCGACACCACTGCCGTCGGACCGGACTTCGTAGCTCCAGAGCTCACTGTGAAAACCGGATGCCTCCGCGGCGGCGCGGACGCGCTGGAGCGCGTCGCGGAGCTCGTTGGTGTACGCCGTGTCGCGTGTCGTCGCGAGCTGATTCATGACGCCAAGGAGAAAGAGATTCACCTCGCGTCCCCAGACGACGCGCGGGCCATGATAACGGTCGCGCTCGAACTGTGGCCAGACGAACGCTGGTGCGTACGCGTCGTTGGCAACGACGGGCCCCACGCCGGCGATGAACAAGCCAACGGGGTACGGACGCACGAACAGACGTATGTCGCGCAGCACGTCGGGTCGCGTCGCGGCGGAGCTGTCGCGCAGCAGAAAGAGGCGTGTGGAGGGATCGCTGTTCGCGACCGCGATGGCGTGGCCTCCATCGTCGAGCGATAGCGCGAGGAAGGCGAGGCTGTCCCGAGAGGCGTTCGTCGCGGCAACGAGCCCGCTCCAGTAGCGGCGCTCGTTGTCTGGAAGGGCCGCGAGACGGGCGGTGACGTGGCTGCGAACGTCGGCGGGGGCGAGGGACACGAGAAAGTGGCGCTGCGCACCCTGCCAAACGTCGATGGCGTGGCCTAACGCCGACCGATCGCGCGCGTAGCTGGCGAGAGCCGGCGCGCTGTCATCTGCGCGCATCGCGCGCAGCAGCGAGTCGGGGGCGATGCCAAGGCTGCGCAGCGTACGAAGAATGACGTCGATCGACTCCAGCGCGTGAGGCACCCAGATCGCGTTCACGTCCATGGCGAAGCAGCCGCCGGCGTAGCCCTCGTTGCTGTCACGCCAACTGGCCGAGCGACAGTGCGTGGAATCGAGTGGCGGAAAGCGCACGAGATTCGTCGCTACTGGATCCACGACGTAAGGCGCGGTCAAGCGCGATACGAGCGACAGCTCGCGCAGCATTCGGCGCACGCGCGCCTCGCCGTCGGTCGCGTCGAGAAGGAAGGCTCGTTTGCGCCCGGGGGTCACGGCGGCATCGCCCAGCCAGCGCGCCTCGAGTACCGGGAGCTGGAAGATATTGTCTATCATATGATAGTTCTCGCGGACACGCCGGTGGTCGCGCAGTACCGATCGCGCGCGGGCGAGCAGCGAATCCGCAGCGATTTCATTCCCCGCTGACTGTGCGCCGAGATACGCGTCAACGAGATGCGCATACTCATCGGCGGCTTCGCGCTCCGCCTGTGCGCCGAGTGCCTCCTCGTGGCTCACCTCTCCGCCCGGGCCAAGCTTGCGAAGCGCGCTGGCGATCGCAAATGCCGACATGTCGTCGCGCCAGATCGGCTGCATCATCAGCGCGGACACGATCATGTCGCGACCGAAGTACGTGGCGTACGCCGGCAGTCCCGCCATCAACTTCTCGTGCGAGGAGAGGAGCTCCACCCCGCGGACCTGCCGCTCGAGCCAGCGTGCACGCGTCGACGTCGGATCCGAACGGTGTGCGGCGGCGAGAAAGCCGAGAAAACGCGGTGCAAAGATTTCTTTGCGCGTCAGCGGTGTCAGCGCCTTGCCCGTGGTGCTGATGAGGAGGGTGAAGGGAATGGCGCCACCACTGCGGCTCGCGAGCGTGACGACGTCGCCGGCACGCGTGCCGAGCACGCGACGGGCGTCGGTCTGGATCTCGATCGCCAGCGTGTCGCGCGCGTCGAGGGACGGCTGGACAACGCTTGCGATCCAGCGCGAACCGCGCTGCGCCGTCGTGATTGTGGGGCGGCGGCGCCCCTGCAGCTCGCTCGTGCTCCTGGCATCGAGTAACGCGAGCTGTCGCTGTCGCTCCGCTGCGGGCAGTTTGTCGAGTGCATCGATGAGACGGCTGATCTCCGGCAGCGCGAACGGAGGGGCAGTGAACGGCTGGCGATGGCGATCGGCGTACTGAAAGTCGCGCTCCACGCGCATGGAGCCGAGCAGAAAGAGTCCTAGTTCGATCCGGCTGCCGCGGCCAACGAGGGCGTACGATAGCGTACGCAGGCGGCCGCGAGTCGACACGGTTGCGTCCGTGCCTGCCCAGGCGAGCGTCGCCGGCTGACCGGCCGCATCGCGGACCGTGAGCCCGATGCTCTCGTCGTCGGCGTCGGCGAACAAGTGCACGACACGGCCGCTACGCGCGTCGAGATAGATCTGGACCGTATTTCCCGCCGCGTCGTGGTAGAAGCGGGTCTGGTAGCCCTGGTACGCGGCGCTGTCGTCGAGCCCACGTTCAGGGAACGCAAGTACCAGCGGAGACGAGTGCTGCGGCGGCAGATGTGACCGCCCGCCCGTCAATGCGGTTGTAGTACAACAGAACGAGAAGAGCAGACCTAGCATGAGATGGATGGCGTGAGGGTCTTTCGAGGCTTGCGATGTTGTAGGCTCTTGCGCACTCCAGGTCCGGACATTAAGTCAGGGCGCAAATTCTCACGTCGGCATCACTTGCGTTGAAGCAGGTGACGTTCTCCACCGGTTCTTCCCCCCAGGAGGACTGACCAATGGCTGTTGCTCGCCGTTTTCTTGCGGTACTCGCGGGAGTGCTCTTCTGCTCCCTGCCTTTGCACGCGCAATCGTTTGGCGCGATCAGAGGGCGCGTCGTCGATTCCGCGACCAACCAGGGGCTGACGAATGTCAGCGTTCAGGTGGTCGGAACGCAATACGGAATCGCAACGCGCGTCGACGGCACGTTCGATCTCACCCGCGTGCCGGCCGGAGCGCAACGTCTGCGCGCACGGCGAATCGGTTACCACTCCTCCGAGGTGCCGGTGACCGTGACCGCCGGCGGCACGGCAACGGTGGAGATCACGATGCTGCCACAGGCGTCCGTGCTCACCGAGATGGTCGTCACCGGATACGGAAGTCAACGGCGTGAGGCGATCACGGGCGCCATCTCGACCGTCGAAGCGAAGGATGCCAACGTCGGCGTGGTGACCAACGCCACGGAGATGCTCGAAGGCCGCGCCGCGGGCGTTCAGGTCATCCAGAGCAACGGCGAACCTGGCGGCAACACGCAGATTCGGATTCGCGGCGGCACCTCGATCAGCGCCGGCAACGATCCGTTGTACGTGATCGACGGCGTTCCGCTGCAAAACGACGCGACGACCCCGGGTGCTTCGGGCGTGGCCATGAACGGCGCGTTGGATCGCAATCCGCTGAACTCGATCAATCCGGACGACATCGAGACGATGACGATCCTGAAAGACGCGTCGGCGACCGCGATCTATGGCAGCCGCGGCGCGAACGGCGTCATTCTGATCACCACGAAGCGCGGCACGCGTGACGCGTCGGTGGAATACGAGACGTATGTCGGCGCGGCCACGCCGGCGAAGCGCCTCGGCCTCGCCACCGCCCAGCAATACCGTACTTTCGTCACGGCAAACCAGGACTCGCTTGGCGGCGCCGGCGCCGTGGCCGCGCTCGGGACCGCGAACACCGACTGGGAGAAAGCGCTGACGCAGACGGCGCTGGCGATGAACCACAACCTCGCGTTCACCGGCGGCTCGGACGTCACCAAGTACCGGGCGTCGCTGAATTACTTCGATCAGCAAGGCGCGGTCATCAACAGCGGGCTGAAACGCTATCAGGGCCGGCTGAACGCGACGCACGACGCGCTGAGCAACCGCCTGCGGCTCGCGTTGAACCTCATGGCGTCACGCGTCGACAACACCTTCTCGCCAAACGAGAACGGCGGCGGCTTTACCGGCGGCTTGTTCACCAACATGGTGATCTACAACCCCACGAAGCCGATCCGGAATGCCGACGGCACCTTCTTCGAGACGGGCACAGGTGCGCAGGACGTGCGCAATCCGGTGGCGATGGTCTACCAGCTCCAGGACCGTGCACCGGAGAACCGCCTGCTCGGCAACCTGAGCGGCACCCTGAGCCTGCTGGAGGACCTAACTGCGCAGACGACGGTCGGCGTCGACAACACCAGCGCGACGCGGAGTTTCTACGCACCGCGCACCAGCCCGATCGGCGCCGCCTTCAACGGCTACGCGCGTCAGGCTGAGCGTAACCTGGAGAACCTCAACTTCCAGCAACTGCTCACCTACTCGCCGAAGTTCGCCGCCAATCAGGAATTCGAGATCGTCGGCGGCTACGAGTACGTGAAGAACAACAACCGCGAGTTCGACGCGGCGATGCAGGGCTTCATCACCGACGCATTCGGCGTCGACAACTTGAATGCCGGCACGCAGGTACCCGTCGGCTATCCGTACTCGTGGCATACCGAGAGCGCGCTCTCCTCATTCTTCTCGCGCGCGAACTACGGCTACGCCGGCAAGTACTTCCTCACCGGCGTGCTCCGGCGCGACGGGTCGTCGCGGCTGGCCCCAGGACACCAGTGGGAGGTGTTCCCTGGTATCTCCGGCTCATGGCGGCTCAGCGAAGAGGGCTTCATGCGCGGCCACCCGCTGAGCCTCTCGACGCTGGCGCTCAGAGCGGGTTGGGGCAAGCAGGGCAACCAGGCGGTGAAACCGTATCAGACGCAGCTCCTGCTGAAGTCGGACGCTGGGTCGCTGTACCCGTTTGGCGGCACGATCGCGACGGGTCTCGCGGCGGCGCAGGTCGGTAATCCCAACCTGAAGTGGGAGACGGCGGCGCAGACGAACGTCGGTATCGACTACGGCTTCCTGCGCGATCGCATCACCGGCGGCATCGAGGTCTATCAGAAGGACACGAAGGATCTGCTTCTTGACCGCGCCGTGCCGCAGCCGGCAGTCGTGAGCACGCGACTCGAGAATATCGGCGGCCTGCGCAACCGCGGTCTCGAGGCCACGATGGACATGCAGCTGTACAATGCGCCAAGGCGCTCCCTCACCGGCGGTCTCGTACTGACGGTGGAGCGGAACGAAGTCACGAATCTCGGCGACACGACGGCCGCGTGCCGGGCTGCGTCGACCACCACCAGCTTCGCTGCCGCCACGGCCGCGAAGTGCACGTTCATCGAAACAGGCTTCGTGTACGGACAGGGTCAGTCGAACCAGTGGTCCGAGATCATCATGCGCGGGCAGCCGCTGGGAACCTTCCTCGCGCCCAAGTTCATTGAGGTGAAGGGTGGCCAGCAGTACTTCGCCTGCACGAGTCTAACGGCCGACTGCTCCGGTGGCCGCACCACCAACCCGGCCGACGCCGACCGGCAGATCATCGGCAGCGCCAATCCGAGCTTCACGCTTGGCCTGCGGAACAACGCAACATGGAACGCGTTCGACCTGAGCTGGCTGTGGCGTGGGGAGTTCGGTGGCAAGGTGTTCAACAACACCGCGCTCGTGTACCAGGCCAAGAGCGATGCGGCGCAGGGACGCAATTTCCTCGCGGCGGCCATCGACATGCCGGACAACGTGCACGAGCCCGCGAAGTTCTCGTCGCGCTGGATCGAGGATCGCACGTTCGTGCGGTTGCAGAACCTGACGCTAGGCTACACGGTGCCGAAGTCGCTGCTCGCCGGCCGCACCGCACGCTTTTACGTCTCGGGTGACAACCTGCTGCTCTTCACGAAGTACTCGGGCTACGATCCGGAGGTGTTCGTCGCATCCGGCGTCGCTGCCCGCGGTATCGATTACCTGACGTATCCGCCGGTTCGACGGTTCACGGTCGGTGCCCGCACTCAGTTCTGACGCGCCCCATTCTCGAGGGAAATAGGCTATGAGGATATTTTCGAAGAAGGCGGCCCGCCAAGTCACGTGCTGGCTGATCGCGCCCGCGCTGATGGTCGCTGTCGGCAGCAGCTGCACGAATCTGACCGAGGTGCCGCACGATGCACTCACGCCCGCGAACGCATTTCATAGCGACGCGGAGATCCTGGCCGGCGTCGCCGGCGTCTACTCCACCCTCCGCGCGGTGGAGTGGGTGGGTTTCATCACCATGGAGGACCTGACCACCGACGACGCGATCGTGCCGACGCGCGGCAGCGACTGGTACGACAACGGCCAATGGTTGGATCTGCACCGGCAGACGTGGACCGCCAACAGCTCGGGCACGCTGGCGTTCGTGAACGGCGCATGGAACGACATGTTCGGCGCCATCGCGAAAGCCAACTTGATGATCGACGTGATCACCAAGGCGAACAGCGGCGCGAAGGGCGACACCACCCTCGCCGAGCTGCGCACGCTGCGCGCATGGGATTACTACATGCTGCAGGACATGTTCGGCGGCGTGCCGCTGGTGACGTCGACCGAGCTGAAACAGTATCCGCGCGTGGGACGTGATTCGGTGTTCCGTTTCATCGAATCGGAGTTGCTGGCGTCACGCGACAAGCTGCCCCTGCAATGGCCGTCGAGCTACTACGGCCGGATCACGAAGGGAGCGGCGAACGCCATCCTGGCGAGCCTCTACCTGAATGCGGGTGTGTTCGATAAGACGACCGGCGTGTCGGGCAGCGCGTACAACTCGTGCGCCGGCGTCAACGTGAGCGGGGGGAAGAGCGCCTGCCAGGCGGCGATCGATGCCGCCAATGCCGTGATCAACTCCGGCGCCTACACGCTCAACTCGAACTGGTTCCAGAACTTCGCCCTGGACAACAAGAGCTCACCGGAGAACATCTTCATCGTCGAGCACGTGAGCGACCAGGCCATCGGCGGGAGCTGGCCGCTGCGCACGCTGCACTACAACCAGCTCAATACCGGCTGGGGCGGACCGTGGAACGGCTTCGCGACTACGGCGGAGACGTTCAACAAGTTCTCGAGCACCGACGAACGCAAGAAGATGTGGCTGTCGGGCCAGGGCTACAGCTTCGAGACCGGCCTACCCGTGAACGACCGGACGGGCAAGCCCCTGATCTTCACGACGACGATCGGGGACGTGAACGCCGCGACCGAAGCGGAAGGGGTTCGGTTCAACAAGTTCCCACCGAAGCCGAGCGCACCCTCGGGCAACGGGATGCCAAACGACTTCACCTTCTTCCGCCTCGCGGAGATGTATCTGATCAGGGCAGAAGCGGAGAACGAAGCCGGGCAGACGGCTCAGGCGATCGCCGATCTGGCGATCATCCACAACCGCCACGATCCGACGAACACGGTAGCCGGCATGGGGCTCACGACGCAGCAACAGGTTCGCGACGCCATCCTCACCGAACGGCTGCTCGAGTTCTCGGCGGAGGGCAAGCGCCGCACGGACATGATCCGGCACGGGAAGTTCCTCTCCTGGACGGAAGCGTCCAAGAATGGCGTGTCGAGCACGCCGCGCGATGCCCACTTCATTCTGTTCCCGATTCCCGCTCCGCAGCTGGCCTCGAACCCGCAGCTGACGCAGAATCCTGGATACTGATCGACGAACGAGAGATGGATGTGTGAGACTGCTCCTCGGGATGACCGGGGAGCAGTCTCGTATTCAGCGTAGTCGAAGTCGGCGTGGCCACGCCGGCGCGCTGCAGACATGCCGGTGGGCGGTTCTGTTCAGTCTCGCCGTCCTGGCAGCGTGCTCGCGTGGCGGCGCTGACGTCTCCGGCAATGCGGCGGCGCAACTTCCCCCGGCCGGCGCAGACACGCACCTGTTCACGAAGCTCTCGCCGGCCTACACGGGCGTGAACTTCGAGAATCGGCTGAAGGAGACTGAGGACTTCAACGTCTTCACGTACCGGAACTTCTACAACGGCGGTGGCGTCGCGGCGGCAGACCTGACCGGCGACGGGCTGCCGGAGCTGGTGCTCACGTCGAATCAGGGCGGTCCACGGCTCTATCTGAACCTCGGCAACTTCCGCTTCCGCGACATCACGAAAGCCGCCGGGATCAACTTCAAAGGATCAGGATCATGGGCGACCGGCGTCACCATTGCCGACGTGAACGGCGACGGGTTGCTCGACGTTTACGTGTGTTATGCGGGTAACGGCCCGCCGGCCCTGCGCGCGAACGAGCTGTACATCAACCAGGGCGTCGGTAGCGACGGCATCCCGCACTTCCGCGAGATGGCGAAGGAGTACGGGGTCGCCGACGAAGGCTACTCCACCCAAGCGGTGTTCTTCGACTACGATCGCGACGGGAAGCTCGACCTGCTGGTGATCAACAACTCGCCCCGTCCGGTGAGCAGCTTCGCGATCGCGAATACGCGCGGCGAGCGAAGCCAGTACGGGGGACACAAGCTGTACCACAATGTCGGCGGCCACTTCGTCGACGTGACCCGCGCGGCCGGGATCTACGAGGCGGAGATGGGGTTCGGGCTCGGGGTCGTCGCCAGCGATGTGAACGGCGACGGCTGGCCCGACATCTACGTCGCCAATGATTTCTTCGAGAAGGACTATCTATACATCAACAACCATGACGGGACCTTCACGGAATCGATCGATCGCGCGATGCCCTCGATCTCCTACTCGTCCATGGGGATGGACATCGCCGATATCGACAACGATGGACGTCCGGACGTGTACACCACCGACATGCTGCCCGAGGATCACTATCGGCTGCAGATGACTACCGCGTTCGACAGCTGGGACCAGTACATCGGGAAGGTGAAGAACGGCTTTCACCATCAGTTCACTCGCAACATGCTGCAGCTGAACAACGGCAACGGCACCTTCAGCGACATCGGACAGATGGCGGGCGTTGCACGCACCGACTGGAGCTGGGGCGCGCTCATCGCCGACCTCGACCTCGATGGCTACAAGGACATCTTCGTCACGAACGGCATCGCCAGAGACGTAACGAATCAGGACTATCTCGCCTACCTCACCGAGCAGCGGAATCTCCAGCAGACGAGCGGCAAGCCGGTCGACTATTTGAAGCTCGTGAACGCCACCACGTCGACCAAGCTGCCGAATTACGCATTCCACAATAACGGCAATCACAGCTTCACCAACCTGAGTGCGGCGTGGGGTCTCAATACGCCGACCTTCTCGAGTGGCGCGGTGTACGTTGATCTGGACGGCGACGGCGCGTTGGATCTGGTAGTCAACAACGTGAACGACACCGCGTTCATCTATCGAAACAACGCGCGTGCACTGACGAAGAATCGCTATCTCCAGGTGAAGCTCGAGGGCGATGCGCCGAACCGCTTCGCCGTGGGCGCGAAGGTCACGCTCTTCGCGGATCGCCAACGCTTCTTCCAGGAGCTGTCGCCCACGCGCGGATTCCAATCCAGCGTGGATTACCTCCTCACCTTTGGCGTCGGCGTCAAAGACACGCTGGATTCCCTCGTCGTGGTATGGCCGGGCCACACCGGTGCCGACCTGCGAAGGACCACGGTCCTGAACAGAATTGCGACCAATCAGCGCATCACCATACGCGAGGCACAGGCGACCGTCGGGCCACCACCGGCCGCTGCTCCTACCCCGAAGCGACCGGCGCCGCTGTTCACCGACGTCACGGACAGCGTGGCGCTCCCCTTCGTCCACCACGAGAACGAGTTCTCCGATTTCAATCGCGAGCCGTTGATGCCGAAGCTCGTGTCCACCGAAGGGCCGTTCATGGCGGTGGCAGACGTGAATGGGGACGGCCTCGATGACATCTTCGTCGGCGGCGCGAAGGGTCAGCCTGGCAAGCTGCTCATCCAGCAGCGCGACGGCCGGTTTGTGAGCAGCAGCGAATCGGAGCTCGCCAAGGATTCGATCTCCGAAGACCTTGGCGCCCTGTTCCTGGACGTGAACGGCGACGGGCGCCCCGATCTATACGTCGTGAGCGGTGGCAACGAGTACAGTGAGGGTGCATCGGCGCTGCAGGACCGACTGTACCTCAACGATGGCCGCGGTCGCTTTCACAAAGCGGAAAGCTGGCTGCCGATCGAGCGAACGAGCGGGTCGCGCGTGGTGGCGGCGCAGTTCGATGGCTACCTCTATCTGTTCGTTGGCGGCCGCGTGGTGCCGTGGCGCTACGGAACGGATCCACCGAGCATGTTGTTGCGCAAACAAGGCTCCAAGTTCGTGGACGTGACCGACCAGGTGGCACCCGAGCTGAAGCAGGTCGGGATGGTGACGGATGCGGTGTGGCGCGACATCGACGGCGACGGCCGGCCCGACCTGATCGTTGTCGGCGAGTGGATGCCGATCACGGTCTTCAAGAACAGGTCCGACGGTAGGCTCGAGCGGATGCACGTGCCCGGGCTCGAGAAGAGCAACGGCTGGTGGAACCGCATCGTCGCCGGCGACTTCACCGGACACGGTCGCGTCGACTTCATTGTCGGAAACATGGGGCTGAACAGCCGTCTCCATGCGAGCGAAAACGAGCCCACGACGATGTACGTGGGCGACTTCGCCGGCACGGGCTTCGTGCAGCAGGTCGTCACGACCTACTCGAAGGGCGTGAGCTACCCCGTCGCGATGCGCGATGAGCTCATCAACTCCATTCCGCGGCTGCGCGACCGATTCCCGACCTACGCGTCGTACGCGCGCGCGTCGATCACCGACATTTTCTCGCCCCAAGAACTGGCTGCGGCCCTAACGAAGAACGTGTATACATTCGCCACGTCGCTGGTACGGAACAACGGCGACAGCTCGTTCACGCTGATCCCCTTGCCGGCCGAAGCGCAGCACGCGCCCGTGTACGGCATCCTCGCCACAGACGTTGATGGCGACGGGCATGTGGACCTCCTGCTCGGCGGCAACTTCGACGGCATCCCGCCGGAGCTTGGAGGGAGAATGGCCGCAAGCTACGGGCTGCTCCTGCGCGGCGACGGGAAGGGCAACTTCACGCCCGTGGACGCCCTGACCAGCGGACTGCTGGTGCCGGGACAGACGCGCGACATTCAACGCGTCCGCACCGGCGCAGGACCCGGACACGATCTGTTCGTCTTTGCACGCAACAACGATCGCCCGTTGGTCTTCCGGGCCTCGAAGAACCGCCTTACGGCTTCTTCGTTTTGATTATGATCACCCCGTTCGCCCCACGGCTGCCGTACATCGTGGTGCTCGCGGCGTCCTTCAGCACCTCGATCTTGTCGATGTCCGACGGATTCAGCCCGGATAGCGCACCACCTGGTCCCGGCGTGATCGGCACGCCGTCAATGATGTACAGCGGCGCGCTATCGGTATTCCAGCTCGTGGTGCCGCGAATCTGCACGGTGAGACTGCCATCGGAAGCGCGGCCGAGCCGGACTCCGGCGACGCGGTTCGCCAGGATCTGCTCGATCGGCACCGCACCGGCACTCGCAATGGTCTCCGAGGTCACCGTGTTCTCCGGCTTCACCGCCGTCTCTGGCGCGGCACGATTATGCGAGCACGCGCTCAAACTGCCTGCCATGAGGACGAAAGCCAGAGCGTACCCCGCCGGCGATCGAGTCATAGACCTTGCTCCTCCCCCCGTCTCGAACGGGGGCACAGTGATCAGACGCGGGACAACTAAGCATAATACGAACCGAACAGACGCGCTCAGCTATTCGTTCCGTCACACTACGGTGTCGGCGAACATCTGGATTCACCGCGCCGCATGACTGGCAGCTCGAAGCTGTCTCGCATCGTGATCATGGCTGCCAGCGCCGGAATTCTTACCGCCGCTGCCTGTCTGGATTCGAGCGAGCGACCCGCCCGCCGCACGGCGGCGCAGCCCTTGTTCGAGGTGCTCGATCCCACGCGAACCGGCGTGACATTCACCAACACCCTTCCCGAAGACACCACGTTCAACATCCTGAACTACCTCTATTACTACAACGGGGGTGGTGTCGCGGTCGGCGACGTCAACAACGACGGCCTGCCCGATCTCTATTTCACCTCGAACCTCGGCGCCAACCGTCTCTATCTGAACAAGGGCAATTACCAGTTCGAGGATGTCACCGAGCGCGCGGGCGTCGCCGATTCGGTCGGGTGGAAGACGGGCGTGACGATGGCCGACGTGAACGGCGATGGTCTCGTCGACATCTACGTCTCCGGCGTCGACTACCTGGGTGTGCACGGCCGGAACGTGCTCTACATCAACAATGGCGACGGCACCTTCACCGACCGCACGAAGGAGTACGGCCTGGACTTCAGCGGATATTCGACCCAGGCGCTGTTCTTCGATTACGACAACGACGGCGCGCTGGACATGTATCTGCTCAACCACTCCGTACACACGGAGCATGGCGCCGGCACGGCGGCGTCGCGCACGCAGCGGCATCCGCGCGCGGGCGATCGCCTCTACCACAACGAGCATGGCCATTTCGTGGACGTGAGCGCCGCCGCTGGCATCTACGGCGGCGTGTTCGGCTATGGCCTCGGCGTCGTCGCGAGCGACTTCGAGAAGCACGGCTGCATGGACATTTACGTCGCGAACGATTTCCAGGAGGACGACTTCCTCTACCGCAACAACTGCGACGGCACCTTCACGGAGATCGGAGCGGCGGCGCTGCGCCATACGAGCCGCTCTTCCATGGGCGTGGACGCGGCGGACTTCAACAACGACGGCCGTCCGGACATCGTCACCGCAGACATGCTCCCCGACCGTCAGGACGTCCTCAGGAGCTCGGCTACGGCGGAGAGTTTCGCGCTGTACAATCTCAAGCTGCAGGCGGGCTATCATCCGCAGTTCGCCCGGAACGCGCTGCAGCTCAACCGCGGCGTCACGGACGGCGCTCCACGCTGGAGCGCCGGGCCTCCGCCGGCCGGCGAGCGCACGGCGCACACGGCGGGCGTGCCTCGGTTCAGTGACATTGGCTACCTGGCGGGCGTCGCCGCCACCGATTGGAGCTGGGCGCCGCTCTTCGCCGACTTCGACAACGATGGCCGCAAGGATCTGTTCATCACGAGTGGTATCTACCGGCGGCCCAACGACCTCGATTACCTCACGTACGTCAACAATCCGGCGATCCAGGCGTCGCTGCAGCGCGGCATCACGCGCGAGAACCTCACGCTCGTGCAGCGCATGCCGCACGTGCCGCTACCGAATCACGCCTTCCGCAACAATGGCGACCTGACGTTCACGAACGTCACCGACGCGTGGGGATTGGGCCAGCTCGGCTTCTCCAATGGCGCCGCATACGTGGACTTGAATAACAGTGGGGCGCTCGATCTGGTGATCAACCGGGTGAACGCTCCGGCGGCGATCTACCGGAACAGGGCGCGCGAGGTCAACCATCATCACTTCCTCCGGATCCAGTTGCGTGGTTCTGGCGGCAACACCGCGGGCATCGGGGCGCGAGTAACCATCTGGCAGGGCGCGACGATGCAGCTGCTCGAGCAGATGCCGACACGCGGCTTTCAGTCGTCGGTCGATCCGAGGTTGCACTTCGGGCTTGGCGACGCTCCGAGCATCGATTCCCTGTTGGTCGTTTGGCCGGGGGGCGCCTATCAGAAACTGACGAACGTTGCCGCCGATCGGACGCTGACGCTCGAGCAGAGCAAGGCGGCCGGGCGGTACGACTATGGCGTCGTGGAGCGTGCGTCTAATCCCGAAGCAACGGCACCGCCGCCGCTCTTCAGCGACGTGACCGCGCGCGTCGGTCTCGATTGGCGCCATCGCGAGCGCGAGGCGTTCGACTTCAACCGCGAGCCGCTGCTGCCGCACCTGCTCTCACGCCAGGGGCCGGCGATCGCCGTGGCGGACGTGAACGGCGACGGCCTCGAGGATCTCTACGTCGGAGGCGCGCGCGGACAGCCTGGCACGCTCTTTCTCCAGCAACGCGACGGGACCTTTCGCGTCACCCCGCAGCAAGCGTTCGTGGACGACAGCCTGTTCGATGACGTGGATGCGCTCTTCTTCGACGCTAACGGGGACGGGCATCCCGACCTCTACGTCGTGAGCGGGAGCGGCGGCGGCGTGCTCACCGGCTCGGACGACCTTCTCCAGGATCGCCTCTACGTAAACGACGGGCACGGCCACCTCCGGCGCGACAGGAACGCCCTCCCTCGCATGGCGGAGGCTGGCTCGCGCGTGGTCGCCGGCGATTTCAACGGGAATGGTCGTGTGGACCTCTTCGTCGCCCGGCGCGCGGTCGCCGGCTCGTACGGCGCTGCGCCGCGAGGCTATCTGCTGGAAAATGACGGGAGTGGCCACTTTCGCGACGTCACCAGCGAGCGCGCTCCCGCGCTTGTCGACGCGGGGATGATCACATCGGCTGCGTGGGTCGACTACGACCACGATGGAAAGCTGGACCTCATCGTAGTCGGGGAGTGGATGCCCGTGCGCGTCTTCCACCAGGAGGGCGGCCGCCTGGTAGATCGAACCAGGGAAGCGGGGCTCGCCGGCTCAAACGGGTGGTGGAACGACGTGACCGTGGCCGATGTGGACGGCGACGGCCGGCCGGATCTGGTGCTCGGGAATCTGGGCCTGAACTCCTATCTCACGGCTTCGAGACAGGAGCCCGCGCGGCTGTACCTGGGCGACTTCGCACACGACCATACCGTGCAGCCGATCCTGACCGTCTACAAGCATGGCGTCAGCGTTCCGGTGGCCACTCGCGACGAGCTGATTCGCGCCGTGCCCGAGTTGCGCTCGCGCTTTCCCACCTATGCTTCGTTTGGCGCGAGTCGGCTGGAGGATCTCTTCCCGCAGCCGGAGCTCCGCGGCGCACGCGTCCTGGAGGCGTACGACTTCGCGACCTCCGTGGCGCTGAACAACGGCAACGGCACCTTCACGCTGCGCCCCCTTCCAATCGAGGCGCAATTCTCTCCCGTTACCACGTCGCTGGCCGGCGACTACGACGGCGACGGCCGTGTCGACCTCCTGCTGGCCGGCAACGACTACGGCATTCCGCCGCTCGTCGGCCGCTATGACGCGAGCTATGGCCTGCTCCTGCGCGGCACCGGGACTGGCGGGGACCGGGGAGCGTCAGGCGCGGCCGCGTCGGCGCGGGGCAGGGGGCTATTCGAAGCCGTCGATCTCTCGAGGAGTGGGCTCGTGCTGGACGGCCAGGTGCGCCATCTTAGGGCGCTTCGTCAGGCGGGCGGCAGCCAGTTGATCGTGGTTGCCCGCAATGACGACAAGCTGCAGGTCCTTCGCGTCACCACTCCTACCCACAAAGGACCATGAGAGAGCTCCACATCCTGGATCTCGTCGTCATCGCTGCGTACTTCCTGATACTGCTACTCATCGGGTACTGGGCGGCGCGCCGCGAGAAGAACGTCAGTGCGGACTACTTCCTGGCGAGTCGCGACGTGGGTTGGCTCGCCGTTGGAGCCAGTCTGTTCGCGTCGAACATCGGCAGCGAACATCTCGTCGGACTCGCCGGGACGGGAGCGGCGAGCGGACTCGCCGTCGGCCACTTCGAGTGGCTCGCCTGCTTCATGCTGCTGCTGCTCGGCTGGCTGTTCGTGCCCTTCTATCTGCGGAGCGGCGTCTACACCATGCCGGAGTTTCTGGAGCGCCGCTTCAATCCGGCCGCGCGCTGGTACTTCACCTGGGTATCGATCATCGGATACGTACTGACGAAGATCAGCGTAACGCTGTTCGCCGGTGGTGTCGTGATAGGAGCGGTCACGGGTTGGAACCTCTATACGAGTGCGGCCATCCTGATCGTCATCACGGGCCTATACACGATTATAGGTGGCTTGCGCGCGGTGATCTACACGGAAGTGGCGCAGGCGGTCGTGCTCATCGTCGGCTCGGCGGCGCTGGCGTTGCTCGGACTCGAGGCCATCGGCGGCTGGTCGACACTGCACGCGCGACTGCCGGCGGACTTCTTCTCGATGTGGAAGCCGGCCAACCACCCGGATTTCCCGTGGACCGGCGTCGTGTTCGGCGCGCCGATCCTCGGCGTCTGGTACTGGTGTACCGATCAGCACATCGTGCAGCGCGTGCTCGCGGCGAAGAATATCACCGACGCGCGACGGGGATCGATCTTCGCCGGCTTTCTCAAGATCCTCCCGGTGTTCATCTTCGTGCTGCCGGGCATGATCGCCGCCGCGCTCTACTCCGACGTGCGCCACGGCGCCGCGGATTCTGCCTATCCGGCGCTGGTGACGCGGCTGCTGCCGGTAGGCTTCAAGGGACTCGTCCTGGCGGGAATGCTGGCGGCGCTCATGAGCTCACTCGCCTCCGCGTTCAACTCCTGCTCCACACTGCTCACGTGGGATGTCTATCGGAAAGTCCGGCCGACCGCGAGCGAACAGCGGCTGGTACAGGTGGGGCGCGCGTCGACGGTCGTGCTCGTGGCATTCGGCCTCGCCTGGATTCCCTTCATGAAGTACATCTCGGCGCAGCTGTACATCTATCTGCAGAGCGTGCAGGCGTACATTGCGCCGCCGATCGCCGCCTGCTTCTTGTTTGGCGTGCTGACCAAGCGGCTCACCGGAGCCGCCGCGGTGACGACGCTGCTCGTGGGATTCGTCCTCGGCGCGCTGCGATTGGGGCTGGAGCTCGGGAAGGCACACCTCACGGCAGGCGGCGCGTGGGCGTGGATGGCCGGCATCAACTTTCTGCATTTCGCCGCGCTGCTGTTCGTGTTCTCGACCGTGCTCCTGTTCGCCGTGAGCTATGCGACGGCACTGCCGAGCGAGGCGCAGGTAAAGGACCTGACGCTGCAGACCACGACCGTGTCGCCGGCCAGCGCCGAAGCCACGCGTGAGCGGCAGGTGAACGTCTTCTGGTCCGTGGTGCTCGCCGCCGTAATCGGACTGCTATGGATCGTCTTCCGCTGAGCAGCTTTGTTCGGGTCGCGGCGGTACTCGGCCTCGCGGCCGGGTGCCGTGTCGCGACCGGCGGTGCGGCGGCTACGGTCCTGCCGGCCAGCGCGACGGCTGGCCTGTACGATCCGGTCCGCGATCTCGGTCCGCTCTTTCCCGACGTCCAGCTCTCCGGAATCTTCGAGGACTCCAAGACGTTCGTGGACGCGCGCCCTCGCTCGGCGCCACGCGCGATCGCCGAGCGATATACGGCGGTGCGAGGCACGCCGGGATTCGATCTGCGCGCCTTCGTGGATCAGAACTTCGAGCTTCCCCGTCCTGTGGGTGCGGCGGCGAGCGGCGCGCCGCAGGCAGACAGCACGCAATCGATGGAGGACCACATCCGTGCGCTGTGGCCTGTGCTGACGCGTCCCCCCGACAGCACGGACGCACGTTCATCGCTGATCCCGCTGCCAAACGCGTACGTGGTGCCGGGCGGTCGCTTCCGCGAGGTGTATTACTGGGATTCCTTCTTCACGATGCTTGGCCTCGTGCAGAGCGGGCGCACCGATCTCGTGCGCGACATGCTCGATAACTTCGCGTATCTGATCACGAGGGTGGGGCACGTCCCCAACGGCAACCGCACCTATTATCTCGGCCGGAGCCAGCCGCCGTTCTTCGCGGCGATGGTGGGACTGTACGCGCGAGCCACGGATACGACGCAGGCGTTGCGCTATCTCGAGGCACTGGAGGCGGAGCACGCCTTCTGGATGGATGGCGCCGATCGCATGACCCCCGGCCAGGCGTATCGTCGTGTGATCATGATGCCGGATGGCGTGCCGCTGAATCGGTACTGGGACGATCTGCCGGGGCCGCGTCCCGAATCATACCGCCCCGATTATCAGGTCGCGCAGAAGCTGCCGGACAGCCTGCGCTCCCGTTTCTATCGCAACGCCAGAGCGACCGCCGAGAGTGGCTGGGACTTCTCGAGCCGGTGGATGCGGAACACCGCCGATCTCACGACGCTCGAGACCACGTCGCTGATCCCCGTCGATCTGAACAGTCTGATGTACAACGCCGAGCGCACCATTGCGGCGCTGCGGTCGTATCGCAATGGACCCGGTGATGCGGCGGTTGCGGCGCGTTTCAATAGGGAGGCTGAGCGGCGGCGCCAGTCGCTGCTGACGGCCGCCTGGGAGCCAGCCGACGGATATTTTTACGATGTGCGCTGGCCGACATGGGAACGCGTCACCGACCGACCCACCCTGGCGGCAGCGAGCGTGCTGTTCTTCGGGCTGGCCGTTCCGTATCAGGCCGTGGGCGTTGCGGCGCGACTCGAGCGGGACTTTCTCGCGCCGGGCGGATTCGTCACTACGAAGATCCGTACGGGGCAGCAGTGGGACGCACCGAATGGCTGGCCACCGCTGGAGTGGATGGCTATCGAAGGTGTCCGTCGTTACGGCGACACCACGCTGGCCAACCGCGCGCGGGAGCGCTGGCTCGAGCTCAACAGACGTACGTATCGCCAAACGGGACGCATGATGGAGAAGTACGACGTGATGGACCTGAACCGACCGGCCGGTGGAGGCGAATACGCGACGCAGGACGGCTTCGGCTGGACCAATGGCGTCGCCCTGGCATTATCGGCTCAGCAGCGAGTCGTAGCGCCTCGGCATCAATAGCGCCGCTCATTCGGCTCCTGCTCTCAACCCTGTCCTGACAAGAAATGCAATATCCGATCGCGCGTGTAATATCGCTCATCCGCCCGGAGTCGCAGCGACTCTGGGATTCGACGGAGGAGGATGCCCGTCGCCGACTCCTGGCGGCTGACCCGCGTGCCGTGCTGGAGATCGACGGCTCCTTTGCCCTGGTGGCGCAGGAGGGCGAGCGCGTGGTGCTCGCGCGCAGCCTGGATCATCCGATGCGATACTTCCTGGCGAAGGCTGCCGATGGGCCGGTGCTCATCGTCGCCGAACGCATCGACGAGATCGCGAGCGAGCTCGCGCGGCATGGCTGGTCGGATCAATTTCATCCGAGCTACACGCGCATGGTACCGGCGCACCATGTGACGACGCTGCGCCTCGTCGGTTGTCCGGATCCCAATCCGGTCCACCGTCGCTTCTTCGACCCGCCGCGCGAGACGTTGCCGCCGGATATCGACATCATCGGTCGCGCGTACGTCGAGGCGCTCTACGACGAGCTCCGGCGCTGGCTGGCGGTGCAGCACCCGGCCGCGCCGATTGGCGTGCCCTTCTCGGGCGGTGTCGACAGCGGTGCCGTGCTGCTCTGCCTGAACCAATTGCTGCTGAAGGAAGGCTTTTCACCGGCGCGGCTGAAGGCGTTCACGCTCTCGGTGGATGGCGCCGGCGAAGACGCGCGCCAGGCGCGCGAGTTCCTCCAGCGCACCGGTCTCGAGATGCTCGGCGAGACGATCGACGTCTCCTCCGGCGAGCTCGATCCCTTCCGCGCGGTCGCCGTGATCGAGGACTACAAACCGCTCGACGTCGAGTGCGCGGCCGTGAATCTGGCGTTGCTCGGTGGCATTCGCGCGCGCTATTCCGAGTGGCGTCTCCTCGTCGACGGCGACGGCGGGGATGAGAACCTCAAGGACTATCCCATCGAGGAGAACCGCGAGCTCACGATCCGAAGTGTCGTGAACAACCGCATGCTCTATCAGGAAGGGTGGGGCGTGGAGTCGATCAAGCATTCGATCACGTATTCGGGGGGGTACAGCCGCGGCTGCGTGCGCAGTCATGCCTGTGCGCGCGAGCACGGCTTCGCCGCCTTCAGTCCGTACACACGGCCGCGCGTGATCGCGGTCGCGGAGGCGATCCCCTTTGCCACGCTCGCGCAGGGCTCCACGGAGCGTCTGTATGCCCTCAAGGGCGCGATTGTCGAGCGGGGCATTCGGGCCGTGCTGGGCGAGGACGTCGAGATGCCGATCTTTCCGAAGCGCCGATTTCAGCACGGATCGGTAGCGGCGGGGGACGCGGCGCGCCTCTTTCCCGGCGACCGCGGCGATGGCGAAACACGCTACCGCCGGCATTTCCAGGAGCTGTACGCGGCTGTCACCTAACGAATCGACACGCATCCGCGCCCTCCGCCCACCGAAACCCGCCGTCGATGCCTGGAGCGCCCACGGCACGGCGGTGGAAGAGGAACGGCGTCCGGACGGGCGCATCGAACGCGCGCACACGATCTTTCTCGCCGGCGCCGAGTGTCCCTTCACCTGTGCGTTCTGCGATCTGTGGCGCTACACCATCGATGGCCCGACGCCGGAAGGCGCCTTGCCGAAGCAGATTGCTGAAGCTTTGGCATCAACCGCCGGCGACAGGCCACCGGAGCGACTCAAGCTCTACAACGCGAGCAATTTCTTCGATCCTCGTGCCGTCCCAGTCGCAGACATTCCGCGCATTGCGGAGCTATGCGGCGCCTTTTCGGCTGTGACGGTGGAGTCGCACGCGAACACGGTGGGGAAAAGCACGGTCGATTTCGCGCGCCGCCTCGACGGCCAGCTCGAGGTCGCGATGGGGCTCGAGACGATTCATCCCCACGCGAGCGCGCGGCTCAACAAGCGTCTCGATCCGGGTCGCTTCGATCGTGCGGCGGCGTTTCTGGCGGACAACGGCATCGCCTTGCGCGTGTTCGTGCTGCTTGGCGCTCCGCACGTTCCGGCCAACGAGAGCGTCGACTGGACCGTGCGGAGCGCGGCGTATGCCGCCGAGCGCGGGGCTGCAGTGGTTTCGATCATTCCGGTGCGCGGCGGGAATGGTGAGCTGGATCGGTTGGCGGCGCTCGGACAGTTCACGCCACCCACGCTGCTGGATCTGGAGTCGGCGCTCGACCGCTGCGTCGGCGCCGGTTGGCCACGCACCGTCGTGACCGCCGACCTGTGGGACACCGATCGCCTCCCTGCATGCGCCTCGTGCCGGAACGCTCGCGTCGAGCGGCTGCGCCGCATCAATGTCACCGGCGCCGCGGAGCCCCCGATCGCTTGCGCGCACTGCAGCTGACCGGCGCTGCGTGATACGCGAAGTCGAGTGACCGAGCATCGAGAGGTGGCGATCGTCGGCAGCGGATTCGCGGGATCGTTGCTGGCCCGCATCCTCGCCGTGCTCGGTCGCGATGTCGTGCTGCTCGAGCGCGGCACGCACCCGCGCTTCGCCATTGGCGAGTCGACCACCCCGCTGGCGAATCTGTCGCTCGAGCGCATTGCCCGTCGCTACGATCTCTCCGATTGCTACGAGCTGGCGGCGCACGGCCGGTGGCTCCGGCGTCATCCGCACCTTCGCCGCGGGCTCAAGCGCGGCTTCACCTTTTATCGCCATCACCCGAACGGACCTTGCGATGACGAGCAGCTCGCGCGCGAGCGTCTGCTCGTCGCCGCGAGCCCTGACGACGCCGTCTCGGACACGCACTGGCTCCGTGCCGACGTGGATCATCATTTCGTGCGGGCGGCAGTCGCGGCGGGTGTCGAGTACCGCGATCGCGTGCACGTGCGGGGTGCCATCCCTGCCGCGCGCGGCATCGTGCTCAGCGGCGAGCGAGAGGGCGCGCACTTCGACTTGCGCGCGGAGTTCGTGGTGGATGCGTCGGGTGCGGGCAGCGGGCGGACCGGCTTCCTCACTCGGCGATTCGGCGTTCGATCGTCGTTGAAGAACACCACGACTCGATCGGGAGTGTTGTTCAGCCACTTCTCCGGCGTGCGGATGATGAGCGATGTACATCCCGGTCTTACAGCGGCGCCATACCCGGAAGACTGGGCCGCGGTGCACCACATCATCGACGAAGGGTGGATGTACAGCCTCCGCTTCGACGATGGTGTGACCAGCGCCGGTTTCGCGCTGACGCCGCGCGGTGTGGCGTCGCTGAACCATGGTGCAGCGGACGCCAGCAGCGCCGAGGAATTGTGGGCACGACTCGTTGGACGTTATCCGGCGATCGGCGCGCTGTTCGCGGACGCGAAGCCGCTCTTTCCGCTCGCGTTCCGGCGCGTCGTGCAGCACCGCCGCACGCGCGCCGCTGGAGATCGTTATGCGCTGCTCCCACATGCCTACGCGTTCGTGGATCCACTCTTCTCAACGGGCATCGCGTGGAGCCTGCGGGCGGTGGAGCGATTGGCGCTCGCCTTCGAGGGGAACGGACGCAGCGTGCGTCTGCCTTCGGACGAGCAGTTGGCGCGCTACGATGCCCTTCTGGCCGCGGAGGCCAACCAGGTAGACCGACTCGTCGCGGGCGCGTACGAGAGCATGGCGCACTTCGATCTTTTCGCCGCCCACGCCATGATCTACTTTGCCGCCGTGTCCTTTGCGGAAGCGCGCCAGCGGCTGGTGGCCGGCGACGAGGCGCCGGCCTGGAGTGGTTTCCTTGGCGTGGATGATCCCGTGCTGGCGCCCCTTCCTCAGGCCAGCCTGCGCCGCCTGCGGCGAATCACCCGTCGTCAGGCGTGCGCCGGCTCGGCCGACGACCGCTCCCGCTTCGCCGACTGGGTGCGAAGGGTGATCGCGCCCCGCAACATCGGTGGCTTCGCCGATCCCGCGCGCGCACACATGTACCCGGTCGACCTCGATGCATTGCTCGAGACGCACGAGCTGCTGGGCATGACCAGGGAGCAGCTGCTGGCGGCGCTACCCTTGCTGCGCTGAGCACATCCCCCGGGCGCGGAGGCGCCGGTGTGGTTGCCCTGTTTGTCCGGGGCGGCGAACCGTCCGCCGGTGCCGATGACGGCCGAGCGAGAACCATCGACGTGGTCGCGCACGGCTGCGGGGTGTGCGCGAGGGGGATCAGGGCGGACGCCGATGGGCTCGACGGGCACGCGATCGCTCGCGACGGGCACGCCGAGAGTGGTGAAGCCTGCGCGAACGCCGCAAACGTGCACGCGAACGCCGCAAACGGGCACGCGAACGCTGCAAACAGGCACGCGAAGGGTGTGAAGGTGGACGCGGGACCAAACGACGGAGGCGCCGAGCATGACGAAGTCCATGCACAGGGAAAAAATGTGGACGCCGGTCGCGATAATGTGGACACATATCGCGATGACGGGGATGCACGGGGCTGCGGCGGGCATGCACGAGCCGTTTCCGGGCATGCACGGCGCGATGAAGCGGATGCACGGCGTCGCGACGGTCATGCACGCCTCGTCGACGGGGATGCACGAGCCGTTACGGGCGATGCACGAGCCGACAACGGAGATGCACGAGCCCACAACGGAGATGCACGGCCCTGAACGAGCCATGCACGACATGAAAACGGTGATGCACGACCTGATGACGGTGATGCACGACCTCGTGACGACGATGCACAGCCGTGCGACGGACATGCACAGCCTGACGAAATGAGTACTCCACACGACGACGAGAATGTTTTCCACATGAACGTGTATGCACGAGCAGATAGCGGTCTCGCCAGTCGTCCGGCCGGCGATGGGTGGCACCGAGAGTGGCGCAGTGGATCCGCTAGCTGCATCGCTGTCGTCGGGTAAATAGTTGGCAGCTGTGCTTCGGCGACATCCCGCCACCGGACCGAGGCCGCAGGGGAGTAACATGAGACACATAATCGCCGCAACCAGCGCGTGCAGATTGGGATTGTTGCCGCTGCCAATCGCCCTGCTCGCCGTTGCATGTTCGAGCACACGGTCGGTGGCGCCGACGGTCCTCGGCTTTCAATTCGCCGCTACTGCACAACTTGTCAGCGATTCGGCAGCAGAGTTGAAGGCGAGCTTGATTATCACCAATCGTAGCCGGGAGTCTCAGCAGCTCGAGCTCAGTCTTTGCGCACCCATTCACCCGGTGCACATTCGACTGTACAGGTCTGCGAGTTCCGTAGGTAATCCGGCCTGGGACTCCGCGCTTGCGTACATTGGAGTGCTGTGTACAGCATCGCGGTTCACCACGACGATTGCGGCTGGTCGGTCGCTCACGATTGAGCGAAGGATCCTCTTGTCAGAAATTCGCGGAGACAGCCTGCCCGCAGGGCGGTACGGGGTCTTCGTGATGCCACAGGTGTCGCCAGCGCCTGACACGACAATGCCAGCCGGGGTGGTTGATCTGCCGTAATCAAGTGCGCAGCGTATGCTCCTCGCCTGCGGCTCGGAATGGCGACCGTTCTTACCTATTGCCCGTTCGCGAATCCGGCTGCACATTCGCGACATGACGACCGACCGATTCGCCGCGCTGCGCGATAGGGTGTTCGAGCTCGTCCTCGCCGGCGATGGCGAGAGCGAGCGTGCGATCAGACGGGCGGCTGCAGACGGGGAAGGACTCCCCGCCGATCTGGCCCCGCTCGTCCAGAAGATCCACGACCACGCCTACAAGGTCACGGACGAGGACATCGCGCGGCTGCAGCCCAACTACAGCGACGACCAGCTGTTCGAGATCGTGGTCAGTGCCGCGCTCGGCGCGTCGCGGAAGCGGCTGCTGGCCGGCCTGAAAGCCCTTGACGAAGCATGAGACTCAGAAAGGTTCACTCCGGCCACAAATTCCCCGACAAGGTGATGCTCGGCCTGATGCGAGTGATGGCCGGCCATGCGCCGGGCGTCGTGCGCACGCTGCGCTATCGCAAGGACTACTTCGGCGGTCCCTTTTCGGCGCTCACGCAACGGGTCATGCGTGGACCGTCGGCGTGGTCCGTCGGCGAGCGCGAGATCTTTGCCGCGTTCGTCTCGCGCCTCAATCAGTGTGTCTTCTGAACGAGCGCCCACTCCGCGGTCGCGGAGGCGGCGTTAGGTGACGGCAAAACGAAGCTCGTGCTCGACGATTATCGCTCGGCGCCGATCAACGAGAAGCTGCGCGCGATGCTCGGCCTGCTCGAGACATTCACGCTGCGTCCGGACGAGATGAATGCGACGCGCGTGAGAGCGGTGCTCGCGACCGGCGTCACGCGCGAAGCGATCCGCGAGGCGTTCTACGTCGCGTTCCTGTTCAATACGTACGACCGGCTGGCCGATACGCTGGGGTGGGAATTGCCGGCGCAGCAGTACTACGCGAAGGCGGGGCGGTTCCTGCTGAAGCGGGGGTACGAGTAACGAGGTCGATGGCCTTCGCGACCGGTCCCACGATCGCCAACGCGAGAAAGGCCGGTCCCACGCTGAACGCCGTCGGCAGCATCCGGCCCTGATCGGACGCAAAACGGATCAGCGTCTCGACCAGCGCGATGATCACCGCCACCACGGTCTGCCACCGGCGGCCGCGCACGACCGTGCGAGGGTCGGTGATCATGAAGAAGACGAACAGCTGGTACATCGGCCCGGTGATCGGCGCGATCTCGGGCAGCACCGGTTGGTGCAGAAGCATCGCCCGCATCGTGTTCAGCACGAGGAAGCTGGCGACGTACGTGAGCGTGATGTGGACGACGCGCACGCGCGCCGCGATCACGAGGCCGAAAATCCAGATCACCGCGTTCGTCGCCAGGTCGTTCCCCCACTGATGGCTGAGCACGGCCACACGGTGCGGCGCCGCCAGCAGCAGCGCGACGATGGCGAAGTTGGTGGGATTCCAGAGATGGTTATTGCGGTACTGCAATACGTACTTCGAGGCGATGGCCAGGAACCCGCCGGCCACGAACGGCCAGAGCGAGCCACCCTGCGGTTTGAGCAGGAGCGTCAGGCTGATCCCGCTGATGTAGGCACTCTGCAGGTTCGCGACTTTGCCGCGGACGAACCAGGAGAGCAACGCCTCGGTGGCCAGGCAGGTCGCCAGCGCCACCGCGAGACGATCGTAACCGCCCACGATGTGATAGCGCAGCTGCGCGATCACGAGCACGAGCGTGATGAGAAAGGCGATCAGATAGCGGGCGTCGACGTGTGCCGCCCGGTACCACCAGCGCGAGAGAATGGAGGCTGGCCGCTCGATCGCCGCTTCCGTCATTTCCTCAGCGAGCCGGTTCCGTGATCGTGTGGAAGCGATCGACGGCGGGATTGGTGAGCACCTGCCGCGTTCCCGACGGCCAGTAGATCACCACGCGCTCCACCGCCTCGCTGTGGCCAAGACCGAAATGCAGCCGCCGGTCGTTCTGGCTCGCGAAACCCATCCCGCCGTCCACCACGCGTCGTTGTTTGCGCCCACCTGATTCGACGACCACCTCGGCGCCGATCGCGCTGCGGTTGCTGCGTGTGCCGACGAGTGAGAAAGCAATCCAATGGTTCGTACGGTCCGGACTATTGCGATACAACAGCGCCGGCTGATTCTGATTCGCCACGATGACGTCCAGCGCGCCACTGTTGGTCAGGTCGGCGAGAGCGACGGCGCGGCCGTCGTACCTGTCCGTAACGCCGACGCTCGCCGCGACATCGGTCCACCCGGACAGCCCGCGATTGAGGTACACCCGTGAGCGCTCGTACCCGGACAGGCTGGCGTTGCCGAACGCGGGCCACTTCGCGGCGTCCTCGAACAGGTGCGAGTTGGCGCCGGCGATCTTCGACATCGCATACCAGTAGCTCTTCTTCGGATCGGCGGAGATGAAGCCATTGGCGACGAACAGCTCGTTCGTTCCGTCATTGTTCAAATCGCCGAACTGGGCGCCCCAGGCCCATCCCGCGTCGGCGACCGTCGCGTCGGCGACGTTGTGAAAGCGCCCGGTGGTGGAGAGCTCGTTGACACGAAGATTGTTGTTCTGGAACAGATAGCCCGGCTCCGAGATGTTCGTCACGAAGGCATCGAGGTGCCCGCGGTTGTAGACGTCGCCGAGCGCGACGGCCATGCCGCTCTTGGATTCACTCTCCAGACCGGCCGTGCTGAGCACGAACCGCTTCCCGTGATCATTGAGGTACAGCTCCTCCGGGCCGTAGTCGTTCGCCAGGTAGATGTCCGGCCATCCATCTTCGTTGAAGTCGGCTGACGCCGCGGCGAGCGTCCAGCGCGTGCTGCCGAGTCCGAGCTTGTCGGTCACGTCCTCGAACTTCCCGTTCCCGAGGTTGTGGAACAACAGGTTCTTGCCGCCATTGTCGGCGAACTCGAAGCTGTTGTGCATGATCCGCGTCGTCGTGAGGTGCCACAGATCGACGTTGCTCGGGAAATACGCGGTCACGTAGAGATCGAGCAGGCCATCGCGATCGTAGTCGATCCAGATCGCGCCGTTGCTGTTCACCCATCGCCGCAGCCCCGCTTCTTCGGTGACGTCGCGAAAGTGGTGGCCATCGATGTTCTTGAACAGCGCGAGATAGCCGTAGCGGTAGACGAGCACGTCTTCGCGGCCGTCGTTGTCGTAGTCGCCCCAGACGGCGCCCATTGAGACCCCGTCGCCCGGGCGATTGAGATCGGCGAGCCCCGCGCTCGCCGCGACGTCCTCGAAGGTCCCATCGCCGCGATTGTGGTACAGCGCGTTCAGCTGGCCAAAGCTGCTGTTGGTGAAGTAGAGGTCGGGCCAGCCGTCGCCATCGAAGTCCGTCACCGACACGGAGGCGCCAAGCGCCGCGACGTGCGGCTCGATGTTGGCGATCTTCGGATCGAATGTCGGCCGGTGGTGCACGAAGTGGATGCCGGCCGCCGCGGTCTCGTCATGCAGCATGAAGCCGGGCCGCGCCGCGTCGGCGAACAGGCGTCCCGGAAGAGGACCGCTGTCCAAGCGAGCCGCGGCGGCAATGACGCCCACGAACGGGATGGCGATGATCGCCCGCCGCAGGGTGGGCGTCGCGAAAGGAAAGGATGGCACGCGCTCATTATAATGCGCGTACCGGACCCCGGTTACATGCCGGCCGAACGTCCCCGTGTGATGCGGCGAGTATTGTACTGCCGCAGGTAGCGCTGGTGTGCGCTATCGGCAGGATAGGAATCGCCGGGCGCGTACGGGTACTCGCGAATGGCGTGGAAGGGGAGGGGACCCACCGTGCTGCCGAAGGCGGTATTGAGGTCGGAGTCCTTGATCCAACCGTCGGAATACAGCAGGAAGTCTCGCCGCCACCCGGCCGGCAGCGCCGGCGCTGCCGTGGCGTCGAACTCCACCGTCATCTCGTCTCCGGGCGCCATGATCACGTACATGTCGTCTGCCGACTTCAGCAGCGGCAGGACGTCTCCGAACCGCGTGAACGATCCCTCGATGGGGCGCCACTCGGCGGCCGTGCTGACGCTGTCGTAATCGAACCACCAGGGGCCATAGCGCCCACCCTTGCGATACGTGCGCGAGTAGCCCCGGAAGTGCAGATCGGCGGAGAGCGCCTCCAGCGGCGTTATGCGGGTCACTCCGCTCCTGCCGCCGATGTCCTGAGCCACGAACGCCTGGTCCCAGTAGATCTGCAGGTTGGTTCGAATGCGCACGTGGTGGTCGCTCGTTGGAAACTTCCCGGAGAGGCCGATCACCATCGTCTTGTCCTTGCCCGAGGGGAAGCCGAGGTTGGCGATCGCGGTGACCCATCTCCCCGTCGCGTCGCGCACCTCGAGCGTGGGCATCCTCGGTTTGATCTGCGACTGCTGCGAGAGCGCGACGTTGATGCTGGCGTCGGTCGGATAGATCCAGCCGCGCAGAAAAAGGAAGCTGCTGTCGCGACCAGCGTCGGGACCGAGGTCGAGGATCAGATCGTGCGGCTCGACCAATCCCTGATAGCGAAGTGGCGTGAGGTCGGAAGCGTACACGAAATCATGGGTGCGCAACGCCGCGAGCAGGTCGCGTCCGCGATCGTCGCTCGCGGTGCGTGGCGGCTGCGGATGCGTGATGTCGAAGATGCGCAGCCGCACCGGCGGGCCCGGCGGCACGAAGCGCTCGTCAACGAAGACGTCGATCGAGTCCGGATGATCGACCGCGAGCAGCTCGAGCCGATCCGCGTACGCCGTCTCCCACAACTCCTCCGTGACCTGAACGACATATTTTCCGCCGCGCGGTTGCAGCGCGCTCCCCGGAATGCGCAGGTACTCCTGCGACGCACCGGCGGGCGCGAACGCCGTCGCACCTCCACCTAGCATGCCGAGCGGCATGCCGAGCGCGCTGCGCCACATGACGTCAGTTACGAATTCGAAGCGCGTGCCGTTCCATGCGTACAGGAACGCACAGGAGCCCTTCAGCACCTCCTTCTCGAGGACATCCTGGTCCGTACCGGGGAAGTAGATGGTTTGCGGCACGCCGTTAGGCCATTCGATGCGCACGACATCCGCCTTCAGGTGTGGCCCGAGGCCAAACGACGTCACGCGTGATGTGACGACCCGCGTCTCGCGGAGGTCCGCCGCCCGCACCTCGACTTTGGCCCCGATGCCGAAGTCGTTGTTCTTGCCGCTGCCCGATCGCAGACCCAAAAGCTGCACCTGCATCGACAGACTCGCGTTGCCTCCGTCGTTCCGGAGGAGGCGAACGCCGCCGGCAGTCGCGACAAGGAGGTCCTGGTCGCCATCGCCGTCGACATCCGACGCCGCTACGCCCAGCGCGGACCGCCCCTCCGGCGGCAGAATGGTCGAGCGGTCGGCGAATCTGCCCGTGCCGTCGTTGTGAAAGAGAAAGATGCCGCGGCCGTGCTCGTTTGGCTTTCGTGGCGTGCCGACGACGACGAGATCGAGCCAGCCGTCATTGTCGTAGTCGACGAACAGGGCGGCGCTCGCGTCGATGGCGGAGAGCTCGGCGAGTGCGCGATCCGACCGGACGTCGCGCTTGAACGATCCGGTGCCGTCGTTCAACCAGAGCGTCGGCGCGTGGCCGTCCGTACCGGCGACGAAGATGTCGAAGGTACCGCGGTTGTCGTAGTCGCCGACGGCGATTGCTGATCCTCCATCCATGGCGATGCCGCTCGCGGCCCCGGCGTCGCTGAACTGCCGATTGCCGATGTTGCGGTACAGGGAAGCGTTACCCCGCTCACGCGTGACGAAGAGATCCACGCGACCGTCGCCGTCGAAATCCGCGAACGCCGCATCGCGGGTCGGGCCGGCAGCGGGAGGAAGGGCGGCCAGGCCCACGGCCTGCGTGACGTCGGTGAAGGTGCCGTCGAGATTGTTTCGATACACGATCGGAGTCGGTCCCCCCCCGCCGACGAGCACGAGATCGAGATCGCCGTCATGGTCGATGTCGACGAACAGCGCCTTGCGTGCGCCGCCGAGGTTCGTGATCCCCGACTTCGCGGTGACGTCCTGGAAGCGACCGGCACCATCGTTATGCAGCAGATGCGGCCGTCGGTCGGCGCCGATCACGAACAGGTCGAGGTGCCCGTCGTTGTCCACGTCGGCGAAGGTGGCGAAGATAGCGCCGCCTGGAATGGAGATCCCGGCGCGCACGGTGACGTCGAGAAACTGTCCCCGCTGCACGTGGTAGAGATGCGCGGCGTAGCCATGATGTTCCGGCGACCACAACGACGCGAACAGATCGTCGGTCCCGTCGCCGTCGTAATCGCCGACGGCGATGGCAAGCGGCGCCACCGAGTCCGCGCCGGCGGGTGCTGTAGCCGCCGCGGCAGGCTCGGGCAGACCGGCGTCGCTGGTTGCGTCCACAAAACGTACCAGCTCCGCCGGGCTCCCCGCCTTGCCGTGCAGGTTGGCGCGCAAGGTGGCAATCGACTTCGGCGTGAACTCGAGCACCGGCCGGCCCGGCAACGGCCCCTCCGTCCACTTTACCTCGTTCAGCGACGCCTGATACGGGTGCGTGAGCTGCATCGCCGCGATGAACCGCTCGACGGCGGATCGTGCCGCCGTGGCGTTGCCCGAACGCAGAGCGTCGATCGATTGTGCCAGGAGCGGCTTCGTATCCGCCGGTATCTCCGGGCGGAACCCGCGGACCGCCTCGAGCAGCTGCACCGCGCTGTCGGCAACCGCAGCCGTGAGCGGTTCGCGGCGCGCCATCGCGCCGGCCAGCGCCAGCCTAACGGCGAGATTCGCCGGTGACAGGGCGAGCACCTCACGCAGCTCGTTCTCGTACCGCCGGCCGGCGATGGTGTCGCTCGGCGGATGCTGCGCGTCGAGCTCCGCCAGCGCATAGAGCACGTGCGCGTTGCGTGGCGCATCGCGACGGAGCTGCTCGAGTGTCGTGCGCGCCTCCGCGTCGCGTCCGGTGACGGCATACAGCTTGGCCGCGATGAGTCCGATGTCGGGGTTCGTGGGATCCAGCTTGCGCGCGCGCCGAAGCTCGTCCTCGGCGTCCTTGTATCGCGCCGCCTGCAGGTACGTGAGCCCGAGATTCGCATAGCCGAGCGGCTCGTTTGGCGCGAGGGCGATGACCTTCTGAAATTGTGCCGCTGCTTCCGGAAGTTGGCTCGTCTCGAGATAGCTCAGTCCCTGGGACTGCGCCTGGAACAGCTCTTCCGGTCTCACCTCCTCGCGGCGGCAGGCGGCGAGCGCCGCCGCGACGATAATCCAGACGCGCGCCTTCATGCGCGCGCGATGGCGGGCGCGGCGAGGAATTCCTCGAACTGACGTTGCTCGGCCGGGTCCAACTCCGCGAAGCCGGCCACGAACTGGTCGGTGCGCGTCGAGCCGAATCGTCGCGCGCCAGCCTGCAGGAAGGCGAGGACCTCCGCCAGCGTGCGGACACCACCGGCGGCTTTGACGAGACAGCGGCCGGCAACCGCATGGTACATCAGCCGCACGTCGTCCAGTGTGGCACCGCCGGCGGAGTACGCCGTGGATGTCTTGACGAACTGCGCGCCGGCATCGGCAATCCAGTCGCAGGCGCGGCTCTTTTCGTCATCCGTGAGCAGGCAGTTCTCGGTGATGACCTTCACGATACAACCGTGAGCTGCACCCGCCGCGACGACTCCGGCGATGTCGCTGATAAAGACGTCCCTCTCGCCATTCTTCAGCGCGGGGATGTTCATCACCATGTCGATCTCCTCGGCGCCGAGATCGAGCACAGTGTTCGCTTGATAGGCTTTCATCACCGGCGTCTCGTTCCCATGTGGAAATCCGACGACCGTGCCTACGAGCACGCCGGTGCCGCGCAGCGCCTCGGCGGCGACGCCGATGTAGTGCGGCTGCACGGTGAGCGTGGCGCTGCCGACGCTCGCGGCCACGTCGGCGGCGTGCCGCACCATGTCGAGCGTCGCGTCCGGGCGTACCACGGAGTGATCGAACAGCTTGGCGAAGCGGCCGATCATGTCAGCCGTCACAGATCGCACGCAGTCATCGAAACACCGGCGGCGCGGGTGCGAGCACCGTTAGGCCGCCGGTGACGGTGAAGTGCGCGGCCAGCGTCGCCGCGGAGCTGCCGCCGGCCCAGATCGTGAACGACCCCGGCTCGACCACCCGGCGCATCTCGCGATCGTACATGGCTAGATCGTTAGGCGCGAGACGGAAGCTGACCGAACGCGTGTCGCCCGGCTGCAGCGCCACGCGCCGGAAACCGCGCAGCTCGCGCACCGGGCGCGTCACCGACGCGCTGTCCTGTCGCAAGTAGAGCTGCGCTACCTCCGTGCCGGCGCGCGCGCCCGTGTTGCTGACGTCCACCGTCACGGTGATCGAGTCCGTGCCGCGCAGTGTCGGGCGTGACACGCGCAGATTCGAGTAGCCGAACGTCGTGTACGACAGCCCATGGCCGAACGGGAACAATGGCGTCCAGGATACGTCGATGTACTTGGAGTTCCATTTCTCCCTCTCAGACGGAGGGCGCCCCGTATTCTTGTGGTTGTAGTACAGCGGCAGCTGTCCGGTGGCGCGCGGGATGCTGACGGGCAGCTTTCCGCTGGGCACGTAGTCGCCGAGAAGGATGTCGGCGAGGGCGTTCCCGTGCTCGATGCCGAGATGCCAGCTCTCCACCAGCGCGGAGGCGCTGTCCGCGAGCCAGGGCACCGCGAGCGGATGGCCGTTCATCAGCACGGCAACCACGACCTTGCCTGGATTGGATGCGTGCGCGGCACGTACCACCGCTTCCGCGAGCTGCTCCTGTGCGCCCGGCAGCTCCACCGATGATCGGCTGGCCGCTTCGCCGCTCATGTCCGCCGTCTCGCCGAGCACGAGCAGCACGGCGTCGGCATCGCGGGCGAGCTGCTCGGCCGCGGTGATACCGGGGGAGCTCACCGCTCCCTCGATGTGAACGGTATCGAGCGCGACGCCGGGGGCGTAGTTGATCGATGTGTTAGGCATCGCTCGGCGAAGCGCGTCGAGCACCGTGACGGCGTCCTCCTTGCGGCCGGCGCCGTGCCAGGCACCGAGCACCGCGCTCGAATCCGCGGCGAGCGCGCCGATTACCGCGATGCTACGTAGATCGCGCCGCAGAGGCAGTGCGGTCGCTCCCGGCGCGCTGCCACTCGACACGCTGTGATTCGTCAGCAACACGATCGACTCACGAGCGATCTCCCGCGCGGCCACGCGATTCTCGGCGGTGAGTACGTCCCGCCGCTCACGGTCCACGCTTGCCCCGCGATACGGATCGTCGAACAGGCCGAGCCCTGCCTTCACGCGCAATACGTGTTTCACGGCGCTGTCGATGAGCGACATCGGCACACGGCCGGCGCGGACCGCATCGGGAAGCCTGTTGCGGTACAATGTGCTCGACATCTCCATGTCGACGCCGGCACGGAGCGCGCGCACCGCGGCGGTGCCGCTGTCGCCGAGTCCATGCGGGATCAGCTCCATGATGCCCGTCCAGTCGCTCACTACTATGCCGCCGAAGTGCCAGCGCTTGCGCAGAACGTCAGTGAGCAGCCAGTCGTTCGCGTGCGACGGCGTGCCATTGATTTCGTTGAACGACGGCATTATCGAGCCGACGCCCGCCTCGACCGCGGCGTGGAAGGGTGGCAGATACACGTTCCAGAGATCGCGCTCGCCCACACTGACGATGTTGTACTCGCGCCCGGCCTCCACGGCGCCGTAGGCGGCGAAATGCTTCGCCGTGGCGAGCAGTGAATTGGAGGCACGGAGGTCGGCGGTTTGGAAGCCGCGCACCTGCGCTGCTGCCATGACGGAGCCCAGGTACGGATCTTCGCCGGCGCCTTCGATGATGCGTCCCCAGCGCGCGTCGCGCGCGATGTCCACCATTGGCGCGAAGGTCCAGTGCAAGCCCATCGCCGTGGCTTCGGTGGCGGAGATTCGCGCCATCCGGCCCGCCGCGGCGGAGTCGAAGGAGGACGCCGTCGCCAGCGGAATCGGAAAGATCGTACGCATGCCGTGAATGACGTCGAAGCCGAACAGCAGCGGGATGTGGAGACGCGACTGCTCGACGACGATGCGCTGGATGCGTCGAGTGGCGTCCGCACCGTAGAGATTCAGCAGCGCGCCGAGTTGTCCCTCGCGCAATTGCTGCTCGCCGGCCGGACTCATGGTGGGCCCTGTCTGATCGAAGCCGGCAGGCGCCTGCGTGAGCTGCCCGAGTTTTTCGTCCAGCGTCATGCGCGCGAGCAGCGAGTCGGCGATGTGCGTCGCGCGCCGCCCGGTGATCGACGCGTCCGTTGGCGAACGCTGCGCCGCGGCTTGGGCCGCGAGAGTGAGCATCAGAATCGCGGACGCGAATCGTTCGTAGCTGGTCATGGCGTACATGGAGAGAAGTGGGTGTGAGCCACTCAACAGTACGCCACACCGAATGTGAGGACCAGTCCGCGTCCTGTCGTTGGCGAAGCGGCTACATCGCCGAGCGAAGGATCCGCGCGATGCGAGCCATCATGCCGGCTGGCGGCCGTACGAGCGGGTCGATCTCCGAGTCATCCTGCACCCAGGTGGTCCGCGCCAAGAGATAGAAGAGGTCGACGAGCCCCGCCGAGGTGTGGACGCCGGACACGATCACGACCGACTCGCCGTCGAGCATGAGACCACGCGGATCGTGATTTTGTGAGCCGTTGGCGAAGTAGAAGCTGAGCTGTTTGCGCTCCGCCGGACTGAGGGTGCGCTCGTAGCCCTGCAGGAGGGCATCGGCGGCGCGATCGGCGGCCGTGTCGGCGGGGGGAAGGGGAGCGCCGATCGCGTCGGCAAGGCGTGCCGTTTGGCGCGATTGCTCGCGCAGGGTGCGGGCGAGAATGTCCGCCCAGCCGGGCTGCCTGACGAGTGCCGCGATAGCGCCGGCGCGTCCCACGAGCACGGTCTTCGAGTGGAGCTGCGGCGCATGTGGCGACACATCGCGCGCGATCGACGTCGCGGCGCGATCGGAGGGTGCTGCCTGCGCGAGCGCGCGATCGAGCAGGGCGAGCGTAGAATCGTCGAACGGTATCATTCGGCGAATCCACGGCGCCCGTGCGAGACCCGCGTGAATCTCGGCGAGTCTGGCGGTGACGTCTGTCGCTGGTGAGGTCCCGGCGAACACACCGATGTGCAGCGCGCCGCCCGCGGCGGCGATGCGGTCGCCGAGCCGGCGGCGGAACGTCAGCATCCGGTGCAGGATGTCACTCTCCAACGCCATGACAGCGGGCTCCGGGTTCGGCGAATTGGCGCGCGCGGGGGCGGCGATCACGACCTGGCAGCCGCGCGCCGCGGCGCCGGCGAGCATCGCCGCCCACGTGTCGCTCACCCAGAGTGGATCGGGCACGATGATGACGGTGCCGGCCGGCGCGAGGCTATACAGGATGGCGCGCGCGACCGATGCCTCCTTGGCGCCGAACCCGGCGTCGTTATGCACCTCGAGCGCGCGACCGACGTAGGAGCGCGTATCGGTCGTGGGCGTGCGGCCGGCGGCGGTGGTGTCCGCCGTGCGTAGCGGCGGGGGGATGCGATCGGCTCGCAGGCCATTCGATGCGAGAGTGCGGCGGAGGGCAACGCGGGCGTTCAGCGCCGCGGGGCCGCGCACCTCCAGCCCACGGTCCTCCCAGGAGACGCTCGCGTACTGCTCGCCGATGCCGATGCCGGTGTCGAGCAGTGCCCCCGCGTAGGGATTGGCCTCCGTCAGATCGTAGAGCACGATCTTGCGATGGTCGCGGATGATGTTGTCCGGGACGAACGGGATGGGAGGGACCGTGCGCCTGCTGCGAAAGGACCAGTCGGCGGGCAGCGTGACGCTCACCTGCACGCGCACGACCTTCCGCAGCCACCGGTCGCCCCCCTGCGCCGCCGCCTCGCGCTGCAGCCGGACCGAACGGGAAACCGCGTCGCGAAGATCGTCGAGCCGCTGCCGCAGATGCGCCGCCTGCGCCTGCTCGTCACGCCTCAACCGGATGGCGGCAGTCAGCGGATTCTCGAGGATGCTCAACCAGAGCGCTCCAGCGCGCGCGTGATAATAGAACGCATCCACCAGCAGGATGTATTCGGTCATGACGCCGGTGGAGTCGTAACGCTTCACTGCCGCCGTGAGCGCCGGCAGGTACGCATCGGCAACCATCGTATACGACACTTCGTCGAGCGCGCCGGTGGGGAGACGCCCGGTGAAGTCGTGCGTCCAGAGGACGTGATAGCGCCGCGCCGCGAGAATGGAGCGGGCGATCTCGAGCGGCAGATCGGCCGTGCGGAGATAACGCAGCGCGTTTCGGTCGGTGAAGGGATGGCCGACGGCACGCGAGAGAAGACCGTCGATCTTCTCCTGGCTGTCGTAGTCCGACGGCGCCAGCGCGAGCTGCGGTGCGAGCCAAACGAGACGAGAGTCGTTCACGTCGTGCTGCTGCCGCGCGCGTTGCGCTTCGACGAGGGCCAGCCAACGGCGGTTCACCGCGAGCAGCCGTTGCTGGCCCTGCGCGGTCGCTCCGCTCGACTCGCGCAGCCACCGTGCGAACGCATCCTGTGCGACGGCCAGCAGCGGCTCCAGAGTTCCGCTCCCCGCCTTTGGCCGGCCGAACAGCGTGTCGTACGGGAGAATCACGCGATCGAAGGCGATCGACCGCGCCGCCGCAGCGATGCGTTCACCCTGCGCGACGTTTCCTGCGGCGACTCCGAATGCCCGCGCAAGCTGATCGCGATACGCCTGAGCGGCCGCGTCAAAGCCCGCCGCCGGTGTGAGTCCGGCCAGCACGTCCTCGTCGCGTGTCGGCCCGAGTATGACGTAGCTGCTCACCACCTCTGCCATGCGCGCGACGGCGGCGAGCGCCAGCTCGGTCGAGTCTGAGAGCGGATCTTCGCTTGCCTCGGCCTCCGCGGGTTCCGGGCGGGGGACAGTGCGACGCAGGTCGATATCGGTCTGTCGCGGTCGCGTCCGGCCGGCCAACGGCTGCATGAGTGGCACGTCGACGCCGGCGGCAATGGAATGCTCCGCCGGTAGCCAATCCACGCGCAGCATGCTGCCGTTGCCGAAGAATCCACCGCGGCGCACTGGCACCTCGAACGTAAAGATGCGGTGCACTCCGCCGTTGAAGTACCAGTTCGCACCCCCCGAGATGCCGAACGCGGGAACGTTCGCGAGCAACCGCAGGCCATTATCCGTCGCCTGTGCGCGCCGGTCGGCGAAGGCCTCGGCTGAGACGGCGAGCAGTCCGGTGATCGGGTTCAGAAGGGGACGTTGAAGTCCAACGAGCGCGCCGCCGCCGCGCGCCGATGAGTTGCCGGCGAGACCGAACGCCGACAGATACGGCTGCCACGCAGGCGGCTGTCCCATGCCTGTGATCGCGACGGCGGGTTGTGCAGAGTCGGCGTTCTGGGCGCCCGCGGGACGAACGGCGCCGCTGAGTGCGAGGAGGGCGTAGAAGGCGCGGCGCATTGTCGAGCAGCTACGGAAAAATCGGGCCGCCTTGCCGCGCATTACGGTGTGGTTGCTGCGGGCGGCATCGGTCGCGGCGGGCCGTGTCCGGGATAAATCCACGTCGCGCCACGCACTCTCAGGCGCTGCCAACTGGCCGCGACCATCGCCGCATTCTGCTCCTCGGCGAATTCCGGCGCCGTCAGATCGCCGGTGAATACCGAGCCGTCGTCGAGGAGGAGAGAGACGCTGTCATCGGAGTGGCCGGGCGTGTGCACGATCTCTCCCGAGATGCCGATCCGCTCGAGCAAGGCGCGGCTCGCGGAGCAGGAGATGACGACATTGCCCTCCGGTACGATGTCCACGTACCGGTCCTGGGGCTTCATCCACGACTTCAAGAGACCGATTGCGGCGACCTGCTCCTCGATCACGAGCAGGGGGACGCCGATGGCCTTGAGCTCCTGGGCAAGACCAGCGTGGTCGGGGTGGTAGTGCGTCGCGACGGCGTATCGGAGCTCGCGCATCGGCACGTCCATGCGCTGCAGATTCGCGCGCAGCGTGCCCATCGTACCAGGCCAGCCGAGATCGACGAGCAGGCGTGAGCTGCCGGCGCTGATGACCCAATAGTTGGTGGAGCGGTAGCCGACGTTGACGATCGTCACCTTGCCGTGCTGCGACATGCCACGCGCGACGACGGCGCTCAATCGGCCGGTGCGGCATGGCGCCGCAGCCGCAGCTCGAGATGGCGACGCACGTCCGGCCACTCTGTTGCGAGGATGCTGTACATGACGCTGTCGCGCGCGCTGCCGTCCCGGCGGACGCCGAAGTGACGGATCACGCCGTCTCGTTTGGCGCCGAGCGCCTCGATGGCACGCTGCGAACGAAAGTTGAAGTTGTCGGTGCGCAAGCCGACGACCGCGCAGCCGAGCGCGTCGAAGGCATGACGGAGGAGGAGCAGCTTGCAGGTGGTATTCACGTGCGTGCGCTGCCGGCTCTCCGCGTACCAGGTGTGGCCAATCTCCACCCGGTCGAGACGCGGCGCAATGTCGTGGTATCGTGTGGCACCAATGATGGTGTTGCTGGCAACGTCGCGCACGACCCAGCACACCATGTTTCCCGCACGCTGCTCTTTGAGCGCCTCGACGACGTACTCGCGCATCGCCTCGGGAGGCGGCACCGCGATGTACCAGATCTCCCAGAGGCGGCCGTCGGAGGCGGCGGCGGCCAGCGCTTCATGATGTTCCTCGACGAGGGGCTCGAGACGGACGCCGTTGCTCTCGAGGACAATCGGCTGCGGCGTGAGCATGCACAACATGCTACACGCACTGCTGGGCTACGAGTAGAGGCAGGCGCAACGGCTCGAGGGCGCTGACGCCCGAACTGCGCCGACGCCCTCAGGGCGTTAACTGCGCGTTCCGCCTTGGGACGTCGTTTATCACCGGCCGCACCGTGCGCAGATACCGGTAGATCGCCCGCAGGTCGTCGTCCGTCATGCGGCGCGCCTGTCTCCACGGCATGAAAGGGTGCAGCGAATCGCCGCGCGGGTTCACGCCCGTGCGAATCGTTTGCACGAAGTCGCTCTCCGACCAGCGACCGATCCCAGTCGAACTGTCGGGCGTGAGGTTGGAGGGATTCGCCGGGAAATCCTTCGGCGGATTGGCGTCGCCGGCGAAGGCGCGGTCGTTGTCGTACTGGTCGCGAAGACCGCCGCGCGGCGTGTGACAGTGTGAGCAGAGCGCGACGTGGTTGGCGAGATAGTCGCCATAGGCGGCGGTTGGCGCGCGAGGAGGTGCGCTCACCGTCGTGGCGCGTTTCGGTCGCAGAAAAAGTAATCGAGCCATCTTGAAGGTCACGTTTGGCTGCTGGCGTACCTCCTTCCGCACCGGTGGGAGCGCCTCGAGATACCGTGCGACCGCGAGGGCGTCATCGTCCGACATGCCGTGCAGCCACTCGTATGGCATCACGGGCGCGAGGAGCCGTCCATCCTTTCGCTCCCCGGTGCGAAGGGCGCGCACGATCTCGGCAGCGGACCAGGCGCCAAGACCGGTCGCGGTATCCGGCGTCAGGTTGGCCGCGCGGATGGTGCCGAGTCGCCAGTCCTTGAACTCCGCGCCGCCGGAGAGCGGGCCATCCGGGTTGTGCTGATCCGCGGCGTGACAGCCGCCGCAAGTGGCGGCGTTGCGCACGATGTACTCGCCGCGCGCAACCAGATCGGCCGCGCCGCCGGTGCCGGCGCTGGTCAGCTCGGGAAGGGCGACGTTGCGACTCGCACACGCGGCGATCAGCACCACGAAGAGCGGGAGCACGCCATGAGCCCTTGCGTGGAGCGCCATGCTACTTCCAAACCTCCACCACGTCCGTCTGCGCCAGTCCAGCGCGTGGACCGCCGCCGATCACGTAGATGCGATCGTTCACGGTGACCGCTGCCAATCCGTGCCGCGCCGTCGGCATTCGCGTCTCGACCGTCCACCGGTCCCGCGCCGGATCGTAGACCTCGTGATTGTCGAACACACCGCCGGGATACTCGCCACCGAACGTGTGAATCTGTCCCTCGAGCACCGCCGACGCGAGGCCGCCCCGTCGACTCGGCATGGGCGCGCGTCGCGACCAGCTGTCGGTGGCCGCGTCATATGCCTCGACGACGTCGTAGTTCTGCGCCGGTGAGAGCGGGCGGCCGCCTATGGCGTACAGGACGCCGTTCACCACCTGCGCCTCGAGGTGATCGCGTCGTGTGGGAATCGGAGCACGATTCGTCCAGCTGTTCGTGTGCGGATCGTACACGGCAATGGAGTCGAGCAGCTTGCGCTGCAACCCAAAGCCTCCGACCACGATGAGTGTTCCCCGGACGGCACCGGCAGCCGACGCGCCGCGTGGTACAGGCAGCGGCGCACGCGACTCCCAGCTGTTTCGGTCGGCGCGATAGATCCAGAGCGATGATTTCGGCACGAACTGCAGGCCATCGAATCCACCGACGGCGTACAGCGTGTCACCCACGACCACCAACGGCATGTGGTGGCGCGGCTCGGGCAAATCGGCGATGCGTTCCCATTTGTCGCGCCGCGGGTCGTATCGGTACGCCACCTTTGTCGCTTGGCTCGTCGAATCGAAGCCACCCGCGACGTAAATCATATCGCGGTACAGAGCGCCGTGATGTTCCTGCAGTCGCTCGGGCAGCGGGGCCGCGGTCGACCAGCTGTTCCCCCTCAGCAACGCGACGCTGAGCAGGGCGACGACCGCCGGGATGCGTGTCATCATCATCGATTCCCCCAGCAAGAATTCTTAGTTGTGACGGGCATCACGAAACGCAAGATGCGTCGCGGCGTCTCACTTGGCGAACCCTTACCGAAGAGGCTACTGAAATGAAGCGCTACGCGTTCATCAGCGCACCGGTGCTGGCGTTCCTGCTGGCCGCGTGCAGCGGGGACAGCACGAGCCCATCGTCTGTGAGCTTCAACCTCAGCGCCGAGGACACCGCGCAGGCGGCGGCGTTGTCGGCATCCGATGCGACCTCCGAGGACGTGGACGTGATGCTCGCGTCCGACGTCTCGATGAGCGCGGGCGCGCTCACGGCGAGCGCGGATTTCGCGCACACCGCGGCTCCGTCGTTTTCGACGGTGTCGGCCGACGAGCCGCGCGTCGGCTTCTGGTCGTATACGGGTGGCTGCACGTTCAACGCGAGCTCGGGGCGCTTCAGCTGCCCGCCGCAAACGAACGGCGGTCTCACGCTGAATCGCTCCTTTGCGTTCTTCGACGCGAGCGGCAAACCGATGTCGGCATACAACGACACGCTCACCGCGTCGGCCGACTTCCAGCTCTCGGTGAGCGGCGTCCGGCTGGTGAGCGATGGCGCGGATACGGTGTCGCGCCAGCGCGACATGACGGCGAGCGGGCTGCTCGGCCACGAGACGAGCCGCACGTGGAACGGTAACGGCTCGCGCACCGACGGTGGCTATCATACCGACAGCAGTGCCAAACGCACGTACCACACGACCGACAACACGACGTTCACCAACATCGTCGTGAAGCTGCCGCGCAGTACGTATCTGTTCCCGATGTCCGGCTCCATCACACGGCAGATAGCCGGCAGTGGCAGCGTGACCAGGAACGGCACCACCAAGACGTTCACGCTCTCCCGCACGGTGACGATCACCTTCAACGGCACTCGTTATGTGCCGATGATGGTGGGGACCACAGCGTACACCTTGGACCTCGAGACGGGCAAAGCGACCAAGAGCTGAGCTCGAACGAGTCGCGTGCGAAACAGGGCTCCGGTATCTCCGGAGCCCTGTTTCGTCATCGGGCTGGAGCGCGAGAGCGCCTCTTCGATCGGCGGGCGAGCTCCGTGTTCGTGAACTCTTTCTGCCTCTTCACGCGCCTGGCAGCGCTGGTTCGCCTTACAAACCGAGCCGCGTTCGGATGCTGATGCCTCGCGCGAAGTAATCGCTGCCGCCGCGAACTGCGGTCACCGCTGCGGTGGACGCCACGTTGGCGTACCACGCGGCGAGCGAGATCTCGCGCGAGGGGTCCAGACGGTATCCGACCGTGCCCGCCAGATGCTGGGCGCTACGCGCAGTCACCGAAGAGCCGAAGCGGGTCTGTTGTCGTCCGACGCCCACGTCGGTGGTGCTGAACCAGCCGAGATCATGGCCAAAGGACAACCCCGACGTAAGCTCACCGAGCGTGAACTGCTGGGGCGAGAAATAGCCGTCGCTGGCCGCGTGTGCGTAACCGAACGAACGGAGCGTCGCGCCGACGCGCAGCCAGCGCCGGAGCGGCAGGCCGAGTGAGCCAAAGCCGCTGCGGCGAGAGTTGAAGCCGCTTCCTCCTCGCAGCGCTGCTGCGCCTCCACCAACCGACAGGGCGAGTTGCCAGGGCAGTCGTGCGTCGATGCTGACATCCTCGCTCGAGCTCACGATCGCGGAGCGAATCAACGGTGCCGTCTCGGTAAATGGCTCCTCCGCTGCGCTCGCGCGAAACGACAATGTGGGCGACACGCGAACGGATGCGAACGCCGACAGGGCGCCGAACAGGCGGGTGGGAAGGCCGCTGCCTTCGGTCACGAGCCCCGCCACTCCGCCTTCGGCGCCGATGGCAATGTTGTCCGCGGGCCACCAG
>CAZICQ010000022.1:0-1849 GCA_964537775.1 uncultured Gemmatimonadaceae bacterium | reverse complement strand
CGAGAGGTTGCGCCAGAGCGTCTCGCTCGCGTCGAGAGAACCGCGCCAGGCGGCGACGCGGGCGAGCCCCTTCGCCGCCTCCAGCGAATCGCCGTGCGCCCCCTGCGCCAGGCCCGATTGCGCCGCTTGGTGATACGCATCTTCCGCGGCCGACAGATCACCAGCCCACGCCAGCGTCCGAGCCAGCGCCAGCCGCGCGTCGGTGTCTGTCGGATGCTCCGCGAGCCATCGGCGGTAACGCGCGATGGCTTCGTGCTGGCGGCCAGCCCACGACAGCGCTTGCGCCGCCCCGAGCACGGCGTCGCGCTGGCTGCCGTCGTGGCTGGTGACCGAGTCGTAGATCGCGACGGCCGCATCGTAGCTCGCCGACCAGGCGAGAGTGCGCGCGAGCGCGATGCGTCCTTCCGCGTCGTTTGGCTCCATCCGGATGTAAGCGCGATGCAGCCGGATGGCCAGCGCGAGGTCGTTATTCCAGGCGAGCAGGGTGGCGAGACGAAAGACAGCGCGCGAAGACGCGCTGGTGTCGCTGCGTACCACCGCGCCGTACGCCTGCCTTGCGGCGGCATACGCCTTCGCGTCCCATGCCGAGTCACCGCTCCTCAGCCACGCGCGCACACGCGACGAATCCTGCGCCCCACCACGGGTAGTCGTCAGCGTGGTGGCCGCGAACAGCCAGGTGGTGGCGACAAGGCGAGCAAACGTCCGAGGAGACACGGAAAAGAGACGCGGTGGGGGGAGTGAAGGCGAGTTCGCTGGAAAGCCGTGGCTGGCGTTGCAGAGCGAGTGGCCAGCCGTCCTCTGGGATGACGCCCGATCATCGGGGAGGACACATCGCCATGCGCCTTTCCACGCGGCTGGTGACGCTGGCGACGGCGCTGCCGCTACTCTGCCGGCCGACTCCAGCCACCGCGCAAACCGGCTGTGCGCCGCTGCCCACGTCGTTGGCTGTGCTGGTGGACAGCGCCTGGTCGATACAGCGGAGTGCGGGCACTCATGGGACGCGTGCGGAGTCGCTGTTCGCTCGCGTCCTGCGGCAGTGCCCATTCGACGCAGGCGCGCTGGACGGCTCCGGCTATGTCCGACTGCGCGCCGGTGATCTGGCCGGCGCCCGATCGCGGTTCGTGCGGGCACTGGCGTCGCGACCTAACGACTACGACGCGCTCACCGGACTGGGTATGGTGGCGTATCGTACCGGCGACCGCGCAACCGCTCGCCAGAGCTTCGAGCACGCGCTCCTGGTCGTGCCGCAGGATTCGCTGAGCCGTTGGTATCTCGAGCGCCTGCCGGTGGACAGCATGACCGGCAGGCCGCTGCCGCCGGTGCTCCGGCCGGCGCAAACCGCCATCGCCGCGCGTGCGGGCACACGTGTGCTCGAGGTGCCGGACGAGCGTCACGCCGGCGGCTGGCGGCCGTTCTGGGTGAAGGGCATCAACATCGGCGCCGCTCTTCCGGGACGAAGTCCGGCCGAGTTTCCGGATTCCGCCACGTACGCGGGGTGGATCGCGCTGGCCGCCAGCATGAACGCAAACAGTCTGCGCGTCTACACGATTCAGCCGCCCTACTTCTATCGTGCGCTACGCGGCTGGAACGAAACGCATCCCGATCGGCCGCTCCGGCTCATTCACGGCGTCTGGACCGAGCCGCCACCGGGAAGGAAGTCGGAACAGTACGACGACCGCCGCTGGAGCGCGGGATTTCGTGACGAGATGCGACGAGTCGTGGACGTCGTGCACGGTCATGCAGCGCTCGCGCACCGCCCGGGACACGCGTCGGGGATGTACGATGCCGACGTCGCGCCATGGGTGCTCGCCTACATCATCGGCCGGGAGTGGGAGCCATACTCGATTCA
>CAZICQ010000021.1:1764-60159 GCA_964537775.1 uncultured Gemmatimonadaceae bacterium | reverse complement strand
CATCGAAACCCTTCCGGCACAAGAGAAACCTCTATTAAATCAGACCTTCCCTAGCTGGTGGGCGGATTGAACGCGACGTGCTGTGCGTCGATCCAGCTCCTGTGGTAGTCCGGATCTTCGATCTCGATCGCCTGCTTTGCGACGTGCAACGGGCGGAAGGTGTCCATCATCACCGCCAGCTCGTTCGTCGCTTTGGCGCCGATGGATGCCTCCGCTCGCCCCGGATGTGGTCCGTGCGGAATGCCGTCCGGATGCAAGGTGATGCTGCCGTACTCGATTCCCTTGCGGCTCATGAATTCGCTCGATGCGTAGTAGAGCACCTCGTCGGAGTCGACGTTGCTGTGATTGTACGGCGCCGGCACGGCCTCCGGATCGAAATCGAACGGACGAGGGCAGAAGGAGCAGACGACGAAGTTGTCACCCTCGAACGTCTGATGTACGGGGGGCGGCTGGTGCACGCGCCCGACGATCGGCTCGAAGTCGCTGATGTTGAATGCCCACGGATAGAAGTAACCGTCCCAGCCAACGACGTCGAGCGGATGGTGATCGAGGATGATCTCGTTGATCCCGTTGTACTGCTTGACGAGGATGCGGAAGTCCCCCAGCTCGTCGTGCGTCACGAGCTGCGTTGGCTTCCGAAAGTCACGCTCCGAGTACGGCGCACCTTCCTTGATCTGGCCGAACTCGTTGCGGTAGCGCTTCGGAGTGCGTACGTGCCCGCGGCTCTCGATGATGAGCAGCTTGTGCGGCGTATCGGCATCCAAACGCCAGCGATGGAGGATGCCGCGGTGAATCACGACATAGTCCCCCTGGCGATAGGGCAGCTCGCCGTACACCGACTCGAGCACGCCATTCCCCTCACTCACGTACACGAGCTCGTCGCCCTGAGCGTTGCGGTAGAAGTGCTCGTCCAGCACGTCCGGCTCGACGTACAGCATCGCCGCGTCGTTGTTGAACAGCAGCGGGATGCGGTCCGTGGTCGGACTGCCGCCGTGCCGCGCGCGCGCGGTGAGAAAGTGCCGGTGGCGGAGCACGTTGTCCGGATCGGCCTCGTACGGTGTCTCAGCCAGCCGGCGAACGCATTTCACCGTGGTGGGCGGATGCACGTGGTACAGCAGCGACGCCGTGCCCGTGAATCCCTCGTGCCCCATCAGCTCCTCGGCGTAGATGCCACCGTTAGGCTTCCGGAAGGCGATGTGGCGTTTGCGCGGGATCTTGCCGAGCGTGTGGTAGATCATCGGCGCGTACTCCGTTACAGGTTGCCCCGCAGCGCTTGCTCCCGTTCGATCGCCTCGAACAGCGCCTTGAAGTTCCCCTTGCCGAAGCTGCGCGCGCCCTTGCGCTCGATGATCTCGTAAAAGAGCGTGGGCCGGTCCTGCACCGGTTTACTGAAGATCTGCAGCAGGTAGCCGTCCGGATCGCGGTCGACCAGGATGCCGAGATCCTGCAAGTTTTCCAGCGGCTCGTCGATCGTGCCGACACGCTGCTGCAGATCGGCATAATACGTGGTCGGCACGCTGAGAAACTCGATGCCACGTTCGCGAAGTGAGGTCACCGTGCCGATGATGTCGTCGGTGGCGAGCGCGAGGTGCTGCGCACCAGGACCGCGATAGAACTCGAGGTATTCGTCAATCTGTGACTTCTTCTTTCCCTGCGCCGGCTCGTTGATCGGGAATTTGATGCGCTCGTTGCCATTCGACACCACCTTCGACATCAGCGACGAGTACTCGGTTGAGATATCGGTGTCGTCGAAGGAGATCAGGTTTTTGAAACCCATCACCCGCTCGTAGAACTCCACCCAGAAGTTCATTTTCCCGAGCTCGACGTTGCCGACGATGTGGTCCACGTACAGGAGACCAGTCTCCGGTGGCTGATAGGGCGTTTCCGTCGGCACAAAGCCCGGCATGAACAATCCATCATAGTTCCGCCGCTCGACGAGAGAATGGATCGTGTCGCCGTATGTCTTGATCGCGGCGATGACGATTTCCCCGCGCTCATCATGGAGAACGCGCGGCGCGTGCACCGGCACGGCCCCGCGCTCGACCGCTCTGGCAAACGCATCGCGCGCATCGTCGACCCATAACGCGATGTCCTTCACGCCATCGCCGTGCTCGTGGACGTGAGCGGCGATCGCGCTACCCGGACGCAGCGCCGTCGTCAGGAGCAGTCGGATCTTGCCCTGGCTCAGGAGGTAGCTGGCGCGATCGCGCGTGCCCGTCTCCGGCCCGCGATAGGCGACGAGCTGAAAGCCGAAGCCGCCCTGATAAAAGTGCGCCGCCTGCTTTGCGTTGCCGACGTAGAACTCGACGTAATCGGTGCCGTTGATCGGAAATACGTCGTGCGCTTCGGGCGCTGCGCTGAGAGTCGCAGTCTCTGCCATATGAATGCAATCTCCTCTCGCTTCACGATCGGCGAATCCCCTGCCACTCAATGTAACGGACGGCCGGAGAGGGGCGAAACAACCTTTGCTTCCACACGATCCGCGTCGCATTTTTCACCGCACCAGGGCAACACTCGCAAGGACCGTGACAGCGCCTACATCCGAATTCTCGGCCTTTGCCACTGCGTTGCAGGGGCAGTACGCGCTCGAGCGCGAGATCGGGCGAGGGGGCATGGGCGTCGTATACCTCGCCCGCGACCTCCGTCTCGACCGGCCCGTGGCGATCAAGACGCTGCCGCCGCATCTCGCCGGTGATCCGATCATCCGCGAACGCTTCGTGCGCGAAGCTCGCACCGCCGCGGCGCTCTCACATCCGAACATCGTCCCGATCCATCGCGCCGACGAGTTGAGCGGCCAAGTGTTCTTCGTCATGGGCTACATCCAGGGCGAGTCAGTCGCACAGCGGTTACGCCGCGGCCCGATGCCGCCGCACGAAGCGGTGCGCATGCTTCGTGACGTGGCGCTGGCGCTGGCCTACGCTCATGCACGCGGCGTCGTTCATCGCGACATCAAAGCGGAGAACATCCTGCTCGACGACCGTGACGGACGCGCGATGGTGACCGATTTCGGCATCGCTCGGCTGGCCGAGGCAGCGCCTCTCACTGCCACCGGTCAGGTACTTGGCACGGTGTACTATCTCAGTCCCGAACAGGTATCGGGCGAACGCGTCGACGGGCGCAGCGATTTGTACTCGCTCGGCATCGTCGGGTTTCTCGCGCTGTCCGGCCGCTTTCCCTTCGACGCCGAGCTCGCGTCGGCGGTGCTCGTGGCGCACGTCACTCGATTACCGCCGCCGCTCGCCTCGGTTGCCGCGGACGTTCCGCCGTCGCTGGCCCAGATCATCGAGCGATGCATGGCAAAGGAGCCGGCGTCGCGCTATCAGACGGGCACGGAGCTCGCCGACGCTCTCGGTGCCGTCGCCCGGGAGCTCGAACGTGATCAACAGCGGCTTGCGGTGTCGCGACCGCCTGCTGCGCCGGCGCATTCAGCGCTGGTCTCCGATACCGAAGCACAGGACGTCTGGCGTCGTGCGGCCGAGTTGCAGGCTTCGACGCCCAGTCATCAGGTGACGGCGCCGCAGCCTGTTTACCGCGATACGGAGCGCGACCAGGCGCGTACGTCCGGTTATCGGCTCCCCGACGTGCGCGATGCCGCTCGCGAGGCTGGCATCGCCACGCAGTTCGTGGATCGCGCGCTCGCTGAACACGGCTTCCCGGTCGGCATTGCTGCTGCGCGCAGCAGAGCTGGTGCTCCCGCTATAATCGAGCGCACTTCCGCACCACTCGGTTGGCTGTCCGGCGGACCCGCCGATATCGCGTACGAGGTCGTGCTCGATGGGGAGCTCGACTCGCGCGACTTCGACCTGTTCGCCGACACGATTCGCCGATCAATGCACGAGATCGGGAATCTCTCCGCGGTTGGGCGCTCGATGACCTGGCACAGCTTGGACATGAAGAGCAGGCGCGTGCAGATCTCGATGCTCGTCCGCTCCGGCCAGACGACTATCCGCGCGTCGGAGAACTTGCGGCCAATAATTGGAGGTCTGTTTGGCGGCATCGTCGGTGGCGGCGGGGGCGGGTTCGGCGGCATGAGCATGGGGATTGTCGCCGGCACGACGCACGCAGTTCTTGCCGGTTTCGGCACCTGGGTGCTCAGCATCGCGGCCGCATACGGTGTAGCGCGAACAATCTTCAGGCACGTCGCGATCAAGCGTCGCGCCCGCCTCCGTGAGCTCGTCGAGGAATTGTCGGAGCAGGCGCGCCAATCCATCGCCGGCAGCGCTCGTCAGGCGCTGCCGCGCTGACGTACTGCTCGGGTGCGCGGAAGCAACCGGACGTCAGTGCCGCAACTCTTCCAAATTCTCGAACAGCCGCAGCGCCTGCGGATTCGCCAGCGCGTCGGCGTTCTTTACCGGCCGGCCGTGAATGACGTCGCGCACCGCGAGCTCGCTGATCTTGCCACTGATAGTGCGCGGAATGTCTTGAACCTCGATGATTTTCTTCGGCACGTGGTGCGGGCTCGTGTTCTCGCGGATCCGTGCGCGAATCCTGTCCTTCAACGTCTCGGTGAGCGTCTGCGCCTCGGCGAGGCGCACGAACAGCACGATTCGCACGTCTCCGGCGTCGCCGATCTCCTGTCCGACGACGAGACTCTCGATCACCTCCGGCAGCTGCTCCACTTGCCGATAGATCTCGGCCGTGCCGATCCGAACACCACCGGGATTGAGGGTCGCGTCACTACGCCCGTAGATAATGAGGCCATCGTGGTCGGTGAGCTCCGCCCAATCGCCATGACGCCAAACATTCGGATACTGGTCGAAGTACGCCGCGCGGTACTTCACGCCGCCGGGATCGTTCCAGAAGCACACGGGCATACTGGGAAAGGGAGCCGTGCAGACGAGCTCACCGGGCCGGCCGTGAATCGGGTGTCCGGCCTCATCGAAGATCTCGACCTGCATTCCAAGGCCGCGCGTCTGCAGCTCACCCCGGTACACGGGACCAATCGGATTACCGAGCGCGAAGCAGGAGATGATGTCGGTGCCGCCGCTGATGCTGCTGAGGCGCACATCGCGTTTCACATGATCGTGCACATAGTCGAAGCTGTGCGCGGCGAGCGGACTGCCGGTGGACAGAATCGTTTTCAACGCCGATAAATTGTGCGTTGTCGCTGGCCTCAGTCCCGCCTTCTCGGCCAAAGCGAGCCATTTCGCACTGGTTCCAAATACGGTGATTCGCTCCTGCGCGGCCATGTCCCAGAGTATCGCCCGACCGCGCAGTAGCGGCGCGCCATCGTAGAGCACGATCGTTGCACCCACCGCGAGCGCGCTCACGAGCCAGTTCCACATCATCCATCCGCATGTGGTGAAGTAGAAGATCCGGTCGTCGCGTGTGACGTCGGTGTGCAGCACGTGTTCTTTGAGGTGCTGGACGAGGGTACCGCCGGCGCCGTGCACCATGCACTTCGGCAGTCCTGTCGTGCCAGACGAGTACATGATGTACAGCGGATGATCGAATGGCAGACGCTCGAATCGAAGACTCGCGCCACCCTCCACCACGCCGGCAACGAAACGGTCCCAGCTCACGCTGCGGCGAACGGAGCTCAGATGCGGTCGGGCGTGGCGGTACGGCACGACGACCACGCGTTCGATCTCCGGTATGGAGTTGGCGATGACCGCCGCGCGCTCCAGGCAGTCGATCTCCTTGCCGTCGTACACGTAGCCGTCAGCGCAGAACAGCACACGTGGCTGAATCTGTCCGAACCGATCGAGCACTCCGGACGCGCCGAAATCCGGTGAGCATGAGGACCAGATCGCGCCGAGGCTCGCCGTCGCCAACATTGCGATGACCGTTTCCGGGATGTTCGGCATGAAGCCCGCAACGCGATCACCCGCGCCGACACCCACGTCTCGCAACGCAGCCGCCAATCGGCCGACCTCCATCGCCAAGTCGGCGTAGGTGAGGCGGCGCCGCGGCCCGGCTTCATTCCAGAAGACGATCGCCTCCTGGTGGTCGCGATAGCGCAGCAGGTTCTCGGCGAAGTTGAGGCGCGACCCGATGAACCAGCGTGGACCCAGCTCCGGATCCGGCGGCGCGACACGATCACCGCCGCGTAGGACCTCGTCCCACGGATTGGCGCCGGCGCGGTCGTCGGCAATCACGCCACAGAACTGCCACACCGCCGGCCAGAAGTGCTCCCGGTGCTCGATCGACCACCGGTACAGCGACGGAAAATCCTGCACCGCTCCCGCCGCACCACCGAACGAGCGCGCCTGCTCGATGAAGCGCGCCATGTTCGCGCGGGCAACGCTCTCCGGCGCCGGACGCCAGATCGGTGCGTCCCCTGGCGGCGCGGTCGACTCGTGCGCAGTCACAGCACTACAGTAACAGCCGACTGTCGCTGGACGACAGGCCGCCGGGCGCCAGTCGGCTATCGAACGCGCACGATTGCCAGCTGCAGCGACGACGGAATGGGCTGGGTGTTCGACGTCACCGACAACAGCGCGTCCTGCCCCGACTGTGGCGTGAAGCGGAAGAAGGTCACGCCGCCCCCGCGCAGCAAAGCAATCGACAGTACGCCGTCGGACAGGGTGCGCAGATCGGAGTTTTGCAACCAGAAGGCCAGGTTATCGGCATTGAAGTAGCCGCGCGTGTTCCAACTCGGTTGCGTATAGTTGGACGCGATACCCGGCACCCAATCGTCGGTGAACACGGAGATCGCCCAATCGCGCATCCAGCTCGCCGGCGACACGCCGAGCACGTTCGCGAGGTTGGCCACGCCGCTCGTCTGGGAGTTGACCAGATTGTACCAGAAGGCGCCGTCGCTCGAGCCCTGGCGATCTGCAGCGTACCGCAGAAACGACCAGATGGCGCCGCGAGTCTCCAACGTTGCGTCGGACGGATCGGCGCCAACGGGGGCGTGCATCGCCGTCGATTGCAGATACGTTTGATAACGCCGGGCGTTGTTCAGCTCATAGTTGTTGAATGCCGCGATGACCGACGGGTTCGCTATCGCCGCGCTGTCGAGGTTGTGCCTCGGCTGCAACCCGGACACGCGATAGAACAGCAGCTCTTCGGCAATGTGGCTCAGCCCTTCATTCAGCCAGGTCTCTTCCGTGACGGCGGGCGCGTGGTTGATGTACAGCCGCCGTGCGGCGTTGATGAGATGCTGGAACTCGTGTGCGGTCGTGGCGATCGTGTTGGTGGACACGTACGCCTTGTTCAGGATGTGTCCCGCGATTCCAGTAGGGTCGGGAACGACCAGATAGAACATCTCCGCCTGATTGCTCGTCGGACACGCGGCACTTCCGGTCTTCGGATACAGATCGCGCGCATAGAAGAAGCCCAGCACGACCGAGCCTGAGTTGGCCGGCGTGAGCTCGTTTACCGCGCGCGTGAAAAAGAGAATGATGTGGCCATTGCTGTCGATGTCCGTGGGGGCGCCGAAATTCGACACGTCCATGTCGTAGACGAGCGTATCGAAGGTGACGCCGAGCGACTGGTATTCGGCATCGGTGAATCCGCCGGCCGGGTTGGCCGTATCGGCAACGATGATCGCCTTGTTCGTGATCGCCGCAACACGGCCGACGCGTGGCGAAGCACTGCTGCAGCTGACAAGGGAGGCATTGAGCGTTACGAGGTCGCCGACGTTCGCTGTCGCCGCGACGCCGTCGAGCAGCGCCGGCGCATTGGAGGTCGTGCCGCTCACGTCGGCCCCCAGGCCGCCTCTCGATGTGCTGTACCACCGCCGCGCTGCTCCCGCCAGCGACTCCAGCGCGCGTTCGCGCTGTCGCAGCGCCGCATCGAAAGCGTCGTTCCGCACGAGTGTCGGCGCTAGGCGTGGACGGAGCTGATGCGAGGTGCTGGCGATCGCCGCCGAGGGCGGCGCACCGAGCCCGTCACCCGATATTTCGACCTGTATCGTGGCGGACGGCACCGTCACGTTGTTGAAGTAGGGTACGAGGGCATATTCCTCCCCGGCCGTGCCGGAGGAATGAACGCACGCGTAACCAGAGCTCATGTCCGTGAATACCTGTCCCACGGCCAGACTCTCTGGAGTCGCGACGCCTGTGCAAAGGGACTGGCCAGCAGCGAGCGTGATGACGAGCGAGCTATCCGTCCGTGTGCCCGATGTGGCGACAACGTACGTCGAGCCGCCCCGCCTGAGCACGTGGAGCAACCCTGAGCCATCGATCGACACCAGCGTCGGATCGCGCACAGTGAAGGTCGGCCCCGGCGTGGTGCCATTGCCGAACTGGTCGGTGACCAGCACGTTCATCCGAGCTGTGTCTACCGTCGTTTTGACGCGGATGAGTCGCGTGAACAGCGTCAGGCCAACGGCTGGACCAGGTATGCCTGTCTCCGTGAAGCGAACGGCAGTCGCGACACCCGCCGTGCTCGCCGTCACCTGGTTCGGACCAGCCACAGTGCCAACGGTCAAGAGCGTCTGTGCCCGACCATCGATACCCGTAACGGCCGCGGCAGGCGTTACGCTTCCGTTGCCCGACGATACCGTAAATGCCACCGGCGCGTTTGCGACTGGCGTGCCGTTCACATCGGTGACGGCCACGACCAGGGGCGCCGCGAGCTGCATACCCGCTACGGCGCTGCCGGCATCACCTGAAACGATCGTCACGTGCGCGGCTGGCCCACTCCGCTTTACACCGGTCGAGTCGGACCCGCAGCCGGCAACGATCAAGAGCATCGCGCCTGTGGCCGCGGCGCGCGTCAGCTGGCAATACAAGGGGACATTCGGGGGAGGAGAAGTCCGGAGGAGCGCGGGGTTCTACCCCGGTGGCGAATCGTGTTCCTCTCCAGAACACGATTCACGCAGAGGACGATCCCTTCAAGGGGGGAGTCACCCTAGTCGGTACCCGTTTAGTGGTGCCGCCAGTCATTACATCGAGGTTGCCTCGGCCTGGGCGAGGCGTTGTTTGCGCGCGCGCCACGCGTAGTACGCCGGTACGCCGATGCCCACGATCCCAAGACCTATCGCCGCCCTACCCGGCTGCGACACGATTGTGTTGCCCACGATCGCAGCGGCGGAAAGCACGAACAAAATCGGCGTAACCGGATAGCCCGGCGTACGAAAGGGCCGCACCGCATTCGGCTGGCGCCTGCGATACGCGAAGATGGCCAGCCCGCCCAACGCGTAAAAGATCCAGCCGACAAACACGACATAGGTGAGCAGCTGCTCGAATGTTCCGGTTGCCGCGAGCACCATTGCCCACGCCGAGCTGGCCACGATGGCAAGCGCCGGCGTGCCAAAGCGAGGGTGCACTTCCGACAACTTCTTGAAAAACACGCCATCGCGCGCCATCGAGTAATACATCCGTGGCGCGGTGAGGGTGATCCCGTTCGCGGCGCTGAACATCGAGACGAGAATCACCGCCGCGATCACCTTCCCCGCCATCGGTCCCATGATCGACTCCACGGCCGCCGCCGCGATTCGTTCACTGCCGGCGGCCCGGGAAACGCCTAACGCAGCGACGTAGCCCACGTTCGCCAGCACGTAGATGCCGATCAACAGCGCCGTTCCGAGAATGATGCCGCGCGGAAAGGTGCGTTGAGCGTTCACCGTCTCTCCGGCGCTGAAGGTCGCGTATTGCCAACCCTCGTAGGCCCACAAAATCGCCAGCATCGCGAGCCCCACACCTTGGAGCAGGTCGCGGTTCAGCGCTGTCGGCCAGACCACGATATCACCCCTCGAGAAGCCGTGGCCGAGCAGGATGAGGATCACGCTCATGACCACAATTGCGCCCGCCTTCAGAACCGTGCTGAAGTTCTGCACGTTCGCGCCGTCGCGAGCGCCACGGACATTGACGAGCATCACGACGACGATCATCGCCACGGCGACGAGCTTCCCTGCCAGCGGCGACAGGCTCACGAACTGCTCAAGATACGCGCGGAAGGCGACGGCGAGCGTCGCCACCGATCCGCTGCCGATCACGAAGAACGCGGTCCACCCGTAGAGAAACGCCGGGAGGGTGCCGAACGCGTCGCGGATGTACACGTACAAGCCGCCGGCGTCCGGATTCATCGCCCCAAGCTCACCGTACGTGAGCGCGCCGAGGAGAGAGAGGATGCCCGCAACCGACCATACGAGGAGAGCGAGCCCCACAGCGCCGCCGGTCTCCCGCAAGACGGTGCCCGGAACGAGAAAGATGCCCGATCCAATCACCGTTCCGACGACGATGAAGACGAGGTCACCGAGTCGGAGTGTACGCTTGAGAGTGCTCGCCATGAGGCTCCTGGTCGCGGGCCCTGCGTCTCCTACTTCTTCGGATCGAGGATGTCGCCGATGCGGTGTTCTGCCGCTTGCAGGTGCATCCGCGTCTCCCGATCACTCGTCCTCGGAATCGCCGAACGAATCTGCCCGCGCAGCGCGATCAGCTCACCGCGCAACTGCGCCTTCGCGTCCTCGGACAGCGGCTCCTGCGGGCGCAGGGTGAAGCCACCTCCGACCGGCGCTGCGCCCGGAACGGGAGGCGGAGGATTGAGCTTTCGATCGATCGTGGTGAGATAATTGTCCTGCAGCAGCCGGCGATACGGGTCCGCGTGCGGACTGGACTCCGACAACTCCGACCAGACTCCGCGCTGCAGGCCATCGAGCATGTCGATCAGGGTGAAGACCTCCCCAGGGCTCCGCGCGAGCGCCTCGCCTTCGATCAGGCGGTTCATGCGTTGATCATTCAGCACGGCACCCAGCACTCGATTCTGAGCACCACCGATGCGCGCCAGCATCCCTTCAGCCTCGATCCGCGAGGCGATCTCGGGACGGATGAGATAGGTCGGCGTGCGGAAGACGCTGTCGTTCAGGAATTTCATCGCCGCCACCTGCCGGGCGCGTGAGAGCGGGACATATACGGGCCCGCGCTGACTTCCCGATTTGTACCATACGGTGCCGCCCCCGATCACGGTCGCGACGTGTCCCGCCTCGGTGGCCCATTGGCTCACCGTGCGATTATACAACTCTTGAAGCAGCGCATTGTCATCGAGGGGCCGCGTGCCAGCGCTGCCGATGTAGTTCATCACGCGCGCGATGTTCTTGAATCCGAGGCCTGTCGACTTCACCGGATCTGCATCGCCGACCGCCTCGCTTTGCGTGCCGTAGCCGCCAAAATCATTGTTGACGGAAAAACGATACCACGGGACCGTATCCTGGATCTCCGCCCATTTCTCGAGCGTCGGTCGCTCAGCGTCAGTCGTCGTCGCCCCAGGGATCGGCTTGTAGCCCCACATGATCGTGTACTTGTCCCACGGACCGACGAGCGGGATCATGTACTGCAACGGGATGCGATCCTCCGGCTGCGCGACGTAATTCATTCTCGAGTAGTCCATGATGCTCGGGCTGCTGCCCATGGCCGCCACCCACGTCGCACTCCTCACGCTATCGGCGGGATATTCCGAACTCCCGATCTGATCGTGCTGCAGGCCGATCGTGTGGCCGATCTCGTGGGCGACGCCAAATTCGAGCAACCGTCCCATTAACGAATCGGGAAACGGCATCGTACGCGCGCGTGGATCCACCTGTGCGGCCTGGCTGAAATACCAGGTCTGCATCAACTGGATGAGGTTATGGAAGATGCGCGACGAGCCGTTCAGGATCTCTCCGGTGCGCGGGTCGCTCACGTGTGGACCGACAGAATTTTCCACCGTCGACGGCAGCCAACGGACCATCGTGTGGCGGATGTCCTCCGGCGACCAGTCCGGATCGTTCGCCGGCACGTCGCCTGGGACGATCGCGTCCTTGAATCCCGCCGCCTCGAACGCGGGCTGCCAATCGAGGATGGCCTTGCGAATCCACGGCTTCCACTGCTCGGGCGTGTTCGGGTCGACGTAATAGACGATCGGCTTCTTGGGATAGCAGAGGTTGCCCTCGCGACGATCAGAGCACTCCAGACGCCAACGCGTGATGAACTCACGCGGCGCCGCGACCTGCTCGTTCGTGCTGAAGTCGACCGTGCGTACGGTGAAGAACCCAATGCGTTCGTCGGCCCGGCGCGGCATCATCGGATGTTCCGGCAGCTTCACGATACTCCAGTGCGCGATGACGCTCTGCGCCTGTTGCTGTGCCGCCGGTACCGGCGCGCCACCGCGCGCCATAGCGGTCGGGCCGGGAACGCCGGTCTGCGTAGCCTCCACCTCTACGTTCTCCGGAAAAGCGACGGCGCGCTCGATGTAGGAACGCGTCTGGTCGACGTTGCCACGGATGGCGGCGAATTCCGGAACATTCGTGGTGAACAGTCGCGTCACGTCGATCACGGCTGCGCTATCGGGACCATACGCGTCGACGTTCAGTACCGCGATGATCGGTCCGTAGTTCGACCCCTCGACGGAGCGGTACACGGACTTCGTCGTGTCTGCGGTGATGGCGAACGACGGCGAGCGGAGGACGACGCGGTTGCCATTGCGCTCGAAGCGAAGCGTGTGCTCACCAAACTCGTCGCCCGCATAGTCGCCGAATCCGCCTCCCGGCCCGCCCCCAGCGCCGCCGCGCTGAGGTACCGGTGCCGCAGCACGCGCATAGCGGCCGACCACGAGCATGTCCTTGTTGAACTCGTTGCCGGGGATCTCGAAGTAAAGGCGATCGCCGACCTGATGCACGGTGAAGAGACCACGCCGTGTCTTCGCGTTCGAGGTGATCACGCGATTGTATGGCCGTGGACCGGCTGGTGGCCGGCCGGTGGTGTCACCACCGAGCTGTGCTACGGCGCCAAAGCCGCCGCGCCCGCCCATCTGAGCGCTCGGCGTCTGGTTTGCTGCCGGAATGGGAGCTGGCGCCGGTTGTGGCGCTGGTGCGGAATGGGTACAGCCGGCGGCGAGCATCGCCGCCAGTATCAAAGCGCTTCTCTGGGCCATGGGAGGGGTGAGGAAACGGGGACTGCTCGGCGGCCGCATCTGGGGAATCGACGCACGCCCATACGGCCATTGCTACCGATCTGTACGTACCGCAAACGCAGACCGATGTGCCAATTCGTCACTCGAGTGCACGCGAAGCGAGCCGGGCGCTTGCAGCCAGGACTGCTGCACCGACGAAGATGCTCTCCTCGGCAGCGTAGAACCGGGGCGCGTGAGCGGCAATGACGTCACCACCGACTTCGCGTGCACCGATGCGCAGAAAACAGCCCGGAATGTGCTCCATATAGTGGGCGAAATCCTCGCCCGCCATGTTCAGGAAGCCGAGCGGGACCACGTGCTCCGCCCCTAGCAGCTCCGCTGCGGCACGTTTCGCCCACGACGTCGGCTCTGGTGGGTTCACGATCGGTGGCGGCCCAAGCTCGACTGCGACCTCGGCCTCCAAGCGGTGCGTGGCGGCAACTGCGCGGCTGATTCGCTCGACTTCATCCAACATCAGGCGGCGAGATACTGGATCCACGGCGCGCACCGTGCCGCCGAGCTCCGCCCGCTCTGGAATGATGTTCGACGCGGTGCCGGCGCGTACCATTCCGATCGTCACGACACCAGGCGTGGCTGGATTGAGGCGACGCGCCACGATCGTCTGGAGCGCCGTTATCAGAGCGCCCGCCCCGACAACGGGATCTGCGGATTCGTGCGGCCTCGCCGCATGCGCACCTTGGCCAACCAGTACGATCGTGAAAGTGTCAGCTGACGCGGCTAGCGGTCCCTCGTCTGCCACGACGTCGCCTAGAGGAAAGCGACGGTCTACATGGCCGCCGAAGATGGCCGCAACGCTGTCGAGCGCCCCGCTTTCAAGAATGGCCGGCGCGCCCCTTCCGGTCTCTTCGGCCGGCTGCAGCACGATGATTACATCCCCATTGGCGGGCTCCCGCGCCAGTAGATGCGCCGCGCCAACCGCCCATGTGGCATGTACGTCGTGCCCGCACGCGTGCATGACACCGGTGTTGCGCGATGCATACGGAAGCCCGGTCGCCTCGGTGATCGGCAATGCATCGATGTCACCGCGAATGGCAACCACCGGGGCACCCGCACGGCGGCCCCGAATACGTGCGATCACGCCGGTGGCGGCCACTCGCTGCAAGCTGATCGGAGACAGCTCTCGCAACTCGATCTCGAGCCGCTGTGCCGTCCTCTCTTCGGCGAAGGAGAGCTCCGGGTCTTCATGGATTGCCCGCCGCAATGCGATGAGGCGCTGCCGCAACGTCGGCGGGAATAGCTGCTCGACGGTAGGCGGCAGGGCGCTTGGCACTTCGCTTCCTGATGACGTCAGCGTCGCGCCGCCACTGACGTGTGGCCTCGCTGCGCTCCGTCGGCGCTGCCGCGCCCGTCGGCGCCGCCCTCGCGTGTCAGCAGCTCGCTTTTCACGGTGATCTTCTCGACGTGGTCCTTGTCCACCACGACACCGATGCCGGGCTTGTCGAGTGGCACGTGCACCATCCCGTCGGCGTCCATTGTCCATTCCGGAGTGACGATGTCCTGTGTCCAGTAGCGGGCGCTCGGACTGAGGTCGCCCGGAAGCTTGAAATTCGGCAGCGACGCCAGCGCCACGTTGTGGGCCCTGCCGACACCGCTCTCCAGCATCCCACCGCACCACACGGGGACATCGTTCGTCTGACAGAGATCGTGGATCGCCTTCGACACCGTGAATCCACCGACTCGTCCCGGCTTGATATTGATGATGCGCCCGCTCCTCAACACGATCATGTCCACGGCGCGATCGACATCGGTGATCGACTCGTCGAGACAGAGTGGTGTGCGCAGCCGCTTCTGCAGCTCGGCATGGCGTACCAGATCGTCGCGGCCGAGCGGCTGCTCGATCATGATCAGGTCGAATGCGTCGAGCTCCGCAAGATGCTCGGTGTCGGCGAGCGTGTACGCGGTATTCGCGTCCGCCATCAGGTGAACGTCGCTGCCTAACGCCTGACGTACCGCACGCACGTACTCGACGTCCTGGCCGGGCTGGATCTTGACCTTGATCTTGCGGTAACCCTGATCGAGGGCGCGCTGCGCACGCTCCACGAGAGCGCCCGGGCTGGGTTGAATGCCGATGGAGATGCCGGTGGCGACGCGGTCGCGCGTGCCGCCGAGCAACTTGGACAACGAAACGCCCGCCAGTCGGGCACCGACGTCCCAGCAGCCCATCTCGATGGCCGCCTTGGCCATGTTGTGGCCGCGCACGTTCTGCTCGAGAATGCCGAACACCACCTCCGGGCCATCGAGCTCACGGTCGAGTATGCGCGGCGCAAGCCACTCGCGAATGGCCCACCATGCGGTGTCGATCGTTTCGGGGCTGTAGTTCGGCTGCTCGCCCGCGACACACTCGCCCCATCCGACGACTCCCGAGGCGTCGGTGAGCTCGAGGAGCAGGATGCGGCGCTCAGTGACGATGCCGGACGAGATCCGGAAGGGCTCTTTCAGCGCGAGACGGATCTCGCGCAGGAGAATTCGTTGGATGTTCATCGTGATGAGACGAGGGGGCGGGCGGCTACCGGTCCTGCGAAAGAAGATAGTATCCGCGTGCGGCCTTGTCGTCGACCTGAAAGCCTGTCACGACGAACCCTTCGAACAGCGCGCTCTGAATCTCCGAGCGTGTCTTCCGTCGCCACCCGACGGCTGCAGCGGGATCGCTCACCTGCAGCTCGTGAACGTCAAGCGGGATCTCGATGCGTCGTTCGGCTCCATGGGTCCTCGCCGGAACGTGCGGCGTCGTGCGTGCCTTGGAACCGATGTCCCAGGCGACGATGAACCGATCGGTACCGATGCCGCGGTGAAGGTCACTGTCCGTGTCGCCATACATGTCTTCGACATACTCGACCACGCGCACACCGAATACGTTGAAGTTCAGGTGGGCGTTGCGCGCCACGAGAGGGTCGTACGTCCAGTAGATGACGTCTACACCTAACGATTCGACGACGCGCCGTTGGTACTCCTTCAATTCGCGGCCGACGCCGAGATTCCGCGCCTCGGGGCGTACGGCGAGCATATCGGACCAGTGGACAGGCTTGCCATTCTCGAGGCCCGTCAGGCCGTAGACGAAGCCGATCAGCGTTCCGTCGGCCGAGAACGCGCCGGCGGTGACCCCGCCGACGCGCTGTGAGACCTTCAGGAGACTCGCCGGCACGAGATCGCTGAAGCTCGATCCCCAAGTGGCGCGTTGCAACTCGACGCACGCGTTCAGCTCGGCGCGCGTGGTGATCGGGCGAATCTGAAACTTCACGGGTTGGTGGACGACGGCGGCGGGAGGTGGATAGCGTACCGCGCAACCTATCCGCACCCGCACCCACGCTCAAGCGGATGGTGAACCTTTGGTGCGCCGCCGCAACTCCGTTTGGCCACCAACTCGGCGCGCCGGCGCTGCCTCTGCGGCGGGTTTTCCCTGCGCCGCTGCAGCGTTTGTCGGGTTGCTCGCCTCGTCGTCCTCGAACCGATCGCGCAGGTACCAGGGCGTGTTGATCACGATCACTCGCGGTCCGCCTCGCAGCAGCAGCAATCCCTTGAGGAGCGTCGACCGATGATTCCTCAGCAGCACGTCGTACCATCTCGCGTCCACGAGCTCGGGAACAACGACTGCTACGTATCGCCGCGGATGGGCCGCGACCACGGAACGGACGTGCTCGAGCAGCGGCCCGAAGAATTCGCGGTACGGTGAATGGAGCAGCACGAGTGCGGGCGGTGTAAATCCGGCGTCGCGCAGTGGCACTTCAACCAGCCGATGCCACTCCGGGTGCAGGTCTTCCATTGCGAGATCTTCCGCGAACACCTGCACCACTTGAACTGTTGGGGACATGCTGACGGCGAGGCGCAGCGCCTTTCGAGCGACGCGGTTGAGCCGTTTTATCGGCACGACCACGATCGGGGGCGGCGGGCGATCGAGCTGAAGCGGTCCATGGACGTCCGTTTCGCGCTCGATCTGATCTTCGTGCGCCCGCACCGCTCGGAAGAACAGCAGGAGTGCCGGAATGACGAGCGCGGTAATCCAGGCGCCTTCACTGAATTTGGAGGTGAGCACCACGAGCAGAGTCGCGCCCGTCGCGATCGCGCCCGCCGCGTTGAGAACACTGGCACGCAGTGCCCCGGGTCCGCCCGCGCGGCGCCAGTGGACCACCATTCCCGCCTGGGAGATCGTGAAGGTGAGGAACGCGCCGACCGCAAACAGTGGAATCAGACGGTCCGTAATTCCGTCGAAAACCACCAGCAGAACACACGAGAGTACCGCGAGCGCGACGATGCCGAACGAGTACACGAGCCGCCTGCCCGGATGGGCGAATTCGGCCGGGAGGAACTCGTCGAGGGCAAGAGTGCGGCATAGTCTCGGGAAATCAGCGAAGCTCGTGTTCGCCGACAGGCAGAGCACCATGACTACGGATCCCATGGTGAGGTAAAACATCGCGCCCGTGCCGACCACCGCAGCTACGAGCTGCGAGATGATGCTGCGGTAGCCGGGCTCTCCCGGCGAGGTGGCGACGATGCCATAGACCGGAGCCAGAAACGCAATCCCGGCCAGGAGAATGGCGAGCGCTACGATGATTGCAGTGAGCGTTCGCTGTGCCGTCTTGACGACGGGTGCCCTGAACAGTGGCACGCCGTTCGACACCGCTTCCACACCGGTCATCGCGGTGCAACCGCTGGCGAACGCCCGTAACAGCAGCCAGATCCCGGCAAGGCCGCCCACCGCTACGCGCGCCGCAGTCGCTCGCGGCGGCGCGACCACGGCAGCAGGATGGCCATGGGCCAGCAGCGCCTTGCCAACACCGAAGAGCACGACGCCGCCAAGGCTGACCAGAAACGCGTAAGTGGGGAGCATGAAGAGCAGCCCGGACTCGCGCACGCCGCGAAGATTGGCAATGGTGAGAAGTGCGAGAATCGCCAGACATAGCGCAAGCGTGTACGGCAGCAGCGCTGGCACGGCCGATACGATGGCACCGACGCCGGCAGAGATGGCGACGGCTACGTTGAGGACGTAGTCGATGCATAGCGCACTGGCGGCCAGCAGTGCCGGCCAACTACCCAGATTCTCCGACGCGACGGTGTACGCTCCACCCCCGTTGGGGTACGCGGCAATCGTTTGGCGGTATGACATGTACAGCAGGCCGAGAAGAGCGACGACGATGGCGCTTATCGGTCCGATGTACGTCGTCGCCGCGATGCCGATCGGCATGAGCACGGTGAGCGCCGCCTCCGGTCCGTAAGCGGCCGACGCGAGGGCGTCGAGACCCAATACGGGGACGCCACGAACAGGGCCGATCCTCTGCTGCTCCTGCTCTTCCGAGCGGAGCGGCCGGCCGAACAGCAGTCCGCGCCAGGAAGTTCTCAATCGTTGTCCAGTGCTCCACATGGTGACCATCACGCTCGAACGAGCTTCGCTCCGGACGACGCTTCCACTCGCCCACGGCGCCGAGCGGCTCGTGGAGTGCAATGGCCGCGCCCCGTCTGGTATGCTTCTAGCCTTCGTCTCGACTCCTCTCATCATGGCTTTGAGATTCATCTCGATACTGCTGGGTGTGGCGGCCATGGCCGTCACGGCCTGCAACCCCGAACCGATGAGCCGGGCGGCCTCGCAGCAGCCGCAGGTAGAGCCGGGCGTTGTCGCCACCTCGGCCGGCTCCGTTGTTGACTCCGGCGCAACCGCGACCGCCAAGAGCTCAGCGGATTCCACTCCGCGTGACACTGTCCGGCGCGCGTTTGCGTCCGCGGTTTCATCTGGTGCTGCCAAGCTTCACCTCCACATGGCGCCCGACCGTACCGCTCAGGACAGCACATCGTTCTACGCCGCGGTTCGCGCTGGTGTGAAGAGCCCGAAGTGGCCGGTATCGACTCCGCCGTTGCTTGCGGGTTCTATCCTGCCTGCGCGGCGCATTGTTGCCTTCTACGGCAACCCTCTCTCAAAAAGGATGGGAGTGCTCGGCGAGTATCCACCCGACCAGATGCTGGAGCGGCTCGACGATGCCGTTGTGCGGTGGCGCGATGCGGATCCATCGACGCCGGTGCAGCCGGCACTGCATCTCATTGCCGTGGTGGCGCAGGGGGCGCCCGGCAAAGACGGCGGATACCGTTTGCGGATGGACAGCACGCTCATTGAGAAAGTGTACGGCTGGGCGCAGTCCCGTCACGCCTTGCTGTTTCTCGACATTCAGGCCGGCCACAGCACGTTACAGGCGGAGCTGCCGCGCCTGCTCCGTTTCCTCGCTCGACCCGACGTACACCTCGGAATCGATCCTGAGTTCTACATGCACTACGATCGCGAGGGACTCAGGCCAGGCACGAAGATCGGTACGATGGACGCAAAGGACGTGAATTACGTCATCAGAACGCTTACCGACCTGGTACGGGAGAAGCAGCTGCCGCCGAAGCTGCTGGTCGTCCACCGCTTCACGCGACGCATGGTGCCAAACGCCGAAGAGATAAAGCCTACGCCGGAAGTTCAAGTCGTGATGGACATGGATGGCTGGGGACCACCGTGGCTGAAGTTCGATTCATACCGCGACTACGAAGTTGCGCACCCCGTCGAGTTCACCGGCTTCAAGCTCTTCTTCCACAACGACACGAAGAAGGGATTTTCGCTGCTGAACCCGTACGAGCTGTTACAACTCGTGCCCAAGCCGCTGTACATCCAGTACCAGTGATCGGAGGCGCTGGAGAAGGGTAAACGGCCCGCGCCTTGCGCGATCCCTCCGCGTGCCGTTGACCTCCGGCATGCGGAGGATTGCCGAAATGTCCGAAAGAAAGGGAATCGACATCGCCCAGTCTGGCGTCGGCGTCCTGCTGGCGATTGTATTTCTTTTCGCGGGGATTCCGAAGCTGTTCGGAGCGAGCACCGCGGGCCTTCAGGCAGCGGCGATGCACGGATTTCCGACCTGGATTCGCGTCGTTATCGGCGTGGTCGAAGTTTGTGGTGCCATCGGGCTCCTGCTGCGGCCGGTCGCGTCGTTCGCGGCGATCGGGCTAGCGCTGCTCATGATCCCGGCATTCGTAACGCAGCGGCTGAGTGGAGAAGGCGGCTTGTACGTAGCCGTTGTCATATTCGTCGCGCTGCTGTTCGTGGCGTGGGGACGAGAGCGTGCGCGGGTGAGCAGTGGCTATCGCGCGGCGATCTCGCCTCCACGGCCCCTCGAGCGCGACGGCAGGATCGCGGGCGTGTGGCACGCGCATCCGCAGTTATCAACGCAGCTCTCCCACTCGCTCGAACGGGATGCGAACCGCCATTCAGGCGCGACGCCGCTGACGCGCCGCAGCTGAGTTGCACCGATGGCCGGCGAGACGGCCAGCAATCAACTACCGCCTCCTCGGCGTTGTCTGCTTAGCGGAAGCGCATCAGAAGCGCGGACAACTCCCGCGCATCATCCTCGCTGAGCGAGGCCAGCAGCTCTGCCTCGGCAGTCTTCCAGAGACGGGCGCCTTGCGCCTGACGTTCGGCGCCGAGCGGCGTCAGCTCGGCGCGAACGACGCGACGGTCCGTCGGGTCGTTCACGCGCCGCACGAATCCGTCTGCCTCGAGTCGATCGACGAGCTGGGTCATGTTGGAGCGAACACAGCTCAACCGCGCGGCCAATTCGCTCAGCGTAAGAGCTTCACCAGCCTCGACGAGCTTCGTGAGCGCACTCTGCTTTGCCATCGACAGCCCGACCGTAGCCAATGCCGCATCGGTGCGATCTTCGATGAGGTGGGCCACGTGCAGGATGGACATCGTGACGTTCGGAGGCAGAGCTGGCACTGAAACGCCGGCGTGATTCATGTATGAATTGTAATCATGCAACGCGGATCGCGCCATCACGCGCCGTGCTCGAGCGCTGGATCGAAGTCGGTAACATCGAGGTCCTGACTCTCGTGAAGTTGTCGCTCGAGGTGTTCGGCGCGCGTGCCTCGCAGCTCGCGTGGCCGAAAGAAGTAGACGAGCTTCCGCCCCTCGCGCGAGGCGAACACGCGGTATTCCGTGCGGCCGGAGCCGATCGGCAGTATCAGGTGCCTTCGATTGACGCGCGCACAGTCGAAGACACGCCAGTGTGTGCCGGTGTTGTCGACGAAGTACGTCGCCGTGGCCGTGTTGTACGTCAACGGCGGGGACTTCGGATCCGCCATCGTTAGGTCCGGTTCGAAGGTCCCACGGACGGTTTGCAGAAAGTGCGCCCGGTGTCCAGGCCATCTTGCACGCGATTCCTTGGGGCGTGAGCCAGCGCACAAGCTCAGCCGTAACGCGGGCGCTGTCTACTCGTCCTTCTTGAGAGCGGACGATCGCTCGCCGGTGCCGACCCTCCTTCGAGGTGTGCATGACATCGACCGACCGCACGTTCTCGGCCCCCCCATCCACGCCCGCGCGCATTCTCGTGCTCGTGGGCTATTTCGCCTGCGTTGCCGCGATGATCTCTGCGCTCGACGGCGCATGGGTCCTCTACCGACGTCATGTCATGTTGACACACTGGCCCGCTGCGGTGGCTCGCGTCGACGCCTGCCGGCTGCAGCGCTACGACGGGCTGCTGCAAAGCTCCACGTCGAGCTTCGCCGTGCGCTGTCGTCTGGCGTATGGTGTCGGCGCGGTGCGTTATGTCGTTCCCGTACGCTCCCGCTTCACGATGGCCGGCGTTGATTCGATGGCCAGCTGGGTCGCCGCGCATCCCCGTGGCAGCTCCCTGCTCCTCCATTATGACCCGCGGCACGCGTCGACCGTGAGCCTCGCCGGCACGGGCGTCTTCGCCGAAGAGGACGCGGTGAGCGTTCCCTTCCGCGGTGCGCTGGTGTTCGGCATTCCCGGCGCCGTCCTGCTCCTCGCGGGCGCCGCTGTCGACCGGCGACGCAAGGTGGTCAGGGCGCCGATCGTCCCCTCGCGCTTCCGGACGCCGCCCGTGGGCATGGGCACCATCGGCTAGTTCGCCGCCCCGGAGTACCCTTCTTGCAAAGGGGGCTCGCGCTATTCCGAGACCCCCATTGGAGGAAGGCATGAAAACGTGTTACAGCCGCACGGGTATGGTCGCGTTGCTCGCCGCGGTCTTGGCTGCGACAGCGTGTTCCGGGGAGAAGAAAGCCGCCGACACGACTGCGGCCGCCGCAGCTCGAACGGACACCTCCGCGGGCGCGCGGATGGATACGACGAAGCGGGATACGACCGCGGCCGCCAAGGGCACGTGGTCAGACGCCGCGATCGTCGCCTTCGCGGAAGCCGCGAACAACGGCGAATACAAGGACAACCTGATCGCCGAACGCAAAGCCAAGGCGGCACCCGTCAAGGCGTTCGCACGGCAGATGGTGACCGATCACAAAGCGATGCTCGCCGACACGAAGTCGCTGGCGACGAAGCTCAAGATCGCTCCTGATACGACGAACGGTGACGTGCGTGATCTGACCAATCACGCCAATGACGAGGCAAAGGACCTCACGAACAACAAGGCTGGCGCCGACTGGGACAAGGACTACATCGGTAAGCAGGTCGCCGATCACCAGACAGTGCTGGGCAAGCTGCAGGACGCCGCGAAAAGTACGTCCAATACGGAACTACGCGCGGCGCTGGAGAAGGCGACCGCCAAGGTGCAGGAGCACCTCACGAAGGCGCAGGATATCCAGGCGAAGCTGAAGTAAGCGACCTCCTCTCGCACTGCATCATCGTGCGGCGCGTCAGCGCTGCACGATGATCAGATAGCGAGATGGCGCCCAGAACTTGTCGACGTTCGCGATGGCCAGCTTGCCTCGGAAAACGGCGCCGTCACGCTGCTCGACCTCCGCGTCATCGAGGCTTTGCCTCGACACGATCTGATAGCGCTTCGTCGCATCCGGTACTGGTATCGCCCGCACTTCGCGCGTATCGATCGCGGTGAACAGCTCGGGTTTCAGATCGCGCGCCGGCTGCAGCGTTCGTCCAATGTGCGCGAGGAGGAGATTCGCCCCGCCTTCGCGCACGACAACGCCCTTCTTCAACAGCTCGTCCTCGGTGCCGACGACGTAGTATCCACGGCTGTATGCGGCTCGGGCCGCCGACAGCTCCCGCTCGAGCCCTTCCACCCGCGCCGTCAGTGCGGCGATCGTCTGCGCCTGACGCTGCAGATCCGCCTGCATCTCGTTCAGCACCTTGAGATCCACGCCGATCGAGTCACGTAGCTTCACGTTCTCCGCCATCAACTCGGCCTGGCGTGCACGAGCCGCCTCAAGCTCCCGGGCCGTCTGTTGTGCGCGTTCAACGAGCGCGTTGACGCGTCGCAGCATGTCCTTGCGCGCGCGGATCTGGTCCTGGAGAGCGCTCTCCGACTCACGGCTGACGAGCGACGCCCTCGGCAATCCCTTCACGCGCGAGATCGATTGGTCAATCTGCCCGATGAATGAATTGGCGTCGCCGAGAATCAGGGACACAGAATCCTTCTGGGCGACGAGCTTGTCCATCAACTGACGCTGCGTGGCGACCAGCGCCTGGGCGCTGTCAGCGCGCGCGCGATCGCGCGCCGAGGTGCAGCCGATGGGCACAACGACTACCGCGAGGAGCACGAGGCGATTCATCATGGCGGTCGATTGGCGGTATGAGGACGTCAGAGCGGGCACGTCACGTTCCACGCGTGACGTACGTCGTGTTTCACGACTTCCGAAGGCCAGGCCTCCGGGCGGCGAATCCTTCACCCAATAGACGGGAAACCTCGGCGCGGAGTCACTTCCGCGCCGAGGTTCGCGGTGCATCGAGCGTCTGTTCGGCGGCCACCCGCCCCGATACGCTAGTTCGTCGCCGACGCGGCTCTCTTCACGACCGTGATGGTGAGCTGGGAGGGATAGAGCCTCGAATGGTGTATCTCGTTATGCGCGACCAGGGGCTGGGTCTCGTCGTAGTTGTGTCCACCGGTATTCAGGTTTCGGTCAAAGCGCGGGAAGTTGCTGCTCGACACCTCGATCCGGATGCGGTGGCCGGCCTCGAAGTAGTTGCTCGTATTCATCGGCTGCAGCGCGACCTTGTACACCTTTCCCGGCTCCATCCACGCCAGAGGTTTGTCGTAACCGTTGCGATAGCGCAGGCGCTGGATCGTCTCGTCGAGATTGTAGGCCCGTCCGTCGGGATACACGTCGATGAACTTCACGGTGATGTCCGTGTCCTTGCGATCGGACGACGCATAGGCGGTGAATTCGATCGGACCACTCACCTCCATTCCCTGCTTGAGCGGCTCGGACGTGTAGACGAGAATGTCCGGGCGCTGCTCGACGTTCCGCTGGTCAACGGCGCCACCGACCAGACCCGGTTGGCAGCATACGTTGCCGCCCGTCGAGGGTACGGGATTCAGCGGGTCGTACACGAAGCCGTCCGGCGCGTCATTGGACGGCGGTGTCATGGTGAGCTCCCCATCGCCGTGCAACGTATTCGCCTTGCCTTTGCTCGACAGGAAGAAGGTCATGGATTGCGCCCCCTTCGGGGGCCAACTCTCCGACGACTGCCACTTGTTGATGCCCATCGTGTAGTAGCGCACCTTCGGAAGCGTATCGAGGAGACCGTTGTTCTCTCCTTTCAGGAAGTGGTCGAACCACGCGTAGGTCAGCGCATCATAGTCGTATCGCGCATCACCCATGCTTCGCTCGCCGACGACCGTGTTCTCCGTCGCCCTCTTGTACGCGCAGTGCAGGGTCGGCGCAATCATGGCGTACTGCTCGTTGGCGATCGCGGGGTCGGCGGTGCGCCGCACATGGTTGAACTCGGCCAGGTTCGGGCTCACGGAGACATCGTACCACGACATGAAATAGAGCGCCGGCACGTTAATCCGCATGTTGTCGTGCCAGAGGCCGCCGCGATACCACGCCGGATCGTTTGGCGCGCGCTCGATCATGGCGCCGCCCGTGGCAATGCCGGGCATCGTGTCGGCAAAGATACCGTGCGGGCCGTCGACCGCCCTGATGATGTCCTTCTCCGGCAGATGCTTGAATGCTTCGTTCCAATTCACCGGCGGCAGGTGCTGAGCCAAATCGAAAGACTTGGATGCCCGGATCAAATCCTCCTGCGACGTGTTCGGCGGGAACGTTGGCCGCACCTGATTCTGCTCACCATATAGCCAATCGATGAACAGCATCTGGACGGCGCCGCCGCGGTACCAGTTTCCCTGTTCGTAATAGGGCCCGACGCGGCCCACGCCGGCGCCGAATCCCTGCGGAATGATCGTGGCCAGCCCCGGCGGCGCGGTGGCCGCGACTGCCGATTGCCACTCGGCCGTCGAAGAGCAGCCGATCAAGCCGACCTTACCGTTCGACCACGGCTGCGTCGATATCCATTGGATCGCGTCGTACCCGTCGGTGACCGGCGGACCGAGAATGTCGTAGTTGCCTTCCGAAAAGAAGTGACCGCGCTCGTTCATACCGACGTAGGCATAGCCGCGCTTCACCGCGTCGAGAATCGCCGTCATGTCCGCCGGGACGCCGTTCTGGATATCCCAGTAGTTGAAGTTGTATGGGGTGCGCACGAAGATCGTCGGTGCCTTGCCGACGTTCCTGGGATGATAGATGTCGGCGGCCATGCGTTTTCCGTCACGCATCGCCACCATGACCTTGCGATCCACGACCGCGAGTGATTCCAGCTGGCGCTCGAGCGACCAGCGCCCCTGCCGTACGGAATCCGACATCGCGCCGCCACGCTGCGCGTGCGCCGGCGCGGCAAGGAGGGCGGCGGCCGCAATCAGGAAGAGCGTCTTTCCACTGAACACGGAGTGCTCCTGTTTGTGAATGGGAATGGGCCGAGGGGACGCGTCGACCGGTGCGACACGTTGCGTCACGTGCATCCACGTGTCGAGAGGGAAATCCGTTATAATCGCTCGATGCGCATTGCCACGTTATCGGAGCGCTTCCCGTCCCTGCGCTGGCGGCCCGAAGTCCTGGTGCTGACGGCGCTCGCCGCGCTGACGAGGTTTGCCGGCCTCTTTCATCCCGACGCCGTGGTGTTCGACGAGCTGCATTTCGAGCATTACTCGGGCGCGTACCTGGCACACGCGTTCTATCACGATGTCCATCCGCCGTTAGCGAAGCTCTTGCTCGCCGGCGCAGCACAGCTGCTGCATGTCTCAGCCGCCACGCTGGTGAACGCGAAGCCGGCGCCGGTCGTGCGCCTCCTGCCCGCCCTCGTCGGTACCCTCATCGTGCCGCTCTTCTATCTGTTTATGCGCCAGCTGCGGGGGAGCAGGCGCGTGGCGACCCTCGGCGCCTTTTGTCTCGTGTGCGAGAATGCGCTCGTCCTGCAATCGCGGCTGATCCTGCTCGACATCTTCCTTGTCTTCTTCACGTTGTTGGCGGCGAACCTCTATCTTGCGGCGCGCACACGCACCGGCCGCGCGCGATGGATCTTCATGGCCGCCGCTGCCGTCGTGGCCGGTTTTGCTGCCAGCGTGAAGTGGACAGGCCTGTCGGCTCTCGGGCTGATTATGCTCGCGTGGTTCGTGGAGGAGCGGCCGAAGCGCCGCATCGAGCGACGCCGCCTTATAGTTGAGGGAGCGCTCCTGGTTGTGCTACCGCTGGCGGCCTACGCGTCGACATTCGCCGTGCACATTAAGCTGCTGCCGAACACCGGCCCCGGCGCGCTCTTCATGCCGCCGCCTTTTAGGGCCACTCTCGCCGGCGACTACTGGTACAAACCCAGCGCGAAGATGTCGTTCATCCGAAAATTCGTGCTGATCAATCGCGTGATGAAGGACTCGGAGACGCAACTGCGATCGGCGACACACCCGTACGGCTCGAAGTGGTACACGTGGCCCATCATGCTCCGGCCGATCCACTACTGGACCGATAGCTACGATCCGAAGAAGCCCGCTCGCGACCTGTACCTGATGGGAAATGTCGTGGTGTGGTGGGGAAGTCTGGCCGGCATGCTTGTCCTGGCGTACCTGTGGTTTCGCCGGCGTCCACTCCTCCTGCCGTATCGCCGGCCACTGGCATTTCTCGCGTTCGGCTACGCGCTGAACTTCGTGCCGTTCGCGGGAATCAGGCGCGTCATGTTTCTCTATCATTACTTCAACGCGCTGCTGTTCGCGGTCGCGCTGGCGGCGTTCTGCCTGGGCATCCTCGCCGGATGGATGGGCGACGACGATCACCCGTGGCGATTTCCTACCAGAGGCGCTGCGGCGGGGTATTGGGGCACGTTGGCCTTTGTGGCGTTAGGCTTTCTCTTCTTCTCGCCCCTGACATATGGATGGCAGATCAGCCATCTGATGCTGAAGCTCCGCCTCTGGCTGCCGACCTGGGGGTGAGCGGCTGCATGCGAAATCCGTCCGGCCCACCGCCGATGAGCGCCCCACCGCGCATCGAACGACGAACCGGACGGATGCTCACACCAGAGAGCACTCATTCAGACAACCGATACTCCGAGAAGGTTTGCATCCGGCATCCCCTCACCCATTTGGCCGATACCGCAGCGTGCGGCGTCGCGACAACGTGTGAGCAGGTCGAACTCATGTCGCGGAGCGCCGAATGCCAGCACCGAAGTCGAACAGCTCGTCCAGTACCCTGTCGGACCTGTCATCGCAACTGGCCGCTGCCGTGGAGCGCGCGTCAACCTCCATCGTGGCCATTCACGCAAGGCGGCGGATTCCATCCAGCGGCGTTCTGTGGCGGGACGGGGTGATCGTCAGCGCGAGTCACACGGTACGTAGAGATGGCGACGTTGCAGTGACGCTGCCCAGCGGCGACTCCGCCACCGCAACCGTCGCCGGCCGCGATCCCGGTACCGACGTCGTCGCCCTGCGATTGGTCGGAAGCGCCACGGCGCCGATTCCCGCTGCCGCGCGCGCGAATGCCGATTCGCTCCGCATCGGGTCGCTCGTGCTGGCAGTCGGACGGCCGGGTCCAAATGCAACGGCGAGCTTCGGCATCGTGAGCGCACTCGTCGATGACTGGCGCAGCGCGCACGGAGCCCGCCTCGATCGCGTGCTCCGCCTCGACCTTGCCGTGTACGACGGTTTTTCCGGCGGAGCGGCGGTAGACGCAACGGGCGGTCTCCTCGGCCTCAACAACTCCGCTCTGGCGCGCGGCACGGCCGCGGCACTCACCGTTTCGACCGTCGATCGTATCGTCGACGAGCTGCTCGCCCACGGCCATATGCCTCGTCCCTACATCGGCGTCGCGGTGCAACCGGTCTCGGTCACGCCCGGCCAGCTCCGACAGCACGGCCTCGCGCACGATGCGGCTTTGATGGTCGTGGCAGTTGCCGAAGGCAGTCCGGCCGAGCGTGCGGGTTTGTTGCCCGGCGATGTGCTGTTGAAGGCGAGCGAGCAGCCCCTCGAGCGCCCGGTGGACTTGCTGGATGCGTTGGCCGCGGTTGCGGAGCGCGGCACGCTCACGATCACACTTCTGCGTGGCGGTTCGATGACGACTGTTTCCGTAGCGCCGGTGGACCGCGGAGGAAATGGAACATGACCGCTGCCGTTGGCGTTGGACGGGCGTTTGCCTCGGGTACTGCCGCACTCGCTGATCAGTTGCGGCGAAGCGTCGTGGAGGTGCGCAGCGGGGATACCGGCAGCGGAGCCGGCATTGCCTGGGGAGGCGCCGGATTGGTCGTAACGAATGGTCACTGCGCGCCGCGTGGTGCGTCACTCCGCGTCAATGTACAAGGCGAGTGGCGCGCTGCGCGCGCGATTGCGTACCATCCGCGGTATGACCTCGCGCTGCTCACGGTACCTTCGGTACGGACGCCGCTGTTGGAGCCGCGCTCGTCCGCCTCTCTGCGCATCGGCGAAATCGTCTTCGCGCTCGGCCATCCGCTGGGAGTGCGCGACGCGTTGGCAATGGGGGTGGTGCACGCGATCGCGCCCGACCGTCGCGACGGTACTGCGCGATGGATCGTCGCGAACATTCGTCTGGCGCCGGGCAACTCGGGTGGACCACTCGTCGACGCGGACGGGCGGCTCGTTGGCATCAACACGATGGTCGTCAACGGACTTGGCGTGGCTATCCCCGGTGACTTGGTGCAACAGTTTGTCGAGCAGGTCGCCACGCGCGTCGCTGCGTAGCGCCGGCTAGTCACACGCATGCGTGTAGCGATCGTCGCCGCATCCGCGGAGCTTCAGACCGCGCTCGCGACCGCAATCGGCGCGAGCTCGGAATTCGAGGTCGTTGCCGTCGGCTCGTCGGAGGAGGAGATCGCCTTTCCCGCCGACGTCGTGCTCGTGGCGCGAATCGACGACGCTGACGGTGAGACGCCCGCCATGTCGACTCGCGCCATGAGCCGCCGGGACATCGCCATCGGTCCGCTACTCACGAATCGTGAGCGCGACGTCCTGGCGCTGCTCGCTGATGGCCTTGGAAACAAGCAGATCGCGGCACGCTTAGGCATCTCGCAGAACACGGTGAAAACGCATCTCGAGCTGCTGTTCGAGAAGCTCGGCGTCTCGTCGCGAACCGAAGCGGTCGCGTCCGGGGTGCGCCGCGGCCTGTTGCTCCTCTGACCCTCCCGCTGGGCGGCCTGGCGTCACCGGCTCGCAAGAGACGCCAGTGGCGCATACCGGATCGTCACACAACCCGCGCGCAGTCCCGGACAATAGTAGCCGATGATCTGCAGCTTCCAGCGTTTGCCGCCGCGGGTGCGCAACAGATAGACGTGGCCATTCGGCGCCAGCAGATGCGTCAGGAAATTGTACCGGTACCAGTGCGCGAGCGCTCCGTTGGCGAACTCGTTTGGTGCGGCCCCGACGTAGGCCCCTTCCGGCACATCGGCGACGCCGAGAAAGCTCGTTAGGCCGCGGTCGGCCGCGCCGCCGGCGACGCGTACGCGAAAGCGCCGCACCGCGATCTCCCACTCCGCTGTATCGCCGCCGGCCAGGGTGCGCCCGGCCGTGAGCGACACGTAGCGCCAGCGGGTGTCCTCGCTCGCATCCACGGTCAGCGTGTCGCCGCCCCGCTCCCATCCAGCGGCACGCACGCGTGCCGGACCGGATGGAGGAAATTCGGGGGCCTGGCGCGGCAGGAGCGAGCTCGCCACGATGAATGCCAGCGCGAGAACGAAGGCGCCAAAGCCGGCGACGAGCGTCATCGGCGGACGTGCCGGCGAACGGACAGTGACCGTCATGACGTACAGATGACCGCCGTCGCCGTCCTTGTCAATTCGTGAACCGGCGCGTATATCCGCGTCGAGACGCTCCATGTTTCCGGCCAACGATTCCGTGCGCGCGACCGCGCGTCCCCTGTGAGTTTTCGCACGTACTTCGACGTGAGCGGCGCCGATGCCTCGGACGTGCTTGCACAGGTCGTACGGCAGCAAGCGCGTGTCGCCACTGCGCTGTCGAATGTTGGCCGTGTCGTTGCGGTCATCAGCGGAAAAGGCGGAGTCGGAAAGAGCTGGATCACCGCGCAATTGGCCATCACCCTCGCGCAGCAGGGCCATGCTGTCGGAGTCGTCGACGCCGATCTACAGAGCCCCACGGTGGCGCGACTGCTTCGTGCCCGCGGTCCGCTGTCCGTTCACGATTCCGTCGTCGAACCGGCGGTTGGAGACCACGGCGTGCGCGTGATCTCGTCCGACCTCCTCCTGAACGATGCACAGCCGCTGCGCTGGAAAGGCGACAGGGGTGCGCCGCACACGTGGCGCGGCACCGCCGAGACGGGCGTGCTGCGCGAATTCCTCGGGGATCTACGATGGGGCACGCTCGACGTCTTGCTCATCGATATGCCGCCGGATGCGAGCCGCCTCGGCGAGCTCGCGTCGCTCGTCCCGCGCCTTCACGGCGCGATCGCGATCACGATTCCCTCGGGCGAATCCGAGCGGTCGGTGTCGCGCGCGCTGCAAGCCGCGCGCGACGCCGGCGTGGCCGTGCTCGGCCTGATCGAGAACATGAGCGGCTACGTCTGTCGGCACTGCGACACGGTCGGGCCGCTCTTCGACGGGGACGCGGGCGCGATGCTCGGCGCCGCGTTTGGCATTCCCCTTCTGGCGCGCATGCCCTTTGTTCCTGCCGGTGGCGCCGTACCCGCTCTCCCTGAAGCGCTGCTCTCCGCCGTGGTGCCGCCGGGAGAGGGGGGCACACGATGAAATTTCTCTGCATCGACTGCGACACGCAGATGCAATACGACGATCGCCAGCAACCCGGCGACGGCACCTTCGCGGCGTCATTTGCCTGCCCTCGCTGCCACCGTCGTATGGCACTGCTCGCGAACCCCATGGAGACGCAGCTCGTCTCGTCGCTCGGCGTACGGATCGGCGGCCGTGTGCTCGAGGAGCAACCGATGGAGCTGACACGCAGCAGCATCGCCGGCCGACCCGACGCGTTCGACGACACGGCGGTCGAGGCGGTGCCGGCTTCCACGCGGGCCGTCTGGAGCGCCGAGGCGCAGGCACGGCTCGCACGTGTCCCTGGGTTCGTGCGCGGAATGGTGAAGAAGATCTATGGTGAGTACGCCAACGAACGCGGCATCCGCGTGATCACGCCCGAGATCATGGATCGGGCGCGAGAAGAGTTAGGCCTCGAGGGAATGTGATGGCGGATTTCGACGAGCGTCTGGTCGGCGATCTCCGCGTGCGCATCGAGCGGACGTTGTGTGTCGGCTTCGGTGACTGTGTTACCGCGGCGCCGGATGCGTTCGCGCTCGACGGCGAAGACATCGTTGTTTTCGCCGCGCCGGAAGCTGTCGATCGGCAGCGCATCCTCGACGCGTGTGCCAGTTGTCCCGTCGATGCGCTGACGGTCTGGGACGAAACAGGCGAGCAGTTGGTCCCTTGACAACTGTTTCTCTGTCTCCCATACTCGCCGCGCAAGGCTCCTGAGTACGTCTTCGGAAGGTGCCAAGAAGGGTGCGGGATTGAAGGGTGCTGGCGCGCGTTCCGCGCGACTCCTACTCTGACGGTTTCGTCGGAAGCCCCTGCAATTCGGAATCGTTTTGCGACCCCAGCACGGCCGAGGGCGTAGCCATGTCATATAGGGAAATATTCGTTCCCGTAGACAACTCGCAGCATTCCGATTGGGCGGTTGACCGCGCCATAGAGATGTGCCGCGCAGTCGGCGGCCGTATCACCGGCAATCATGTATACGCCGCGCGTCTGCACGACGTCCGCTTTCGGCAGCTCGAGACAGGATTGCCGGCTCGCTTTCAGACGGCCGACGAGATCAAGCGGCAACGCAAGATTCACGACAAGCTGATCGAGAAAGGGCTGCAGCTCATCGCCGACAGCTTTCTCGACCAGTTAGCACGTCGCTGTGAGAATGCCGGCGTCGCGCTCACGCGCCAACTCCTCGAGGGGATCAATTACGAGGAGATCGTCAACGAAGTAAATCGTGGCGAAGGGCGGCTGCCGGGCCTAATCGGCTTCGATCCAAATCGCGCGTCGACGTATGACGGCGGCGCGCGCACGCGCGGCGACGTCGAGTTGGGCGCCGACGGCCGTATCGTGGCCGAAGACGAGGACGACGCGGCGAAGGTCGTCGGAACCTCAGGCCGCCAGTACGACCTGGTGACGATCGGCGCACACGGACTTGGCAAGCAGCCGTTCAGTCAGTTGGGCGGCGTGGTAACGCGCGCCATACGGCACATCGAGAAGGACGTGCTGATCGTGCGCGACGACAGACCGCTCGCCGGCGGCCGCTTTCTCGTCTGCGTCGACGGATCCGCGTACGCGTACAAGGCAATGCGCGCCGCGCTGGAGCTGGCACACGAATTTGGGGGCTCGGTCCACGTGTGCAGCGCCTTCGACGTCGAGTATCACCACGTCGTGTTTGGCAACATCAAGGACGTGCTCTCCGCGCAGGCGTCGAAGGTGTTCAAGTTCGAGGAGCAGGAGGAGCTGCACAACAACATCATCGACAAGGGGCTGCTGAAGCTCTGTCAGGCGAATCTCAAACGCGCCGAGGTCATGGCGCGCGAGTTTCCGGACGTTCCGCTGCAGACGCAGATCCTCATTGGCAAGCCGTTCCAGGTCGTACTGCAGTGGGCCGAGGAAATTCAACCATCGCTGCTCGTACTGGCACGGCATGGAGCGCATCGCATCGAGGGTACGGAGCTCGGCTCGCAGGCCGAGAACCTCGTGCGCCTGGCACCCTGCAATGTGCTGATGGTCGGCACGGTCGGCATCCGCCCCGAGGACATTCCCTGGATCGAGGAAGACGGCGTTGCGTCGCTGCCCTGGGCGCCCGAAGCCGAGGTGCGCATCCTTCGCGTACCCCCGTTCGCACAGGGTATCGCGCGGCGCGCGGTCGAGGAGTACGTCGTCGAGCAGGGCGGCGAGATCGTCACGAATGCGCGTCTCGACGAAGCCATTCGCAAGTTGCTGCCGACGCACATGCAACTCATCATGGGCATCGGTACCGCGGAGGAGCTCGCGCTCGCGGAAATCAAAGCGGACGAGCAGATGCGCCGTACCCGCATCGAAGGCCACGACGACGATCCGGAGCCCGCCGATGACACCGTGGAGACGCGCTGCCCGGTGACCGGTCGTGTCGCGCGCCGCGCTCGCGTGGCCGGCGATCCGATCGTGTGGACCGAGGAAGCCTGGACGCGACTTCGGCTCGTCCCGCTCGTGGCCAGGCCGCTGGCGCGCAACACCGTCGAGCGCTTCGCGCGCGGCCACGACATCTGGCGCATAACGACGCGGGTGATGGACGAGAACAAGCAGGCGATGATCGAGGCCGACGAGTTCGACATGGATACGATGCTCGTGATGTTCAACGAGCTGCGGGCAAAGCAGATCCGCGCCGAGGCGGAAGCCGAAGCGCACGGCGTGGCCGCAGACGCGGTCTCGCCGGAGATGCGGCGGTTCATCGAAGAGGCGAAGGCGGCCGGTGTCACACGCTGTCCGATTCGCGACATCGAAGCGAAAGCCGCGCAGTGCCCGGTGGATTTCAAGCTCGTCACGCCCGAAGAAGCGAAGGCCGCCGTGGACGCGATGGTGCGACAGGGCGCATAGATCTCTTCAACGGAGGGTGCCCACTTGGGGCATCCGCGGTAGACTTTCGTCGGCTCGATTCCACGGAGCAGGAGCTCCGCGACGACCACCTTCCCCACGTGGTCGCCTGGAATCTCACGCGCCGCTGCAATCTCGAGTGCGCGCACTGCTACATCTCCGCCGGTCCCGACGAATCGGCGGACGGCGAGCTCACGACCGCCGAGTGTCTGCGCATCGCCTCCGAGATCCTGGCGTTGAATCCGGCGCCGCTGTTCATTCTCTCCGGCGGCGAACCGCTCCTCCGCAACGATGTCGAACGCATCGCCGAGCACGCGGCGTCGCGCGGCGCTACCGTCGTCATCGGCTCCAATGGTACGCTGCTCACCGACGAACGCATAACGACGCTGCGCAATGCCGGTGTGACGGGCTTCGCGGTGAGCATCGAATCGTTGCAGGCGAGGCACCACGACAACTTCCGGCGCGGCCATGGCGCGTTCGAGAAGACCGCCGGCGCCATCGCGCGGCTTCGGTCGCGGCGGCTCGATTTCATCATTCAGACGACGATCACCAAAGGGAATCGCGGCGAGCTCCCGGCGCTCGTGGAATGGGCGGCCGAACAGGGCGCGGTCTCGTTCAACGCCTACTTCCTCGTGCCGACGGGGCGCGGCGCGCGCTTGTCCGATCTCAACGCCTCCGAGTACGAGGAGGTGCTCACGCAGCTCGTCGGGCTGCACGACCAGTATCTCGGCCGGATGATGATCCGCGCCAAGTGCGCGCCGCACTTCATGCGTCTCGTGCACACCCGCTCCCCGACCTCGCCACTGCTCAACTATGACACGCGATGCCCGTGCGGTGTGCACTACTGCCGCATCACGCCGGACGGAAAGCTCACCCCCTGCCCATACATCCCACTCGCCGCCGGCGATCTGCGCCGCTCCTCCTTCGCATCGGTCTGGCGTGATGCACAGCTCTTTCAGACACTGCGCACACCGGACCTGGGCGGCCGGTGCGGCCGCTGCGAATATCGAGGCTTGTGCGGCGGCTGTCGGGCGCGCGCGCTGGCGACCACCGGCGACGTTCTTGCCGACGACCCGTCGTGCGCCTATCAGCCGCCGGCCGGTGCGCAGGTGCTGCCGCGAATGCGCGACGTGACCTACGGCATGCCCGCGGCTCGCGCTCTCCGCTGGACCACCGAGGCCGAAGCGCGACTGGCCCGCATTCCCTCCTTCGTGCGCGGCGTCGTCGCCAATCGCGTCGAGGAGTTCGCGCGCCGGCGCGGGCGCACCGAGGTCACGCCGGCGCTGCTGCGCGAGGTGCGTGAGTCCATGCCCGTCGATTTCTCCAAGAAGCGCCCCTTCTTCCTCGACGAGGAGTGAAATGATTTCAGCGCTCGTCCCCCCTTCCCCGACCGCTTACGCGATGCTGCAGCAGGCCGTCAGCGATACAGCAGGAGGGTACGGGCACTTTCCAGGTATCGGCGCGCGCGCAGCGGTCTGGATTGCGGCCGAGGTGCACCTGATGTTCGCGGCGTTCGTACTCGGCGTGCCGATGTTCTCCGTGATCACGGAGCTGATCGGCATCGTCTCGCGCGACGTCAAGTACGACAAGCTGTCCAAGGAGTTCACGCGCCTGCTCGTGTTCGCGTACAGCGCCACGGCGCTCTGGGGCGGCCTGCTGCTCTTCGGGCTCACGACGTTGTACCCGAAGTTCTGGGCGCACATGGCGAGGATCTTCTCGCTCTCCATGTGGTTGTACGCCGGCCTGTTCTTCGTCGAGTCGTTCACCCTGTACCTGTACTACTACGGGTGGGATCGCTGGCGCACCGGCCGAGCCAAGTGGGGCCACTGGAGCCTCGGTGTGCTCCTCAACGTGTGGGGCACGACCGTCATGTTCATCGCCAATGGATGGCTGACGTACATGATGTCGCCGCCCAAGGGCACGACCGTGGAAGGGTTGCCGAAAGGCGTGACGATGTGGAACGCCATCGCCAACGCCACATGGATCCCGATCAACATTCACCGTCTCATCGCGAACGCCGTATTCGGCGGCTCGATCGTGGCGGCCTATGCCGGCTATCGCTTCCTCGCCGCGCGCACGGAGGAGGAGCGCGCGCATTACGACTGGATGGGATATGTCGGAAACTTCATCGCCATCTCGACGTTCATCGTCCTTCCCTTCGCCGGCTACTGGCTCGGTCGCGAGATCTACCAGTACGACCAGCAGATGGGCATAACGATGATGGGCGGCTTCATGAGTTGGCTGTGGATCGTGCAAGCGGTGCTGATCGGGGTGCTCTTTCTGTGCGCCAATTACTACCTCTGGCTGGGCATGGCACGCATTCCCGGCGCCGAACGATTCACGCCGTACACGAAGTGGATGCTCCTCCTCCTCATCCTGTGCTGGCTCGCGTGGGCGACTCCGCACACCATGATCGCGACCCGCGACGAGATGGCAGCGATGGGTGGCGCCCACCACCCGTTCCTGAATGTTCTCGGCGTGATGAGCGCGAAGAACACGGCCGTGAATCTCATGATTCTCACGACCTTTCTCTCCTTTCTCATTTACCGGCGGGCGAACAAGGAGCCGGTCGTGCCCTGGGCGCGCACCGGCACCATCGTCCAGGGCGCGATGTTCGTGCTTGCCTCGGCCGTCGTGCTCTTCTATGGCATCTATGGCTACTTCGTCGAGGCGATCGTACGTATCGGCTTCAGCGTCTATCAGGTGCTCGCCGTGCTGGTCTGCATCTTCAGCGTGACGGCGATCGATCTTGCCCTTGGTCGCGGCGCCGTCTCGCGCGGTGCGATTCGCTGGGGCCAGATGCCGGAGCGCTCGCAGTACGCGCTGTTCGTTCTTGCCGTCACCTTCACCTGGCTGATGGGGCTGATGGGCTTCGCGCGCAGCGGCATCCGGCAGCACTGGCATGTCTGGGAAGTGATGCGCGACACCAGCCCGTTCGCCGCGACGCCGGCGTTAGGCTACGCGGCGAATATGATCAGCGCGTGCGTCCTGATCTTCCTCGGACTCGTCTCCTTCATCTTCTGGCTCGGAGGACTGGCCGAGCACGCGGTGCGGCACGGCGGCGAAGCGGGCCGCACGATCGTCACCCCACCCGGCTCGGGACTCACGATGCCCGAACCCGCACGCGTGTCGGGGGGGGGAGACTGAGCCATGTGGCGAATCAACTTGAAGATCCTCGGCATCACGCTGGTCGTGATCGCGTTCTACACCATGGTGGCGCACGTCATTCCGCAGCTCCAGTCGGAGGTTCCCGAAGCGCTCACGCTGTCCGGCGACGTCACGCCCGAAGCACTCGTCGCTGCAGGCCAGAAGGTGTTCAACGGCGCCGGTGGCTGCACCACCTGCCATGGCCTCGGCACGCGCGCGCCCAATCTGCTCACCGATTACAAGGGACAGGGTCCGATCGGCGCGCGCTGTGGCACGCGGAAGCCGGGCATGGATTGCAAGGCGTATCTGTACGAGTCACTCGTCAAGCCCGCTGCCTACGTCGTGCCCGGTTTCGATCCAATCATGCCGGACATGAGCAAACAGCTCACGCCCGATCAACTCTGGGCCGTCGTTGCCTTCCTGCAGTCACAAGGTGGCGAGGTGACCGTCACCGCGGCTGATCTCCAGCAAACGGGCGCGCCGAGCCCGGGCACCCAGTCTGCGACGCCCGCCGCACCGATCGGCGCCACGTTCACGGCAACGTTGGATCCGGTGGCTCTGTACAACGAGAAGGGCTGTGTGGCGTGCCACCAGCTCAACGGAAAGGGCGGCACGATCGGGCCGTCGTGGGATCACATCGGCAGTCGCCGTACAGCCGACCAGATCCGACGGAAGATTCTCGATCCAAAGAGCGACACGACGAAGGGATACGAGAAGTTCGCTGGCATGATGCCGCCCGTGTTCGGGCAGCAGCTGTCGGCGGCGCAGCTCGAGGTACTGGTCGCCTTTCTCGCGAGTAAGAAATGACGCGAATTCGTGAGGTGCTCCGGCATCCGTTCTGGCAGGCTGTCCTGCTCCTGGTCGGCGCGTACCTGGTTTTCAGCTACGGCGTCCATTACATCCCGCCGCTGTTCGGCGTCGCCAGCGCTCCGGTCCCGCATAGCGTGGTGCTTCAGTACATGGCGATCACGCTCGCCGGTATCCTCGTCTTCGTGAGCAGCGATGAGCTGCGCTGGCGCCGCTTCAAGGAGCCCCTGCGAGCAACGCTCATCGACCGCGACAAACGGTGGCTGCGCGCCGGACTCCTCGTCGCGGTTCCATTACTGCTCGGCTTCGCGACGTTCGAGCAGGCACGACCAAAGGTCGACGGACTCGTGCAGTTCCGCGCGATCCATCCCGCGCCACCGGGACAGATCACGTTTCGCGGCAAGGTGCTGCAGCTCACCGGTCTGGAGAACCCGTTGCGGACGCGGGGCGACATGCGCGAGCACATCGCCGACGGGCGCCGCATCTATTACCAAAACTGCGTCTTCTGCCACGGCGATCACCTCGACGGGCAGGGTATGTACGCGCACGGCTTCAACCCGACGCCCGCGTCGTTCGCCGACAACGGCACAATTGCGCAGCTCACAGAGAGCTACGTCTTCTGGCGGATCGCGAAAGGAGGTACAGGGTTGCCGCGCGAAGGCACACCCTGGAATTCGGCCATGCCAGTGTGGGAGAACTATCTCACCGAAGACGAGATCTGGGCCGTGATCACCTTCCTGTACGATCAAACGGGCTGGAAACCGCGGCGCTGGGAAACGGCGCCGGCCGCGGCCAAGACCGGAGGTGGCAAGTGAACGCGCCCCGCCACCAATGGGTGCGCACCGCCCTCGCGGTGTTGTCGTTCGTCGCCCTGTCATCGTCACTCGAGGCGCAGGCGGGAAAGACGACCTACGACAAATGGTGCTCGGGTTGTCATGGCGACACCGGCGCGGGCAATGGACCGGGCGGGCGGTCGATGCTCCCACACCCTCGTGACTTTACCAAAGGCGTATACAAGATCCGCACGACAGCGAGTGGAGAGATTCCAACCGACGACGATCTCCGCAACATCATCGCTACCGGAATGGCCGGCACCGCCATGCCCGCGTGGAAGCCGACGCTGAGCGACGCCGAGATTACCGCGGTGATCGCCTACATCAAGAGCCTGTCCAGCTTTTTTGGGAATACCAAGGCCAAAGCGATCGCCGTCGGCAAGGCACCCTCGACCGGCGCCGCGACGCTCTCCGACGGGCAGGCGACCTTCCGCAAGCTGGAATGCTTCAAGTGCCATGGCGAAAACGGCCGTGGTGACGGACCCTCGTCGCCGACGCTCAAAGACGATTACGGCAATCCGATCCGTGCCGCGGACCTCACGGAGAACTGGAAGTTCCGCGGCGGACGCGACGTCACGCAGATCTACACACGCTTGCGTACCGGACTGGATGGCACGCCGATGCCGTCGTTCAGTGACGCGATCGAGAACAAGTTGATCACCGACGAGCAGCTCTGGCACGTCGCGCAATACGTGCGCAGCTTGTCGCCCGATCGCCCGCCGGAAGCGCGCGACGTGGTGCGCGCGGCTATCGTACGCGCGCTTCCCACCACGCTCGACGATCCCGCCTGGAAGACGATCGCTCCCTCGTGGGTGCCGCTCGTGGGCCAGGTGATCGCCAAACCACGCGCCTTCGCGCCGACGGTCGACGGCGTGTGGGTGCAGGCGGCACACGATGGCAGTCGTTTGGCGCTGAAGCTCACCTGGGACGATCCATCGCGCAGCCCTTCACCGGCGTGGGAGGAGTGGCGCGGACGCATCGCGCAGACGTTCACCGACGTCGACGGGCCGCCGCCGGCGCAGCAAGGGCCGGATCGGCTGGTCGTGCAGTTTCCGCAGGTCATCACCGACGACACCGAGCTCCCCTATTTCCTTGGCGGAAGCAAGCGAACTCCGGTCTACGTCTGGAACTGGGCGAGCGATTCGGATCGTGTCGCTGAAGGGCGCGAGTCGGGCCTCGGTCAATTCACACCGGTGGGATCGTCGCAGGTCCACAGCTCGTCCCGGTACGCGAACGGCCAATGGCAGCTGCTCGCGACGCGTGCGTTCGCGCCCGCCGACACCGCTCAGGCGCTGCGCTTCCTGACGGGCCGTGCCATTCCCTTCGCGCTCTTCGCTGCCGACGGTTCGAGCGGCGAGGACTCGGTGCGTGGATCGGTGAGCGCCTGGTACGCGCTTTATCTCGACGTGCCCACACCCACGCGCGTCTACGTATTCCCCATTGCCACGGTGACGCTCTCCGCCGGGCTGGGGCTGCTCGTCATCGCTCGAGCGCAGCGTCGAGAGCATAACAGTGCTGCCAACAAATCGGAGGAAGGATGAAACGGGTGATGCTGTGTGCCGCCGCCGTCCTGTTCTGTGCCTGCGGAAAGGGACAATCCGGCGAAGCGGCTGGTGGAGGAGGTGCCCCGGCGCAGTCCGGCGGCGCGGCCAATGGACCGACGGGGACGAGTGCCGTCTCGGGTGTCATTCATTTCACGGGGGCCGCACCATCGAATCCCAAGATCGACATGAGTCAGGAGAGCGCATGTCAGGCGAAGTACTCGTCGCCGCCGACCGATCCTGAATTCGTCGTGAACGACGGCAAGCTCGGCAACGTCTTCGTGTACGTGAAGAGCGGACTGCCCGCCGGCGCGAAGTACAACGCACCCGACTCGAGCGTGGTCATCGACCAGAGCGGCTGTCTCTATCATCCCCGCGTGTTCGGCGCCATGGTTGGGCAGAAGCTCGAGATCCGCAACAGCGATCCCGTGCTGCACAACATCAAGGCGGTCCCGACGAAGAATCGCGGCTTCAACGTCAGTCAGCCCTCCGCCGGTATGAAGACGACGCGCACCTTCAGTACCGAAGAGATCATGGTCCCGCTGCAGTGCAACGTGCACGGGTGGATGCATGCGTGGGTGGGCGTGACTTCGCACCCCTTCTTCGCCACCTCGGGTCCCGATGGATCCTTCAAGATCACCGGCCTGCCGCCAGGCACGTACACGATCGAGGCGTGGCACGAGAAGCTGGGAACCCAGTCGACGACGGTCACTGTCGGTCCCGGCGAAACCAAAACGGCCGATCTCACCTTTGGCGTGAAGGCCTGACATGAATACGGCGCTCAGTTGGATGCTTCCGCCCGGCGCATCGACCTTCGTCGGCGAGGTCGACTGGCTGTACTACCTCGTGCTGATCGTGACCGGCGTCGCGTTCGTGGTGGTGGAGATCGCGCTCGTGTGGTTTCTCTTCCGCTATCGACGGCGCGACGGTCGGAAAGCAGCATACGTGCACGGCAGCGCCCGCGCGGAGGTGATCTGGACCGGCATGACCGCCGTCGTCGTGGTGGTGATCGGATTTCTGAGCGCGCCCGCGTGGGACCGCATCAAGGGGCGGGACAGCATTCCCCGCGATGCCCTCCCACTCGCGATCCACGCGAAGCAGTTCGAGTGGCACGTCACCTATCCGGGCAAGGACGGGAAAATCGGCACCGCCGACGATTACACGATTCGCGGGCAGATTCACGTGCCGGTGAATCGTCCCGTCTCCGTCGAGCTCACCTCCGAAGACGTGATCCACTCCTTCTTCGTCCCGGCCTTTCGCATCAAGCAGGATGCCGTGCCGGGCATGCACATCCATCTCTGGTTCCAGCCGACCAAGCCGGGCGTGTACGAGCTGGGATGCGCGGAGCTCTGCGGACTCGGACACTATCGCATGCGCGCGGTGGTGACGGTCCACACACAGGAAGATTACGACCGGTGGACGGCCGAGCAGAGCCGTTCCGTAGCCCAACGGTGACGACATGGCGACCACTGCGACGGGATCGACACTGCTCGACTACGCGCCGGAAGCGGCCCACGCCGACACCCGCTCCTTCGTGCGCAAGTACATCTTCTCGACCGATCACAAGATCATCGGCATCCAGTTCCTGATCATGAGTCTCGTGTTCCTCGCCATCGGGGGCACGCTGGCCATGATGATGCGCTGGCAGCTCGGCTTTCCCGGCCGGTCGCTGCCGCTCGAGAACGTGCTGCCGGAAACGATGGCACAGAATGGCGTCGTGTTGCCGGAATTCTACAACTCGTTGGTCACGATGCACGGCACGTTCATGGTCTTCTTCGCGATCATGCCGCTGCTCGTCGGGGTGTTCGGCAACTATCTCATTCCGCTGAAGATCGGTGCGCCGGACATGGCGTTCCCGCGCATCAACATGATGTCGTTCTGGACCGCAGTGATCGCCGGCTTTTTGATGGTCGCCGGCTTTTTCGTCGAGGGGGGAAGCGCGGCCGCCGGCTGGACGTCATACGCGCCGCTCAGCGCGCACAGCGAGTATACGGGCGTGAGCACGGGTCAGGAGCTCTGGTGTCTGAGTCTCGTCGTGCTCGGGTTGTCGTCGATCATGGGCTCGTTCAACTACATCACGACCGTGATCAACATGCGGGCGCCGGGGATGATGTGGTTCCGCCTGCCGCTCAGCATCTGGGCGTTGTTCGTGACCGCGTGCCTCGTGCTCCTCGCCATCCCGGTCCTGTCGGGCGCGGCGATCATGCTGCTGTTCGACCAGACCATCGGGACGCACTTTTTCGGTCCACCCGGAGGCGAGCCCCTGCTCTGGCAGCACCTGTTCTGGTTCTTCGGCCATCCCGAGGTCTACATCCTCATTCTGCCGGCCATGGGCATGGTGTCGGACATCATCGCCAACGGATCGCGGAAGCCGATCTTCGGCTACACCTCCATGGTCATCGCGATCATCGCGATCGGCTTTCTCGGTTGGGGCGTGTGGGGCCACCACATGTTCCAGAGCGGCATGAACCCGCGGCTCGGCACCACGTTCATGATCTCGACGCTGCTCATCTCCGTGCCGTCGGCGATCAAGACGTTCAACTGGTTAGGCACGATGTGGCGGGGCAGCATCGAGTTCACCGTGCCGATGCTGCACGCGATCGCGTTCGTGGCGATGTTCGTGATCGGCGGGCTGAGTGGGGTGTTCATGGCGACGACCCCGGTCGACATCTACATCCACGACACCTACTTCATCGTCGCCCATCTGCACTACGTGCTGTTCGGCGGCAGTCTGTTCGCCATCTTCGGTGCGATCACCTACTGGTATCCAAAGATGTTCGGCCGGATGATGAATCCCTTCTGGGGCAAGGTGCACTTCGCGCTCACCTTCATCTTCTATAATCTCACGTTCTTCCCGATGCATCAGCTCGGGCTGCACGGCCACATGCGACGGATCTACGATCCCACGCAGTACGAGTTCCTCCGGCCGCTGCAGCCGCTGAACCAGTTCATCTCGATCTCGGCGTTTCTGTTGTTCGCGAGCCAGAGCATCTTCGCCCTGAACTTCATCCTCAGCTGGTTCAAGGGCGAGAAGGCACCGGATAATCCCTGGCGCGACAACAGTCTCGAGTGGACGGTGCCGTCGCCACCGCCGCACGGCAACTTCGCTACCGTACCCGTGGTCTATCGCGGGCCGTACGAATACAGCTCGCCGCAATCGGAAGACGATTTCCTCCCGCAGAACGCGCCACCGCCGGCGCGGCTGCCCGACGCACAACGATCCGCGCCGCCGACGATTCGTCCACTTCCCGCCGGAGATTGAGGAGCCCCGCCATGGCACACGCAGCTGCGGTTCACTCCGATGTCATGCTCCCGCCATCCCAGCGTGAATCGGGTGCAGGCGTCTACAACGAGAAACTCGGGATGTGGGTCTTTCTCGGTTCCGAAGTGATGTTCTTCACCGCGTTGATCGGCTCGTACATCATTCTCCGCTTCGCGCATCCCGAAGCGTGGAAGCCACCTGGCCAGGTGCTGAACGTGCCCGTCACCGCCGTCAACACCTTTCTGCTCATCTGCAGCAGCGTCACGATGGTGAAGGCGTACGCAGCTGCAGAAGACGGCCTGCAGCGCGCGCTCCGACTCTGGCTGGTTGCGACCTGTCTCATCGGCGCGACGTTCGTAGGCATTCAGGTGTTCGAGTACCGGCACCTGATCGAGAAGGGCTTCGTTCCAAGCGAGGGACTGTACGGCTCCACCTTCTACACGATGACCGGCTTTCACGGCTTTCACGTCACCATGGGCGTGCTATGCATGATCTTCGTTACCTGGCGCGCCTTTCACGGGCGGTATACCGCAGCCGATCACCGCGGCGTGGAAGTCATCGGCCTCTATTGGCACTTCGTTGATCTCGTGTGGATCATCCTCTTCACGATCGTCTATCTCATCTGAGCCGAGGAGAGCGTCATGGAACAGTCCCAGGCTCCCGCGAGCGAATCCCCCACGCCCGCACCCGTTGCGAACGCTCATCCGAACTACGTCCTGGTGTGGGTATTTCTCGCCGCGCTGACGGCGGTCGAGCTCACGGTGGCATTCCTACCCTGGCCGAAAAAGGTGATCGTGTTGCTGCTGGTCGGCATGGCGTTCTGGAAAGCGGCGCTCGTCGGGCTGTACTACATGCACTTGCGCTTCGAGCCGAACCGGCTGCGCATTCTCGCAGTGGCGCCGCTGCCGCTCTTCGCCGTGCTCGTGTTCGCCGTGATCACGGAGTGGATCTGGTGACGATCGCACCGATCGACCTGCTCGCGTTGACGAAGCCACGGATAGTCCTGTTGGTGTTGCTCACGATCGCGGCGGGCTACGTGCTCGGCGCCGCCGCGCACGTGCCCGCGAATGGCCCTGCGGGCGCATCGTGGATCACCACGGTGTGGCTGGTGTTCCATCTGCTCCTCGGCAGCGGGTTGGTTGCCGGCGGCACAAATGCCCTGAATCAGGTGGCGGAGCGAGACGTCGACGCACGCATGCGTCGCACGAAGCAGCGTCCCCTGCCTGCAGGGCGTCTGGGCATCGTCGCCGCGACGATCTTTGCGGGGGGTATTGCCATCGCAGGGGTCGTCGAGCTGCTGCTGTTCGTGAACGCTGCCGTCGCGATCCTCGCTGCGGCCACGCTGGTGAGCTATGTCTTCGCGTACACGCCGTTGAAGCGGCGCACCACGGTCGCGACGTTGGTCGGGGCGGTGCCGGGTGCGCTTCCAATCGTCGGCGGGTGGGCGGCCGCGGGCGCGCCACTCGACGTCCGAGCGGCCGTGCTGTTCGGGATCATGTTTCTCTGGCAGATGCCGCACTTCCTCGCGCTGAGCTGGTTGTATCGCGAGGATTACGCGCGTGCAGGCCTCGCGATGCTCAGCGTGCGAGACGACACCGGGGCGGTGACCTTTCGCCATGCAGCGCTCAATGCCGCCGCACTGCTGCCCGTGAGCCTGGCACCCTGGCTGCTCGCGATGGCGGGCGGCACGTACTTCATCGTGGCGGGCGTGCTCTCGACAGGATTCCTCATCATGGCGTTCACGGCGGCGCGGGTGCCGAGCGCGCGCCGCGCCCGGCAGCTGTTTCTGGCTTCCCTCGTGTACTTACCGGCGCTGTTCGGCGTTCTCGTCGCGGACCGGCTGACATGATCGGGTTCCATCGCTTTCTCATCGGCACGGCCATTCTGTTCTGCGCGTTATTCGCGGTGTGGACGTTCGTCGCGTATCGCGCGGCCGGTCGCGGCGGCGAGCTCGCGCTGGCCATCGCGTTCGCGATTGCCGCGGTCGCGCTCGCGTACTATCTCAGGCACCTGAACCGGTTTCTGCATCATGATGATACGAGACGCGATGAACGATGACGCGCTCTCCCTGGCCATGCTCTGGGCGGGCGCATTGATGGTGTTCACTCCTCTGCTCGGCGCCGGAGCCGTGCTCACCGTTTGGTGGCGGCAGCGTGCCAAACGACGGACGACAGCCGCCGCCGCCGTGGAGCCTGATGTGAACAGATAGCACGTTCAGCGGTTCATTCGTGGAGGTGGCGTATGCCCGGAGTCCGCACCACCGACAACATCGTCGTCTGGACGCTCAGCGTCCTTACGGCGGCAGTATTCCTGTTCGCCGGCGTGCCGAAAGTGTTCGGCACCGAAACGGTGGGTGGGTTGCAGGCGGCGGCGATGCACGGCTTCCCACAATGGATGCGCGTGCTCGTCGGCGCACTCGAGATTGTGGGAGCGCTGGCGCTCCTCGTGCCCCGCGCCGCGAAATTCGCCGCCGGCCTGCTCGCGTTCCTCATGATCCCGGCCATCGTCACCCAGCTCGCGAGCGGCGAACCGGGCGTGTCCGTGCCGATCGCGGTGCTCGCCGTGCTCCTCTTCATCTTCTGGCGGCGCAACTCGAGAGAGTTCTACGACGGCTATCACGGTTTTGCGGACCAGGATCATCCGCTGCTGCGCGAAGGCCTTGTGGCCGGCGTCCTCGGCGCGGCGGCCATCGCCGTCTGGTTCTTCCTCGTGGACCTCATCGGGGGTCGTCCCTTCTTTACGCCGCGCGTGCTCGGGCAGGGACTTTTCATGCTCGTGTTCCCGGAATTCAAGTCGGCGGCGCCCGTCGTGTTCGTCCTTGCATACACGGTGTTCCACTTTGCCGCGTTCATGCTCGTCGGTCTCATCGCCGCACTAATCGTCAACACGGCACGACGAGAACCCTCCATTCTGCTCGGCTTCATCGTCCTCTTCGCCGCCACGGAAGTCGGGTTCTACGCCTTCTCGGCACTGCTTCACGAGGCGAGTTCGCTCGGAAGGCTGGCCTGGTATCAGGTGATGCTCGGCAACATCCTGGCGGCCACGGCCATGGGCACGTACTTCTGGCGCAAGCATCGCGAGCTGGCGGACGAGTTCCGGCACTCACTCGATTTCGAGGTACCAGTACAGGCCCAAGGCGCTCCTCGGCCGCCGACCACCGAGACTGTAACTAAGGCCTAAGCCGCAACGGCTTAGGAGCGCTGACGGTTTAGGAGCGCTGACGCCCCAGCAGCGCTTACGCCCTGAGAGCGCTGACGCCCTAGGAGCGCCAACGTCCTGAGGGCGCGACGGCGCGAACGCCCGAACGGCGCAAGCGCCCTAAGGGCGCTTACGGCGGCGGTTGACACGGGCGGGCCCGCGCTGCTTACGCCCTTAGGACGTCAGCGCCGTTCGGGCGTTTGCGTAGTTCGGGCGTCAGCGCCCTTTACGCTGTTAGGGCGTCCGCGCGGTCAGGGCGTCAGCGCCCTTCGGACGTTGGCGTAGTTCGGACGTTGGCGCCCTTCGGGCGTCAGCGCTCTCAAGCTCCTGCGCCCTACACAACGAAACGCCCGAAGCCTACGTTTTCTAGACGGCAGCTAGCCTGCCCCCCTACCTAGAAACAGCACTGGGAGAACCACGCGTGATCCTTTTCTCTCAGCGGATGTATGCGGCATCTCTTCTTGCCGCCATCTGCATCGCCGGCTGCAGTACCGCCACGCGGCGGTCGGCGCGCGAAGGTGTTCAACCGGCACAAGCAGGTAAGGTCGCGCTGACGCCGGCCGAGCTCGCGGCGGCCGACAGCGGGCGTCCTCCCTTCTCCGCCGCTGACATCCGCTTCATGACAGGCATGATCGGCCACCACGCGCAAGCGGTGATGATGGCCGGATGGGCGCCCAGCCACGGTGCGAGTCCCGCTCTCCGCGCGCTCTGCGAGCGCATCGTCGTCGCTCAGCGTGACGAGATCGGCCTCATGCAGCGGTGGCTCCGCGAACGTCATCAACCCGTTCCTGACGCAGACGCGTCCCACGACATGATGGCGGGTATGTCCCACCACGAGATGATGCCGGGGATGCTGACCCCTGATCAGCTCACGGAGTTGGACAACGCGAGAGGACCCGAATGGGACCGGCTCTTCCTCAAGTACATGATCATGCACCATCAGGGTGCGCTGACTATGGTCGATCAGCTGTTCGCGTCGAACGGTGCCGCCCAGGACGACGTCATCTTCAAGTTCGCCACCGACGTGAACGCCGATCAGTCGACGGAGATCGATCGGATGCAGAAGATGCTCGATGCACTACCCGCCAACCGGTAAACCGGCGGCCCTTCCCCTCCTCTCCTCCTCCCCCTCCCCGCCCGTTCTCACTTCTACTCCAACGGAAGCAGCCATGAAATCAGCATCTTCGTTCTTTTCCGGTAAGCCGGGTGCGCGATGGAGCATCGCTCACCTGAACTTCCTTACGGTCGCCGCCGCACTGCTCTCCGCCGGTGCGTGCGCCTCTACGTCGTCCTCGGCCTCTCAGGCCGGCGCGGCGCGTTCGTCGGCGATTGACATGTCGACCACGCCGCCGACTCCCGACCCGCGTGTCGGATTGCGGGCGGGTTGGTTCAACGCTGGTGAAGCGTCATGGAACATGCGCCTCGTCTCGAACACGCCGCCATCGAAGGACTTCTTCAGCCCCACCACGCCGGGCGCGTCGAGTCTCACCAACTCCGACCTCGCGTTCACGGGCAAGTACGCAATCCAGGGTAACTACTCCGGCTATCAGGTGTGGGACATCAGCAATCCTGAGCATCCCACCCTCGCCGATGCGTACGTGTGCCCTGGTTCGCAGAGCGACGTGTCCGTCTACCACAACCTGCTGTTCGAGTCGAGCGAAGCCACCAACGGTCGCGTCGACTGCGGACTCGGCGGCGTGCCGGATACCGTGAGCCCCGAACGGGCGCGCGGCATTCGCATCTATGACATCACCGACATCACGCACCCCAAGCGCCTGGTGACGGTACAGACCTGCCGCGGATCGCACACGCACACCGTCGTCACCGATCCGAACGATCATGACAACGTGTACGTGTACATCTCCGGATCGGCGCCGGTGCGCTCCTCAACGGAGCTCGCTGGCTGCTCGGGCCTGATGCCCGACCAGGATCCCAACAGTGAGCTCTTCCGCATCGAGGTCATCCAGGTACCGCTCGCGCACCCGGAGCAGGCGCACGTCGTCAGCAAGCCGGCCATTCTCGCCGATCTCGCTCCAGTCGCTCGGCACGCCGAGCTGCCCGCGGACATCGCGGCGCAGCAGGCTCGCATGGCGGCGCGTGCGGCGCAGGGTGGTGGCGCTCCACGTCCACCGCGGCCCACGAACATCGGTCCCGTGCAGTGCCACGACATCACGGTGTATCCGGCCATCGGCTTGGCGGGTGGCGCCTGCGGCGGCTACGGCGTGCTCCTCGACATCCGCGACCCCGCGCACCCGAAGCGCATCACCGCCGTCGCTGATTCGAACTTCTCCTTCTGGCATTCGGCGACCTTCAACAACGACGGCACGAAGGTGCTGTTCACCGACGAGTGGGGTGGCGGCTCGGCCCCGCGCTGCCGCGTCACGGACAAGCCCGAGTGGGGCGCTGACGCGATCTTCACGCTCGTCGACAACAAGTTGGAGTTCAAGAGCTACTATAAGCTCCCGGCTCCGCAGACGTCGGAAGAGAACTGCGTGGCGCACAACGGCTCGCTCATTCCGGTGCCCGGCCGCGACATCATGGTGCAGGGCTGGTATCAGGGCGGCATCTCCGTCTTCGACTGGACCGATCCCTCGCATCCCAAGGAGATCGCGTACTTCGATCGCGGGCCGATGGATTCGACCAAGCTCGTGATGGCTGGTTCATGGTCGGCGTACTGGTACAATGGCCACATCTACAGCTCCGAGATCGCTCGCGGTCTCGACATCTTCGACCTGAAGCCAAGCGGTTTCCTGACGCAGAACGAGATCGACGCGGCGAAGAGCGTGCACTTGGACGAGCTGAACGTGCAGGATCAGCCGAAGATCGTCTGGCCGGCGACGTTCGCGCTGGCGCGTGCCTATCTCGATCAGCTCGCGCGGAACAATGGTCTCGCGGCCGACAGAATCGCGGCCGTGCGCGCCGAGCTCGCGCGCGCCGAAAAGCTCGGAACGGCGCAGGAGCGCCGCGACGCGCTGTCGCAGCTGTCGTCACAGCTGCACAAGGATGCGCAATCGGCCGGCGATCAGCCGAAGGCGCACAAGCTCGCGTACGCGGTGGGGGATCTGGCGAAGGCGCAGTAAGGCTTCCACTCGATGAACGAAGCGCCGCGGCTGTTCCAGCCGCGGCGCTTCGTCATCTCCGGCAGCAGCGATGGAGCGTTAGGCGATCAGTTCCGGCTCGAGCTCCCGCTCGACGACGGCCCCGTTCACCGCGCTCACGTAGTACGCCTTGGCGCCCGCGCGCGTACACACCACCCGTTTCAGCTCATTGTCCTCGAAATACAGCCCGGCGTCATTGTCGCAGGCGTACCCCGGCTTGAGCTGTCCCGAACCGATCAGCTTTCTGTACAGCGGCCGCCGCGGTGCTTCGCGATCGTAGTGCGGGCAGTGGCTGCCTTTCAGGAAGCCAAGACATTGCACGATCGACAGCTCCTTCGGTCTGGAGTCGGTCGTCCCCTCCTCGAACCAACAGAGCGAGCCCGCACTCGCGCCTCCCAGGACGATGCCGCGGTCCCACGCTTCTCGCAGCACCTGATCGATGCCCTGCGCTTTCCAGATCGCCTGCTGGTTGAGCGTGTTCCCACCGGATGCGACGATGCCGTCCATGGACAGGAGCGCTTCCTCCCAGCTCTGATTCTGGCGGTAGCTGCTGATGAAGCTGTGCTGCACGTGGGCTTCGACGTTGAGCGGCGCACAGCTCTCGTACCAGGCGATGTCGCCCGATTCCCGATCAGCCGACGCCGTCGGTAGGTAGCACAGCCTCGGGCGCGCTTTGCCGGTGAGCTGCGCCATATAGCGCAGGAATGGCGTACCGTATCCGCCGCCGGCGATCAGGATCTTACGCGTTGCGGCGCCGGCTGCCGAGCGAGGCGCTTTCGCCACTGCCGATAACGCAGAGAGCGGCGAGCCGCCGAGGAGGCCAGCGGTGCCGAATGCCGAGGAGACGACGAAATCTCTTCGCTTCATCGTGATTGCTCCGGATGAGGATCGGCCTAGGATCGACTGTCGCGGAATACGGCAGGAGCGTTGCGCCAGGGGAGAGCCCATCCGCTCAGCGGAGGAGCGCGGCCGTCCAGCGTTTTCTATGTCGGGCGTCTTATATATTCAACGGCCGTGTCGCCGTCGAGTCCCCCACGGCGGGGCTGCATGTGTGCAGCCGCGGCGACCGCAACGCCGAGCGCGCAACGCTGCGGTCGCGTGGCGCGTTCAGCGTGGGGAGGCGTTGAAGCCCAACGTCGCAGGCCTTCGATCTCGGCCAGCGCAGCGCATGGGCGAAGTGCTTCACGTTTCTCCTGTCTGATGTTCCTCCACCATCCAAGGAGAGGTTCGTATGCGTCGCAGTTTCGGCGGTGTGAACGCGATGTTGGCCGTGGCCGCGCTGTCGCTTCCGGGCGCTCTGGCCGCGCAGACATTCAAGGTCGAGAAGTTCAACATTGGCGGCGAGGGCGGCACCGACTATCTCACAGCCGACCCGGCATCCGGCCGCGTCTACGTCTCGCGCGGGACGCACGTGATGATCGTCGACGGCGCGACCGGCAAGGTGCTCGGTGACATTCCCGACACGCCGCGTACGCACGGCATTGCGCTCGCACCGAAATCGAATCATGGCTTCACCACGAACGCCGGCGATTCGACGTCGACGATGTTCGACATGTCGACTGGTGCGGTGATCAAGAAGGTGCACGCCGGCGTGTCGGGCCTCGACGGCATCATGTACGATGACCGCAGCGATCGAATCCTCACGATCGATCATAGCCGGCCGGCGGGTACGCTCGTGGTCATCGAGCCGAAGAGCGGCGAGGTGACAAAGACGGTGAAGCTCACGGGCACCGCTCCCGAAGGGGGCGTGAGCGATGGCAAGGGACGCATCTTCGTGAATCTCGAGGACAAGAACGCGATCGACGTGATCGACACGAAAGACTGGAAGGTCGTCGCCACGTGGCCGATTGCGCCGTGCGACGGCCCGACGGGGATCGCGATGGACCGGCAGACGAACCGCATTTTCGCCGGGTGCAGCAAGACGTCCGTTGTCGTCGACGCAAGCAATGGCAAAGTCGTCGCCCAGATTCCGAACGGCGACGGCGTCGACGCACTGGGCTGGGATCAGTCGCAGAAGCTGATCTACATCCCCGCCGGTCGGGATGGCAACGTCACGGTGGTGCACGAGGACTCACCGGACAACTACACCGTCGTCGCGACCGTCCCGACGATGGTCGGCGCGAAGACGATCTCGGTAGACGATGTCCATCACGTGGCGTACGAATTCACCCCGGAATACGGGCCTCCGCCCGCCGGTGAACCGGCTCCCGCTCCTGGCCGTCGCGGTCCGCGCGGTCCGATGATCGGCACCTGGTTCATCAAGATCACGCACTAGCAGCGCGATCGCATAGCCGCGGGCGATCGACATCAACCTCGGCACGGTGAGTTTGTGCCGAGGTTTTTCGTCGGCATCTTCGCTCCCCGTTCGTGTGCGGCGGCTATCAGACGAGATGCGGCGCGGCCTTGACAGCGTTTGCGCACGAGTCTAGTCGTTTTTTGGACCGGTAGCGACCGGCCAACGCGGCGCGATCGTACTCTGAGCCTTCACGTTCAAACGACGACCGCCTGGTCGCCTGGGCACGAATGATGATGCAGCACCTCGTCTCGCTCGACGGGAAGCTGCGTCGAGTTTGGTCCCTGTCCATGCCATGTCGTTGCGAAGGAGCAGCGACGGCGGAAGGAAGTCGTCCCGACAACATTCGTGTGAGAATCATGAGACGTGCAGAATGGTGGGCGTGCACGTACTCGGACCCGCGTTAAGACTGCACAATTCTCTTCATCAGCTCCCAGATCACTTGATCTCATCAGGAGGCGCTCGCATGCGCAGCATTTTGCCAGCTCGGATCAACTGTCTGACGCCCCGCGCGAGGCTGTTCGCGACCATACTGCTCGCTGTCGTCGCTTGCCACCCGGTCGCCTTGAGCGCACAGACAAGTAATGCGAGCCTGCGCGGCTACGTGTTCGGCACCAATGGCATACCTGTGGCTGACGCTCGAGTCGCGGCTGTCGACCCGGCGAGTGGGTTCCGCCGCGCTACGACATCGAACCCCTCCGGCTTTTACAATCTGTCCGCGCTGCCACCCGGCACCTACACGGTTCGTGTCATGCGCCTTGGCTACACCCCCGCGGAAGTCTCGCTGAGCCTGCAGGTCGGTGAAGTTGCGAACCATGACTTTCACCTCGGAGAGGCCGCACGTCAGCTCGCCGAGATTACGGTCACCGCGTCGCGCAACGCGGCGACGCGCACGTCCGAAGTTGGTGGTGTCGTAACGCCTCAACAGATCCAGGACCTGCCGCAGGCAAATCGCAACTTTCTCGACCTGGCCGCCCTGATTCCCGGCGTGACGGTTCGCGCAGCTGGCATTTCTGCGGGCGGCGCATCAGCGAGCAATACGAACGTCTTCGTCGATGGCGTGAGCTTCAAGAACGACGTGTTGCCTGGAGGCGCCGTCGGTCAGGATCCCTCGCTTGCGCGGCCGGTGCGGGGCATCGGCACGGTCGTGGGGAATCCCTTCCCGCAAAACGCGGTGCAGGAGTTTCGCGTCATCACGCAGAACTACAAGGCCGAGTATCAGAAAGCCAGCGGCGCTGTCGTCACCGCTGCGACGAAATCGGGTACGAACGAAGTGGCCGGAGACTTCTTCTACTATGGACAAAACCAGAATCAGTTCGCCCACACGGCGCTCGACAAGTGCGCGATCAGCGGCTGTGCTTCGTTAGGCATCAGGCCGGACACCTCGTACCGCACACCGAAGTACAACAAGTCTCAATTCGGCGCGAGCCTGGGTGGACCCATCGTCCGGGATAGGGCGCACTACTTCCTCTCGTACGAAGGCAACTACCAGTACATCGAAAACCGGGTCAACTACTTCGTTCCAGCAACCGCGCAGCCGCTTCCATTCACCGTCACACCGGGCACCTACGGGGCGCCACTACACCAGAACCTGTTTTTCGGCAAGCTGGATGACGAGATCGCCGACAATCAGACGCTCGTCTTCACGGCCAACGTGCGCCACGATTGGGACGTTCGCGATTTCGGCGGCAACACCGCGTACACGTCGCGCAACACCGTCAACAACGACGTCAGCACCTTTCTGCTGAAGCACACACTCACCGGCTCGCGATTCACCAACGAGGCGCAGGTGAGCTTCCAGCGATTCCAGTGGCAGGACGTGCCCGCCGATTCGGTGGATCCTCATCTTCAATTCTTCGGCGTCTACAACATAGGCATCGGCGGTGCCACGTCGTACCAGAACTTCATCCAGAATCGCACGGAACTGCGCAACGACCTCACGTACACCGCCGCCGCGCATGTCCTGAAGGGTGGCCTACTTCTGGACCTGAACAACTACAACATCGACAAGCGCCTGAACGAGAATCCGATCTTCTTCTTCGATCCAAACCGGCCCCAGGGCACTTCCGTGCCATACGAGGCCGATATGCAGATCGGCAATCCGAATCTGTCGACAAACAATCATCAGTTAGGAGCGTACGTGCAGGACGACTGGACTCCAGATCCGCGCTTCACGCTGAACGCCGGCCTACGTTGGGACTACGAGAGCGATTGGCTGAACAACAGCTACGTGACGCCGCAATGGGTCGTGGATTCCGTCGCCAGGTTTCTGAGCAAGTATCCGTTCTTTAACGAGGCGGATTACGTCACAAACGGGCACCAGCGGCCGAACTTTTACGGTGCAGTGCAGCCGCGGCTTGGCTTCTCGTGGGACTTCACGGGCCAGAACAGGACCGTCCTCTTCGGCGGTGGCGGCATCTTCTACGATCGCAGTAACTACAACATCCTGCTCGACGAAAAGTATAAGGCGCAGCGGCCGAGCTATCGCTTCCAGTTTTCGCCAAATGGCGGTAATGGTACGATCGCTTGGAATCCGTCGTATCTGTCGCGTGCCGCGCTGATTCAGCTCATCAACTCCGGTAAGGCAGGATTGCCGGAGGTCTTCCTCGTGAACAACCACACACACCCGCCTCACTCTGATCAAGCCAGCATCGGCGTACGGCAGGCATTGGGAGCGGCCTATCAGTTTTCCCTCACGGCGACGATGCAGCAGAACCAGAACCAGTTCAAGTGGATGTGGGGCCATCGCGATCCTGCACACCCTCTCAACCTGCAGTGGGGCGCGAATGGCATGAATGACATCATCATCTCCACGGATGCCGGGCAGAGCCGGTATCGTGCTTTGCTGTTTTCGTTGTCGAAGCCAATGGTGAGCGGCTCCCGTTGGGGGGGCTCACTGAATTACACGTTGTCAAAGACGGAAACGAACAACTGGAGCGACGTCGAAGATCCATTCGCCTTCGACTACGTGTACCCGAGCGACTTCACCTTCATCCCGAGTGCGTTCGACGAGCGGCACCGAGTCGTGCTGAACGTCGTTGGCCGGCTTCCGTGGGGAGTGAATCTCAGCACGATCACGACGCTCGGCTCTGGCAATCCGTACACGGTCGAAACAGGATGTAATGGGCCGTGGGAAGCGTCTGACACGGCGTGTACGAATCACGGCTACACGATTCCGCAACAGTATACGGTCGGATGGCTCACGAACCCGCCGGGTGCCGGACCTCGGTCGACGTATCCATCGGGGCAGTGGTTCGGCCCATTCGGCAAGTGGGTGTATCGCGATGTCGACCTACGGTTACAGAAGGAGCTCCCTACGGCACGAGGCCAGCACATCGCCATCATCTTCGATGCCTTCAATGTCTTCAACTTTGCGAACTTCAATTACCTGGGATATGAGTATCAGCTCAGGACAGCGATGCCGCAGGAGCCGACGAATCCAGTGAGCAGCATTCTGCCGGCGCGCAACTTTCAGCTCGGCGCGCGTTACACGTTCTAACTGCCAAAAGACAGACGCTAAGGCACCTTGCCAAACGACGCCGAGCGACGGGTGTCTCGCTCGGCGTCGTCGCTCGTCGTTCCGGAGAAGTCGTCCGATAATTTCGGAGTTGTCACGGTCATCCAGTCGAGCGGTGGGAGTCGCCAAACGCGAGGAGCAGGTCGTCGATTGCCACGGTGACCCAAGCGATGTCGAACTCGAAGAAGGCGAGGTTGAAGTCTTCCGAGCTGAGGGTAAGATCGAGCGTTTCGTGTTCCAGTTGGACTGCCACCACCTTCGAAAACGTGCACTACTCGACCCTGCTCGCGCTGCTGATTTCTTCGTTCTCGACGCAGGCCTGCACGCGCGCGGCCACGGCGCCGAGCGCGTATACGGCCTCGCCGGCCGCCGAAGCATTCCTCGATACCCTGCAGGAGCGCAGCTTCCGCTTCTTCTGGGAGCGCACCGACGGGCGCACCGGACTCGTGCCAGACCGGTGGCCGACGCGCTCGTTCTCGAGCATCGCAGCGATCGGCTTCGGGCTCACGGCGTACCCGATCGGCGCCGAACGTGGCTGGGTCACGCGCGCCGCAGCCGCCGATCGCGTGCTCGCCACCCTCTCCTTCCTCTGGACCTTACCGCAGGACAGCGCCGTCGCCGGCGTCGCCGGGGTGCACGGACTCTTCTACCATTTTCTCGACTTCGACACCGGCCTGCGCTACCGCACGGTGGAGCTCTCGACGATCGACACGGCGCTCCTCATGGCTGGTGTGCTCGTTTGCCGGGAGTACTTCGACGGCACCGACGCCATCGACACACGCATTCGCTCGCTCGCCGATTCGCTGTATGCACGCGTTGATTGGCGTTGGGCTGCGCCGCGCCCGCCGGTGATCGCCATGGGGTGGCATCCCGAGAACGGATTTCTCCCGAACGATTGGCGCGGCTACAACGAAGCAATGATTCTCTACGTGCTCGCGCTGGGTTCACCCGACCTGTCGCACACGATCGACTCCACCGCCTGGGCGCAGTTCACGAGCACGTACGATTGGCGGCAGGCCTACGGTCAGGAGTTCGTGTTTTTCGGACCGCTGTTCGGCCACCAGTACTCGCACGTCTGGATCGATTTCCGCGGCATCCGTGATCCGTACATGCGCCAGCACGGGATCGATTACTTCGAGAACTCCCGGCGCGCCACGTACGCACAGCGGGCGTACGCCATCGCCAATCCACTCGCTTTCCGCGGCTACGGCGACACCCTATGGGGACTCACCGCCTCCGATGGCCCGGGTGACACGACCTTCGTCGTCGACGGCCGCACGCGCACGTTCAGGACATACTCCGCGCGAGGCATCGGCGGCCCCGGCGACCGCGCGCCGGACGACGGCACCATCGCGCCAACGGCAGCCGCGTCATCGATCGTCTTTGCGCCGGAGATCGCGGCGCCGGCGGTCATTGCGTTACGGCACGCGTTTGGCGACGATCTCTTTTCCACCTACGGCTTTGTCGACGCGTTCAACACCACGTTCGTGGCGCAGCGCACCGGCCGGCATCCAGGGCGCGACACGCCGCGCGGCTGGTTCGACACGGATTACCTCGGCATCGACGAGGGACCGATCGTCGCCATGATCGAGAACTACCGGTCGGGCCTCGTCTGGCGGTTGATGCGACAGAGTCCGTATATCCGGCGCGGGCTCCTGCGCGCCGGATTCACCGGTGGCTGGCTGCAGTGATCCACGTCGATGCCATCAGCAGCTGAACCCAAGGCAGTGTTCTTCCCGAGCCCCGCCGCCTTTCGCGCGTGGCTCGCCGAGCACCATGACTCCGCTACGGAGCTGTGGGTCGGATTCCACAAACGCCATACGAGTAAGCCAAGCCTGACCTGGCCGCAATCCGTCGATCAGGCGCTCTGCTACGGCTGGATCGACGGCGTTCGGAAGAGCCTCGGCAGTGACGCATACATGATTCGCTTCACGCCGAGAAAGCCCACGAGCATCTGGAGCGCGGTCAACATTCGTCGCGCGAAGGAGCTGGCAAGGGAAGGGCTGATGACGCCGGCGGGGACCGCGGCTTTCGGGCGGCGGCGTGACGACAGGTCTGCCATTTACGCCTACGAGCAGCGACAGCGCGCCACACTGCCTCCGCCATACCAAAGGAAGCTGGCCGCGAACGCAGGCGCGTTGCGCTTCTTCCAGCGACAGCCCCCGTCGTATCGGCATCTCGCCGCGTACTACGTCACCAGTGCGAAGAAGGAGGAGACGCGCGAGCGGCGATTGGCGCAGCTCATCGAGTGCTCCGCGCGCGGGGAGCGGTTGCCTGGATTTTCGCCGCCGCGCTCTCGCGACTGACGCAAGGTCCGTCATCAAACGTTGCGTAACGCCGCCGGATTGACTAACTTCAATCAAGCGAAACACGCGTTCAGACGCGTGGACAAGTTCCGAATCTCAGGGGCCTGCCTAATTGCGAGCAGGCCCCTTTTCTGTTTGCACTTCCGTTGCGCCGCGTTTCGCGGCAAGCCCGTCGTGAGGGTCCGATCACGAGCACGTTGTGTCGGCTGGTACGGCTCTCCGCACTCCGCACACAGCACACTATTACAGGAGAAGTCCGCAATGCATACGACCGGCACCGTCAAGTGGTTCAACGACGACAAGGGCTTTGGTTTCATCACCCCCGAAGGCGGCCAGAAAGACTGTTTCGTGCACCACTCGGCGATTCAGGGCACCGGCTTCAAGTCGCTCGCCGAAGGCGATCGTGTGGAGTTCGACATCGTGCAGGGCCAGAAGGGTCCCGCCGCCGAGAACGTCACGAAGATCACGCGCTGACGCTGCGTAGCTGGGAGGCGGCATTCGAATGCCGCCTCCCGGCGTTTCTCCCCCTTTCCCGGATCACATGCCCGAGATCATCCTCAGCGAAACCGACCGACTCGATTGGGCGCTCAAGTCGTTCAAGCGCCAGATGCAGAAGTCCGGCATCCTGCGCGAGCTCCGGCGCCGGCGACACCACGTCAAGCCGAGCGAAGCGCGCCAACTCAAGATGAAGGCCGCTCAGCGGCTGCGCGACAAGGCCGG
>CAZICQ010000021.1:0-1664 GCA_964537775.1 uncultured Gemmatimonadaceae bacterium | reverse complement strand
CGTCGAATTGCGTGAACCCCTCATCCATCCAGGGATAGCGTGTCTCGTTCGATCCGACCTGCATCGGAAACCACATGTGGCCGGTCTCGTGCATCAGATCGCCCGCCAGCGACAGCGTGTCCGCCCACGGCTGCATGAGCGTCATCATCGGGTACTCCATGCCGCCGCTATCGAGCACTCCCTCCATCGACGTCATCGTGGGCCATGGATACGACCAGAGATACTTCGAGAGCTGCTCGATCGCATCGCGCGTGTAGCGCGCGCCGCCTGACGCCCACGCCGCCGCCGGCGCGCTGCGCCGATAGAAGCTGTAGATGTTCACCGTGTCCGTGCCGGTGAGCGCCCGCGTCGCGTCCCACACGTATTGATCGCTCGTTCCCCAGGCGAAGTCGCGCACCTCGTGCGCGGTGAAATGCCAGGTCACCGGAGCGCTCTGCCCTGCCAGCGCACTCCGTGCTGCCCCGGCTCCGGGCTCGCTCACGTGCACTACCGCGCCCGTTCGGCGCGCCTGCGCGAGCCTTTCCCGGGCCGCCGGCGAAAGGATCTCGGCGGCGTTCTCCAACGTTCCGGTGGCGCCGACCACCCAACCGTGCGGCACGGTGACGCGCACGTCGTAGTCGGCGTGATCCATGTAGAACTCTGCCTCGAGCAGATACTGATCCGCCACCCACCCGTTCACGTCGTCGTACACGGCGATCTGCGGATACCAGTAGCCCATGAAGTAGAGGTGACTGTCCTCGCGTCCCTCGCGGCCGTCGGCCGGCGCAGGCGGCGGCGTGTAGGACCACGCGATCTCCATTCGCGTACTATCGTGCGGGAACAACGGCGCCCGTAGCGGGATCCAGAGCACGGTGCCATCCACCGTGTAGCCGCCTTCGTCCGTCACCCGCCGGTTGGCGACGTCCGTGATCGGTACCGCCGACACCCCGCTCGACTTCGGCCGCACGAGCCGTCCGCCAATCGAGACCGCGCCCAGCGTTAGGCCGCCGGTGATCGGCGCCGGCTGCCGACGTGCGTTGCCGGCCGCGAAGACGTTCTGCCGCAGGTGCACCGCCAAACGGCGTAGCGTGTCCGGCGAGTTGTTGACGTAGGCCACGCGCTCATGGCCCGTGACCCGATGCGCCGCCGGATCGAGCTGCGCCTCGATCGTGTACCGCGCGTGCTGTACCCAGTAGTTGCTGCCCGGGCGGCCACTCCGCGACCGCGTGCCGCGCTCCACGGCGCGCGTGAACTCCGGAATCTCGTACACGGGTCCCGGCACCGGGCGCGCCCCTTGCGCCGATGCTACCGGCGCGAGCGGCACCGACGGCCGGGTCTGCGCCCGGACAGGCGCAACAAGGCAGGACAACGCGCTAATGACGGCGGCGAGAACGCGAATATCGGTCATCTTCGATGAACGGGAGAGACGCGCGAGCGGCAACGCGCGCTCAGGCCTGTGTTGGTGCCTTCACCGCCGCGAAACCTTTGCGGTCCATGCGGCCCCAAGCCGTATTGCGTCGCATCGCGCTGTAGATGCCGCGCACCCGCCACAACGTGTGTAATTGCCTGTAGCCGCACGACTCAACGATAACGGAAGCGAACAATCCAAGCAGGTCGGAGAGACGCTGATAGCGGCGGAAGGTCTGCTCCTCGAGGGAGATCGCCGCTATCGAGAGCGCCGCGCC
>CAZICQ010000020.1:0-60779 GCA_964537775.1 uncultured Gemmatimonadaceae bacterium | reverse complement strand
GGTGCCGCCATGGACGCATCGATGATCATCGCAGGATTCCTCAATCAGGTTGGTGTTCTGCTGCCGTTGGACAGGACGTACCAACCCAGCACCGGCTGTTGCCACAGTTGGAATATAGCGAGACACGCTAACATCGCGCCACACAATGCCCTAGGCGCCGTCAGCTCACCGGAGATATAAGCGGAGATGCAGATTGGCTGCCTGAGGTCAACCTGGCGGAGCCCACCACGGCAATAGTGCTTCCTTTTGAGTTGGTGCCCTGAATGTCCCGCATCACCCCCGCCGCCATCGTGCGAATGATCGACCATACATTTCCTTGGACCGCGAAGGCTGAGTCCAGAGGTGCTCTCCTGTACGCTGGTCAGGCGACTCAGCTTGGTATGATCGTGCGACACGTACAGCGGCTCGCCCCCGAGCTGCTCCCGACGGACCCTGAGGAGTACGGCGCTTTCTGTGCCGCCTGCGACGCGATGGAGGCCGCCCTTGAGCAATGGGCCGGCATGGGCCGCACGACCGATTCAACTCCCCTGTACCCGCTCGCCGCTTACGGCGGCAGAGCGGCCCCGGTGATCCTGCGCGATGTACTGCTTAAGTGTCCCGAGCAGGGCGTTCGGGAGGACACCGCCAACCTGGAGTTCGTCGCCGATGCGCAGCTCCGCCGATCTCTTCGACAGGATCTCAGCGCCGCACGCTCTGCACTCGAGCGAGGCGACTTCAAGTCTGCCACTGTTCTCGCCGGCGCCGTGCTGGAGGCTCTCCTACTTGATGTGCTCGTGCAGTTCTCGGTCGAAGAGCGGAACGAAGCTCTGAAAAGGTGGCACGGCCGGTCTCGCCGCCCTGGCGAGCGCGTGCCCGATAGGCTACCAGAGGTCTTGGACCGCTGGCGACTCGTGGACTTCATCTGGGTCGCGCGCTGTCTAGAAGTTATCAGCGAGGAAGCCGCGGCGGCCGCAGACGTCGCGCGCGATTACCGCAACCTGATCCATCCGGGCAAGCTGCGCATGCACGTCCCAGCGGATGAAGGCACCGGTCACTCCTCCTTCGGGGCCGCACTGCGCGTGGCGGCAGAGCTCGACCGTCGCCGGAGCGCGAAGCCCGCAGGTGCAGCCCGGTAGGTAGTAACAAACGACGGCTGACCGCCATGGAAATGCCGACTATTTCGCACAAGGTGTAAGGATTCGAATTCAGCATCGCGTTTGACGTCCGCACATATCGGGACCTCACGCGTGCTGAGGTCCTAGAGACCGTGCGGACCTACTGGTCGCGGCTGCCCGTCGTCCAGCCAAGAGCGCGAAAAAACCAGTTCCGGCTGTAACCATGTGGAGCGCGATGGACACCGAATTGCCCACCGGCCGTCAGCCGGTGACAACAAGACCTGACATGTGACCGACTAACTTGTTAGGACAGGCTGCTGGCTCACTCGTCTGGTCGGCACTGCACCAGAGTGACAACTCAACTTTATCCGACAATGGATCGCGCGGATCGCAAGCCACAAGGACATGTGCGTGAAGGGGAAACGAATTACGATCGATTGCTTGCTGAATTTGACGCCGTCTACAAACCAGCGACGGAATCAGTCCGGTATCTTCAATCGCTGGGGTATTCGAGGAGTCAGGCACGAAACGCGGTGTACCGGTTCCGACAGCGTCACGGGCTTTCAGGAGGCACGCCATAGTTCAGGTTTGGGAAGTCGTCGGTCTAGCCCGGAATCTTCTTGTCGATGTTGCTGCGGAACCACTGCACGCATGTAACGAAGTCGTCGGTCCAGCAATCCGTCGGCTTAGGCGGAATCGGCTGATAAGTGAGCAGACAGGACGGATCGTCTGCTGGGAGGAGCCACCGCTCGACCGTGTACATGAAGGCGCTCCACCGACCCTGAGAAGCTCCCATCGATACTGCAAGTACATCAAAACTTCCGAAGCGATACGGACGCGTGTTTGCAACTTCTTTGCTCCTCCCGGCGCGCGTCCGCTGGGTTTCGACCACGAAATGGTCCGACGGCCATCGTCGTTTCTTTTGAACGTCACTGGCTCGCAGTGGCAGGCGCTTCTCGCGGCGCTGCATTTTGACTTGGACGCGCACGTCACCCACGTCGTCGCTGAGCAAGAAGTCGTAGGGCTGGTCACCATAAATGACCTTCGTCATCATGCCCTTCAACGTCGGAATGACTTCAACGGCAAATGACGACTCAGCAATGATCCCCTCGATTCCTCGCACGGTCAAATCGCTCGACCGAGCGATAGCCTCGAGAATGGTCTCAGCCGGCGCCATCAACGCCTTTTCCATTGCGTGAATTGGAATTTTTTGGCGCAAGAAAGCGAATACCACTCGCTGCTCAGACTCAGGTAGCGCTTCGATGAGCCTGAGGATCTCGCTTGTTTCGCTCATCTGCTCTTCCGCTTCCGGCGGCCTGGACTCTGAGGTTCGAAGGCGATTGCATCGGCTCGACTTACGAGAAGCCGTCCCGCGACCGGCATGCTGCGAATTCGGCCACGACGGACAAGACGTGAAATGGCTTGGCGCGTCACGCCGCGCAGACGAGCCGCTTCTGCCTGCGAGATCCATTCATCCGTCGAACGCTGAGGGAATTGAGTTGACATTGTCAACCTATTCCTCTACTTTGCCAAGCGAATTTGAGATGATCGCCGAAGCAGAAGGGTGATGTCGGATGGGTGCGGAGACGTAAGTTGGTAATCAGGACAACGCTGGAAACCGAGACTCAGGAGCACCGCTGTGAAAGAAGGGAAAGCAAAGGCGGAAAAACAAGAAACGCTGTCATTCGACGCGCGGGAGCACCCCAGATTGATGCTGCCTGGCTTTCCGGCCTTTTACACGACCGATCTCGGCGCCGCGTACCTCAGCGACTCCAGGGACGTCTTGAGGGCCATGTCCGACAGCTCAGTCAACCTCGTATTCACGTCGCCGCCTTACGCACTGCATTTCAAGAAGGCATATGGAAATGTCCACAAGGATGAATACGTGGAATGGTTTCTCACCTTCGCCACCGAGATTAGACGAGTCCTGGCGGACGACGGTAGCTTCGTTCTGAACATTGGCGGCAGCTACAACAAGGGTATCCCGACTCGCTCAACCTACCACTTCAAGCTTCTAGTTGCATTGGTGGAGGAACTCGGATTTCATCTGGCGCAGGAGTGCTTCTGGTACAATCCGGCCAAGATGCCGATGCCAGCCGAGTGGGTGACAGTGCGACGCATTCGTGTGAAGGACGCCGTTGAATACGTCTGGTGGTTCGCGAAAACTCCGTGGCCAAAGGCTAACAATCGGCGCGTTCTGAAGGCGTACAGCGCCGACATGCTCCGGCTAAACCAGCGGGGTGTTCGCGCAACTGTCCGGCCATCAGGCCACAACATTCGTTCGAGTTTCGATCAGCTGGACGCCGGGGGATCAATTCCAAGCAACGTTTTCGAGGAGGAGTTCCCGTCTGACTTCCTGAAGTTCGGCAATAACGCCGCCAACGATCAGTACACTGCGCGCTGCAAGGAAGCAGGGATGAAGATCCATCCTGCGCGCTTTCCGGCTGCGATGCCCGATTTCTTCATGAAACTTCTAACTGATGAAGGTGATCTCGTCGTCGATCCATTCGGCGGTTCCAACACAACTGGGATGGTCGCCGAAGGCCTCAGGCGACGGTGGATTGCCGTGGATGAAGTGAAGGAGTACCTCGAGGCGAGCAAGTTTCGATTTCTCGAAGTTGAGTCGTCATCAACGGGTGGCTAGAGGACACGTGCAGTTCGCACCGGAGGCCAACTTCGCGCTGATGACGGCTTCAGCCACGGACAGATCGACTCATAGCGTTGTTGGATTTCTGCCCTCGGCACCTACAGTACCGTCGAGCACACTTGCAAGGAGTCGGTCAAATCGCCGAGTGCGAGCAGAATCCACGCGCGGGCCTTCGAAGTGCAACTGCAACATCTCAGCGTACAATATCTTCTCCACAGCAAACAGCCGCCATTCGGGTAACCTGCCCGACGCGCTTAAGCCGCCAACTTGAAACGCCTGCAGGTGCAGCACCCCACCAATTGTTCCGTATAAATGAGGCTCGGCGATGCGCGGTCGACCGTCGTACTCAAACCGAAGCAAGCGGCGTTGAACTATTGCGACCCGGAGAAGTGCGTCTATGTCCATTGGCGGATGTTCTAAAGGCTCGACCAGCCCAATGATAGCGACCTACTCGCGGTGACCGATGAGGCGCGAAGCGACACGATCTGTGAGCCGCCACAAGTTGAACGCGGCCGGTCGAGAAGCGACACAGAAACTTGCCAAACTCCCCCAGACGGAAAAAAAAACCCCGACCACGGCTAACCCGTCATCGGGCTCTCAGTTGCCCCTCCCGGGGCTCGAACTAGGAGTCTTCTGATCCCGCTAGTGGAAACTCCCTCCCCTGCCGCATCGGCCGCGTGACTCATCAGGTCCGTCTCTTGACCATTCCTGCTCGCCGAGCGCACACTCGGCATGCGGAGGGCACGCGCCGTCCTGAATAAATTCGGCAGGAAATGAAGCGGTACCGGACGTCAAGAGGCGACATGCGATACTCGGCGCATGTGCTGGTTTTACATCGTGCCGAGGAAGGACGCGTCATGGCCATGGCGACAGCAACCAAACGGTGGACGCTCTAGGAGCTCCACAGCCTCCCGGACGACGGCAACAAGTACGAGCTCATACGCGGCGAACTGTTCGTGACGCGGGCGCCCACGCTCGATCATGAATCCATTGCGGCCCGTTTGAACGATGCATTGAGCCCTTACGTCAGAACGCACCGACTCGGGCTGGTGTATCGTCCACGCGCTGTGCTGCGGTTCGAAGGATCGGAGGTCGAGCCGGATCTGCTGGTCCGGCAGTCGCCAGTCCGTCGGGACGAGACCTGGGACGAGGCGCCGATTCCCGTTCTCGTCGCCGAAATTCTCTCGCCGTACACGCGCCGGCGTGATCACGTGCAGAAACGCAGTCTCTATATGGATGCCGGCGTCAAGGAGTACTGGCTGGTGGATCCAGAGCGGTCGACAATCACGATCGTTACGCGCGGCCAGCCGGACCGCGTCGCGACAGGCGAGCTGGCATGGTCGCCAAAACATGCCGTCCCGCCGCTGCGCATCGAATTGGCGCCGCTATTCGGCTAAGTAGCGAACGAGAGCGCTACTTGGCGCCGGCAGTATCGTCGAGCGTGAGGAAGCCGTTCACGAGTGACGATGATCCGCGTGCGCCGCTGTCTTATGACCGACTTGGTTCTCACCTCGTCGGCGAGTGAGTCATCACCTCGATTTTCGATGCGTACAGCGACGCCGTCTTCGCGTCACCCATGGCTTTAGCAGCCGCCATCGCCCCATTGAGTGCGCGGAAGCGATTCGGCTCCTTGGTGAGCGTCAATCGATATTCCACGAGCGCCTCTGCCGGACGATGCAGCTCCATCAGGAGATCACCCGTGAGCTCATGTGCCGGCGCCAGAGGTCCGGGGGTCACTGCGGATTTCTCCGTAGCGTCTTCGCGAGCGGCCGCTTCTCGCATCAGCCGTAAGGCGTCGTCAGGCCGTCGTTCGGCAAAGCGGAGCCAGGCCTGCGCTTCGAGACTTTGGATAGCGACCTGCTCGGCCCAGTACGCCTCTCCCTGCGCAATCAAGCGGCCGTGAAATGCGTTAAGCGAATCGATGCCGACGCGCGCGTCCGCCAGGTTGCCGAGGTGCGCTGCGCCCAGTGAGCGCGTCACGTAAGTCAATGCATCAGCATACGGCACCGAGCGACCGGCAATCGGACGCAGCGCTGCGGCCGCGTTCCAGTCCCGTCGCTCGAGCGCAAAGCGCGCGGGCATCGCCGCCAGCGCGAAGGCGCCGGTCACGGCCGGCGCTGCGCCAGTTATGGCGTTGGTGTCGAGGCGTGCGGCGAGCGCCGGCAAACTGTCAAGGAGGGCCTTGGCCGCGGAATCCTGCCGCAGCTGAAGGTATGCATACATTGCGTAATCGGCGGCGTGCAGCACCTCGCCGATCGCCCCGATGGCCTTCGCCGCCTCGATGGAGCGCAGGTTGCTCAGGATTGATTCACGCCACATGCCGACACGCGTGAAGGTGTGCGATGGCATGTGCAGCGCATGAGCGGCCGACGGCGCGATCTCCGAGTAGCGCTCGGCAGCCGCTTTCGCACGGCCCGCAAGCGCCGGCACGTCGTACGCGTGTATGATGTAGTGGGCCAAGCCGGGATGATCCGGCTGTCGCACCCAGATCGCCTCGAGGATTTTGCCTGCCTCGAGCTGATTCGCGTACGTCTTGTCAGTCGGGGGAGCAGACGCCACCAGCGCCAGCGCGTGAAAGATCTGCGCCTCGGTATCGGCGGGTTGTGCCGCGGCGAGCGTAGCCATGGCGCGCTCGTACGCCGCGACGCGCGTTCGCTGGTCCCGATGGTCGGGGTCGGCGTACAACTCGCCAACGGCGGCGATGTAGGCGCGCTCACGGTCCGTCGCATCGGCAGCGAGTCGTGCGGCGGTGGTCGCTGCCAACCGTCCCGGCTCCAAAGCCGCATTTGGACGGATTCCAGGAGCCATCGGATTGCTCCACCGGCTCAGCGCGATGCCCCAGTATGCCATGGCACACGTCGAATCGACTGCGAGCACGTCGTTGAACGCACGGATCGACGCGCCGAATTCGAACGAGTGCAACAAGGCGACGGCACGATCAAAATGTGGCGTCACGGCTCGATCACACGACGTCGCGAAGTGCACGGTGCCGAGCTGCTCACCGCGCTCGTGAGCGTGCGAGGGCAACTGCGCGTGAAGGGGCATCGCGACGAGAAGGAGAAGCAGGCGGCGCAGCATGGGCGTTACCTCCAGCGTTGCACCTGACCGTCCGATTGGACCGCTCTACGTAAGTGACCGCGAACGGAAAAGAGCGAGCCAACCTAATCGGTTGACTCGCCTCGCATTGCCCCTCCTGGGCTCGAACCAGGACTCTTCTGATCCAGAGTCAGACGTGTTGCCAGTTACACCAAGGGGCAAGAAATCTGCTGCATTCAGCGCGATTCCCACTGCCGGAATCGCACCGAATGCCTTGAAAAATACCGGCGCGCCAGAGGGCTATCAACCCCTCGCACAACCGCTTACGATCATCAATGGCGTCGCCCGAACTTACCGCTCTCCGCCATTGCGGCCAGGCTTGCAGGCGTAGCACTGGCACTCTCTCGAGCGTCGTCGGGCTCGCCGCTCTCGTGCTCTCCTCGAGCTCGTGCCGCGACGCGGTGAGGGCGTTCGGACCCACGCCCGGCGCCGCCCGCACGCACGCGGACGACTACCTCACCGCGGAGATCAATCGGTTCGCCGAAGTGCAGCGCAACGCGAAGTACGAGAGTGCGCGGAAACGCATGACGCACGCGGCGCTCACACCGTCGCGCGCGTTCGACGACACCGCGGTGTGGACGTCGGCGCCGACGGCCTCCACGCGCATGCTCATGGTGAGCGGCGACCTGGTGGACGGCCGCTACGAGCTCGACGCCATGCCAAACGCGCCGCCGCCGGCGCACCTCGGCGCGACGCGCCACACGATCACGCTGTCGCGCTTCGATCCCAAGTCGTACGTCTGGGACACGAGCGTGGAGTTCGGCGTCGGAGAGCTCACGGCGAACGACGTCGGTGACCTGTTCACGGCGCTCTACGCCGCCGCGGAGGGACACACGGAGCGCGAGCTGCGCGACCAGTACCGCGCCGCGTTTCCACGCACCAGCGCATCGTTAGGCCGCCTCTTCTCCGTCGACACACTGCGGCCGGTGCTGCTCGTGGACGGCAGCACGATGGTGACGGTGACACTGGCGATGCATCCGGGCAATCCGGCGCTCCACGACCAGTACCCGGCGTTCGCCAGCTTTCTGAACAAGTACTTCGTCACTGCGCGCTACCACCTCTTCCTCACCGACCTCACGAACACGCCGTGGTTGGACATCGCGGCGCATGACGGCCTCACTACGGTGCGCTTTCGCACCCAGCACGGGCACCTCCTGCCGCTCGGCGGCGCCGCGCGGCCGATGCCGGACACGCTGCACCTCCACTCGGACATCTTCCTCCACATCAAGATGTTCACGGTCGGCGTGCGCGACCTCGACATGGAGTTCGTGATCACGCACGCGCCGCACGAGCGCGCGTTCACCGCCGTCGGCAGACGGGAGCCGCAGTGGCAGCTCCCCCTCGCCACGGAGCACGTGATCCGCGCGTCGCTGCGCCGGCCGTTCGAGGGCACGGGCGCCATCTTCCGCCTCAGCGTGGTGGACGACGAGCACGAAGGCGGACAGACGATGATCACCCGCTTCTCGCATCTCGCGGTGCAGGAGAGCAAGGTGCTCAAATTCGTCGGTGGCCTCGGTGCGCACGCGGCAACCGATCTCGCCGGTCATTCCGAGCGAGAGGAGGACGCCTTCCTCAGAGAGACGTTCGAGGCGCTTCGCGCGGACGTGCGCGCGCTGCTCGGCGGGGGGAGAAGGGAAAACGCCGCAGATCGGTGATCCACGGCGCTCATCGTCGCCCCAGCTGCATCACCCGCCGGAACGTGCCACGCTCGCTGTCATTGGAACTCTACGTCCTACCGAACAGCGGCGGGCAACCTTCCGAAGGGCTATAACTGTACCACCCTAGTCCGAGCTTCGATGGAGCTGAGGGGAATCGAACCCCTGACCTCTGCAGTGCGATTGCAGCGCTCTCCCAGCTGAGCTACAGCCCCGCGGCAGTGAAAACGGCCCCGCTAGCGGGGCCGCGCCACACCCGAGGAATGTAGCCGGCGCCAAATAGTGCGTCAAGCAACAAGACGAACACCGGCCGCCGGCGTAACGGCTTGTCGCTGCGAACCGTACGGCCCGCACCTGAATAAGTTTCGAGCGTCGCCAAACGCCGGGCGCGTTCGCGCCAGGCCACCCCTCACCTCCCGATATTCATGTTCGCAGATCTCAGAGCCGCCGACATCCTTGCCGCCGGCGAGCGGTTGCGCGGACTGGTCAATCGCACACCGCTTGTACGGAGCGATGGCCTGTCGGCGCTCGCGGGAGGCGACGTCTACCTCAAGCTCGAGAACGAGCAGATTACGGGATCGTTCAAGATCCGCGGCGCGATGAACGCGCTCGGCACGCTGCCAGCGGAGCTCCGCGCCCGCGGCGTCGTCGCTTCCTCTGCAGGCAACCATGGGCTTGGCGTCGCCTACGCCGCCAAACACCTCGGCATTGCCGCAACGATCTTCGTGCCGAGCAATGCGCCGCGGGTGAAGCGGGACGGGATCGCCGCGCTCGGCGCGAAGCTGGACACGTCGCAGCCGCACTACGACGCGGCGATGGACGCCGCGAAGGCGTACGCCGTCGAACGCGGCGCCGTCTTCATCAATCCCTGCCTCGGCGATGCGTTGCTCGCCGGCCAGGGGACGGTGGCGCTGGAAATTCTCGAGGAGCTGCCGCGCGTGCGGACGCTGGTGGTGAACGTGGGCGGCGGTGGATTGCTCGGCGGGTGCGCGAGCCTCGTCAGGCGCGTCGCGCCCGATGTACGAATTGCCGGGTCACAGAGCGATCAGACGGCGGCGATGGCGCGCTCCGTCGCCGCCCGGCGCGTGGTGCCAATCGAGAGCGCGCCGACGCTGGCGGACGGCCTCGCGGGTCAGATCGACGAGGAGGCGCTGGACATCGGGCTCCATGCGCTCGACGACATCGTGACGGTGTCGGAGGAGGAGATCGGCCGCGCCATCGTTTGGCTCGCCCAACAGCACAACATCCGCGTGGAGGGCGCCGGCTCGGTGGGCGTTGCGGCGCTGCTGTTCGCGAAGCTCGCCGCGCTGCCGGCGCCGATCGCCGTGATCGTGAGCGGCGGGAACATCGACGAGGCACGGCACGCGGAACTCGTGCAGCGTTGGGGCACACGCCACTGAGCGCGCCAACGCGCGACGATGGACGGCGGAGGCTTGGAAGCCGTGCCGCCGCCCGTGCCTTCCTACTTCGACCCGCGCCGACTAGTGGTTCGGGTTCGTGTCCCGCGAATCGACGGTGCCGCTCGTGCGCGACTCACCGCCGATCGAGCTGGTTCCACCGCGATTGCCCTGCGTGTTGAGCGGACTGGCCGCCCCGTTGCTCTGAGCGCGCAGATGCACTTCGCGCTCGCCGAGGTTACGGGAGTTCTGCACGGCGCCCTCCTGGGTGCCGTTCGACCCCTGCGTGTTCGCCGGCGACGTGGTGCGAGTGCGCGCATGGCCGCGCGCTTCGCCACCGCGGCGGCCGATCGCCGCCATGTGGTCGCGATTGCGGCTCACGGCCATCCCGCCCTTGCGTCCGGCCTCACGCGCCTCGCCCGAATCGAATTCGTGCGCCGTGCCCTTGGCGTGTGCCGCCTTGCCGCCCTTGCTCGCGATCTCGCGCTGCTTGCCGCGGTCCATCGAGGCGAAGCCGCGTGCGCTGCGTGTACGCGTTCCCGAGCTGCTGGGGCGATTGGGTTCGTTGCTCACTTCGCGCTCACGTTCCCGATCGGCGCCGGCGAAGCTTCGGTCGTCATTGCCTGACTTGTTGGCCATCCTACTCCTCCTAAGAATTTGGCTCGGTTTCCGATGTGGCGGTCCAGCCCCGCGCGTTGTTCGGGTCCGACGCCGTGCTCTCAGGCCCCCCCGGGCCAATGCCACTTCAGTAAATGCAAACTGCGGACCCCGATATAGCGGCTTCGCGGTTTGTCCGTGATACTCGAGGGGGGACTGCTCCCCGCCTGTGGACCGTCAGGTGTGCCGCAAGAGTGAGGCCGCGTTGGGCGGGCGGTGCACATCCCGGCTTCTCTATATTCCGCGCCATGTCGTTGTCCGTGCGCTTCCTGGGCACCTCCGCGTCGCGTCCGACGGTCGAGCGCAACGTCGCATCCCTCGCCGTTATCCGCGAGGGCGAGACGCTGATGTTCGATTGCGGCGAGGGAACGCAGCGGCAGATGATGCGCTATGGCATCTCGTTCGCTCTCGACGACATTTTCTTCACGCACTTCCACACCGATCACGTGATCGGCGTGATCGGGTTGATGCGCACGCTCGCGCTGCAGGGACGCACGGAGCCGCTGCGGCTGTGGGGGCCGGCGGGCGCGCGGCGCATGCTGCGCAAAGCGGAGGAATTCGGCTTCGACCGCTTGTGCTTCCCCGTGCAGATCGCGGAGCTCGAGGCGGGCGCGCGACTGCAGCGGAAGGAATACGCGATCACCTGCTTCGAGGTCGACCATGGCGGCTCGGCGTCGATAGGCTTCGTGATCGAGGAAGAGGTCCGCAAAGGACGGTTCGATCCCGATCGCGCGCGCGAGCTCGGAATCCCCGAGGGTCCGCTGTGGGGGCAGATTCACCGCGGCGTCAGCGTGACGCTGAGCGACGGACGTGTGATCGATCCGTCGGAGCTGGTCGGCGCGCCGCGCCCGGGGCGCAAGGTGGTGATCACCGGCGACACGCGCCCCTGTACGGCAACGATCGACGCCGCCCGCGGCGCCGACCTACTGGTGCACGAAGCGACGTTCGCGACAGAAGAGGCGGAGCGCGCCGCGGAGACGGGCCACTCGACGGCCGCCGAAGCCGCCGCCGTCGCTCGCGACGCCTGCGTCCGCCGTCTCGTGCTCACGCACATCTCCGCCCGCTACTCGCGCGATCCCGGCGATCTGGAACGTGAGGCGCGCGCGGTGTTCGCGGAGACGGTGATGGCGAGGGATGGGATGGAGATCGACGTCCCCTTTGGGGACGTCGATCTCCATCAGTCGGTAGTCGGTAGACGGTAGTCGGTAGTTAGGCGTTTCACTGGTGAGGGCTCGTCATGAGTGACCTTCATAACGAGCCCTCACCGCGAACGCCGTTACTATCGACTACCGTCTACCGACTAGCCCCTCGGCACCAACGGATCCGGCCTCGAGATCCGCATCGACCGCCGGAACAGCTGCTCGAGGGCGGCGTCGTCCAAGGAGTCGAGCACCTTCTCCGGCGACAGGCGCGACGTGACGCTGCGCGCTTCGGGGCCGTGGCTGATGTACCAGCTGTAACGGTCCTGCCGCGAGCTCTGGCCATCCGGATGACGAAAGATCACCATCGCGTTGCTCGATCCGGGGAGATCGACGTACACCTGCCAAACGACGCCGTCGGGCGATTGGTACTGTTTCATGTATTGTCGTGTGTCTGTGGCGCCGGGTGCGGCGGCCGCGCGTCAGCCGACGAGTGACGGCGAGAGCGGCTGGCGACCGGCGTAGCCGGCGTCGACCTCGTGCCAGAACTGGACCTCCGGCTCGCCGAGGCGCCAGCAGAGCAGTACGGGACGGCCGTTCATCTCGCTGGCAAAATCGACCAAGCCGAGTCGGCGATCCTTCAACTCGATGCCGAGCTCCTCGAGCTCGTGCTGATAGCCGTCGATCTCGCGCGACAGTGCCTGCGCTTCGCGCTCCAACTGCTCGGCGCGTTCCCGCGGATCGTCCGCCTTCGTCGTCGACGCGATGAGGTCGAGCTCCAGGATCTTCTCACGCCAGAGGCGATGCTGACGCACGATGTCCTCGACGATCCTGCGAACCAACGGAAGGGTTCGGTTGGCTGATTCGACGGTGAACACCATGTGAGGAAGCTACGTCGGTGGGCGGAGGGAGTGAAGCGATTCCTTCGAGTGGACGCCATGACGCGTCCCAAAGCAACAGTGTCTCACGTCGTTGTACTTGTCCACTCCCGGACCAGCACACGCGATCAGCCTTTACGCAGCCGCTCCTCGCGCGTCCGCTCCTCCAGCCGGAGCTGCCGGCGTTTGGCCGCCGCTTCGTGGCGACGAATTTCGTCGGGTGTTTCGGGGCAGATCTCCGGCACCTCCATCGGACGTCCGTTGCGGTCGACGGCGACGAAGGTGAGGTAGCAGGAGTTCGTGTGTCGGCGGTTGCCGGTGAGCAGCTCCTCGGCCTCGATCCGAACGCCGACCTCCATCGACGTGCGGCCGGCGTAGTTGACGCTCGCCTTCATCACCACGAGATCGCCGACGTGAATCGGCTGGCGGAAGTCGACGCGGTCGATCGACACGGTCACGACGTTCAGCCGCGAGTGACGGTAGGCAGCGATGGCCGCGACCTTGTCCATCATCGACAGAATGACGCCGCCGAAGACGTGGCCGAGGTTGTTCGCGTCCTGCGGCATCATCAGTTCCGACGTCTCGTGCTGCGATTGCTTGACCGTATGGGAGGATCTCACGGCAGGACGCGAATGTAGGGCGAGTGCGCGGGTTGGCGATGGCGGTTGGTGACCTGCCTCACGATGATTCGGCGCCGCGGCCGCGTGCGGCGCGCGACGGTGCGGACCGCTTCATCATACTGCGACGCCTGCTCGAACGCGCGGACAAGCGCGCGCCGCTGCACCGCGCTCACGACTGGCGAATCGAGCGCGAAGATGTGCAGCGGAGGCGCGGACAGCGCGGCCACCAGCCACTGTCGGCGCGTGGAGTCGGTGATCGCGAGTTGTGCCGTCGTATCGGCTTCGCCAGGGCCAGTGGTCGCCACGACATCGTAGCCGCGCCCGTGCCAGCGCAGCGCCACTGTGCCTTCGGGCGCGAGCAATGTCAGCGCGACATCATCCCACCACGGAACCCGAGCGAGGGACGCCCGGATCGGCGGAAGGGGAAGCGGAAGCACCTCCGGGGCACTCGCCCGTCCAGGCACCGCGAAGGCGATGGCGGGCGCGCCGTCGAGCGCCGTCAGGGTGAAGCTGGTTTCGTCGAACTGGAATGCGGCGAGCGACTGCGCGGCGCGGCGGCCGCGGACGTCGTTCGCCAAACGAATGGAATCGGCAATGCTGCGATAGGCGCGCTTCCCCGCCGCGGCGAGGCGCGCACCGCCGAGATCCCCGAACAGGTCACGCAATGTCGCCGGAAGGCCGGCGCGGAGGTCCACGACACCGTACCGCGCAGTGTGCAGCGGCTCCCCCTCCCTGCTCGCGCCGAGTTGCAGATCGACGCGGTAGGCGAAGGAGAGATAGGGACCGTAGACATCCAGCAGGTCGAGCTCCGCCGTCGCGACGGTGCTCGGATCGTCGCTGCCCTCGTCGTCGGGCCCCAGCGGCTCGGCATTCGGGTGGGCCTGCGCGTAGGCGCGCGCCACACGCGGCACCATCGTGTCGGTGAACACGTCAAGCGAGTCGCCGCTCTCGAGGTCGCGACGATACAGTCGCTGGCCCACGAGCAGCGCGTCCTCGAACGAGCGGTCGTCGTCGACGGCGTACACCTCGTAGAACCGGTCATCGAAGCGCGCCAACTCGATAGGCAGCCCGCGTGCGCGAACGCCGGCCGGGCCGCTGGTCACCCAGAAGGTCGAGTCGCCGGTCGCGACCAGAAACTCGGCGGACGGTGGAGGGGGCGCCGACGTTCCGCGCTGTGGCGGCGCGCCGCATGCCGCGACGCTTGCGACGAGGCAGGGCAGAACACGTGATCGGATCACCCGGACAATATAGCCCGGAGCGTATTCAGTCTTCATTACATTATCGAGTCATGTCACTCAGGCTCTTTTTCGCGCGGCGGTTGGCGCCGCCGGCGCGCCAGATGCCCTGGACCGCGACTGCCGGCGCGCTGCTGCTGACGGTCATCGCGGCGTGCGCGCCATCCGAGCATCCTGCGTCGTCGGCGACGCCGATCCCCGTGGCGGGCGGCACCACGTCTGGCGCGTCGGCGGCCGGCGATGTGTCGCGTGTGTCGCGTGTGTCGCAGGACACGTCGAAAACCTGGCTGGCGGCGATGCGGGATACGGCGGCGACACCAGTGGTGCGGGCGCTGTACGTCAATCGCTTCGCCGCTCAGAGCTCCAAGCGCATGCGCTGGCTCCTCGGCGTCGCGGATTCCACGGAAGTGAACGGGCTCGTGATCGACATGAAGGACGAGTTCGGGCTGAATTATCGCTCGGCGAATGCCGACTTCCGCCGCAACGCGGGGAGCGGCAATGGCATCGTCACCAACGTGAGCGCGCTGCTGGACACGGTTCACGCCCATCATGTGTTCGCGATCGCCCGTCTGGTCGTGTTCAAGGATCCGGTAACTGCCGCGGTGAATCCGTCGTGGACGATCCGCCGCCCCGATGGCTCGGAGTGGCGCGACAAGAAGGGGACGACGTGGGTGGATCCGTACAACCACGCCGTGTGGGAGTACAACATCGGCGTCGCGGAAGAGCTGGTGAAGCTCGGCTTCGACGAGATTCAGTTCGATTACATTCGCTTCCCGGAGCCGTACAAGAGTCTTCCGCCGCAGGTCTTTCCAGCCGCCAAAACAGGGGGCGGGCTCTCGAAGCCGCGCAACCTGGCCGCCTTTCTCCAGACCGCGCGCGCCCGCATCCACAAGGCCGGCGCGCGCACGACGGCGGATATCTTCGGGCTCGTCACCACGGTACGCGGGGCGCTCGAGGTCGGGCAGGAGTGGGAGAAGATCTCGCCAAACGTCGACGTCGTGCTGCCGATGGTGTATCCGTCGCATTACCCGCACGCATCGTTCGGCATTCCCGTGCCGAACGCCGAGCCGTACCGGGTGATGAAGATCGCGCTCGACAGCGCCCGCATCCGCGACGCCAAGCTCGGCGTGACGGCGCCGGAGCACGTGCGGCCGTGGCTGCAGGCGTTCTCGTTAGGTAAGCCCGACTACGGACCGTCGCAACTGAGGGAGGAGAAGCGTGCGGTGTACGACGCTGGCTACGACGGCTGGGTGATGTGGAATCCGGGCTCGCGGTACGAAGCGTTCGTGCCGGGGCTCGAGCGGGGCGAGCTGCAACCGCACGCCAAGCGAGACAGCGTCGTCAAGCGAGACAGCACCGCGAAGCGAGATAGCACCGCGAAGCGAGATAGCACCGCGAAGCGAGATAGCACCGCGAAGCGGGACAGCAGCGCCAAACGGTGATTCCTTACCGCACCGACAGCTCGCCGACTGCCTCGATCAGGCGGGCGACTTCTTCCGCGGTGGTGTAGCAGGCGCAGCCCGCGCGCACGAGTCCGTCCGGCACGAGACCGAGGCGCTCGACCACCGTTTGCGCGTAGAAGTCGCCGTTGGACAGATAGAGGCCTCGTTTGGCCAGCGCGGTCGCGACGTCGCCGGTGGACCGTCCGCGAACGGTGAAGCCGATCGTGGGCGTACGCGGCGTCCCCGGAACGGGCCCATAGAGTTGCACGCCCTTCATGTCGGCGAGGGCGTCCCAGAGGCGCGCCACCAGCGCGTCGCCGCGCCGCGCCAGCGTCGCATAGGTGCGCTGCAGCGCATCGCGGCGGTTGCCGCGGTCGGCGAGCGAGGCCAGAAAGTCGACGGCCGCCATGGCGCCCACCATTCCTTCATGACTCAGGGTACCCGTCTCCAATTTCTCCGGCGGCTCGTTGGGCGCGGGGAGCAGCTTCGGGATATCCATCTCCTCGATCAGCTCCCGGCGGGCGAACAGCACGCCGATGTGCGGCCCGTAGAATTTGTAGGCCGAGCAGGCGAGGAAATCGCAGCCGATGTCCTGGACATCGACGAGTTGGTGCGGCGCGTAGTGCACCGCGTCGACGAAGGCGAGCGCGCCGGCGGCGTGTGCGAGGTCGGTGGCCGCGCGAACGTCGCTGATCGTGCCCAGCGCGTTCGACGCCGCGCCGATGGCGAGCAGCCGTGTGGCCGGCGTGATCTTCGCCTCGAGATCGCGCCAATCGAGACGGCCGTCTTCGGTGCGCATGCGCGCGCTCCGCACCACGATACCGTGCTCCTGTTCCAGCGCACGCCAGGGCGCCACGTTGCCGTGGTGGTCGAGCTCCGTAACGACGACCTCGTCGCCGCGCTTCCACCGGCGCGCCAGCCCGCGCGCGAGGTGGAAGGTGAGCGTCGTCATGTTCTGGCCGAACGCGATCTCGTCTGGCGCGGCGTTCAGGAAATCGGCAAGCGCTTCCCGGGCGCGAAGGAGCAACTCGTCGGTCTCCGCACTCGTGGGATACAGCCAATGGGTGTTGGCGTTGTGATGGTACAGATAGTCCGTCATGGCTTCGGCGACGGCGCGCGGCACCTGCGTGCCTCCGGGTCCGTCGAAGTACGCCACCGATCTACCGCCCTCGCGCCGCGACAGCGCCGGAAAGTGCTCGCGAATACTCTCCACCGGCACGACAGCCGAACTGCCATGACGATGCGCCGCGGACGTTCTCATGCGATCTCCCGGCCTGCCCAGCGCTCGAGCAGCTTCACCGCCTCTACGTGATCGGCTTCGTCTCCCATCTCCGCGTGGGCGAGCTCGAACAGCTCGGCGGTGAGCTGCATCAGTGGCGACGGCACGTGCTGATCGCGCGCCACCTGCGCCGCGATGCCGACGTCCTTGTCGAGCAGCGCCAGCTTGAAGGTGCGCGGAAAGGCGCGGCTCAGCACGCGCTCGGGAAAAAGATTCTGTGAGGCATTCGATCGGCCGCTCGACGCGTTGATGACATCCAGTGCGACGTCGGGTCGTACGCCTGCCTTGACGAGGGTGAGCAGGCCCTCGCCGGCGGACCAGACGTGCACGGCGAGGAGGGCATTGTTCACGGCCTTGAGCGCGTCGCCGGCGCCTACGTCTCCGCAGTGCACGATCTTCTGGCCGAATGCCTGCAGCACCGGCCGCACGCGCTCCAGCGTGGCGGCGTCGCCACCCACCATGACGGTGAGCTGCCCTCGCTCGGCGCCGCCAACGCCACCGCTCACGGGGCAGTCGAGAAAGCCGATGCCCCGCTCTGCCAAACGAGCGGCGATCGCGCGCGACGCCGGCGGCTCGCCGGAGGTGGCGTCGATGAGCACTGCGCCCTTGGCGAGACCGGCGAGCAGCCCCGTGGATCCATCGAGGAGCTGCGCGACCTCGGGCGAGTTGGGCAGACAGGTGATGACGACTTCGGCGCCCCGAGCCGCCTCCGCCGGTGTGGGCGCCTGACGCGCCTTCGTGGCGGCGGCGAACTCCGCGGCGAGCGCAGCCGTGCGGTTCCAGACGGTGAGGGGAAATCCAGCTTCGGCCACGCGCCTGGCCATTGGACGGCCGATGGCGCCGAGGCCGAGAAATGCGACGTTCATCGTGAGTGAGAAGGTGTCGGGGGCGGGGGGCACCTGCGACTGGCCGGCGAAAGTTCGCGGGCCAGGGCGGAGGCGTCAACGAGTGCCGCGCCCCGTGTCAATCAGAGCGAGCTCGCCCCCTCACTTCCTCACACTCTGCCTCAGCTCCGCGAGCCGGTCAGAGATTCATCCAATAGCTGCCTTTGATCAGGAAGACATTCCCCGGATGCTGGCCGAACAACGCACGATAGTCGCTTCTCGCGTTGAAGTCAGCGAGCCCTGTGCCCGACAGCGACTGCGTGCGTCCCTGCGACCAGACGAAGTAGAGGACGGAGCCGCGGCGATACTCCCAGCGCAGCACGGTGTTCGAGCGGAACTGCTGGAAGTCGAAGCTGCCGGGATCGCCGCCATCGTAGGCGCGATATCGCAGCGACGGATCGCTGGCGCGTGGACTGGCGATCTCCCTCCAGTTGGTATAGCGACCGCCGGTGACGAAAGGCTGTGCGTAAATCTGCAGCGACAGCGTTGGCGTTGCGGTGAAGTCCACGCGCGTGGTCATGGAGACGATCTTCTGATCCAGCCGCGCGAAGGTGTAGTGGGTCGTGTCGCTGCCGTAGTCTCCGAAGTTGCCGTTCCACTGCGTGTCGTACAGATCGTGCTCGAAGGTCATCCCCACATCGGCGTTGAAGCGACTGGCGAGGCGAAATTGGACGTCGGGGTTGACGCCCGCTCCGCCCGAACGGCCGCCGTCGCCGGCGAACCAGAAGCCGAAGACGTTCGGCACGATAGACCGCCGATCGTCGCCGGAAATTCCGGCCCACCCGTTGATACTGAGCGGCTGATAGAGTAGCGGGCCGCCGCGCGCGCAGTTGTCGCAGAGTGAAGGCAGGTTGGCGCCCTCTCCCACGTGCAGCGACCACATATCTCGGAGCGTCATGTGCGCGTTGACGTTGCCGCCCAGACCCGTGCGCACACCGTCCGTGGTCCAACTCGCCCACTGGTTGAAGTTCAGACGGAAGTTTCGATAGATGCCGCGCGGCGTGTTCCCCTGGAGTTGCAGCCAGCCGAATTGGAACTGCGAGTTCGCACGCGAGAGGAACCCAACGTCGTTGATCTCGAAGCCAGGCGACAGATACTGGTAGCCGATATTGAGGCGGGTGAAATCGCCACCGCGCTTGTTGAGGACGAGCATCGCCGAGTTGCCGGCGAGTGACGTGCGCAGCGAATCGTAGTGCACGGCGCCGTCCGGGCGCTGGTAGTCGTGTACCATGTCGGTCTGGGTTGCCGCGATCGCCTGCGCCGTTCCCTGCACGAGACTTTGCGCCCAGTAGCCGCTGAGCTCGAAATTGCGCTGCCAGAACTGGTGATGGAACTGCACGCCGCCGGAGTACGCGTCGTGGCGCAGATATGGCGACGTCCACGCATCCTGCTGCCGGTTTACGGCGGTGATCATGCCGCTGATGCTGCTCGCACCGTTGCGAAACTCCCGGCCGGTGGTGCCGACGAAATAGTTCGTCTGCGGCTCGATCGTTTGGCGCTCCGGTGTGCTCTCGCGCGCCGTCGTGGCATCGAGGATTCCGAGCGTCACACCATTCGCTAGCTGGCCCGTAAGCTTCGCGGCGCCGAGGATGGTCGTCGCCGTGGGATTGGCGCTGTCCGCATACGTGCCGCTGAGCTGCGGCGCCCGGCCGATGCGCCGGGAGTAGAAGAGCCCCGAGCAATTACCGTTGTTGCAGTTTACATCGAATCGGAACAACCCCTGCCCCTCGAGGAAGAAGGGGCGCCGCTCGGAGAGGAAGGTCTCGAAGCCGGAGAGATTGAGCACCGAGGGATCGGCCTCGACCTGGCCAAAGTCGGGATTGATCGTGCCGTCGAGGGTGAGGTTGGAGGTGACGCCGTACTTCACGTCGCCGCCCACGCGCGCACTGCCAAGGTTGCCGTACCCGGATGATGTCGGCGCGGTGTACGCCTTCGTCACCGTGTACGGCGCCAGCTCCAGACGTCGCGGGGACGAGATGCCGTCGATGCCGATCACGTCGCCGAACTGCGACACGATCCCGCCCTTCGACTTGCGGTAAAGCGGCCAGCTCACGTTCTCCTGATAGCGCGCGATCTGCCGGGCGATGGCGATACCGAAGGTGTGCTCCTGGCCGCGCTGGTAACGAATCTGGCTGAGCGGAATGCGGAACTCGGCGGTCCAGCCGAGCGAGTCGATGCGTGTGGCGACGTCCCAAACGCCATCCCACGACGTATCCTCGTTCCCATCGTTGTACACGTACTCGTCGATCTTCACGCCAACGGGATTTACGAAGAAGCCGAAGGCCGTGCGCCGATCGTGATAGCCGTCGACGAAGACCATGATCTGGTCCGAGCCGTTGAAGTTGTCACGACGTCCGAGACGCGCCACGATGCTATCGGGATGCGGATCGAACGCCCGGACGAAGACGTAGAGGTTGCGCTCGTCGAAGGCGATGCGCGCTTCGGTGCGAAAGCGCGGCTCGCCGTCCTCCACCGGCTCGTACTGGCGAAAGTGATCGATCACCTGCGCTGACGCCCACACCGGGTCGCTATCGTCGCCGTCGATCACCGGCGGCTGGAGTGCGCGGATCGCGGTCGCCACCGTGCCCGAGACTCTGCGCAGGTTCGCGCTCTCGCGTGCAGCCGCGTGCGCGGGTGCACCTGAAATGTGCGGCGCCGCCACCTGCTGAGCAGAAGCAAGGGTGGGCGCGAGCAGGCAGATCGAGACGAACCTTCGAAGCATGCGGCTTTCCTCGAGCGATATCGGAATTGAGACAACCGCATGTACGAAAGAGTTGGTTCAAAGTGTCAGCGGGCTCTAACGAGCCGTTGCCATCTCCCGCGCGTGCTCGGTGACGGGTTCGCCGGAGTGTTCGGATCCGGACACTGACGGCATCGGAATGATTCCCTCCTCGAGCCACGCGAAGTCGCCGCGTTGTACCTGCTGTGCGAGGCGATACACGGCGTCATCGTTGCGCCCGAAGAAATGCTCGAACAGTGTGTCGACGCGCTGGCGGGCTTCACGACAGAAGACGTCCGCGAGCGCAACGGCATTTTTATTTCCCGCTTTGGAGAGGCGCTGCGCGTGCACGCACGCCGCGGCCATGGCGAACAACTCGGCGCCAATGTCGACGGCTCGGAAGAGCACCGCCTGCTTGCGCTCCAACTTCGGACCGAAGCGCACCATGGCGTGAAAGAGCGTGCGCCCCAGCTTGCGCGTTCGCTTCTCCGCCCAGCGTAGATGCTTCGCGAGCGCGCCGAATTCGCCGAAGCGATGGGCCGAGGGCATCCACCGCGCGGGATACCAGGTCAGATAGAACGGCGTGGCCCTGGTCATCGCCGCCAATCGCTGCTTGAGCGTCGAATCGGGGCTGACGATGTTGAACGCGAGCTTGAAGTGGTGGTCCACCGCCTCGCGGGCGATGAACAGGCGCATGATCTCCGACGAGCCCTCGAAGATCAGATTGATGCGCGAATCGCGCATCGCGCGCTCCACCGGGATCGGCGCCTCGCCACGCGCGCGCAGCGAATCGGCTGTCTCGTATCCGCGGCCACCGCGCACCTGAAGCGCGTCGTCGACGATACGCCAGCCATGCTCGGTGTTGTAGAGCTTCGCGATAGCCGCCTCGAGACGAATGTCGTAGCCGCCATGCTCGGCCAGCCCCACGGTGAGCGCCGAGATCCCGTCCATGGCGAAGGTGTTTGCCGCCATGAGTCCGATCTTCTGGGCTACCGCCTCGTGCTTGCCGATTGGAGCACCCCACTGCACGCGCTCCTGGCTCCACGTGCGCGTGACCTGGAGCAGTGCTTTGGAAGCGCCGGTAGCGCTGGCGGGCAGCGTGAGACGTCCCGTATTCAGCGTGATCAGGGCGAGCTTCAGTCCCTTCCCTTCTCCCCACAAGACGTTTTCCTGCGGCACCGTCACGTTCGTGAAGCGAATGAGGCCATTCTCGATCGCCTTCAGCCCCATGAAGCGGCAGCGATGTACCACCTCGACGCCGGGCGCGCTCGCCTCGACGATGAACGCGGTGATCTGACGACGCGCTTTCCCGCCAACGATCTTGTCCGGGGTCCGCGCCATGACGAGGTACAGCTCGGCCACGGTGCCATTGGTACACCAGAGCTTCTCACCATTCAGTACCCAGTGGCTGCCATCCTCGCTCGGCGTCGCCGTCGCGTGCATGTTCGCCGGATCCGACCCGACGTCCACCTCCGTCAACGCGAACGCCGAGATGGCTCCCTTTGCCAAACGAGGGAAGTAGCGGCGCTTCTGGTCCTCGGTACCGAACAGCGCGAGCGGCTGCGGAAGGCCGATCGACTGGTGCGCGGAGAGGAGTGCCGTGAGCGACCCGTCCTTCGAGGTCACCATCGACATCGCCTTCACGTACGTGGAGTAGTGAAATCCGAGGCCGCCATACTCGGCCGGGATCTTGATCCCGAACGCACCCATCGCCCGCAGCTCGGCCACATACTCCGGCGGGATCTCGCCGGTGCGGTCGATGAGATCGGAGTCGACGCTCTCGAGAAAGCGGCGCAGGCGCTCGAGGAAGGGTCGCGCGCGCTCCTCCTCCTTGGGATCGGGCGGCGGAGCGGGGTGGATCAGATGGAGGGGAAAGCGGCCGAGAAACAGCTCGCGAACGAAGCTGGGCAGCGTCCATTCGCTCTCACGCGCCGCCTCGGCGACGTCGCGTGCCTCTTTCTCGGTGGCAAGGTTCGGCGCGACGGATTGCTCTGCCATAGAGGATCTGGATTGCGGGTACGGAGATCGAACCGGGGCCGCCTACGGCCTTTCACAATGTATGGTAGCGTGTATCGTGCCGGACCGCCGTGGATCAGTAAGCCACAACTGCATCACACCGGGCTGTTGCTGGCTTTGTCCCGCCGCTCGGGCATGCTTTCACTCTCGCGAGTCGTGTCGCGCGCGATCACGAAGCCGGTCCCGACGAGCGCGATGATGGCGAAGGAGAACCACTGGATCGCGTAGCTCAGGTGCGGACCTTCGTCGAGCGCGGGTGGTTGCAGCCGCGCGATGCGATCGGCGGCCTGTTGTCGCGTGCCCGGCGCAGCAGGCGCGGAGTCCGTTGCCACGATTAGCAGGGACGAAACCGGACAGGGAATCGCGCGCGCAACGGCGCCGCGATCGAGCGTTCGCAGCAGCCGCGGGTTGTCACGGACCAGCGAAGGTGCCGCGCCCGCGGGAATCACATCGGCGTATCCGCTGAGCAGCGTGTCGCCGGCCGACTCGTGCCACCGCGCTTCGTCCACCGTAACGCCGTCGGGCGCATAAACCCAGCCGCGATTCACCAGAACCGCCGTATCGCTGCCGGCGCGGCGAATGGGCGTGACCAGCTCGACACCGGGAGAGCCGTCGTGCGTGCGCAGCGTGAGCACGAGCTCGTGGTCGTAGTCGGGCGAGCCCGAAATGCGCGTGCGGCGATACCGCGCGCGCGCCGGTTCGTTTGGCAGATCCCTCACGTCGACCGCGGGGCGCGCGAACTGCTGCCGTATCTCGTCGTTGCGCCGGCGGCGCTCGCCAAGACGGTGGAGCTGCCAGATGCCCAGACGAACGAAGAGCGTGGCGGCTGCCAGAGCGAAAATTGCGAAGGCGATGGTCCGGCGCGGCATGCGGGAAAGGTAATCCGCGCCAACCGCGCGCTCAGAACAACGTCATCTGCTCCCCGAGCTGCTCCGGATCGACCGGCACCTGGTGGAGAAGGCGCTGCAGCTCGCGCGCCGATGCGGGTGAGTGGCCGGCGAAGTGGTTGTTCACGTAGCCGTACACGTGGTAGCCTTTTTGGACCAGCGGCCAGATGACCGAGACCCACAGCTCGAGCTCGCGCGACCGGTCGATCTGGACGCGCGAGTAGTCGACGATCTCGCGATCGGGACCCATCCAGCGGATGTAGAGGAAATCGGCGGTCGGCCTCGTGGCGAGACTCAACATCTGTTTCCGCGGGATCCAGCGCGCGTCAGTGAGTGCCAGCGCCACGTGGTGCTCGGCCAACAGGGCGAGCACGCCGTCGTGTATCCAGCCGCGCTGTCGAAACTCGACGGCAAAGGAGATGTCGCGCGGCAGCGCCGGAAGAAATTTCGCCAGCGCCGGCAACTCGTTTGGCGCGAAGTCGGGGCCGAGCTGAATGAGCACGGGTCCCAGCTTGGGACCCAGCTCGCGGGCGCTCGCGAAGAAGGATTCGGCAACGTCGTCGGCATCGCGCAACCGCCGCTCGTGCGTGATCTCCTGCGGCAGCTTCAGCGCGAACTTGAACTCCGTGGGTGTGCGCTGCGACCACCCACGCACGGTGGTCGGCGGCGGCACCGCGTAGAATGTCGAGTCGACCTCCACGGTGTCGAACGCACGCGAGTAGACGGCGAGAAAGTCCGCGGGGCGAGTGCCTTCCGGATAGAAAGGTCCGATCCAGGCCGGGTAATTCCACCCCTGTGTGCCGATGTGAATGCGCGCGGCCATGTGCGGAATCGGAATGGATGGAGCCACCCTGTCAAGCGGTCCCGAACTTGCCCGCCGTATTCCATTGGCAGCAGCTCGATGGTTCCCGCAAGCGGGGGAGGGGGGAGGGGGGAGGTGACGCCGATGCAAACGCCGAAGAATGGTAGAAGGGACTCGTTGGACGAGCCGCTCGAGCGCGCGAAGGACGCCGCGCTCGGGGCTCACCACGATCATCCGAGCACCGCCGACCAGATTGGCGAGGCGACCGGCGGCATTGCCGGCACGCTGTTCGGGGCCGGCATCGGCGCGGCCGCCGGCCCGATCGGCGCCATTATCGGCGGCATCGCCGGCGCGCTGGGCGGGTGGTGGGGAGGGCGGGCTGTTGCCGAGGCGACGGAGCGCATCACGCTTTCGGACGACGAGTACTACCGCGCACACTACGAGTCGTCGGCGGACAAGATCAGCGATCGTGGCTTCGGTGACGTCCGTGCCGCGTACTACCTCGGCCAGATCGCGAGGCGCAATCCGGAATACGCCAACCGGCAGTTCGAGGACATCGAGCCCGAGCTGGCGCGCGGCTGGGCGTCGTACGGCGATACCTACGGCACGTGGCAGGTCGTTCGCTCGTTTGCGCGCGAAGGCTACGAGCGGAGTGTCACGGAGCCAACCGATCATGCGCCCGCCGGCGTTCCTGGAGAGGTCGCGCCGGAACTGAAAGGCGGGATCGACGAATCGGTGGGGTGAGGTCCCGCAGGTTCATCTATACGTCTCGAAGAAGCCGGCGCCGCGGGCGTCGATTCGCTGGCCGTTCAGCCGCCCGGATAGGCGCATCGTTCCCTTCATCTGGATGAAGTAGGGATGCGTCGTCCGGCGCGCCGTGCCGGATGCGCCCCGCTCAGCGACTGGAACGCTCGTATCCGTGGCGCTCGCGTCATCGACGTCGAGCTCCACCCGCAGGGTGTCGTCTCCGCGCGCGTCGAACATCTCGCCACGCGTGGGCAAGGCCACGTCGTGGCCGTCGACGACGATCGTGCGGCTGCCGGAATAGCGAATCTCACGAGGACGAAAGAGGCCGGCGAAGCCTAACGAATCGACGACGTACACGAACAGCGGCTGCAGGCTGGCCGTGCCGCTGTCGGGGGGAGGCTGCACGCGTCCGTACAGGACGCTGAACGTGCCGGCCCGCGCGGCGCCCCACTCCCAGGTGACGCCGCGCCAGACGCCCCAATTGTGATCGTGGTACGCCTGCGCATCGGCATACCGCTCGCATTGACCAGCGGCGCAGATCGCGCCGGTGGCTCCGGCTCGCAGCGCGGGTACGACGTACCCCGACACGAGCTCGCCCGTGGCGAGCGCGGCTCCGGGAAAATACGCGTATGGCGCCGGTGCGATGGTAAGTCGCACGTCCACCGGCGTACCGTCCTCGCCGCGCGCCGTGGCGTGGACGTCGTATCGGCCGTCGGGGAGCACCGTGACGCGGGAGGCGCCAACGCGAACGTCGGCGTCGTTGGTCGAAAAGCGGGTGGCGGCCGGAGTCGCGCTGGACACGAAGCACCGCGCGGGCTTCCCGCTCTCGTGCAGCGTCACGAGTACCTGTCCGCCCCACGTGCCCGCTCGCACGCGTCCGACGATGATGAAGGAGATGAACGCCCAGCGGCGGCCGTCGGCCGAGAGCACGTTGAAGTAGTGCCACTCGGCCCAGCTCCGATCGTTCGCCACGCTGGCCGGCGGGAGATGGAAGTGATCGATCTCGCGGCGCAGCTCCGCCGGCCGCGGATCGCGCCATTGGCGGTCGAGAGAGTCGTCCTCCCAGCGGCCGGCGGCGAGCAGCGCCGGCACGCCTACGGCCGCCATCAGCGACGGGATCTCCCCACTTGCCAGCACCGGGTATTCGGCGCCACGCCCGCTCGCGAGGCGGAGGTACAGCAGCTTCTTCTCGATTTGCGGCGCGGCGGCGCGCACCCATGGTGCCAAACGAGGAGCGGCCAGCAGCTGCCGGTAGATGAAGCGCGCGTGGTCGATGGAGAGGAACATGCCACCCAGACCACCCGTCTTCATCACCTCGACGTCGATGCCCTCGGGCAACACGGTGACGTCTCCTCCGCCGACGAGCTTCTCCTGCCGCGCCTGCACCAGCAGCGCCTCACCGATGGAGAGCAGCACGATCATGACGGCCACGCCCAGCGCGTAGCCGAACAGCAGCAGTGCGCTGCGCCACGGGCGCGTGGTGAGATTCCGGATGGAGAGGAGAAAGAGCATGGCGGCTCGCCGGCGACGTCAGCGCGCGCGCTCGTCGCACACGATGCAGCCATCGCGCATGTGCACGACTCGTTTGGCCGCCTGCGCCAGATCTTCGTCGTGCGTCACCACCACGAGCGTGCTGCCGTCGCGGTTCAGGCGCTCGAACAGGGCAATCACTTCGGCACCGGTGCGGGCGTCGAGCTCCCCGGTGGGCTCGTCGGCGAGGAGCAGCGCCGGCCGGTTGGCCAGCGCTCGCGCGATGGCCACGCGCTGCTGTTCACCGCCGGAGAGCTGCGTAGGGCGGTGCCGTTCGCGCGCACCGAGGCCGACGTAGCCGAGCAGCTCGCGAGCGCGACGCCTTCGCTCGGGCGTGGGGACGCCGGCTTCGGCCATCGGAAGCATCACGTTCTCGAGCGCACTCAGAACTGGAATGAGGTAGAAGCGCTGGAAGACGAAACCGATGTGCCCGAGCCGGAATCGCGTCGCTTCGGCATCGGACATCGCCTCGAGGTGTTGACCGCCGAACATCACGCTGCCCGCAGTCGGCCGGTCGATCGCACCCAAGAGATTGAGCAGCGTCGACTTGCCGCAGCCGGAGGGACCGACCACGGCGATGTACTCGCCATCGGCGATGTCGAGTGACACGCCACGGAGCGCGTGCACCGTGTCGTCACCCATGCGGAAATCGCGACGCAGATCGCGCGCGCTCAACACCAGGGCCGTGGCGGCGACGATCGTCATCCAACCGCCTCCTCGCGCAGCGTCGTCGCGATCGGCAGAGACGCTCCCCGCCACGCCGGATAGACGCCGGCAAGGATGCCGGCGACGCTGATCAACGCCAGCGCCGTCCAGGCGTCGCGCGGCTCGAAGAGAAAGAAGTCGATCGCCTCGGGGAGGCCGGGGAACGACGCCAGGATCGAGTTCAAGTAGCGCGCGGTGAGCAGGCCGAGGCCAAGCCCGCCTAACGCGCCGGCGAGCATGATCGCGGCGCCCTCGATCAGGATCTGCAGCACCACTCGCGCGCGCACCACGCCGATGGCGCGCAGGATGGCGATCTCGCCGATGCGCTCGTTCACCGACACGGAGACGAGCGTCGTCACGAGGAGGAAGCCAACGATGAGGCTGATCGTTCCGAGGATGAAGGCGAGCTGGCGAAAGTAGCTCAGCCGCTCGTCGACCTGGCGCAGCGCGGCTTCGGTCGAGATCGTGCTGACGCGCGGCAGTACGCGCTCGATCCATCGCCGCACGCTCTCTACGTCGGCGCCGGCGCGCACACGAAGCATGAACAACGACGCGCGATCGCTTGCGGCCGCGCCTTGCATCGCCTGCAGCGTTGCAAGCGGAAGAGCGACAGCGCGGGTATTCGCCGGCATGTAGAGGAAGCGGGCCTCGCCGGCCAGGGCCATCACACGCACGCCGGTGAACGCGCGCAGCTCCGGATCATATCCGGCCGCGATCCGCACGCTGTCTCCCGGCCGGAGGGCGGCCGCGGCGAGGAAGGCCGCGCTGGCCGCGAGATCGTTTGGCGTACGGAGGTTGCGTCCGCGCACGATCTCGTAGTCGCCCTGGACAGCCGGGTCGATGCCTATGGCGACGGCGTTCACCGTTCGCCCTCCAATCGCTGCGTGGAGCTGTCCGCCGAGCACCGGACTGACGGTGACGACATCGGGGTTGGAGCGCAGCGTGCGGATGGTCGCCGCGGCGTCGGCGATCGTTGCCTCGGTGTCGAAGGGAAGGGTTCCCTTCGGGGCAATGCGAAGCTGGAATCCGCGGGACAGCAGCATCTGCCGGAAGGACGCGCGCATCCCGCTGGCGAGCATCACCATGTCGAGGAGCATCGCGGCGGACACGGCGACGCCGGCGACGGCGAGCAGCGTGCGCGTGCGGTGGCGCAGGAGCGACGCGACGACGAGCGTGCCGAGCATCTCGAGAATCAGCGACCGAACAGCGCCAGCGGCGGTACGGACACCAGCCGTCGCGCAGCGAGAAATCCCGCGGCGATGCCTAATGCCAGCGAGAGCAGCACCGCCAGGGCGACGATACCCGGCGTGACGAGCGAAAAGGTCAGCGGCGTGCGGTAGACTCCGCGATAATGCCAGTTCACGATCGCCGACGACAGGCGCCCGAGGCCGACGCCGAGCGCGCTGCCGAGCGCCGCGACCAAGGTGGCCTCGAGCACGACCGAGGCCACGATCGAGCGCGCCGAGATGCCCATCAAACGCAACGCCGCCACATCGCGCCGTCGCTCCTCCACCTTGAGCAGCATGATGCACAGCAGAAAGATCGCGCTGGCGACGATGGTAATGACGCCGATGGCGCGATGAAAGCGACTGACGACGAGAAAGGTTTGCGACGTCTCCACGGCGATGTCGCTCGAGCGGTACGCCTGAAAGCCGAACGCGGCGCGATCGATCGCGCGGAGCGTGCTATCGGTCGCCGCCGCGCCGCGTGTGGCGACCGCGAAGCGATCGACGCGGTCTCCGTACGTCGCGAGCGACTGCAGCTCGTCCACGTGGAGGCGCAGGCGATACTCGCCGCGCGCGATCTCCGACGGATCCGCCGTGCGCCGCGTGATGGCCGCGACGATGGTCGTGTCGCCTTCGCCGCCCGGCGTCGCCGCGAGCACCACGCGGTCGCCGAGCCGCAGGCCCGCATCCGTGGCGAGGCGCTCGTCCACGGCGATCGTTCGAACGGGCCGGCGCGCCGGCGTGCTGTCGACTACCTGAAGCAATACGAGCGTGAGCGGGAGCAGCATGGCCCCCGAAAGCTACACGCGTCAGTCGCGCGGATGCTTCACCCAGCTGGTCGTTGCCGCGATCGTGTCGCGCGTCGAAGGCAGCGTGTACGGTGGCTGCTTGAGCGCGGCGAGGCCGTGCTTCAGGAGCAGCACCGCGATTGTCAGGTCGACAATGCCGGCCACGATTGCGCCGACCCACATGTGGCCGTTGGCGGCGCGGCCGATCAACGTAGCGAGGAAGATCGTGAACGCGACGAGCGCGACGACGCCGACGCCAAACGACGTCGCCAGCCACATGGCGCCGTGTCCCGCCCGATGCGCCTTTTCGGTCATCTCGAGCTTGGCGAGGCGGACCTCGTCCTGGACGAGCCGCTTGGAGTCGTCGCCGAGGCGGCGAATCAGATCGGGGATGCCGACGTCAGGATCCGTGGGCGCGCGGTGGGAGGGCATCTGCCGTTTCCGATGAAGGTGTGTGTCCCGTTTGCGGGGCAAGGTCCGTGCTGGCGTGAAACGATTGCCCGGCCGTCCGCTGGTACTTAAGTTTCGGAGAGCCTAAATCTGTAGTTCCTTCGACCAAAGTTCGTAACTCGATCCCGTGAGCGATCCAGCCATCCGCCTGACAGAGCCGCAGCCGACGCCCCCCGAGGCGGACGGCGGGGCGTTGCCGGTTGCGCCGACCGGTTGGCGGCGCTCACGGGTCGCTCCGAGCCTTTCCGAGGTCTACCGCTCCGTCCCCGTCTCCCAGTTCGGCTGGTGGCGGAAGGCGCTGGCCTTTGCGGGACCGGGGTACCTCGTGGCCGTGGGCTACATGGATCCGGGCAACTGGGCGACCAGCCTCGCCGGCGGCTCCGCGTTTGGGTACACGCTGCTCAGCGTCGTCATGATGTCGAATCTGATGGCGATTCTGCTGCAGGCGCTGGCAGCGAAGCTGGGTATCGCTACCGGACGCGACCTGGCCCAGGCGGTCCGCGACCACTACTCGCGGCCCACGGTGCTCTTTCATTGGGTGATCTGCGAGATCGCGATCGCCGCCTGTGACCTCGCCGAGGTCATCGGGTCGGCGATCGCGCTCAACCTGCTCTTCCACATTCCGGTCGCCTACGGCGTGCTCCTCACCGGGCTCGACGTGCTCGTGATCCTGTTCCTGCAGCACCGCGGGTTCCGGCTGCTCGAGGCGCTCGTGATCACGCTGATCGCGACGATCGCCGGCTGCTTCATCTTCGAGATCATCCTGTCGCGGCCGGACTTCGACGCGGCGTTACGATCGTTCGTGCCCTCGCCGGAGATCGTGCGGAACCGCGACATGCTGTACATCGCCATCGGCATTCTCGGCGCGACGGTGATGCCGCACAATCTCTATCTGCATTCTTCAATCGTGCAGACGCGACAGTACGAGGAGACCGCGACCGGCAAACACGAGGCGATCCGGTTCGCGGTGCTCGACTCCACCGTTGCGCTGATGATGGCGCTGTTCATCAATGGCGCCATCCTCGTGGTCGCGGCGGCGGTGTTCCACCGTTCCGGACACACGCAGGTCGCCGAGATTCAGGATGCGTACAAGCTCCTGACCCCGCTGTTGGGATCGACCGGGGCCGCCTTCGCCTTCGCCATCGCGCTGCTCGCGTCGGGACAGAACTCGACGCTCACCGGCACGCTGGCTGGCCAGATCACCATGGAAGGTTTTCTGGAGATCCGTATTCGCCCGTGGTTGCGGCGGCTGCTGACGCGTGCCCTCGCGATCATCCCGGCCGTGATCGTGGCATTCGCGTTTGGCGAGAGCGGCACGGCGAAGCTGCTCATCCTGAGCCAGGTGATCCTCAGCATGCAGCTGTCGTTCGCCGTGTTCCCCCTCGTGCAATTCACGTCCGAGCGGGCGAAGATGGGAGAGTACGTGAACCCGCGTTGGCTGAAGCTACTGTCGTGGGCAACGGCGTGCCTGATTCTCGGTCTGAACGTCTGGCTGCTCGCGCAAGTCCTGCGCGGCTGAGCTCGAAGTATCGGAGGGAGGCGTTATGAGCGCATTATCGGCGAAGCGTGCCACACCAATCGGCACGGCGAGCGAAGGCGCGGGGGCAGGCCGCGGCGTGGACGGCACCGCGTCCGGCGAGCTCACCGGCCCGGTGGAGGACTACCTCAAGACTGTCTACGAGCTGGAACGCTCGGGGGAGGCGGCAGCGACGACGGCTCTCGCGGCGCATCTGAACGTCGCGCCGGCCTCGGTGACGGGGATGATTCGCCGTTTGGCAGAACAGGGTCTGCTCACGCACGAGCGCTATCGTGGCGTGCGCCTCACTGCGGAGGGACGCCGCGGCGCGCTGCGCACGATCCGGCGGCATCGGATCATCGAAACGTACCTCGTGCAGGCACTCGGGTACGGTTGGGACGAGGTGCACGTCGAGGCGGAGCGACTCGAGCACGCCGCGTCGGACGATCTGATCGACCGCATGGCTGCAACGATCGGTGAGCCCACGGTGGATCCGCACGGCGCGCCGATTCCAAGCCGTGAGGGCGCCGTGGACGAGTCGCGGTACCGCACGCTGGCGGACGTCGACGCCGGTGCCACGGTGGAAGTCATGCGCGTGGCCGATGAGGATCCGGAGTTGCTGCGCTATCTCTCCGAGCTGGATCTGCGTCCCGGCGTTCGCGTGCGGCTTGTGGAGCGGGCACCCTTCGGCGGCCCGATCACCATTCGCTTTCGCAGCAAGTCGTGCGCGATCGGTCCGGCGCTCGCCGAACGAGTGCTCGTGCGGCGGAAGGGCGAGTAGCGCGAGCGCTCGAGCGTCAGGGCTGCGCCGCTCTGGGCCCGGATCGGCGCTCGCCACGCACGAGCAGCACGGGCACTCTCGATTCGTGACGTACGCTGTTGGCGACGCTGCCGCGTACGACATCCTGCAGGAATCGATGCCCGTGCGTCGCCATGGCGATCAGATCGCACCCCTCGCGTCGCGCCGCGGCTACGATCTCCTTCGTCGGATCGCCGGCGGCGAGAACACTTTCCGTCGGTATGCCCTCCCCGGTGAGCACGCCGGCGATGCGATCCAGGTATTCGCGGTCTGCGCGCATCTCCTCCGACTCTCGCAGATTGAGCTGGTCGACGTTGCGCGCCGCCCAACCGTCAGCGACATGAATCAGAACGACACTCGCCTTGCAAAAGCGCGCCAGTCCCCGCACGTGATCGATGATCGCGGGATCGTACTCCGAGTTCTCAAGCGGCACGAGGATGCGCGTGTACATCGCGTGGGCAGAGCGAGGCTGCCGGACGAATGAAGAACGAGAGGCTGCGCCCCCGGCGCGCAGCGACGAAGCCGGTGTGACGCCGTGATATTGCGGGACGCTGGCTGGATGCCGATAGTCAACCGCTAAGCAAATCCCGACCCGCGGAACCCGCAAGCGGGACTTTCAATCGACCGGAGGGCGCATGACCGCGACCACAACGGAGCTCGGGCTGTCCACCATCGGCCAGATCGCCCTCAGCGTGCGACACGTCGACGACGCGGTAACATTCTATCGCGACGTGCTCGGCATGCGATTTCTGTTCAAGGCACCGCCGGCGCTCGCGTTCTTCGACTGCGGCGGCGTCCGCCTGATGCTGAGCGCACCTGAAGCAGGCGAGGAGGTGTCCGGCAACTCGATCCTGTACTTCAAGGTGCCCGATCTCGCGCAGACCCACCAAACGCTCGCCTCGCACGGCGTGTCGTTCGTCGACGAGCCCCACCTCGTGGCACGCATGCCGGATCACGAGCTCTGGATTTGCTTCTTTCGTGATCCGGAGGGGAATCTGATGGGGCTGATGGAGGAGAAACGCAGTCGGTAGACGGCTGAAACGCAGTCGTCAGTCGACAGTCGCCAGTCGTCAGTAACGCCGTTGGAAGTGAGGGATCGGCATATGGGGCACCCATGCCGAGCTTTTCCTCGTCGCGCTCTCACTGTCGACTGTCGACTGACGACTGCCGTTCTATCGACTATCGACTCTTGTGAGCAGTTGCCTCAGCACCCTCTCCGTGAGCCCCCACACGGTGTAGCCGCCGTGGCGGAAGACGGAGACTTCGCGCTCGCCGAGGCCGCGGACGGGCACCATGCCCGTACCCCAGGACGCGCGCTCGCGGAGGGCGGCGAGCGGAACCCAGAACGCCTCCGCTACTTCTCCGCTCTGCACGATGTCCAGGCCCGCAGCAACAGCCGCCACGAAGGGACGAATCATGATCGGCGGCAGCACGGGCGTACGGGGACTGATGTCATCGAGGACACCGAGTATGCGTCCGTGGCGGGAGAGATCGATGCCCGTCTCTTCCCAGGTCTCGCGAATTGCCGTGGCCTGCAGGTCGTGGTCGCCCGGTTCCATCCGGCCGCCAGGGAGCGCGACGTGGCCGCTCCAGGGATCCTGCTCGAAGTCGGCGCGCTTGATCATCAGCAGCTCGGGCTGGTTGTCCGAGCCCGCACGCAGCACCGCGGCGATCGCGGCCTGACGCATTTCCTCGTCAGGCACGATCGGCTGTCCCGGATGCTCGGCCAGCGCCGCCGCCAAATGCGCAATGTCGGGGTGCGCCAGCAGCACGTCGGGTGAGTGTGGCATCGGGCTGGTCTGGGAGTCAGCGGGCGAGCTCTGGCTTGCGACCCGAGGCCGCGATCCAGCCGCGCTCTGCATCTTCGGTCACCTGGACTTCGGTGAAGCCGGCCGTCGCGAACATCTCCCGGTGCTGGTCGATGGTGAGCGCAGCGATACCTGTCCGACGAGACAACAGTTTGGCGAAGCGGGCGTGCTTGCCGCCATCGTAGAACTCCGCAATGATCAGCAGCTGGCCGCGCCGCTTCAGCACGCGCTGTATCTCGCGCACGCCGCCCGCAAGATCTGGCCACCAGAAGTGTGTCTCGATGGCGGTCACGAGATCGAACGTGTCGTCGGCGAAGGGCAGCTCGGTTACCGACGCTTGACGAATGTCAACACTCCCTCGCTCGATCCATCGCCGGTTCATGCGGCGCGCCGCCCTGACGCTCTCGGGCGAGTAGTCCGCACCAAAGACCTTTCCCTCGCTCGCCAGAGCCACGAGCTTGTTCACCGTTCGTCCGCCGCCGCAGCCCACGTCGAGGATGACGTGACGCCTATCGATGCGAACGTGCTGGAGCCCCCAGTCGGTGAGCCTCGAGTGCCTGCGGTTCATCAGCCACAGCACGAATCTGCCCGCCCAGCCGGACGGCTTCTGCAACTGACTCGGCGTCCGCACCGTCCTTTCCTCTAAGCCGGACATCACTCCACGTCGCCTCCCTCGGCAACCCACTCCCCGAATCCACCGGCGAGTGAGGCGACGTGCTCGTATCCCATCTGCTGCAGTGTGTCCGCGGCGAACGCCGAGCGATTGCCGCGTGCACAGTACACAATGATGGTGGCCTCGCGTGGCACGCGAGCTTCGATGTTGCTCTCGAGGTTGCCGCGGGGGATGAACAGGGCGCCGGGAATCATCCCCAGATTTGCCTCCTGCGGCTCGCGAACGTCGACAAAAACAGCGCCGCCATTCTCGTGCATGGCTTTCGCGTCACGCGCGGTGACTTCCCTGATCCGACTCTTGGCGTCGGCGAGCAGCTCCGGATAGCTCTTGTGCGGCATGCGGTATCGTGACGAATGTCAGGGCAGAACGTGCACGGTGCGAGCGCCGGCGTCCACTTCGGCGACGGCGCCCAGGGGAAGAGTCCACTGATTGTCGATGTGTCCGATCGGAATCCCCGCGAGAACCGGCACGCGGAGCCGCTCGGCCGTTTCATGGAAGACGTCGGCGAGCGCGCGGCTGCCGCCGGTGCCCTCCTCCTCGGGCGCATTGGTAAAGGCGCCGAGCAGGAGGGCCGCGCACCGCGCGAGCATCCCCGATAGGCGAAGCTGCACCAGCATACGATCGATCCGGTACACGGCCTCGTTCACATCCTCGAGCACCAGTATTGCGCCGTCGAGCACCGGCGCGTAGGGCGTCCCGCATAACGAGGCAACCAGCGCGAGGTTGCCCCCAACCAGCGTTCCCCGCGCCACGCCGGCCCGGAGCGTCGCGGCGCCGACCGCGGAGCCGCAGGGATCGATGTCTGTGGACAGTGCGCGCTCGAGCGAGCTCCGACTGAAGTCGGTCAGCGTCGCGCGCGCCGTGGGACCATGGTAGCTCACGAGACCGGCGCGTACGCCCACCGCAGCATGCAATGCGGTGATGTCGGAGTAGCCAATCAACGCCTTGGGCTTGGCGCGCAACGACTCGAAGTCGACTCCATCGAGGAGCCGCATCGCACCGTAGCCGCCGCGCAGACACCATATCGCAGCGACGCTGTCGTCGACGATTGCACGGTTGAGATCGGCCAGCCGCAGCTCGTCGGCACCCGCAAAGTATCCATCGCGTTCGAGGGCGTGCTCGGCGACCACCGGCTGCCACCCGAAGCTCCTGACGTTGTCGACCGCGCGCTGGAGATCCTCCTCGCCGCGCAACGGGCCCGACGGTGCGACTAGAGCGACACGGGCGCCGGCAGCCAGCAAGGGGGGTCGTCGCATTGCAGGCGCAACGTAGAGGCTGGTCCGACGACGGTCAACGTGTATCAAACATGTAGCAATGGTGAGGCTGTACCGATCGGAGGACACGCGGGCGCGCACAACGTTCGGATGCGACCCGGCTATCCAGCAGGTAAAAGCGGGCTTGGCACTGGGTGTGCGACTGTTGCGGTCGCAACGTGCGATGACGGTCACCGCACTGGGAGCCAACAAGGGTGAGGGGGGACAACATGCCAGATCGCAACGACAACCTGAACGAGCGCAACGCTTCCACCGGCTCGTCCAATACCGGGAACACGGGCAACAAGAGCAACACCGGCGGCAAGGCGAACACCGATCAAAGCGGCGATACGTGGAACAACGAGAGCCCGAATCCGCAAAGCGCGTCGACGAGCGGCGGTATCGGCAGCCGCAGCGATCGTGGCAATCAGAGCGATGAAGGGCTCGGGAGCTCGGCCACCAAGCAGGGTGACCTTGCCACCGGTCAGGAGAGCGGCGGCATGAGCGACTCCGAGGAATCCGGCAGCTCATCTGGTGTCATGAAAGGGTCTAGCAGCTCGAGCAGCTCCTCGGGTCTGAAGGGCTCCAGTGGCTCGAGCAGCTCGTCGGGCGGGATGCAGGGCTCCAGTGGGTCGAGCAGCTCGTCGGGTGGCATGAAGGGATCGAGCGGATCGGGCAGCGACAGCGACATCAATCGCTAACGCTTCGCAGGGTGTCACAGCGAAAGGAGGGGCGTCCCGCAGGGACGCCCCTTCGCAATTCCGTCCCGCCGCCGTAACATTGCGGCGTGTCGCTCACCACGCGCGTCTTCGTCGCGCTCATCGCCGGCATCGGAACCGGCCTCCTGCTCAGCGCCGGCGACGCGTCGGTCGCGCGTACCGTCATCTCCGTCATCGAGCCAATCGGCACGTTGTTCGTCAACGCGATCCGTATGACGGTGATTCCGCTCGTCTTCTCGTTGCTCATCGTGGGGATCGCGTCGGCCGCGGATGTGTCGGTGATCGCACGTCTCGGCTGGCGCGCTGCGGCGGTGTTCGTGAGCATGCTGATCGCGTCGGGCGTCGCCGGCGCGCTGGTCGCGCAGCCGATCTTCTCGCGCATTCCGCTCGATCCGGCGGCGATCGCCGCGGTGCGCGCCTCGGCTGGCGCGACGGACATCGCGGCGAGCGCGCAGCACATGCAATCGTTTGGCGAGTGGCTGGTGGCTCTGGTCCCGGCCAATCCGACGCGGGCCGCCGCCGATGGTGCGATGCTCCCGCTGATCGTATTCGCCGTGGCGATGGGTGCCGCACTGCTCGTCGTGCCCGACGCGCGACGCCGTCCCGTGGTGGCCTTCTTCGACGGCGTGGCCGAGGCGATGCTCGTGCTCGTGCGCTGGATTCTGGTCGCGGCGCCGATCGGGGTGTTTGCGCTCGTGCTTCCACTCGTCGCCCGGCTCGGCGCGAGCGCGGTTCGCGCGCTCGCGTCGTACGTGATCGTGGTCTCGGCGGAGTCGATGCTGTTTCTCGCCGCCGTCGTGTACCCGGCGGTGCGTCTCCTCGGTCGCATTCCGATCGTGCGCTTTGCACGCGCTGCCGCTGCCGGTCAGGCCGTGGCGCTCTCCTCGCGGTCGTCGCTGGCGGCACTGCCGGCGCTGATCGACGGTGCGCGCTCGCGCCTCGGCATGACCGAGGAGACGGCCGGCTTTCTCCTGCCGCTCGCCTCCGCCGCCTTTCGCGTCGGTGCGGCGGGCGGGCTCACGATCGGCGCGATCTTTCTCGGCCATCTGTACGGCTCGCCTCTGTCGTTAGGCCAGATCGCTACCGTGATCGTCACCGCGGTGCTCACGAGCTTCAGCATTCCCGGCGTACCCGGCGGCTCCATCATCGCCATGGTGCCGGTGCTATCGAGTGTCGGCCTGCCCCTGCAGGGCCTGGGCATTCTGCTCGGAGTCGACACGATTCCGGATTCCTTTCGCACGACGGCCAACGTCACGGGACAGATCGCCGCGGCGGCAATGGTGGCGGGAGCCGGTGTCGAAGGCGCAGGCGTGAGCTGACCGGAAGGTCACCGGCGACTTGATCAGCTCAGCGCCGATCGTCGGAGCGCTTCCGTGGCTGCTCGTGCCCATCATGGGCATCGCGCGCGCCGCCCGATCGCGATCGCTGGACGACGAGAGCGCCGCAGCGCCGGCACCGGCGCCGCTGCTGTCGGTGATCATTCCGGCGCGCAACGAACAGCGGAACATCGAGCGTTGCCTGCGGTCCATCCTCGCCACGACGTACGCGCCACTCGAGGTCATCGTGGTGGACGACCATTCCGAGGACGACACCGGAGCGATCGCGCGTGCGGTCGCTGGGGAGGATCGGCGCGTCCGCGTGATCGACAGCCCGGCACTGCCTGACGAGTGGTTCGGCAAACAGTGGGCTTGCCATACCGGCGCCGCCGCCGCCCGCGGCCAGCTGCTCTGCTTCTGCGACGCGGACACGACGCACTCGCGCGATCTGCTGTCGCGTGCCGTGAATGCGCTGGTGTCCCGCGAGGCGGACATGCTCTCCGTGGCTGGCCATCAGGAGATGCACAGCTTCTGGGAGCGGGTGATACAGCCATCCATGTTCTCGATGTTGCTGCTGCGGTACGGAGGCAGCGAAGTTGTCAATTCCGCGCATCGCGCCGAGGACGTCATTGCGAACGGCCAGTTCATCCTCGTGCGCCGCGAAGCCTACCTGGCATCTGGCGGGCACGCCGCCGTGAGGGAGCTCGTGGCGGAAGATCTCGCTCTGGCGCAGCGCTTCTTTCGTCTTGGGCTGCGCGTGCGCCTCGTGCTCGGGATGCACCAGTTGTCGACGCACATGTACTCGTCGTTGCGCGAGGCGGTCCGCGGTTGGAGCAAGAACGTCTATGCCGGCGGGCGGCACGCGATGATCGGAGGCGCCGCCTGGCGCCTGCTCTTTCCGGTCGCGCTGCTCGCCCCACCGATCATGGGATTGCTGCCGCCGCTAGCGCTCGCCCTCGGTCTCGCCGGTGTTCTCTCGAGCGCGTGGACAATCTGGGGCGCCATTTGCGTTGCCGCGGTGCTCGTCTGGTTCGTTTTGCTGTACGCGGGGCTGGAACAGCCGGTGGTGTATGCGCCACTTTTTCCGTTAGGCGCGGCGCTGCTACTGTATATCGTGGCGGTCGCGCTCCGGCGTGGCAGCGAGGTGGAATGGAAAGGACGGCGGCAGCGCGCAGCGTGAGCGCGTCCGTTTGTACGTGCCGAGCGTCAGCGTGCCCGTATCACTTCCGGCGGTCAGCTGCGCGATCCGCGGTGAAGCGTCCGGTGACGTTCACGAATCGCGTGCTGTCACCATCGTCACCGTCCGCTCGAAAGTTGAATCGGCCGGTGATGCGCGTCGGCGTCGACGTGAGGATCTCGAGGGTTCCGCCGCGCCCGGAAAAATTGGCGGCGTCGCCGGTGGGCCGGTGCTCGTATTTGGCGTCGAACTGATCGGGGTCGGGCCGCACCTGCCGACGTGAATCGGCAATGGTGTAACTGCCGACGGCGGGAATGCCGACGCGGGCGCGGGAAAACTGGATGCGGTGGTCCGCGTTGCCGGCGGCCGTGAGCGTGATCCACCAGAGCGACGGAAGCGAATCGCCAGTGAGGTAAACGCTCTGGAAGATCGCCTCGCCGCGAACGCTCTCCGTCGTCGCGCCTGTGACGCTGGCGGTGAATGGCCCGGGACTGCCGCTCAAGGCGAGCGAGGATGCGAGCACGAACGCGACCGCGAGAATGCGTTTCATGCTTCCGCGACATGCAAAGGGCACACCGGTGAAACGACGCCATGCCGAAGTAAGGGCGTCGTCGGTGAATTGACTCCGATCGCAATGCCGTGGTGCCGGTGGCGCAGGAGGGGACGAGTAGTCTCGCCGCGTGCATTCCCTGCGGGCCGCAGCCGAGCTTCTTGGTGCCGCGGCGACTCCCGATCTGCTCGCTGGCGTTGTCGGCGCCATCGGCTTCGACCAGGTACCGGCGACGCTGGATGACGATACGCGACGAGGGCTCGGCCTGCCCGCCGAGGTTCTCGAAGCGCGCGTCGCCTCCGGCCGCGGCGCTTTACGCGCGCTGATCCTCACCGCGCGTGGAGTGACGCCGATGCGTGACCTGCTCGGGCGCGTCGCATCACGGCTGGCGAGTCGTGCCCCTCAGGCGCTGTGGCTCGTCGCGATCGCTGACGCGAACGGGGCTCTCGGCATCGCCGTTTGGCATACCGATCGCACGCCGCCGCGCATCGCGGCGCTGGTCGCGCAGCGCGCCCGCATCCTCGACAGCGACGCCGAGTCACTGCGTGCGCTCTCGGCGGCTGCGGCCGGCGCTGACATCGCGGTGCATCAGCGCTGGATCGAGATCCTGGGCCGCGAGGCGCTGAGCCGGCGTTTCTACCGGACATTGGAGCAGTGCGTGCGACGGCTCGCCGGCTCGAGCTCCGTCGGTGAGGACACGCAACGTTCGGAGCTGGCGCTGCTCCACAGCTCGAGGCTGCTCTTTCTCGCTTTTCTGGAGGCGAAAGGCTGGCTCGACGGCGACCGCGAATTCCTCGCGCATCATTTTGACGCGTGCATGGCTGCCGGCGGATCGTACCATCGTCGCGTGCTGTTGCCCCTCTTCTTCGGGACGCTCAATACGCCACGCCGCGGCCGTGCCCCGACGGCGCGGGCGTTCGGTGCCGTGCCCTTTCTCAATGGCGGTTTGTTTGCGCGAACGCCTGCGGAGCGGGCAATACCCCGCTGTCTGTTCAGCGACGAGGCGTTCGGCGTGCTTCTGCAGGATCTGTTCGGACACTTTCGATTCACCGCGCACGAGCAGACCGCCACCTGGTCGGAAGCTGCGGTCGACCCCGAGATGCTTGGCAGGGCGTTCGAATCGCTGATGGCGTCGCGCGAGCGGCGCGCGAGCGGCGCCTTCTTCACACCCTATGCGCTCGTGGAACGCGTCACCGGCGCCGCGCTCGAACACGCGATCGCCATCTCGCATGACGCGGTGACTGCCGAGCGTCTGATGACCGGTGGCGCGCTCACCGGTGGCGAACGGGTCTCGTTGCGAGAACGCATCAGCACGATCACGGTGCTGGATCCTGCGTGTGGCTCCGGTGCGTTTCTCGTGCACGCGTTGGAGCGACTCTCCGTTCTGTTGCTTCAATTGGGCGACGAGCGAAGCCGCACGGCCGTGCGGCGAAGCGTGCTCACCAGCGCGATCTTTGGCGTCGATCGCAATCCGCTCGCCGTGTGGTTGTGCGAGCTGCGTCTCTGGTTGTCGGTGGTGGTTGACGCGGACGAGGAGGATCCGGCCGCCGTGCGTCCGCTCCCCAACCTCGATCGCAACGTGCGAGTCGGCGATTCGCTTGCCGGAAGCGGTTTCGAAACCCTCGAGCCGGCGCGTGACGGCGGAGGGGCGGCGCTGCGACGATTGCGCGATCGTTACGCACGAGCCACGGGGCGCCGAAAGGAAACGCTCGCGCGCGAGCTCGATCGCGTCGAGCGCGGCCTCGCCGTTGCCGGCGTGGAGGCGCGGCTTGCGTCGGTGACGTCCGCTCGTCGCGACGTCGTACTCGCCGATCGTGGGCGGGACCTGTTTGGTGAACGTACCCGCGCCCGGGCGGCAGCGTCGCAGCTTCGCGCCGCATTGCGGTCGCGCGCCGCCGCTCTGCGCACCGAACATCGGCATTTGACGAGTGGCGGCGCACTGCCCTTCTCCTTCGCCGTACACTTTGGCGACATCGCGCAGCGCGGCGGCTTCGACGTCGTGCTCGGCAATCCGCCATGGGTCCGCATCCACCGCATCCCGTCCGCCGATCGGGACCGGCTGCGTCGTGATTTTTTCGCCTATCGCCACGCTGCCTGGGAGGCGGGAGCGGCGCAGGCACACGCCGGCCGCGGCTTCGCCGCCCAGGTCGATCTCGCGACGCTCTTCGTCGAACAATCGGTGCGCGTCACGCGTAACGGTGGCATTGTGGCCCTGCTCGTTCCGGTCAAGCTCTGGCGCTCGCTGGCCGGCGGCGGTCTGCGGAGGCTGCTCATGCGTGACACGCGACTGCACATGCTGGAAGATCACTCTCTCGCGCGCACGTCGTTCGATGCCGCCACGTATCCGTCGCTGCTCGTGGCCGAGCGCTGCCGCCCCGACGCGCCGGCGCCCGTGATGAAAGCGGCAGCGCATTGCTCTGACGGCACTCGCATCGAGTGGCAGATGCCGCTACCGAGCGTCCCGTGGGATGCGTCAGCCGGCAGTCCGTGGCTGCTCATACCTAACGAGGTTCGTGCCGCGTTCGATCGTGTGCGCGACGCCGGCGTGCCGCTCGCCGCGAGTGTGCTCGGACGTCCGTACCTGGGCGTGAAGTGCGGCTGCAACGACGCGTTCATCGTACGAGCGCTGCGCGAGCGGGGCGGAGTGGCGCAGGTCGTCGGCGGCGGCGGTTGCCAGGGCGACATCGAAGCGTCGCTGCTCCGCCCGATCATCCGCGGGGAGAGCGTGAAGCGCTGGCGGCGTGTTCGAAGCGGCGAGCAGTTGATCTGGACGCACGATGAGCGTGGACTCCCTCTGGAGCGGCTACCGCCCTTCGCCGCACGATGGCTCGCTCGTTGGGCGCGCGCGCTGGCCGCGCGATCCGACGCGCGCCACCGCGGGCGCTGGTGGTCGCTCTTTCGTACCGAAGCGGCTCGTCACGACCGACCGCGCGTGGTGTGGGCCGACATGGGACGGACGCCGCGCGCGCTGTTCGTCGCGGCCGGCGATGCCGCAGTGCCTCTGAACAGTTGCTACGTGATCCGATGTCGCGACGACGAAGACGCGATGGCATTCACCGCGTTGCTGAACTCTCCGCTCGCGGCGGCGTGGCTTGCGATTCCGGCGGAACCCGCGCGTGGAGGTTACAGGCGGTATCTCGGCTGGACGATGGCGCTGCTGCGGGTGCCGGCGCGGTGGGATCGTGCGCGCGACGTACTCGCACCGCTCGGTGTGCGCGCGTACGAAAATCCGGAATCGGTGTCCGAGGCGGAGCTGCTCGCGGCTGCGCTCGACGCGTACGGCTTGTCACACCGCGATGTCGCGCCGTTGCTCGCGTGGCCGCAGTGGTGACACATGATGACGCGGAGCGCGCGCTGGCCGCGGCTCGGCGCGTCTTCGCCGGGAGTCTCGCAGTGGATGAGCTCCACGACGAAGCTCTCGGCAAGATCCGACTGCGGCCGGACCAGATCGCGACCGCCTCGGTCGTCCTTCGTGCGCTGCGCTCGAGGCGCGGTGCGCTGCTGGCCGAGCGTGTGGGATCGGGAAAAACGTACGTGGCGCTCGCAGTGGCCAGCTGTTGGCAGCGCGTGATCATCGCCGCGCCGTCGGCGCTGCTGGCCATGTGGCACGACGCGCTGCAGCGGAGCGCGATCCATGCACAGCTGCTGTCGTACGAAACGCTGAGCCGGCGGCGGTACACCGATAGTGATGCCGATCTGCTGATCTTCGATGAAGCCCACCACCTCCGCAATCCGCACACGCATCGCTATGCCGCGGCGGCGGCGCTGTGCGCCCGGGCGTCTGTCCTGCTCCTGAGCGCCACGCCGGTACAGAATCGGCTCGATGACGTCAGGGCGCAGCTGGCACTCTTTGTCGGCGCGTCTGCTTTCGGCATGACCGAACAAGCGCTTGCGCAATTCATCGTGCGCGGCGCGAAGGAGTCGCCGCCACTGCAGCTCCCGCGACTGAGCGGACCGCACCGCGTGTCCGTGGAGGCAGTCGACGACCCACTCGACGAGATCCTCGCGCTGCCGCCGCCGATCGCGCCGCTGGACGGCGGACACGGCGGGGCCCTCGTTGCGCACATGCTGGTGCAACAGTGGGCATCGAGCCACGGTGCACTCGTCGCGGCGCTGCGCCGGCGTCTGGCGCGAGCCCTCGCGCTCGAGCACGCACTCGCCGGCGGCCGATACCCGACGCGCGCGGAGCTCGCGAGCTGGTGCTACGCCGACGGCGTCGTCCAGCTCGGATTCGCCGAACTGCTCGTGGAGCGCAGCGTTCCAGCGGCCGAGCTGCTGCGTGGAATCGCGGAGCAGCGTCAAGCGTTAGGCGTGCTCCTCCGGCGACTGGAGCGCATGCCCGATCCCGATATCGCGCGCGCCGATGCGCTGCGGCGCCTTCGAGCACGCCATGCCGGCGAGCGCATCATCGCCTTCAGCCAGTTCGCCGAAACGATTCTGGCGCTCGGCCGCCTGTGCCTGCGCGACTCCGGCGTTGCGTATCTCACCGCTCGCGGCGCGCGCGTTGCCGGCGGGGCGCTGGGCCGCCGCGAAGTCCTGAGCCAATTCCAGGAGGAATGTTCTCGTCCCAGCGCCGCCGAGCGGATCGAGCTTCTGCTCGCCACGGACGTGCTGAGCGAAGGCTTGAACCTGCAGCGCGCGAGCGTGGTCGTGCACCTCGACCTCCCGTGGAATCCCGCGCGACTGGAGCAGCGCGTGGGCCGGGCGCGCCGCTGGGGCTCGTCACACGAGATAGTGACGGTGTACGCACTGGCGCCGCCCGTGAGCAGTGGCCGCTGGCTGGACATCGAGGCGCGGCTCGACGCCAAGCTTCGCGTCGCGGCGCGCGCCGTGGGGGTGGATCAGCAGCTGGTTCCACGACGCGGCGGCGAATGCCCGGCGATTGCCGCCGACACTGCGCTGCCCGAAGCGGCGGCGGGGGTTCGCGACCTGCTGGCACGCTGGCGGGCGCCTGAGGCGCAGCAGGCGCGCGCACCAAACGAGGCGCCACTCATCGCGGCGGTGGCATCGCCCATAAGCGGCTACGTGGCGGCGCTCGCATGTCCCGGTGAGCTCGTGATCGTGGCCGATGCGGGGAGCGGACCGGTGTCCCACCCCCGGATCGTGCGAGTGGCCCTTGCGCAGCTCCGGGCAGAGAGCGTCGCGATTGCACCGGACGCACGGCGCGTGGGTGCGGCGCTCGCGTCGATCGCCCGCTGGTGGGCTGACTATCGGAGCACGCGGGCGGTGAATCTCGCCACCGGCGTGGCCGTTCGTCGTCGGCGCGCAGCGTTGCGGCGCATCGACAACATTCTGCGTGCCGCACCGCGCCATCGCCGCGCGGAGCTGTCCGCGTTGGCTGGTACAGCGCGCGATGTCCTGGCGATGCCCCTCTCGGCCGGCGCCGAGCTACGGCTCCACCAGCTCACCGGCGACGACGACGAAAGCTGGATGCGCAGCGTCGCCGGGATGGCCAGCGCCCCGTTGCCGCGCGCACCATTGGCCCATACCGCCGGCGCAGCAGCGCAGGCGCCGCTCGTCGCGCTGGTGCTGCTGGACGACAGCGGCGCCGCTTCCCTTGATAGGGGCGTTTAATTCCAGTGAGCCGCAGGATCGTGATCCTCCTCGGGAGCGGATATGTGGAAAGAATTCAAGGCGTTTCTCATCAAGCAGAACATGCTGGCGCTGGCGATCGCCGTCGTGCTCGGGGCGGCGACGAACAACCTGGTTCAGGGTATCGTCAACGATTTCATCATGCCGGTCATCAAGGCATTCAGTCCGGCGACCGACTGGGAGCACATGACCGCGGTGGTCGGCAGGATCACGTTCACGTACGGCCACTTTCTGAGCGTTCTGCTGAACTTCTTCATCGTCGGCCTGGTCGCCTGGCAGATCACGAGACAGTTCATCAAGCCACCCAAGCCAGACGAGAAGCCGGCGATGAAGGATTGCCCGTTCTGCCGCCAGAGCATCGATGCGCGCGCCACACGCTGCGCGTTCTGCACCAGCGACGTGGCGGCCTAACGATGACGGGGAGAAGGTGCTCGGGCCGCACGAGCGGCTATCGTGGCGTGGCTGCCCCGAGCTTCGCGTCGAAGCGCACGGGATAGCGCACCTGCTGCGCGACTGCACACCCGGCCACGGTGGCGGGCATGAAGCGCAATTTCTCGATCACATCGAGCGCCGCTTCCATGAACGCTCGTGAGGTCGCCTGCACGACGTCGATCGTGCCAGGCTGCACCCGGCCGTTAGCGCCGACGACGAATTGGGCGAGGACGAAGCCGTTGACGTTCGCCGTCCGCTCATTCTCGGGATAGCGCGGCGTGGGGTTGTCGCCGACCGGCGCCGCGTCGGTGGCGCGCACGCGCGGCACGCGCGAGATGAACAGAACTCTGGCGCGGGCCGCGCGCCCCGGTCCGCTGGTCATGCGCAGCCGCAGCGGCACCGAATTTTCGGCATCGGGTCCCACGAGCATCGGGAGAGCGTGATCGTCACTCAGCGCCTGGAGCGCGGATACGACCGCCGAGTCGATGTCGGGCGAGAGCGTCGTGAGGCGTATGCGGATGTCCTGCGCCGAGCCGTCAGCCAGCAACGTGAAATCATAGACGCCGTCGAGGAGGAGCTCGCGAAGCGCCGTGCTGTCGCGCTCCGGCTTCAGCGCCTGCAGCGATGCCGGTCCGGGGGCCAGCACGTGAACGTGCAACGGCCTGGGGACCCGCAGCACGCGCGCGAACTCCTGGAGCAGCAGGTCCGCTACGTCGCGCGAGAGCACGCCGCCGTCCGTACGCTGAACGTACGCGCGCACCGTCGTGGGCATGGAGTCGATCGCGGCCGTCTCGATCGCCACGCGACAGGAGTCGGCCGCCGCTGGATCCGCGCGTATTTGCGCCGGCAGCACCTGCGGAATGCAGAGCGCGAACAGCGCCAGGACAGCCAGTCGCCGAGGCTGAATGCCAATGACACGCGTCATGCGCCTCAGGCCACTCCTGCCACTCTCCTCTTGTACTCCGCCAACGCCGCCTCCAACCGCGTCTGCGCCGTCGTATCTCCCGGCACGTTGTGCGACGGATGGATGAACAACTTCACGCCGCGATCGGTCAGCAGCTCGGCCACCGTGGCGATCGTCATCCACACCACCGCCACGAACGCCATCGTCGACACCGGCCCCACCTTGTCGCGATGGCCCGCGAGCGGCACGGAGGAGTCGCCGGCGGGAACGCGCGTGTCGATCACCACGTCGGCGACCTCGAACAGGGTCTTTCCCGACGGGTGCCTCGGCGCGCTCCCGCGCGCCTGCGCCGCTGATCCCGTTGCCACCACTCGCAGCCCGAGCTCCTTCGCCCGCAGCGCCACGTCGATGTTCACGGTGTTGATCCCCGTATGCGAGAAGATCCACATCGTGTCGCGCCGATCGAAGTCGTAGCTCTTCATGATCGCGCGGCCGTATCCCTCGGCACGCTCGAGAAAAAGGAACTGGTGGATCCCCATCTCGCCGGTGACCCGGGTGAAGAAGGTGAGCGGGAGCTCCACCATGGGATGAAAGCCGACGAAACCGCCGATGCGCGGATACATCTCCTCCACCGGAATGGTCGCATGCCCGCAGCCGAAGGTGTGCACCCAACGCTCGGCCGCGATCGAATCGGCCATCAGCGCGGCGGCGCGGCGGATCACGTCGAGCTGCGTGCGCTCGATGTCGTCGAGAACGGCCCGCGCGTTCGCGAGCCACTGCTGTGCGAGCATTACGTTAGAGAAGTGGAATGGGAGCGAATCATTCCGGGAGAGGAACCCGTATCGCGAGCCGGCGCGTGACGATGCCCAGGAGCAGGACGAGGAGTACGAGCGCCGCCGGCACGATCAGGAAGGAGCCGCGGAGGCCGTACGTCCCGCCGAGCACGCCCGTGAGCCATGGGAGCAGCATGCCGCCGGTGAGCGCCATCACGATCACCACGCCGAATGCCGTGCCGCACAACCGCGCATACCGATCCGCGGTGAAGCCGAGCACCACGGGAAAGGTCGGCGCAAAGCCGCAGCCGATCAGGAAGACGCCGAGCGCGGCGGGCGCGGTTGCATGAGCCCCGATCAGCAGCAGCGCGCCGGCGAATGCAACGGCAACACAGACGAGGAGAATGCGCACAGGCGCGACACGGGCGAAGGGCCGGCCGAGCATCAGCCGCACGAGCATGAGGCCGAGCCAGTAAAGGGCGAGCACGATTAGGGCGCGCTGTTCGGCTACCCCGAGCTCCTCCTTGAGGAAGGTGGACGTCCATCCGCCGACGGTGATCTCCATTCCGCTCTCGAGGAAGAGCATCGCACCGAAGAGGAGGAGCACAGGGTCCCTGAGCAGCGCGCCCGCTTCGGCCATCGGGAAGCCCTGCGCCTGCTTTGGCGCGGGGAAGCGCGTCGCGGCGGTCACCACCAGCGGGATGATGACGATGGCACCCGCGGCGGCGATCAGCACGGAATACGTGAAGCGGCCCAGCAGCATGCCTAACGTGAAGGGCACGCCCACCGCGCCGATGCCGAAGAAGACGCCGAGCAGGCTCAGACCGGCGGTGCGCCCCTCGCTGTTCGTATCGGCCACGAGCGCGTTGGTGCCGCCGTTGACGATGCCGCCGCCGAACCCGATCAGCGCGATGCCCGCGCGCAGCCACGACATGGCCGGAGCCATGGCGAGGATCTCGAGGCCGGCGACGATCAGCGCCGCGGCGAGCAGCAGCATCCCCTTGTAGCCGTGGCGGTCGACAAGCGGCCCGAAGACGACGGAGCCGATCAGGATGCTGAAGCTCATGAGCAGGAAGAGCGCGCCCGCGGCGCTCTTGTCGATGCCGAAGCGGGCTACGACCGATGGCAGCACGGTGCCGAGCGTGGTGAGCACGATGCCGAACGAGAGCATGCCGAGGCAGGCGACGGCGAAGAGCGCGCGGCGGCCGGTCACGGGATCGGCAGCTGCGGCGCGAAGGGAGAGCTGAGGCTCCGCGCCTCACGCGCCGCGTCGCGCGCCAGCAGCGCGAGCCTGGCCGCGCCATACAACGCCGCGTTCCCGCCGAGCGAGCTGACGACGAAGCGCGTGCGGACAACCGAGATCGGCTGCGCCCAGCGCACTGCTTCGGCGCGAATCCGGTCGAGAAAGATCGCCGCCGGTCCGAAGATGCCGCCGCCGAACGCGATCGTCTCCGGATTGAACAGGCTGACGAGGTTCGCCGCCGCCATTCCCCACAGCGCGACAGCCTCGTCGAGGACACGCTGCGCGAGCGGGTCGCCACGCGAGAGGGCGGCGAAGACGTCCTCCGCGGCCAACGCCTCGCGACCGCACAGCTCCCCCGCGTAGGAAGGATCCTGCTCCATCAACGCGCGCGCCGCTTTCACCAGCCCCGGCCCGGAAGCGTGATGCTCGAGGCAACCACAGCATGCATATGCCTTCGTGAATGGCCGCTGGAGCGCCATCCAGCCGATGGCGCCGGCGATGTCGTCGTGACCGCGCAGCACCTGACCGTCGACGAGAATGCCGGCGCCGATGCCCGTACCAACGGCGACATAGATGGCGTCGCGCGCGCCGCGCGCGGCGCCGCGCCAGGTCTCGCCGAGGATGCACGCAGCCCTGTCGCTGTCGATGACCAGACGCGTGGCGGAGCCGAGCATCCGTTGCAGCTCCGCTCGCAGCGGGTAGTTGTCCCATCCGGCGATGTTCGGCGCCCACACGGTGCCGTGCTCGGCGCGATAGATGCCCGGCACCGCCATCCCGACGACATCGGCGGGCGGCGCGCCTAACGTGGCGATGCGCTGTCGGGCTTCGCCGACCTGTTCGGCAGCGAGCCGGGCGACGTCGCCGCCGGCGACCGGGACGCTGTCGCGGAAGAGCAACTCGCCGGCGTCGGTGAGGGCGGCGACGGCGAGCTTGGTGCCGCCGAGGTCCAGGGCAACGATCGTCACCGGGCGAAGATGATGGCTATGCGTTGCGCACGCCAGTGTTTGACGGCGCAAAGGGCCTGCGAGCTGCGCCGCGTAACAGCGCGACAATCTCGGCTGGAGCGCGCGTCCCTGTCACGGTTGCGGCGGGCCCGCTGTGATGGCGTCCGAGACGCGCTCGCGCTGGTGATCGTTGCGGCTGCTCAGGATGGCCAACAGATTCGCGGAGCGAATGAGGGTGCGCTCGCCGGCAAGCGAGGGCTCCTGTGACGCGTCGATGAACTTCTTGCGATCGAGCCGCGCTTCATCGGCTTTCCGGCTCACCGAATCGGGATAGAGGAAGAGCTCCAGCTCCGCGCTCCCGAGCCGAACGAGACGTCCTTTGCGGGTGAGCGGTGGCTCGTCAACGGTGGCACTATCCAGCCGCGGCGCGAGGCCGGAGTGGTCGAGCCGGTCGAGGATGCTGCATTGCGCCCACATCCCCGTGGCGGGGCAGCGGCCTTTCGGCGCGGCGGCAGCCACGTTAGGCGCGCCGACCGCACCGGCCGGCGATGCGCCGGCTCCGGCGCTGCCGTGCTGCTTCCCGCGACCGCAGGCGAGCATGGCCACACACACGCCAAACGAGAACGCCCACCGCGGCGCTTTCATGCGACGATCACGGCGGCGGTCATGTCGCCGGTGACATTGGCGAGCGTGCCGATCAGGTCGGGAATCGTGTCCGCCGCGAGCAGGAGTCCGACACCCTCCGGCGGCACGCCGACGGTGGCGAGCAGCGGCGCGAGCAGCAGGAACGCACCCTGCGGTACTCCGGGGATGCTGAAGCTGAGGAGCATCGAGCCGGCGACGAGCGTCGCCAGCGCCGACACCCCCACGGGCACCCCGTACAACCGCGCGAGAAAGAGCGTCCCGGTGCACCAGGTCACCGGTGTGGCGATCTTGAACGCCGCGACGGCGAGCGGGAGAACGAATCCGCTCACGCGCGCCGGCAGCGTGAGCCGGTCGCGCGCGCCCTCCACGAGCGCGGGGAGCGCGGCCATCGAGGAGCTCGATCCGAGGGCGACCGCCTGAGCCGGCAGCACAGCGCGCGCGAAGGCGCGCGGCGCCACGCGACCGGCGATGGCGGCAATCGGATAGAGGAGCATCGTCAGGCCGAGCAGCGCGACTGTAATTGTCAGGATGTAGAGGCCCAGCTCACCGGCCAGCGTGACTCCGAGGCGCGCCGCCGGCGGCACGATGAGGGCGAAGATACCGATCGGCGCGACCGCCACCAGCCATCGCACGAGCACGAGCATGGCATCGCTTAACGTACGAAAGAACACGAGCAGCGCCTGCCGTCCGGCGGTCCTCACGTGGCGCGCGGCGAGCGCGAATGCGAGCGTGAAGACGATCAGCGGCAGCATCGCGCCGTCCGCCGCCGCGGCGAAGGGATTCACCGGCACGAGCATCGTGAGCCATTGCGCGAACGACGGCAGATGCTCGACGGCCTGCATCGTCTGCGTCGCGCCGGCGGCGGCGCTGGCGCGCAGCGGAGCAGCGAGCGACGCGGTCGCCCCGGCCGGCAGGGTGGCAACGATGACCGGCACGACGAGCGCGGCGTAGATCGCGGCCGCGCTGACGAGCGCGAGAAACACCACCAGCGTGCGCACGCCGAGGCGCGCCAGTCCGCCGCTCTCGTCAGGCGCGACGATGCCGGCAAAGAGTAGGGACATCACCAGTGGCACGACGGTCATCCGGATGCCATTCAGCCAGAGCGTGCCGACCGGCTCGAGCACGCGCGGCAGCTGCTGGAGCACCGTGCTGCCGGACCATGAGATGAGTATGCCGGTGCCGAGCCCCGCCAGCAGCGCGACTAGGAGCCGGCGCACCGGCGGCTGCACCGGCGCCGGCCGGCTCCGCTCGGGCGGCGCGCCGGTCAAGCGTTCGAGAGCACGTGCTTGAACACGTCGGCCGCCTGCCGCATCTCGTCCAGCGTTCCCATGGAGATGCGTAGATGCGTGACCAGCGGCGGGAAGGGTCGGCCTACGAGGACGCCGCGGGCGCGGCACGCGTCCTGGAACTCCTTGGTGTCGCGGCGAATGTCCACCATCATGAAGTTGGTCTCGGAGGGCACGACCGTGTAGCCGGCGCCGGCGAAGAAACGGCGCGTGAATTCCTTTGCCTCGCGATTGAGCTGCCGCTCGCGCTCGAGGTGGTCGCGCTCGCCTAACGACGCACGCGCCGCCGCCGCGGCGAGCTGATTGACGTTGTTCTTCAACTGCTCGCGCGCCATGTGCGCGATCGTCCGCTCGTGCCCGACCGCGTAGCCCACGCGCAGCCCGGCCATGCCGTAGATCTTGGAGAAGGTGCGCGACACCACCACGCGCGGGTTCTCGGCGGCGAGCGGGATCATCGTCTCGTAGCCCGGCAGATCGACGAACTCGAAGTACGCCTCATCGACGAGGATCGTGGTCTCGGGCGATCTGCGGTCGACCGCGCGCACGAAGTCCTGAACGGCGGCGGCGGTGTGCGCGGTGGCGGTCGGATTGTTCGGGTTGCAGAGGAAGACGAGACCGGCGCCGTCGCACTGCGCCACCATGCCAGCGAGGTCGAGGCGCAACGAGCTGTCCACGCGTACGGCTCGAACCGGCGCGCCGACGATTCCCGCGATGGTGGCGGGCAACTCGAAGGTCGGCGAACCGCAGACGAGCGGCCGGTCGCGCGACGTGAAGCTGTAGACGGCCATGCGGAGGATCTCCCCGGAGCCACAGCCGAGGAGAACGTTGGCCGGGTCGACGCGATGCTGCGCCGCGAGTGCGTTGCGCAGCTCCTCGCTGGGCATGTCTGCATAACGCGACGCCTCGCTCAGGGTGTCGCGGATAGCGGCAAGCGCGCGCGCGCTCGGCCCGCGCGGATTTTCGTTGCTGTTGAGACGGATGCCGCCCGGATGGCTCCAGTGCCGCTCGGCGGCCTCGCTTCCACGCCCAACGATGAATGGAATGCCGGCAGCGCCGACGGTAGCGACGCCGGCCACCTTCATGAAATCACGACGAGAGAGCGGCATCTCTGTCTCCGGAGAAGAGCCGCTCCAACTTGCAGCCTACTTCTTCTTCCGGCCAGTCACTCGCGACGGAGTCTTGGAGGCGGCGCTCTTCGACGATGCGCTTTTGGACCCGGTATTCTTGGCGCGAAGGAGGCCCGCGGCGGCCGACGGCACTTTCGCGACGCGCGCAGCGGCTCGCTGCGTCGGCTTCGCTTTCGGTGCGACCTTGGCCGCCGGGGCCGCCGTACGAGCGCTCTTCTTCACGACACCCTTCGCAGTGCGGGTGGCGGTGCCGGCCTTTGCCCCGCCGTTATGGAGCTGGAGAGCGGGCTTGGTCGACGTAGAACTCGTCGCGGTCTTCGCGGCCGGCTTCGCCGACTCGGCTGCCGGTGCCGCAGCCGCTGCCGCTGGCTTCGCCACGAGAGGCTTGGCCCCGCCGGCGGCATTCGTCGCGGACTTGGGGCGTCCACCCTTTCGTGCAATGGCCGCGTCAGCCAGGAGCTTTCGGAAGGCTTCCTTCGCTTCGGCCATGAGCTGAACGTGGGAGATACGGCGGTCCCGAAGGGCCTTCGCCTTCTCTGCCCGGTAAACCGACTCGGGTGTCGAGCTATCCATGCACAGTTCCGTTAAAGAGAGGGATGTGCGTCCTGAAACTACGACAATTTACCTCGGATTCGGCCCAAAGTCACGGTTTCTGAGGGCGTTACGCGCCTGCGCTTTCACCCTCCGCCGGCTGACCTTAAACCCTCTGTGGGGCGACTTGCACCTCGTGTCGGGGCATTTTCCCCACGTGACGGTCGATTTTCCCCTCCGATCGGCCGACTTTCACCTCATGTCGGACGACTTTCACCTCCTGTCGGGCGATTTTCACCTCGTGTCGGACGACTTTCACCCTCTGTCGGACGACTCCGACCCTGTGGTCCGCGGATTTTCTTCGGTCGTCGGGCGACTTTCTCCTCGTGTCGGACGACTTTCCCCCTGTGTCGGACGACTTTCACCTAGTGTCGGACGACCTTGACCCCCTTGCCAGTCGACCGTGCCCTATGTGTCTGCGTTTTTTTCCCCACGTGCCGGCCGACTTTCACCTTGTGTCAGTCGACCAATCCCTTGTGTCAGTCGACCAATCCCTTGTGTCCGACGACCAATCCCTTGTGTCCGACGACCAATCCCTTGTGTCCGACGACCAATCCCTTGTGTCCGACGACCAATCCCTAGTGTCGGACGACCAATCCCTAGTGTCGGACGACCAATCCCCTGTGTCAGTCGACTCGTCCGGTGTGTCCGGCGATCATTACCGTCCGGTCGGAAGAGGCTGCGGGCCGGCCGGATTACCGCGCCGGCGGGCAGCACGACAAATTCCGAGTTTGCGTAAGCGCGTTGCTGTCGCCCGAGGTGCCCGCAACAGCTCGCCCCCTTCCGCTGGCACGCCGAATGAACGGGATCGCTACTTTCGACAGGCGGAGCGATGAACGACGGGAGCAAGGAACCGATAGCAGCCGATCCGGACCATTCGCGTGCGGAGCAGCGGCGGCCTGAACCGGATCACCTCGGCATAGCAGAGCGCGCCTTCGAGGAAAGCCGCGGCATCGACCGCCGCCAGGGAAACGGAGAGAGCGTACGGCCAGAGCACGATGACAGCCGCCGGAATGGCCGGACGCAATGAGCGCACCGAAGTCCTGATCATCGGAGCCGGTATGTCGGGGCTGGCGGCGGCCGCCGCCCTGGACGAAGCCGGCATTGACGTTCTCCTGCTGGAGGCACGCGACCGGATCGGGGGGCGCGTTCATACATTGCGAGTGCCCGGCCTCGCGGCGCCGATCGAGCTGGGCCCCGAATTCGTGCACGGCAGCGCTCCCGAGGTGGAGGAGCTCGCGCGCAAAGCGGGCACGGCGACGATCCAGGCCGACGGCGTGCGCTATCGCTCGTACGGCGGAGGTCTCGCTCCGGAGCGGGAGTTCTGGCAGGACATCGATCGCGTGATGTCCCGTCTCCCCAAAGCGCCCAAGCCCGACCGCTCGCTACAGGATTTCCTCGACGACAAACCGGGAGGCGCTTCGTTGGCGCACGCCAGGCGCACGGTGGCGCAATTCGTCGAGGGCTTTCATGCGGCGGATCTCGACCGCATCAGCGCCCAGGCCCTCGCCACTGGCGGCAACCCCGCCACCGACCCACGCGAAACGCGCATCGGGCGGGTGGAGGCCGGCTATGGAGCGCTGGCGGAGTGGCTCGCCGCTCCCTTGTCCTCTCGCACCAGGCTCGGCGCCATCGTAGAACGCCTGGAATGGGACGACGGATCCGTCGCGGCGGCGGTGCGCGCCGCGGCGCCGGCCGGGCAGACCACGGTCGAAGCGCGAGCGGCGATCGTGACGGTGCCGGTGAGCACCTTGCACCAGCCGGAGTCGTTAGGCGGGCTCTCGTTCGATCCGCCGCTGCGCAGCAAGCGCGATGCGATCGCGCGCATCGCGATGGGGTGCGTGGTGCACGTGTCGTTGCGGCTGTCGGAGCGGTTCTGGCAGACTCCCGCGTTTGCAAAACGAGTGCGGCGCGGCGCCGAGGATCTGGACCGCGCCTCGTTCGTGCTTGGCGGCGACGAAGCGGTGCCCGTGTGGTGGACCATGTACCCGCTGCGCGTGCCGCTCGTGGTCGGCTGGGCCGGCGGTCCGAGAGCGGAGCGGCTGGCCGGCAGACCGAAATCGGAGATCGAGGAGGCGGCGATTCGCTCGATGGCTTCCGTATTCGGCATCACGGCGCGGCGCGCGCACGGGTATGTCGAGGGCGCATGGACACACGACTGGTCGGTCGATCCATTCGCGCGCGGCGCGTACTCCTATCCCCTCGTCGGCGGCGCCGGTGCATCCAAGGTCCTGTCGCGACCGGTGCTGAACAGCCTGTTTTTCGCCGGCGAAGCCACCGAGCCGGAGGAAAGCTCCGGCACGGTCCACGGGGCGATCAGAAGCGGCCGGCGTGCGGCGCGGCAGGTGCTCGGGGCGATCGGCGCCTGAGCTCCGGCTTGACCGGTTGTGGCGCTCCGGCCCGACGAACGCCCTACCGCGCCTGGCCCTCGCGCGACTCGCGGCGGATCTGGTTGACCCGGTTCACCAGCAGCGCGATGTCGCGTCGCTGCTCCGGATTCTTCTCGGAGATGTCGTCGAGAAGGTTCGTCGCGAGCTCGTCGTTGATCACGGTCGGCTCGGGGGAGAAGCGCTTGTTGCCGAGGTGACGCATCGAATCGAGCAGCAGCGGATTCTGGAGCACGATGTCGTGTCCCTCGAACTGCACGCGGACGGCAACGAACTTTTTCCCCGTCTTCTCCATGTAGCCGACTCGCACGCCGTTCACGCTCGCTGGCCACGCCGGAATCTGGTGTTCCTTGCCGTCAGTACCGCGATAGGAGGTCGCTCCAGAGCGAAGACTCGAGTAGTTGTCCTCGAAGTTGCCTTGATACATGAGTCCGTGCTGCATCCCGGTCCTCCAGAAGGGGTGACGTTCCTCGAGCGCTTTTCGAGCGGCCTTGCGTGGCACATGCGGTGCACCGACCGATGCGGACTCGAAACGAGGTGTCATATGGTAGCGAATGAGGCGGAGGACCGGAACAGCCAACCTGTGCCGAGCGATGAGGCGAGAGAGCGTGAGGCGCAGGACCGGGCGCGGGGCAAGTCCGGCCAAGCGTCGAGTCCGGTGGACGCGCAACACGTCGACGCTCCGAAGCAGCAGGACAACGCTCGCGGCCACCATCAGGCCGAAAAGCTCCAGGAGTGAGCTGGTGCGCCGGTACTCAGCCCTGGTGAACATCATGCGCAGGACGACAGTGGCTCGGTTGCTCGGCGTCGCGCTCGCCGTTGCCCTTGGATGCTATCGCAACACGGGCAACTACGATTCGAACGCCAAGGCGGTGTTGCAGGTCCAGAATCAGGGCTTCGACGACATGAACATTTTTGTCGTGGCCGAAGGCGGCTCGCCAATACGACTCGGCTTAGCACTGGGCAAGAAGGACTCGTACTTCGACCTTCCCTCTTCCGTGGTGCAGGGCGGCATGCGAGCGTTGCGCTTCATCGCGCGGCCGATTGCAACGACCCGTGGTCCGATCAGCGATCAGATCACCGTCGCGCCGGGCGATACCGTGAGCCTGCTCATACCGCCGGTCTGAGCCGCCGCACGGTCCGGTGTTTGCCTCCGGAATTCGCACGCAATTCCGGAGCATGCATGGGAGCACGAGCGATGGGCTGGGGTGCGGGGACGGCGGTAGGGTTGCTCATGCTGAGCCGCGTCGCCGCCGCGCAGTCGTTGGGAAACATGGTCGTGACCGACGTGAAGAACGGTGTCGGCGACGTGATCGGCGTGATCGTGTCGCCCTTTCACGATTCGGGGAAGGACTGGCTACTGGCCGGCGGTGCGGTGGCGCTCTCCGCGGCGACAATGCCCGCCGACGTGAGCGTCGACAACTTTTTCCTGAATCACCGCGGCTCGTTCACCTTTCTGAACCCGGTTCGCGAAGGGGGCGTGGCGTTCGCCGGCACGACGGTCGCGCCCGTGGCAGGTGGGCTGTACGTGATCGCGCTGGCGACGCACAGCCAAACGTTGCGCGAGGCTGTTTGGGGATGCGCGGCATCATACGGTGTGGAGAGCCTCGTGCGCACGCAGGTGATCTACCGCGTGGTAGCTCGCGTTCGGCCGGACAGTGTCCGCGCGAACGGGGGCCTCTTCCTACCGACGAACTCCGGCGATCAGTACAAGTTCAAGCTCGGTAATCACGGGTGGGGTCAGCAGGCGACGCCCGCTGGACACTTCGCCAATGTGATGGCCTGCGCTTCCTTCCTCAGCCATCGCTTCGACATGCAGTGGGGGGCTCCGGTGGCGTACGCCGCGGCCGTCGCGGTGGGCGTCGGGCGAATGGTGGATCGGCGCCACTGGCTTTCCGACACTATGCTCGGTGGCTTCATCGGATATGCTATCGGCAATACGGTCGCCGCGCGCGCGAAGAAGCGCTTGTCCAAGGGATCCGACGGGGCCGGGTCCGACTCGTCGGATTCGGCGAACGATCTCTACCTGTCGACTTACGTGAACGGCGGAATGCAGGTCGGCTTCAGCCGTCGTTTCTGAGCACAGGTTGACGGTATCAAAGCTGCACGCTCTGCCATCCTGGGTAGCCGAGAGGGGGGGCGCTCAGGCACGTCAGGGCCGCCTTGGAAGTGAACGGGGGGGAACCTTCAGCCGGACAGTGGCATCATGGATACACGCGGTGAAAAGTCCAAGATGGAGCGCAAACCACAGCAGGAAGAGAAGCATCCGTCCGATCTGGAGCCCATTCTCGAGCCGAACCATCTCGCGGGCCAGAACATCGGACCGAGACCGGACGAGCGTGAGGTGCCCGTCCGCACGGCGTTCGATCACAAGCTCGCCCACGCGCTCTTGGCCGGATTCACCGACGACGAGCTGAAGCAGATCCCGATTCTGGAGACGGAATCGCGACTCGAGCAGGGCGCGACGTACATCGATCTCGCCGATAACGTTCCGCACGAGCTCAAGGCGACGGGCGGAATGACGGCGAAGCCACAGAACCTGTTCGTGCCGAAGAACCGCGTTCCGTATTGGATCTGGAACAGGTTGATCGGCGAGCGGCGGCCTTAAGGCTCGGTAAGCGGCGCGCCCGGATGTAGCGGTGTCCAGGCGGGCGGATCACTGGCGGGAAAACTCTCCTCGTCAGCCTCAGTAACGGGATCCGCCGACGGCACTTCGCCGCCACGCCGAGGCATCGGCTCGGTCTGCGGCTGCATGTCGCGCTGGTTCTTTTCGTTCAGGAGAGTCATCGGAGTTCCCCGCTGGCGCTGAAGCTGGAGCAAGAAACGTGTCCCGACTAGGCGTAGTAGCGTCTGATCGCCGCGGCGACGCCGTCGAGATCGGGAAAGAGGCGTCGCTCGTCTATTCCTACGAGATCGAGCTGATCGCGTAGCATGGACACAGCGTCGATCGAGATCACGAACTTGGTGAGCGCCTTGCCGAGCCCGTGCTCGATCAGGAACTCGTCGAACGATTTCCATTTGTCGGAGCAGAGTGTGAACACCGCCGCCTGCGCCATGATTCGCATGTCGAGCGACGGCGGCTCGACGAGATAGGCAAAGGGTTCGGCGTCGCGCCGGCGCGAGAACAGCTGCCATGGAGTGAAATGGCGGTCGTGGCCGGGAAGCGCGTCGAGGTCGGTGATCAGCATCGCCAGCGGCGGCTGTCCGAACGCGTCGTGCACCATCTGCCAATCGAGACGCCAAACGGCGCGCGGATGCTTCTCCTGTCTCGATGGACGAGACGCGAAAAACGCGGCCACGAGCGGCGAGTACGTCCAGTCGAGCAGTCTGGTGGGCGCCCCATGGTGCTGCGCCGAGATGAGTTGCTCCCAGTCGTTCACCGGCTCCGTGCCGAGGTACGGGCGCGAATAGCGGATGTAGTTGCGCAGGATGTGCGCCTCGAGATCGGCCTTGGTATGCGGCGGATGAACACCGCCAAGTCGATCCAGGCTCGTGAGGAGCGGAGAGGAGGCGACTGACGAGCCGCGATAAACGCCGGTATCGCGATGCCGCCCGGTGGTTGGATCGGGAGCGGCCGGAGTGACGCGCTGTATCAGCTCTCCAAGGCTGCCAATCTCGATTTCGGCGATCGTCACCGGGTCATGCTCGACGGTGTCGCCCGGTCGAAGCGGGTACGATGAAGCGTCCGAGCGATTTCGATACGGAGCCGGCGCCGAGCGGCGCATTATTTGGCTTTCCCGGCGGCGGCGGAGCGGAGCGCCGGGACGGATGCGGGGGCTGCACCGGCACGGGCGGCCGTACGACGGGACGACGTGGCTTGGAAACAACAGGAACGCGCGGAATGGCGCCGAGGCGCGAAGAAAGCGACCGTGGGTGGGGGCCGGTTTGTGATCCTTTCGTCATGTCGCGCATCGCGAGCCTCCGTTCGTGGTGGCGATGGTGCCTCGTCGTGCAAGGAAGGTGCATCCGTTCCAGCCGCGACGGTAAGGGGCCGCCGAGCTCGACTCCGGCACGTCTCCTGCCCGCACGCGGCGGGAGGACTCATGACCAACATGGAAAAGTTCAGCGGCACGGCGGAGCAGCAGGGCGACGGCCAGCCCGAAAACGCGAAGGAGTTGGAGGAGCACAGGGCGCCGGCCAGCAGCGGCGATGCGCGAGGCGCGGAGCGCTCAGCGCCCGTCGCCGTGCCGCCGGCTGGAGCGAATGTTCATCCACCCGCGGACGATGAACACGAGGGCGAACATCGCGTCGAGCCAACGTGAGCCCGCGATCGGCCGTCGCGGCGCCCAGAGCGGGTGCAAGGCGACGTAGACGCCCAGCAGCACCATGACAACGCCCAGCGAGAGAGAGAATCGACGCATGCGGGATGGACCTGCAGTCGAGAGTCGAGAGTCGAGAGTCGAGAGTTACGGCGTTGGAAGTTAGGGCTTGTTATGAGGGTCACTCATGCCGAGCCCTTTCTATCAACGCCCCTACTATCGACTACCGACTCTCGACTACCGACTGCGACGACGTGACCGCCGTCACCGGCTCGCGGCGCGCGTTTTTCAGTGCTCACCGGCGACTGAACAGGAGAGATCATGCGGTTGCGACCCTTCGTGTATTTGTTCGCCGTTCTCGCGCTCGACGCGTGCGCGCTGTTTCATCGCGGCGAAAAGGCCCCGACGAACCAGGAGCTCGCGTCGCGATACGGCTGCGCCGCGGCGACGGTGGACGAGAACTGGCAGCAGCACCGCATGGCAGCGGTGAGTCCCGGCACACCGCTCTGCGCCACGATCGGCCGCTACGGACAGCCGGTGAGCGTGCATGGTCAGACGGTGGCCGGCATGCAGCTGCTCTCGCTGCTCCATCGACCATCGGATCGGTATGTGGACGTGACGTTCGTGTATTACGACGACACGAAGGAGAATCGGACGCTTGGGCGGCCGGTGGGAAAGTGGATCGTCCAGAGGTATGTCGTTAGGTGACGGCGCAAACTGCTTGAGGGCGCTGACGTCCGAAGTTCGCTGACGTCCTGAGAGCGCTGACGCCCTAACGACGCCGACGCCCTGAGGGCGCTGACGCCCTAACGGCGCGACGGCGCTGACGCCCTGAGAGCGCTGACGCCCGAACGGCGCTGACGCCCTACGAGCGCTGACGGCGCAAATGCGA
>CAZICQ010000019.1:0-60785 GCA_964537775.1 uncultured Gemmatimonadaceae bacterium | reverse complement strand
TTAGGGGTTAAGACGGCAAGCGTGGCGGGCTCCCGATCATACACATGCAAGGGCGACGTGAGCTTGACCGTCACCATGCCCGTATCGGCTTTGAGGACCAGGTCCGTCGTCGAGACACGGACGACGCTTCCGCGAATGATGGCGTTGGTGTCCGTCTTCGCGACCGATCCGCTGGCCGAGACGGTATCCGCCCGACGCGTTCCCGCCCCGCGGCCACAGCCCGCGGCGGCGACTGCAGCTAGCGCGAGCGCGGCAACTCGCCCAGAGATCTGCCATGCACGGCGGCTCATGCCGTCCTCTCTGTGGAATGTGCATTCAGGCTGCTGCACGTCCCGTGCGCAAGCGACTGCCGAGGCCTAGGCGTTCCCCTTGCGCGCCGAGTCCTTCGCCGGCGCTGGCGCGGGGGGCGCCTCGAAGTCGTGTGCCGGAAGCCGGAACGCCTGCGCCACGGCGGCGCTGCCCGTATCGCCCATCGCGCGCTGGGCGATGTACTCGCCGACGACCGGCCCGAACTTGAAGCCTTCGGCATTCCCGCCACCGGCGATCAGCACGTTCCGCAGCTTCGGGTGGTAATCGACGATGAAGTTGCGATTCGAGCTGATCTCGTAGTGGCACGCGTGCGTTTGCAGGATCGGCGCGTCCTTGAGCAGCGGGAAGCGGTGCGCGACGAAGCGCCGCGGCCCGTCGATCTTCGACGCATCGGCCCACCGATCGCTCGTGTCCGGATCGAGCTGCACCGGCGGCGTCGTGAACGCCGACGAGCCGAACGAACCGCGTGGCCCTTGCTGCTTCGGTGCGCCTGGCGGCGCCGGTGCTCGCTCGCCGCCGCGCACGCGAAAACCGCGACTGTCCACCGGCAGGGCGGCCCAGCCGGTCACGCCGGGGAAGTTGAAGCTCGGCAGGTTCGGATACGTGAATCGCTGCTCGTTGGGCGGCGTGCCGAAGTAGCAGACGTAGCCGAGCGGCGTCACGATCCGCTTCGCGAACAACTCGGGAAAGGTCTTGCCTAACCATGGGCCGGCCGCGAAAACGAAGGTATCGCCACGCACCCTGTCGCCGGTGTCCAGCGCCACCTCCTCCAGCCGTCCATCATTGATCTTGGATAGCCGAGCGCGGCCGATGACGATGCGCCCGCCGAGCCGCTCGAAGGCGGCGGCGACCGTTTGGCAGGCGCGGCGCGCCCGGACGACGCCGGCATCGGGCTCGTACATCACGACGTTGATGTCGTCCATCGAAATGACCGGGAACTGGCGGGCGACGTCCTCCGGCTGGAGCACCTGATACGGGACGCGATGCTTGTCCCACCATTTCTTGGTGTTCACCAGAAACGGCTCCCAATCCTGGCGCAGCATCAGATCGCCGGTGGTGTGAAAGAGGTTGAGGCGCAGGTCGCGCCCCCACTCGTCGTCGAAGGCGCGCCAGCGCTTCATTGCTTCGCGCGCCCAGAGCATCCACAGCTCGCCGGTGTTGCCTTCCCGGTCCCCATACGACGACCGCACGCCTCGGCTCTCGTCGCCGGACGTCGACCGTGAGTTGCCCGGTCCGAACGCATCGACGAGTGTCACCGTCGCGCCTGTCTGGCGCAGGTGCAGCGCGGTCCACCCGCCCCACGCGCCGGCACCAATCACGACGATCTCCGGAGAGCCGGTGACGAGCGGTACGCGCCGCCTGGGCACGATGCCCGGAACCATCGGATTCTCCGAGCGCGCGCAGCCTCCGAGCAGCAGCAGACCCGCGCCGGTGCCGGCGACCTTCAGGAAGTCGCGGCGGCGCAGGGGATCGTGCCGTTCCGGCGGCCCTGGAGGCGAGGTCGAATCGTTCGGCATGACGTCGCTCGGTGAAGGACGCGCAAAGATGGAGCGCGTGGCGGTCGAAATCAAAGACGGCGATGGTCGACACGGCGCATGCCGGCCGTATAATTGGTTCCGCCATGGGACGAACGCCTCCGAACCAGCCGCCGCTGGTAAACCGCTCGAGAGCCGGCGCCGCGCTGGCGCTAGCCCTCGCCGCCTTGGCTGCGGCATGCCGTCGCGGCGAACCGGCCTGGCACGAGCCGCTGGGCGCCCGCATCGCCGGCTCGACGTTTCAGGCGGGCGTGCCTCTGCAGCTGCGCACCGCCGCGGGGCCAAACGCGGTTGTGCCACGCTGGGCGTCGCTTCCGGCGGCGACCTACCGCGTCGACCAGGCGGCGCGCGGACGCCAGATCTATGAAGCGACCTGCGCACGCTGCCATCCTCCAGGTCAACTTGATGGCCCCGCGTTTGGCTCGGCGTGGAACAATCGCCGCGTCTACGACCTCTACTCGCTGGTGAGCAACACGATGCCTCAGGACCGTCCCGGCAGTCTTCGCGATATCCAGTATGCAGACGTCATCGCATACCTCCTGCAGCGCAATCGCGCACCCGCCGGCGTGACTCCCCTCCGCCCGGACACCGCGGCACTCAAGACGATTCGTATCGCTGTCGCCCCGGCGCCGGTGGCGCCATGACGCGCCTGACGAGCGTTGCCTGCACACTGGCATTCGGAGCGTTGGCGACGCGCGGCGCCGCGCAGTCGTCCACGGCGCCGACCAACGATCTGCCGAACCCGTATCGAACGATCGAGGGCTGGGCGAAGCTGCCGGAGGGGCGCAGCTGGGGGTCCATGAGTGCCGTGGCGATCGATCGGGACGGCGTCAGCGTGTGGGTCGCCGATCGCTGCGGCGCGAATAGTTGCGCCACCTCGATGCTCGATCCGGTGATGAAGTTCGACACCGGCGGCCATCTGGTCGCTCACTTCGGCGGCGGTCTCATGATCGCCCCCCACGGCATCTTCGTGGATCGTGACGACAACGTCTGGGTGACCGACTGCGCCTGCACCGACCGGCGTGCCGCGACGCCGAAAGGACATCAGATCTTCGAGTTCAGTCCGGACGGCAAGCTTCTGCGCACACTTGGCAAGGCTGGTGGCGGTCGCGGCGACGACTACTTCTGGCAGCCGAACGCCGTGCTCGTCGCGCCGAACGGCGACATCTTCGTCGCCGACGGGCACTCGTCCGCTCCCGGCAGCTCGGCACGGCTATATAAGTTCTCGAAGGACGGACGTCTGATCAAGACGTGGGGGACGTTCGGTGGCGGGCCCGACGACTACGATCAGCCGCACACGCTGGCGATGGACTCGCGCGGCCGGCTGTTCGTGGGCGACCGCGGTAACAATCGCATCAAGATTCTCGACCAGGATGGGAATCTGCTCGAGACGTGGTATCAGTTCAGTCGGCCGAGCGGCATCTACATCGACGCCCACGACACGATGTACGTCGGCGACTCCGAGTCGGGCTCGGTGGCGCGCACGCGTTCGGATTGGCGGCGCGGCATACGCGTCGGCAGCGCTAGAGACGGGACCGTGACGGCCTTCATTCCCGATCCCACGGAGCACCCACCGTCGACGAGCGGCGCCGAAGGCGTCGCTGCCGACGCCCACGGCATTATTTACGGCGCGGAGGTCGGGCAGCGCGCGTTGAAGCGTTACGAACGCAAGTGATCCGCCAATCACCTCCGCAACGTCAGCGCGATCAGCGACGTATGCTCTCCCTGGCCGGTGGCAAAGACGATGTACTGCCTGCCCTGATGTAGAAAGGTCATCGGCACCGCCGACGTGCGCGTCGGGATGGGCACGGCGCCGACCTCCTTTCCCGTCGTCTTGTCGAGCGCGAACAGCTTCGGCGCCGCGTCGGGCCGGTTGGTAGCACCGCCGCGGGCGGCGCGTCCGCCGCCGAGTCGGCCGGTGCCATAGATGACGAGCGTTTTGGTCGTGATCACCTCGGGCTGCCCGTTGAACACCGGTACGGCTGGCAGATCGACGCCGGTGAACAGCGGATCGGTGGTCTGCGGCTTCGCCGTGATGCCACCGTTAGGCATCCACCACCGTTTGTCGCCGGTGTTCAGGTCGTAGGCCGTGATGCCGCCGAGCGGCTTCGGCTTGAGAATCGACACGCCGGCGATCGTGGTTGGTAGGCGTGCGCCGAAGCCGCCACGCCCCGCCATCTCGGGATTGGGCTTGTAGCCCGGCGGAGGCGGCAGTGCGCCGATCAGCCCGCAACTGTCGTGCGGCTGGCTGTACCGGTGCTCCGAGCAGGGGTCGTGTGCCACCTCGATCGTGTTCAGCCCCGTCTGCGCGCCGACGTACAACAGCCCTGTCTCCGGATCCGCTGCCGCGCCGCCGTCGATGTTCACGCCACCGCTCGCCCCCGGCGCGTACCAGGCACAGTCGAAGCCGCTGGGCGTTGAGCCATCCGCCAGCGCTGCCGGGATGAAATAAGGACCCATCCGGCAGCGCTTCGCCAGCTTCAGCGCCGAATCCTTGATCGCCGGCGTGTAGTCGATGAGATCCGACTCCTGCAATCCCTGCTGCGCGTATGCCGCCGGTCGTGTCGGCACCGGCTGCGTCGGCCAGCTCTTCTCGCCAGGCACGTCGCTTTGCGGCACCGGCATCTCGGGAATTGGCCAGATCGGCTCACCCGTTAGGCGATCGAGCACGTACACCCAGCCCTGCTTGGACGTGGCGGCGATGATCTTGCGGCGCTGACCGTTGATGGTGACGTCGAGCAGGTTGGGCGCCATCGGGAAGTCATAATCCCAGACGTCGTGGTGCACCGCCTGATAGTGCCACTTCCGTTTGCCCGTCCGGACGTCGATCGCGACGATGCTGTTGCTGAACAGATTCGCGCCCGGTCGATGGCCGCCGTACTCGTCGCTCAAGCCCTCACCGACGGGGATGTACACGAGGCCGAGCTCCGGGTCGGCGCTGTAAGTTGCCCACGCGTCGTTCTTCCCCATGCCGGGCGCGTCGATGGCCGACCCGTTCTCCCACGTCTCGGCGCCGAATTCCCCCGGCTGCGGGAGCAGATCGAATTTCCACAGCTGCTTGCCCGTGTGCACGTCGAAGCCGCGGATGAAGCCGGGCAGATTGTGCAGGCGCAGCGGGTAATAGCCGTGCATCGCCGAATTGCCGACGACGATCACGTCGCCGACGACGATCGCCGGAGAGCTGTTGGCGATCTGCCCGTGCGCCGGATCGATTCCCATCGTGCCGTCGGCGCCGGTCTTCGTCTTCGCGTTCCATCGCTCGCCCGGACGCGCTCTCCGCGCCGGCGCGGCCTCGCTGATGATGAATGGGCCGGAATCGTCGACGGCGAGTGGCACGAGCGGGAATCCCAGCCCTTCCATCAGGTCGACGGTACCCTGCTTGCCGAATGCCGGATCACCCTTTCCCGTCGCGGCGTCGAGGGAAACGAGACGGTAACCGGGCGTGACGACGATGACGCGTGCGCGACGGCCGTCGGTCCAGTAGGAGAGCCCGCGGCCGGCGAACTGGCGCGGCGCCTTCTGCCAGCGGATGCCCTCGTCGATTCCCCACTGCCAGAGCGTCTTGCCTGTCGCCGGATCGATCGCGAATGCCTTGCGTCTATTCGTCGCGACGGTGAACAAGCGGCCGCTCGCGTACAGCGGCGTCGTGCGGTAATACTCGTCCTCGCCATACGGTCCTGCGTTCCACTGCCAGGCGATCTGCAGCGAATCGAAGTTCGCGGCGTTGATCTGATCGAGCGCCGAGTAGCGCGTGCTCCAGGCGTCGGCGCCCCAATAGCGCCACTCGCCCGGCTTGTTGCCGCGCACCAGCTCCGCGTCGGTGCGCGCGCTCGATCTGGTGACGGCAAGGAGCAGCGCGCACGCGAGCAGCGTAGCGCTCGCGGCGATCGCTCCGATGCGACGCCACCCTGTCCACCTTCGCGTCATCCTTTCGTCCTCGTCGTCGTGTGCCTGGAAGCGGACTTGACGGCTATACGAATCTTCTTCAACGAATCGATATCGGCGGGCAGTGCGACAGCCCCAGCCGGCATCGCGTTCATCTTCAACAAGTAGGCAACGACGTCGGCCGCATCTTCGGGCGCCAGACTTCCCGGATCGTTCTTCGGCATGCGCGTGCTGACGAACGTGAAGAGATCCGAAAGCTGCTTCCCACGCCACCAGGTCGCGAAGGTCGCGCCGGTGTGTGACGCCGGGACGTGACAGGAGCGGCAGCTGCCGGCGTAGACGTCCTTCCCGCGACTCGCCTGCTCGTTCGTGTACACGCCACTCAACGTCGAGGAGCCGGCAGCGCGGGTCGCGGCGACGCGGTTCGGCTGATGCGTCGACTGCGCCCGCGCGAGATGAGATGACGCGCCGATCGCGAGGGCGCTGGTCATTACGCGCATCGCTGCCCGCTTCATTCTGCTGATGCTTCCGTTCCAGCTGCGGAGAGGGCGACGTCGTGACGCATGAGTCGTCCATACAACTCGTACATCGCCCAACCGGCCCCGCCCACGATGAGGAGCAGCATCCCCGCCCGCAGGGCGGCCACGGCGAGCGCGGCGTCGATCACCGGCGGCGTTAACCGATACTGCGCGAAGACCGCCCAACGATCGATCATCCAGTGCCACGCCGTGTGCGCTACGAACGCCGATAGGATGATCGTGCCGACCCGTTCGTCGAGGTGACGAAAGAGCCACGCAAGGGCGGGCACGATGAGCGCGAGCACGAACAGTTGGCCGAGCTCCACCCCGATGTTGAACGACAGCAGCGACGTCGCGACATGCGAGCCGGCGAACTGCAACGATTGCCGCAACGCGAAGGAGAATCCGAAACCGTGCACGAGCCCGAAGCCAAACGCGATGAGCCAACGCCGCTCGAGCCGTGCACCCACGATGTTTTCCAGCGCCATGTACACGATCGACAGCGCGATCAGCACCTCGATGAGCGGTGGGAACCAGAGTGCATCCGGCGCCAGCCCCGCCGCGGAGGCGACGAGGGTGATCGAGTGCGCGACCGTGAACGACGTGATGATTGCGATCAGCGGCCGGACTCGGCGGAAGGGGATCACGAGACAGAAGACGAACAGGAGATGATCTATCCCGTCGAGTATGTGGTCGAAACCGAGGATGACGAAGCGCGCCGTCGCCTGATACCAGCGCGGATCGAGCCGCACGAGCCCGGGCGATCCGACGTACTCGAAATCCCGTTCCGCGCCACCGGCCGTGACGAAGCGCAGAACCGTCGTCGTGCGTACGCCCAGTCGCGCCAGCGACGGATCGATCGAGAACCGCGACGTCGCCGACGAGATCGGATACTCGAGCAGGACATCGAGCATCGCTTGCTTCCAGAGCAGCTCGGTGCCGGTGGAGATCGACGCGGCGGCCCCGCCTCCTCGCACGTGCATGAGCGCGCGGTCGTAGCTCGAGAACGACCGGTCCGATGGCAGCGATACGCGTGCAGCGACGATGGTGGGCGGAGGCAGCGCGGCGCCTTCCTCGTAGAGCTGCAGGTCGCCCGCGATCCAGACCTTCGCCGCGTCGCGCAGCAGCGGCTGCACTCGATCCGTGTCGAGATACCCCGGTCCGTGCACCGGGAAATTGATATCGCGCATCGCCTGGAGTGGCACGCGAACGATGACGCGCAGCACACGAGGCTCCGCCTCGGATTTGACGAATGCGATGATGGTGATGCTGTTCGGAATGTCGTGGGGCTCACCGCGGCCGGGCAGGGCGAGCAGAAGCGCCAACGCGAGCGCGAAGGCGACCGCGAGGAGCACACCTGGACGAACGCGACCGTGCGGAGGTAGAATCACCGCCACGAGTATACTGCGCGAGGCGACCGGCTGAACAGATCTTCCACCAGCCGGCCGAGTGCCTCAGCTCTGCGGGACAGCGGGAGAGCCCCGATGCACGGACGTCGCCTGTTGCTGGTTGGTTTAGTCCTGGTTGCGCCGGTAGCGCAGGCACGGGCTCAGCGCCCGCCGGTCGCCGTTTCCGGTACGGCGCTCCGCGCTCCGCGGTTCGTCGTCGATCCGATGTGGCCCGACCCGATGCCTAACCATTGGATCCTCGGCTCGGCGACGGGTGTCGCCGTGGACCGGCGCGACCATATATACGTCGTCCATCTCACCGACAGCTTCAACCAGCGCACCGAGAGTGGGCTGGCCAGCAATCCGCCAACCGGCGAGTGCTGCGCGCCCGCGCCTAACGTGCTGGAGTTCGATGCCGCCGGACGGCTGGTGGGGCACTGGGGAGGTCGTGGCACCGATGCCGACTGGCCGGAGATGAACGCCGGTATCGCCGTCGACGACCGCGACGCAGTCTGGATCGGCGGCAGCGGCGGCGCCGATTCGCGCGTCCTGAAGTTCAGTCGTGACGGGCGATTGCTCGGGGAGTTCGGTAAGCCAAACGCGCTCGCCCCGACCGTCGCGAGTGCGGCAGGTGGCCCTGCGCGCGGCGGATCGCGCCGAACGCCCCCGCTGCCGCCCAACAGCAACAGCACGGAGTCGTTTGGCGGGCCGGCCGGTTTCGCTTTCGACATGCCCGCGAACGAAGCGTACGTCGCCGACGGTTTTCGCAACCACCGCGTAGCGGTCATCGACATGAGCACCGGCGCCATCAAGCGGTACTGGGGTGCGTACGGACGCAAGCCCGACGATGGCGCGGTGGCGGGATATGACCCGCGTGCACCGGCGGCACGGCAGTTCGGCGTCGTCCGCTGCGTGGTCCTCTCGGCTGACGGCTTCCTCTATGTCTGCGACTCGCAGAACGACCGCATTCAGGTGTTCCGCAAGAACGGCACGTTCGTGAAGGAGGCGCACGTCGCGCCGCGCACGCTCGGTGCCGGATCGGTCTGGAGCATCGCCCTGTCGCGCGACCCGGGCCAGCGCTATCTCTACGTCGCCGACGGAATGAACATGAAGATCCACGTGCTCGACCGGGGATCGCTCGCGGAACTGACCAGCTTCGGCGACGGTGGTCGGCAGCCCGGCGAGTTCTACGCTGTCGATGGCGTCGCCACCGACTCCAAGGACAACCTGTATACGGTCGAGACGTACGAGGGCAAGCGCCTGCAGAAGTTCACGTATCAGGGCATGGGGCCTGTGATCTCGCGCGACAATGGGGTCGTTTGGCCTTCCGCCACCGCGCCGTCCGGGAGCAAACGATGACCGGGTCGCACAAGCTGATGCTCGCCGCCGGCCTGGCGCTGGCGATCGGCGCGCTCGGAGCAGGGCAGCGTGGGCTCGATGCCGCGGCGCGCGTGCACGCCGTGCAGGCGCCGCGCTTCGAGGTCGATCCGCTCTGGCCGAAGCCGCTGCCTAACCATTGGGTGCTCGGGATGGTCATCGGCGTCGCCGTGGACGCCAATGACCATGTGTTCATCGTGCACCGGAACAATACCTTCGACCGTCAGACCGAGATCGGCGCCGTCGCCAACCCGAAGTTGAGCGACTGCTGCGTGCCGGCGCCACCGGTGCTCGAGTTCGATCCGGGGGGGAATCTCGTGCGGGGCTGGGGAGGGCCCGCGCCGGGAAGTGGACACGATTGGCCGGAATCGAATCACGGCATCTCGATCGATAACAAGGACAACGTCTGGGTCGGCGGCAACGGCAGCTGTCCGCCTCCGGGCACGCCGGAGTGCCCCGCTGCCACGATCGACTCGTTCGTTCTGAAGTTCACGCACGACGGCGGCTTTCTGATGGAGATCGGCGCCGCGCATCAGACGGTGAACAGCAACAGCACGACGCACTTCGGTCGCGTGGCGAAGATCTCGTTCGACGTGGGCGCGAACGAAGCATTCATCGCGGACGGCTACGGCAATCATCGGGTCGCCGTGATCGACATGGACAACGGCCGCATCAAGCGGTACTGGGGGGCATACGGCCACGTGCCGTCGGACTCGAACCTGGGTCCGTACAATCCCGACGCGCCTCCCGCGCCGCAGTTCCGCAACCCCGTGCACTGCGCCGAGCCGACAGTGGATGGCCTGGTGTACGTATGCGACCGCGTGAACGATCGTATTCAGGTGTTCAGGAAGAATGGCGAATTCGTCAAGGAGAAGATCATCAAGCCGATGACGCGCGGCGATGGATCGGTGTGGGACATCGCCTTCTCACGCGATCCCGAGCAACGGTACATCTTCCTCGCGGACGGCAAGAACGAGATGGTGTACGTGATGGACCGGCAGTCACTCGACATCCTCACCAGCTTCGGCGATGGTGGACGCCAGCCGGGGCAGTTCTTCGCCGTCCACAGCATCGCGACGGATTCCAGGGGCAACATCTACACGGCCGAGACGTACGAGGGAAAGCGGGTACAGAAGTTCGTGTATAAGGGAATGGCGACGCTGCCGCAGAATCAGGGCGTCGTTTGGCCCAGGTGAGGGTCGCTGTCGTTCCTGCGGAGCGTAGCGACGACGGACTCCAACCACCCTCTACCACAATCTGGTGAGACGTCTTTCCACGGTGGTTCTCGTCGCCTCGTCCCTCGCTGTCGCGCGGACGAGCCTCGCTCAGATCGCGCCCTCGATCGAGTTCCGCGTGCCCGAGCCGCCGACCGTCGCCAACAGTGACGCCGGGGCGTTTCTGTCGTACGAGCTGCACGTCACGAATCTGACGGCGAATCCGATGACGCTGAAGCGCGTCGAGGTGCTCGACGCTGCTCCCGGCGGGAGCGTCGTCGCCGATCTGGCGGACAGCGCGCTCGCGCGAGCGCTCGCACGTCCGGGCATCAACATGCCGGCCGCCGAACGAGCGCAGATCGGCCCGGGACTGCGGGCGTACGTCTATTTGTGGATCCCGGTGAATGCGTCGCGACCGCCGGCGTCACTCCGGCACCAGCTCACCTTCCAAGGCGCCGGCGATTCGACGCTGACGGTGCTGGAGGGTACGGTCATTCCCGTCGGGCGCTCCGCCGTCGTGATCTCGCCGCCGGTCTACGGCGAATGGGCGGCATTCAACGGACCGTCGAATACGTCCGGGCACCGTCGCCTCATCCTGGCGCTGGAGGGTCACATCGCCATCGGCCAACGATTCGCGATCGACTTCCTCCAGGTGGATTCCAGCGGCAGCTCGCATCGGCCCGGTGCCGACCCGTTGAAGAACAGCAGCTACTACGCGTATGGCACCGAGCTGCACGCGGTGGCCGACGGGGTCATCGCCGGCACGAAGGACAGCATTCCCGAGAACGTACCCGGCGCGAACTCGCGGGCCGTGACGATCACCATGCAGACCGTCGGCGGCAATTATGTCGCCATCGAGATCGGTGGCGGTCTGTATGCGTACGCGCACGTGCAGCCAGGGTCGCTGCGGGTGCGCGTCGGCGACCATGTGCGTAGAGGGCAGGTGGTCGCACTGCTCGGCAATTCCGGAAACTCGACGGAGCCGCACGTCCACTTCCAGGTCGCGGACGGGCCGACCTTCCTGTCGTCGGAGGGGGTGCCATACGCGATCGAGCATTTTGATGTCATCGGTCACTGCGGCATCTCCAGCGGTCCCCCGCCGGCCATCACGTGTACGCGCACGACGCCTGTCCCGGTGGAACGTGGTATTCCGCTGCAGAACGAGCTCGTACGGTTCGGACGCGCGGTGGAGAGTCGATAGTCGCGAGTCGGCGGACGGAGCGACGACAGCTCTGCTCCGCCTGGCGTTTTTGTGACCGAGCGCGGAGGATGTCATGACGGTTGAACGGGGACGCATTGGTCGTCTGGGCCGCGCCGCGGTACTCGCGTTCGGACTGTTCGCGGCCGTCCGCTGCAGCGACCATCCGTCGTCCGCGCCCGAGATCAGAGTTGCCAAACGAGCGTCACTCGCGCTGGCGCCGCGCTTCGCCACGTTGCCGGCGGGCGCGCCCACCATCGAGCTGAGCAAGATTCGCGGCGTGCTGCTCGACGCAGTCGGCGACAGCGTCGTCTCCGAAGCAGCGTTCGTGGGCGACAGCGCGGTTCTCGTCTTCACGGTGCAGCTCACGGGGAGTTCCGGCACGTTCCAAGTCGACCTCACCGCCTACGACAAGGCGGGCCAGGTGGCGTTCCACGGCGTGGATACCGTGACGGTGAAGCCGGGCGATAACCCGCCCGTCGTACCGCCGCCGCTCGCCTACGCCGGTCCTGACGCGAGCGTCGCCAAGATTCAGGTGGTACCGAATCCGGTGCAGATGAACGTCGGCACGACCGCGGGGCTCGCCGTGACGGGGACGAACGCCGCCGGTCAGCCGGTCACCGCGCCAATTCGCGTGGCGTGGAGCTCTCGTAATCCGGACGTCGCGACCGTGGATCCGCTGGGAGTCGTCACCGCCGGCGCCGTCGACGGATCGGTGTACATCGTGGCCCAGAGCGTCAGCGGCGCGATCGATTCGACGCGGGTGAACGTGCACGCGGCGATCGCCAGCTTCGTTGTGACGCCCAATCCCGCGACCGTCGCCGTCGGAGCCGTACAGCAGCTCGCGCCGGTGCTGAAGGACGCGGCGGGCCACACGCTTACCGGTCATACAGTCCGCTGGTCGAGCAACGACGAGAGTAAGGTGACGGTCAGCAGCACCGGTCTGCTGACGGGGAAAGCCCTCGGCTCGACGATCATCGTTGCCATCGCGGACAACGGGGCCGAGGTGGATGTACCGGTCACCGTCGTCTCGCCGGTGGATCATATAGAAGCAACGCCGAACCCGATGAGTTTCGCCTCGCTCGGTGAGCAGCAGATGTTGGCCGTGCGGGTCGTGCCGTTCGGGACGGCCGACGCTTCGGCGATCCCCGTGGCGATCGCCATCGCCGATCCGACCGTCGTCTCCATCGACGCTAACCGAGTCGTGACGGCGCTGCGGAATGGCAGCACGTCGATCACGATCAAAGCCGATGTGGCTACCCTGACGGTGCCCGTCACCGTGCGCCAGGTCGTGCACAGCGTCACGGTGTCCCCGAAGAGCGTCACCGCGGCGTCGGAGGGCGATCACGTCCAGTTCACGGCGTCCGTTCTGGACGCGCGCAACCAACCCCTACAGGGCGTGACGGTGGTGTGGACGTCGAGCAACGATGCTGTCGCCTCGGTGAGCAGCAGTGGGCTCGCGACGACCGGCGCGACGAATGGCAGCGCGACGATCACGGCGACTACCGGTGGCCTGTCCGATGCCGCAGCGATCACGTTGGCGCGCGTGCCGGTCGTGCTCTCGATCCAAGTCCCGCAGACCGCGATGACCGTGGGCCAAACGATGAATGTGACCGCGTCGCTCGTGGACGCCAACGGCCATCCTTTCTCCACGGCGATTACCTTCAGCTCGTCCAATCCGTCGGTGCTCGGCGTGACATCGTCGGGCGCAGTGACTGCTCTCGCGCAGGGCAGCGCCGCGATCCAGGCGAGTGGCGGCGGGATGGCCAGCGCGGTGACGATCACCGTCAGTTCACCCAACGGCAATCCCACCGGTGTCTATGGCTACTACGCCGATCTCGGCTCGAACAGCGGCCACGCGCCGAATTACCTGCTCGGCACGGCGCTGAGCATCACCCAGAGCACCACGGTATCGGCGTTAGGCGTGTTGGGTCGCGCCGCCGGTCCGAACGTGAAGCTCGCGTTGTACACCGATCTCAACGGCGCCCCGAACCGGCTTATCGTCGCGACGCCCGCGACGCCGCTGATCGCCGGCCGCCTCGAGATCCCGGTGTCGCCGACGCCGGTGCCGGCGGGGACGTACTGGATCATGGGTATATATGACGTGCAGGCGAGCATCGGCATCAGCTTCTCCACCAACACGCAGGTGGATTACGTGTCGTGGTCGTTCGGCTCCGCCATGCCAGCGGTGTTTCCGTCGCCCATCATCTACAGCGGGCAATTGTTCAACTACTGGGTGCGCGGAAATCCCTGACGAGCAGTCGGTTGCAGCGCGTGCTCCCGATCCGGCGGCACGGGACTCGCACCCGTCTCAGCCCGTGGCGAGACCGAGCTTCTTGCGCACGAACGGCCGCACGAACGCGGACGGCGGATTGTGCGCCGTCGCCAAGTCGTAGGCTTCGCGATACAGCGCATCCGCGCGGTCGCGCTGGCCCATCTTCTCGTACGTCATCGCGAGCAGGCAGCGCATGAATGGATCGCGCTCGTTGCCGCGCAATGCGATCGCCTTCTCGAGCTCACGTTGCGCCGTCGGCAGATCGTTCGTGTACAGCGCCACGTAGCCCACCAGATAGGGGAAGAAGCGCTCCTGTCCGCGCGCCATCGCGCTGTCGCTGTCGAGAATGCGTCTCGCCGCCGCGATCTGGTGACGCGCCTCCGCCACGTCGCCGCGCCGCGCCGCCAGGCGGCCTAACGCGTGCGCCAAACGATAATCCCAGAGGCTGTTCGGATGTGTCTTCGGCTCGGGCTCCTTTTCCCCCAGCGCCGTGCCGCGTCGATACCAGCGCTCTGCGGCGGCCAGATCGCCGGCGTCGATGCAGACGCGCGCCCCCTCGTTCGCCATCTCCCCTTCCTGGAAGAAGGCGTTCTGCGGCTCGGCCTGTTCGCGCGTGGTCCAGTAGCCGATCACCAGCTCCTCGTACTTGAGTGTGTTGCCGCAGTCGCCATCGAAGGCATACGAGATCGCGACAGCGCGCTGGACGGCCGCCCGGCGCGCGGCGTCGCTGGTGCTGTCGAGAATTCGCTGGAAGATGCCTCGGGCCTCGGCCGTCCGGCCCTGCAGATCGAGCCGGGTGGCTTCGCGGATCTCCGGCGGTTGCGCGGGAGCGGCCGCCGGGTGTTGCGCGCGGAGCGTCGGAAGGAATAGCAACGCCGCGCTGAAGCGCAGCAGTCCACGGATGGCGCGGACGCGCGACAGCGTCCGAAAGGTATGATCGGTCATGTCGCCGGGAGGTTGGTGTCGCTGTGAATATGGCGTTGCCCCGGACGGCCGCCACCTGCGACGGCCGCGGCGCGGCGGCCCAAGATTCGCGATGAGGTGGCTACCACCACGGATACTGCCATGGACATCCTCACCTGGTTGATCGTCGGGCTGGTCGCCGGCGTGCTCGCCTCGATGGTCATGGGCGGCACCGGTTACGGCCTCATTGGCGACATCATCATCGGCATCGTCGGCGCCTTCGTCGGCGGCTGGATCTTTCGCCATCTCGGCGTCGGCGTTCCATTCCGCGGCCTCGGAGGCGTCATTTTCGTCGCCTTCATTGGTGCGCTGGTCCTGCTGTTCATTCTACGGCTGATTCGCGGGTCGATGGTGCGGCCGCCCTTGTAACTGATCCGCGTGGCCGGTGCACAGCCACAGCGACGGCCCAGCTGTGTAACGCGACGGTCGCGGTTACGTCACCGAACGTTCACTGCACCACCACCGTCCCGGTCATCGAGGGATGGACCTGGCAGAAGTACGGATAACTGCCCGGTTGCGTGAACGTCTGCGAGTAGCTCTGGAGCGGTGCGAGTGATCCGGAAGTCCAAAGGCCTGTTGTCGACGTCGCCGTGTGCGGAATGGCGGTCGGCTCACAGTTCACCCACGTGACCGTAGCGCCGGGAGCAATCGTGATCGCCGCCGGCACGAAGGCGAAGTTCTCGATCCGAACGACACCCGCAACCGTGGGCAAATTCGCGCACGCGCCGCGGTTGTTCAGCGTGGAGCTCGTCGTGGCGACGTGCTCGGAGAAGCAGGCGGCGATGCCGCAACCGAAGAGGGCGAGCACGGAGATCATGACGCGTTCACGCATGGCCGCTCCGTTCAGCGTACGACCACGGCGCCGGTCATGAACGGGTGCGGCGTGCAGTGGTACGCGAACGTCCCCGCTTTGTCGAAGCTATGGCTCCACGTGCGTCCCGGCTCGATGAGCGGCGATCGAAAGCTGCCGTCGTCTGCCGTCACCGTGTGCGCGACGGGATCGTCGTTGCGCCATTCGACTGTGGTGCCGGCAGCGACCTCGATGGCGGATTGGCGGTAGCCCATCCCCTGAATACGGACCGTTGTGCTGGCCGGGATGCGACTGCTCTCGGCTGCCAGCGGCTCCGGCGGGCGCGCGCTGAAATAGCGGCGCAGGGTGATGGGGATCGTGAACTCGAAGCCGTACCGCCGCTGATTCGTTCCGCGCGAGATGCCCTGCAGCGTGTTGACGTTCACGTTGGTCGCTTGCAACGAGACGGTGTGCGGCGTCATCGGAATTTGCAGCTGCAGGCCTGCGCCCCACGCGAGTTGCTCTCCGGGCGCGCGCGTCGTCAGGCCCCCGATGTCGCCGGCAATGGACACGTATGGCATGAGCCGCAGCACGGCGCCTCCGGCGAGCGCGAAGCGACCAGTCGACGAATCGGAGAGCCGCGAGAGCAGGCGCGCCGCCGATACGAGCCGCAGTGGCCCCAGCTGCTGTGCCACCGACAGCTCGCCATCCGCGCCGCGCACCGCATCGTTGTAGTCGGCCTGCAGCCCCAGATCGAATCCGTGCCGCTGCCGCACGGGCGCAACGCGCGCGAAGTACTCGTGCTCGTTGGGAAAACTCGGCACGAGCGCGGAATTGGTGGCGCAGTTCACGCCGATCATCGTGTTCCCCGGTAGGCCGGCGGCGAGCAGGAAGGTCGGGGTATTAAAGACCTTATGTTGCGGAGCGCCGCTTTCCGAGAAGCGATGCACGAAGTTGAAGTACGCCGTCCCGGGGAGGCCGACCCAATCGCCGGAGAGCGACGGTGGCCGGTCGGTGACGCCCTGTGCCGCGGCCACCGCGGGCAGCACCGTAGTCAGGCAGGTGATCCGGAGGCGACGGAGGTAGGGATCGGCGAGCATATGCTCGAAACCGACCAATGCGCCCTTTCGTTCCCGCGCTTTCATGCCCGATAATGCCGCCGCGCCAGCTCGTCGGCTGGACGACATCGCGCACGGCGGCTACGTTTGCGCTCTCGTCCCCTCCTCACCGCAGGTGCCTCATGCATCGCTCCGCGCGCCCTGTCCCCGCTCCGCTCCGGCTCAACCGCCACGTCCTCGCCGCCGTCGTTGGCATGGCCCTGGTGCCAGTGTTCGCCGGCCCCTCCCTGCTCGCGCAGGAGAAGAAGTCCGACACGTTGTTCACGGTCGACAAGTATCTCGAGTTGCAGCAGGCCGCAGATCCGCAGATCTCGCCCGATGGCTCGCAAATCGTCTACACCCGGCGCTGGGTCAACAAGCTCGAGGACAAGTTCGAGTCGGCGCTCTGGATCGTGAACGCCGACGGGACCAAGGATCGCTTCCTCGCGAAAGGCGGCGATGCGCGCTGGTCGCCCGACGGAACGCGCATCGCGTTCGTCAACGCCGGCGAGCCTCGCGGCGCGCAGGTCTTCGTGCGATGGATGGATGCCGAGGGCGCGACGTCGCAGGTCACGCACGTCGATCAGCCGATCGGCGATCTCCGCTGGTCGCCGGATGGCAAATCGATCGGCTTCAGCATGTTCGTGCCGAAGGAGAACAGCTGGCATATCGACATGCCCGCCGCCCCGCAAGGCGCCAAATGGACGCCCGCGCCCAAGTACATCACGAATCTGCATTACCGGCAGGACCGCCGTGGCTTCGACACGCCGGGCAACACACATCTGTTCGTGGTGTCCGCTGACGGAGGCGCGGCACGCGCGCTCACGTCGGGCGATTGGAGCGTGGGCACGCGCTTCGACGGCCAGCAGGGCGGCGTAGCGTGGGATTGGTCGCCGGACGGCAAGACCGTGGCAGTCGCGGCGGTCGACGACGCCAAGCCTGACATGGTGTACCGTAACTCGAGCATTCTGGCCATCGACGTCGCGTCGGGTGCCAAACGGCGGCTGACGTCGCAGTCGGGCGTGTGGAACGACCCGGTCTTCTCACCCGACGGCCGGAAGATCGCGTTCATCGGCTATCCCGCCGCCGACGTGAGCTATCAGGCGTCGGAGGTGTTCGCGCTGAACGCGGACGGCAGCGGCGTTCAGAGGTTGACGACTCTGGACCGCGACCCCGCCAACCTGATCTGGGCGCGCGACGGCAGCGGCGTGTACGCGACCGTGGCGGAGCACGGCACGTCGAACGTGTACTTCGCGCCGGTGTCGGGCAGCGGCGCCACCGCGGTCACGACCGGTGTGCATATGCTCGGCGCGACTTCGGTCTCGCGGACCGGTGTCGTGGCGGGCGTGCGCAGCACCTTCACGGAATCGCCTAACGTGGTCCGCGTCGCGCCGGGCAAGCGCGCGGAAGGTATGGTCGCACAGGTCACGCATCTGAACGAGGATCTGCTGGGCCGGCTGCGTCTGGCGACCGAGGAGCACCTGGTGACGCGGTCCACCGGCAACACGGAGGTGGAGGGCTGGATCGTGAAGCCGCCGGGATTCGATCCGGCGAAGAAATATCCGTTGATCTTCGAGATCCACGGCGGGCCACACGGCATGTACAACGTCGCATTCAGCCCACAGTACCAGAATTTTGCCGCCAACGGCTTCGTGGTGCTGTACATGAATCCGCGCGGCAGCACCGGGTACGGATCGTCGTTTGGCAACGCGATCTATCACAACTATCCGGGCCCCGACTACGACGACCTGATGGCCGCGGTGGACGCGACGGTGGCGAAGGGATTCATCGACACGGAACGGATGTACGTCGGCGGCTGTTCCGGGGGCGGCGTGCTGTCGAGTTGGGTGATCGGGCACACGAATCGGTTTGCCGCGGCGGCGGTGCGCTGCCCGGTGATCGACTGGTTGAGCTTTGCCGGCCACACGGATATCCCGCTGTTCACGTACGCCTGGTTTGCGAAACCGTTCTGGGAGGACCCGAAGCCGTGGCTCGAGCACTCGTCGCTGATGTACGTCGGCAACGTGAAGACGCCGACGTTGCTGATGACCGGTGAGCTGGACATGCGTACGCCGATGCCGCAGAGCGAGGAGTATTACGCCGCGCTGAAGATGCGTGGCGTGCCGGCGGCGCTCCTTCGCTTCGAGGGCGAGTACCACGGCACCGGCTCCAAGCCGACGAATTGGATGCGCACGCAATTGTATATGATGAGTTGGTACAACCAGTGGCCGCAGAAGGCGGCGATGGCTGGAGAAGCACGGTCGTCCCTCCCAAAGTGACGAGCGTAACAGCACGACGGAGCGTGGAGTGTTATGTTTCCTGAACGCGCACGCTCCCTCCCCCTCATCGTGGAGACCTCATGACGCATAGCTCCCTTGCCGAAGGCGACTTCGGCGCGCACGACGCGGCGGCATCAGACTCGTTTCTCGCCACGCATCGTGCGCTCGGTGCTTGTGCGCGCGAGATCGAGCGACTCTGCGACGAGGTCGTCCGCGGCGTCGCGGCGCTTCACGTGGCGGGTCTGGAACAAAAGCCGAGCGTGCGGCAGTCGCCCGGTCGGTGCATCGTGCAGCTCGGGCCCGTGGCTCTGACGGTGACGTGGCTGCGCAACACGCTGGACTCGGTAGCCTCCGGCGAGCTGCTGGTCATCGTCTGGCGCGGCTCGGTTGCGCCGCGTTCCGAGCACCACCCGGAGTGGCCGGCGGAGCGCAACCAACAGGCTGCCGCCGCGACCGCTCTGTGGGAAGAAGTGTTTTCGGCCACGGGCTCGAGCGAGTCGAGCTGGCGCTGGCAGTCATCAGGCAAGCCGCGCCGCGAGTATTCGTCGACGCAGCTGGCGGCGCGATGCGTGGAGAAGCTGAAGGGAGCGCACGCGCAGGCATAAGACGGACTGCTATCTGCGGCGCCTGTGCCGCGCCGGTTCGCCTGTGTCGCGCTCGCTGTCACTGATATCGATCGCCATGGGAAAAAACAGAGCGCGACGCGTGCCGGGATAGGGCGCCTTCCAACCCCGCGCATCCGACCACAGGATTCGATCGAGCGCCTCGGAGGGCGCCGCATCGGGCACGTCGAAGCGCATGCGTGCCGACGCGCGCGCGGCCCGGCGGCGCTCGCGCGCTCTCGGCCCTGTGATCTCACCCGTGGCGAGATTGCGTTCCTCGAGCGATTGCGCCGGAACGACGGCGGTGAACGGTGACAGATCGGGCTGCTCGCCGGCCCCGATGAAGCTCGCGCGCATGTCGGTTGCGACCAGGTCGAATACCGACAAGGCCGGCAGTCCGAGCATCAGCTCGATCGTCTTCACCATGCTCGTTTGCGTATAGAAGGTCGAGTCGACGATCCCCCGCCGGGCATACGGCGACGCCACGAGGGCGACCGTGCGGTGGCCGTCGACGTGATCGACGCCGTCCTGCGCGTCGTCTTCGACGACGAGAATAGCCATGTCCCGCCAGAACGAAGAGCGGCTGAGCCCCTCGACGATACGCCCGAGCGCATAATCGTTGTCGGCGACGCAGGCCCTCGGCGTGCACCAGCCCGGGGATGTGCCCTGGGTATGATCGCTAGGCAGGACGATCATCGTCAGCGCCGGCATCGCGTGCGCTTGCTCCCAGTCGGCGAGATGGGCGAGGACGTCGCCCGCCTTGACGACGTCCGGTGCCTCCTCCGTCCAGCCCGGGTACTCGCGCACGAGCACCCGATCGAGCGACGGAATGTCGGAGCCTGTGTGATAACGGGTGCGCAGTAATGCGCGCTGCCGGCCGAAGTCGTCGGGCGCGCTCCGCCATGCGGCGAGCAGACTGTCACGCACGGCCGCGCTGGAGCGAGCGGGTGCCGGCGCATATTCGCCAAACACGCTGACGGTGCGCCCGCGCGCCTGCGCCGCTTCCCAGAGGAATCCGCCGGCCGAATACGCCAGCGCATCGTTCCCTTCGGAGGGATAGCTGCGGCCGAGATAGAGTGGCCACATCGGGTATTCCGTCTCGTTCGCCTGCGTCAGCCACTGGTGTCCGTCGGCGGAGTTCCCCCCGTTGGCAAAGAAGCGGTCGAGCGTAACGAACTGCGCCGCCAGCGCGTGCGCGTTAGGCGTTACCACCTTGCCGAAGATCACAAGCGAGCTGTCGCCATCGCCGCGTCCGAGATCGCCAAGCACCTGATCGTACGTGCGGTTCTCGCGCACGATGAAGACGACGTGCCGCACCAGTGACGGCTCACCCGGCCGCTCCGGCACCGCACGCGGGGCGGCGCTCGGGCGCGGCGCCGCGCTCCCGCCGCTCACCGCACTTCCGGACAGCGGCGATACGGTGAGACGATCGTTCGCGGCGACGGCGACGGTGAATGCTGCCAACTCGGCGGCCGTCGGCACGGGCAGCACGCTCACAGAGCCGCGCACCGCGTGGACGTAGCGGCCGATCTTCCCCGGAGACCCGGGCGATTTGCCGCTGCCGGAGCCCATGCCAAGGAGCGCACCGACAGCCAGGTACTTCCCGTCCGCGCTGGCGTCGAGCGTCGCTGGATACCAGGCGGTCGGGATGAGGCCGAGCAGGTGCACCGCTGCCGCGCTGCCGCCGACGTCGTACATCGCCACCGCGTTCGCTCCGCCGAGCGCGACGTAGAGCGTGTGGCCGTCGGGCGCGAGGGCGAGCGCGGTGGGAGCCAGTCCGGGTGCGCGTTCGACAAAGGGCGCGATCGCGGTACTCGCGACGACGCGCCCCGCCTGCGTGTCGATGACCGAAATCGAATCGGAATTCCCGTCGGCAACGTACAAACGGTCGCGCTTCTCGTCCCAAACGAGTGCTGTCGGATGCCGCCCGACGGTGATGTCAGTGACCGTGCCCGTTTCCAGTTCGACGCGCGCGACGGTGCCCGCATCCGCGATCCCGTGTGCGTCGACGCGCACGGCCTCCGCTCTCGGGTCGCAACATTGCGTCGCCGATCGCGAACCCCGGTTGGGCTTCGCCCCACCGAGGACACTCACGTACGCGCTGGAGCCGTCGGCCGCGATGACTGCGGCGATGGGCTCTACACCAAGGGGGACGAGCTTGACGAGGGCGCCGTTGCCCGCGTCCAGTACCGCCAGTGCGTCGTTTGCGGGAAGCGGAAGGACCGCCACGCGCCGGTCCCCTCGGCCGCGTCCGGACGCGATCGCCGGCGCGCCTGCCATGTAATCGCCCAGCACCGGCGACTCGAGCGCCGCAGCGGCGCCGTCTCCGTGCAGATCGGCGTCGAAGGCGGAGAGTCGCGCAACGATTCCATTCGGTGGGAGCGGATCGCCACCGGGCAGCCGACTGGCGGCCATCGCCTGCGGCAGTCGACTGACGGAAGAGAGGAAGGCGCGACCGGTAGCCGAATCCACCGTAATCGCGTAGATGCCGGGCCGGCCGTCGATCGGAGCGCGGCCGAGCACCTTGTTGGCGCGCCAATCGAGGCGGTAGAGCGATCCTTGGACGGCGACCCACAATGCGTCGGAGCCGCGCGCGAATCGCAGGCCGGCAACGCGGCCAGCGAATGCGATCTGAAGTCCCGCGGCCGTGACTCGTTGGCCCGTAGCAATAACACCGGGCTCTGCTACCTGGTGCTGCGGAACGTGCCCGGCCTGTGCCTGGGCGACGACGGGGAGGACGGCCAGCCAAACGCGGAGAAGCATGCCGGCGAAGATAGGCCGCTCAGGGCGTGCACGGCAGAGGCGGGGCCTTTCCCCGCCGGATTGCGCACGCCATATCAGTGATCGTAGCTCGAGTTGGTACGCATTCGTTACGGCACTTCACAGGAGGAGCCATGACCCGAATGCTCAGATCGACGCTCGCGATGGCCGCCGCGTGCGCCACGATCCTTGCGGTAATGCCGCGGACGGCCAACGGTCAAGACGCGAAGCAGCAGGGAACGACTCCCACCATTGCGGGCATCGCGTCACAGCTCGGCGTGAGGGCGCAGCCAACCGAGATCGAGGAGCTGCAAACGGGCACCAGCTTCACGGCGATCCTCGAAAATCCCGACAAGCTCGCCGCGTTTGGCATCAAGGGAATGCACGCTGGCGCGCGTGTCACGATCGCGCGTGTGGCGCCGGACAAGGTGCGAGTCGAGGCGGACGAAGTGGACCCGGTGTCCCACAGCGGGAGCGCGAACGTCAAGCTGTCGGCGAAAGGCGAGTTGATGAAGCCCGCTGGTGGATGAGTGAGGGTTCCGCGCCTGACGGCGGAGGACTGAGGGGGAAGGGCAGGGCTGCTCCCCCCTCCCCTCCGCCGTGCGTCGTGGCCAGTTTCGTGAGCAGCTCCACTCCGCTGAAGTTCTCTCCTTCGCACTCTCCGGCCATCGATGTCCTTCATCACGTCCACGGCGGCCATATGCCTTGCCGCCGCTGTCACGAGCGCGTCTCCCGCCGCCTCACATTTTCATCTCCATCTTCGGCGCTCTGAACCGGGCGCGCACGACACGATCTCGACGTCGCCGAAGGTGATACGGCTCTGGTTCACGGAAAAACCGGCGGCGGCGATATCGCGCATCGAGCTGACGACCGCGAGCGGCGTCAAGATCCCGCTCGGCAGGCCGCATCTGGAGGTTGGTAAGGATCCCGCGCTGGCCGCGAAGATTGAAGGCACTGTGCCCGCAGGAACGAGTGAAGTGTCCTGGCACACAATGGGTCCGGATGGCCATCCGATGAGCGGCACCTTCACCTTCGTCGTGCGCGCGCCCGCATCCCGCTGATCGTGTAACCGTTTCCCGTCGGGTGCTCAGCGTCACATCTCGACGGATCTGTTCGATGAAGGATGTGACGGCAGAAAGATTGCACGGTCCCGATCAGATCGTGCGCTGCCCGGCATGGCAGCGCGCGGATAATGACATTTGTACGGGAACGCGGCGATGCAGCCATTTGCTTTTCCTCACACGCGCGGCGATACGCCGCCACTGTCGTACACACTGCTGAGCGTCAGAAGTCGGAGGCCATGAATCCATGGCCACGCGCACCTTTCGCGACGATGCAGGTGTGGAATGGTCGGTCGTGGAGGTCCGCCCATCCGCTGGGCGACCCGGGATGGTGCGCCCACAGTTCGAGCATGGATGGCTGCTATTCGTTTCGGAGAAGGAGCGCCGGCGTGTCGCGCCGCCGCCACCGCGTTGGAGCGATCTGGATGAAGCGGGACTCCGGCGTCTGCTGAGCGCGTCGGAGCTCTCCGCTCCAGCGAAATTCCCCGTCAGACACATCGCGCAGTGACGCGGAACGACACTCGGCAGTCGTCAGACGTCAGTCGCCAGTAGAACGGCGGCGTTGACACGCGAGCGTGCCGCGCGTTACACTGCAAAGCTGCCCGCTTGGTCGGTGACCGGCGGGCAATGTTTGTATGCGCGTGCCGTTTGGCGGCGCGGTCGGTGCAATCATCCGTCGATCTGATGGGGCGTAGGTCAACTGGCAGACCGCCTGACTGTTAATCAGGAAGTTGGTGGTTCGAGTCCACCCGCCCCAGCTCGAGACCTTCAGAATCGTCTAACAGCATCGCCCGGCTGAGCATTGCCGGGCGTTCTGCTTGAGTGACACGCCCCTCTTCGTCTATCCTGCTCACACTGAATTGGTGATCGCAGGCGGCACGGATGAGTTTGGGCGGAGCCAACGTCTATTGGATGAGAGTCGACACCGCTCGGCACCACCTCCATCCGAGGGACGCACAAATGAAGCTCTACACGCAAGGAGCGGGCATGAGCTCTTCATCGAGCCACCGGAGCGCGCACGATCGAGCTGTCCTTCGCGTTGCGCTCGGTGAATATGACACGGGCTGGCACGATCCGGATGCATCGCTGGCGCGCGCCGAAGCGCTGATCGCGAATGCGCGCCGCGCCGGCGCTCGGCTGGTCGTCCTCCCCGAGATGGCCACCACAGGGTTCTCGATGGAGAGCGCGACAATTGCCGAGCCGGTGACTGGTACCAGTGTGACGCGTTTGGCGACAATGGCCGAAGACCACGATGTGTGGCTGCTCGCTGGAGTGGCGACGAAAGCCGCCGATGAATCAGCGAGGAGCGACAGCAGTGCGGCATGCGCGTACAACTCGGCGCTGCTCTTTTCGCCGCGCGGTTTGCTCACTGCCGTGTATCACAAGCAGCGGCTCTTTCCGCTCGGTGGAGAGGACCGTCGCTACCTAGCCGGTGGCGGCCCGCTCGTCGTGGACATCGACGGCGTGCGGCTGAGCCCACTCATCTGTTATGATCTGCGCTTTCCCGAGCTGTTTCGGGCCATAGCGGCCCGTGTCGATCTGTTCGTCATCATCGCCAATTGGCCGGTCGAGAGGCGCGAGCATTGGGACGTGCTCGTGCGCGCGCGGGCGATCGAGAACCAGTGTTACGTGGTGGCCGTGAATCGCACGGGCAGCGGCGGTGGTCTGTCGTACAATGGTGGATCGGTCGCCTACGATCCGTGGGGGGAAGAAGCGCCAAGCATCCTTCCCGCCGCGACGCACATCCCGCGCATTGTCGAGATCGATGCCGCAGCCGTCGCTGAGCTTCGGACGCGCTATCCCTTTCTGCCCGCGGAGGAGCTCGGAATGGGTACCGCTGGCACGATCAGCGAAGCGCCGGCTCGCTGACCCACGCCGGCGGCTTTTCGCCGCGCACGAGCGCGAGCACGACCGGGTACGAAGCCGCTGGATTCGCGCCGGCGTGACGCGCGTCGATGACATCGTGCGGTAGCCGCAGCGAATCTGGAAACTCGTATACATGGACGTGGGCGCCGTGCGTCCCCCAGCTGCGCGCGAGCTCGAACGAGGGCCCAGACGCCACGGTCCGATCGCTCGCATTGATCAGGATCTCGGCATCCCGCACCGCCGGTGGGGCGACTTCGGCACGATGACGAACGTCGGCGCCCAAGCGGAGCACCTGCGCGATCGCCCGCGTCGTGAAGCCCTTGTTCCGATCCGGCGTCGTCGTATCCCGCGGCTCGGCGCGCGTCACGTTGGGAATGCGCAGACCGAGATTGAGGAGGGGGCGCTGCAGCAGCTCGGGCACGTGCGTCAACTCGAGCGCCGGGGCGATGAGCACCACGCGGCGCACCTCCGGGCGATATTGACCGGCCCACGCCGCCATCGTTCCACCCGCGCTGAGGCCGACGACGATCACCGTGTCACCCAGCCCAATGGCTTCGTCGACGGCCGTATCGGCGCAGTTCCGCAGTGCTTCGGCGGTGATGCGCTTGAGCACCGACACGTCCCCGTGGTCCTCCGCATGGTGCGGCAACCGCGGCATCAGGACGTTGTCGCCCTCTGCGTAGAGCGTCTGCCCGATCTCGAGGAACTGGCGCGGTGAGTTCGTGAAGCCGTGCAGCAGCACGATCGCGCGCGAGGTACGGTGACCGTGGGCCAGGAGGAGCGTACGGCCGCCTGGTGATACCACACTATCGTCGGCGAGCTGTTGGCCCGCGACGCGAGCGACCGCCGACGCATAGTCGGCGCTCGGGTGGGGACGTGGCTTCAGGTCGCCGCCTCGCGTCGGCACCACAGCGGCCAACCCAAGCAGGAAGACCGTGGCGCGAAATAAATAGCCGAAAGGCATAGCGTGTGCGGTTTAGATCCGTCAACAGTTGAGACGTTTCATTGCGCCGGAAGTTTCAACGAGCACACGGCATGGATGAATGACGGTACGTCGCATGAGCAGGGGACTCTCGGTGGTGGCACTGGGCGCGACGGCTGGATGCATTCTCGCGCGCCCGTCGCCGGCGGTGGTCGGCCGCGCACCGGACGGACTCGGCGCCATTTCCGTTCGTTTTGCCAGCTCCTCCGGCAGTGACATCCACGCGTGGCTCGTACCCGGCCAACCCGGGATGGGCGCTGTGCTGCTCCTTCACGGAGTGGGGGCCAATCGCACGGCAATGCTGGGACGGACGCGCTTTCTTCATGCTGCGGGCTTCACCGTGTTGGCGCCCGATTTCCAGGCCCACGGCGAGAGCCCTGGAGCGCACGTGACCTTCGGTGCGCTGGAGAGCTGGGATGCCGAGGCGGCGCTGTCATATCTGCGCGCAGCCGCGCCGAGTGAGCGAATCGGTGTGATCGCCGTGTCGATGGGTGGTGCGGCAGCCCTCGTAGGACACTCGCCGTTGGCCGCCGACGCCATCGTGCTCGAATCCGTGTATCCAACCATCGATCAGGCCGTGGCTGACCGCCTCCAAGTGTGGTTCGGTGCCTTCGGTTTCTTGGGACGGGCTATGGCGCCGCTGCTGATGGAGAGTGTCGCGCCGCGCATCGGCGTGCGGCTCTCGCAGTTGCGGCCGATCGATTGTATTGGTCGCGTATCCGCGCCGCTGCTGCTGTTGGCCGGCAGCGAAGATCAATACACGCCCCTCTCTGAGGCGAGAGACTTGTTCGCCCGCGCGCGGGCGCCGAAAACCCTGTGGGAAGTGCACGGGGCGGGACACGAAGACCTGCACGCGTTCACCCCGACGGAATACGAGCAGCGAGTCGGCCGTTTCCTGCGACGGTATTTGAGAGAGGAGGATACGGCGGCCCGGGTGCCCGCCATGAGCTCCGGGACGGACTGGCGCAACGCGCCAAAACAGTGAATCTTTGGCGCGGATCTGTGTTATCACACGAACGCCTGCCGGATCACTCTCGTCTCGGAGTCAGATCATGTTCCTCACCAGTGGTGGGCAGCGGCCGCCAGTCGGGATCGCGATTCTGCGCATCGTTGTCGGTGTCGTGTTTTTCGCTCACGGATGGCAGAAAGTGTTCGTGTTCGGCCATGCTGGAACGGCCGGTGCGTTCACACAGATGGGCATTCCGATGCCGGGCTTCACGAGCGCCCTTGTCGCGGCGGTCGAGCTGGTGGGCGGCATTGCGTTGATCCTGGGGGTCTTCACCGGAGTGGCCGCGCTGCTTCTCGCCATCGACATGCTGGGCGCGATCGTGTTCGTGCACGGCAAAAACGGCTTCTTCATGCCGGGAGGTATGGAGTACGCGTTGACGTTGTTGGCGGCGAACCTCGCACTCCTGCTGGCTGGCCCCGGATGCATTGCGATCGACAACGTCCTGGCGGCTCGCGGCACCGCTGCGACGCCGCCACCGACCGGGGCACGGTAGCAGCGATCGGGGGCGCCGCTCTGGCCGCTACGAATCGGCAACGGTAAGTTGACAACGTCGCGCGCCGGCTGCAGCACCTTTCGCGATGGAGCTTGCATCATCCCCAACCCCCATGGGCGCGCGCTGGAGGCACTTTATGACCGGGTTCACCGGTGGGTCGACGCCGCGCCGCGGATTTCTCCAGCGCGCGGCCGCCGCATCCGCGGCGCTCCTCGTTACCGGCTGGCGCCGCGCTGGCGCGGAGTCATTGGCCGCCACCGAGGCCGCGCCCGCGGTCGACGCATGGCTGAATGCCGTGAAAGGGAAGCATCGTCAGGTGTTCGACTGCACGACACCTAACGATGGTTTTGGCGCCGTGTTCGGCATCACGCTGCTCGACACGTACAAGGCGGCGCGGAAGACGAATGACTCCGACGTATCATCTGTGCTCGTGTACCGCCACTTCGCGATGCCGCTGATGCTCGACGACGCGACGTGGAAGAAGTACCGCATCGGCGAGCTGCTGAACGTAAAGGATCCAAAGACGAACGCGCCGGCGACGCGAAACATCTTCCGCGACAACATTCTCGGTCGCCCGGGTCTCACCTACGAGCAGGCGATCGCCGAGCGCGGGTTGATCATGTGCGCGTGCAACGTGGCGCTGACCGTGCTGAGCGGGATGGCGGCGCCGAATGCCGGTGTCAGCGCGGACGAGGCGAAGAAGGACTGGACGGCGGGACTCCTGAAGGGCGTGACGCTGGTGCCGAGCGGTGTGTACGCGGTCAATCGCGCCCAGGAGAAGGGGTGCGCGTATTGCTCGGGCGGCTGAGCCCCTCGTGATGCCGGGCGCGCGCCGGCGCTGGTGATCGGAGTGACGGGAAATCCTTCGGACATGCCCGATCCCGCCGACGCGCTTGCCCGGCGTCCGGAGCTGGCGGCGCAAGCGTCGCGGCTCCGCGAGTTTGTCGAGGCAGCGATGGCGCGGGGAGAACCCGTGCCGTCGGAGGCACAGGAGCTCCTGACCACGCTCGACCACCTTGTGAAGGCGCTCGACGAGCTGGCGTCTACGCTCGGGATCGAATAACTCGCACGCGGCCACTGTGCTGCCGCGTTTGCCCGCACCTCAGAGCCAGGAACCGAAACGGCGGATGTACCAGCCCTTCACGAACTGTGTGAGCGCGGAGTAGCTGAGCAGAATGCCTGCCAGCCAAAGAAAGTAGCTGCCGCTCAGCGGCACGAGCTGCAGCTTCGGTCCGAGCACGGTGAAGGGGAGCAGGATGCCTAACGCCATGATCGCGCCGGTGAGCAGCAGCACCGGCCATGCGGCGCGACTCTGCAGGAAGGGGACCTTGGCCGTGCGGATCATGTGCACGATGAGAGTCTGCGTGAGGAGCGACTCGATGAACCACCCTGACTGGAAGAGTGCCTGCCTGGCCGGCATGTTGGCGCGGAAGACGTACCACATGACCACGAATGTGACGATGTCGAAGATCGAGCTGATCGGACCGATGAAGACCATGAATCGGCCGATATCGTCGGCCCGCCAGCGGCGGGGCACGGTCAGGTATTCCGGATCCATGTCGTCCCACGGAATCGACGTCTGCGAGAAGTCGTAGAGCAGATTGTTCGTGAGGAGCTGGATCGGAAGCATCGGAAGAAAGGGCAGAAACGCGCTCGCGACCAGCACGCTGAAGACGTTCCCGAAATTCGAGCTCGCCGTCATCTTGATGTACTTGATCGTGTTGCCGAAGGTCTTACGACCCTCGATCACACCCTGCTCCAGCACGAGCAGACTCTTCTCGAGCAGAATGATGTCGGCCGACTCCTTGGCGATATCGACGGCAGAGTCCACCGACACGCCCACGTCGGCCTCGCGCAGCGCGCCGGCGTCGTTGATGCCGTCGCCGAGGAAGCCTACCGTGTGGCCGCGGACCTTGAGCGCGTGCACGATGCGCGTCTTGTCGTCCGGGGTGAGCTTGGCGAACACCATGCTGCGATCGGCGAGCTCGCCCAGCGCTGCGTCATCGAGGCCCTGCAACTCACTGCCAAGAACGATGTGTTCGACGTCGAGGCCGACATCGTGGCAGATCTTCCGCGTGACGAGGTCATTGTCGCCGGTGAGGATCTTCACGGCGACGCCGTGACCAGCAAGCGCCTTGAGCGCAGGCGCCGCACTCTCCTTGGGCGGATCGAGAAAGCCGACGAAGCCCGCGAGGATCAGTTCCGATTCATCTGCGATCGTGTATGGGCCGTGGCTCGGATCGAAGTTGCGGTACGCGACGGCCACGACGCGAAAACCATCCTCGTTCATGTCGGCGACCAGCTGCAGCACATCTTCGCGGCGCTCGGCTTCGAGCGGCACGACCCGGCGCTCCAGGTCGTTCTGCCACTCCCCGACTGTCGGGTCCTCGTCCCGCACCCAGCGGCACACCGAGAGAATCTCCTCGACCGCGCCTTTGCAGATCAGCTGGTGATGCAGGTGCTCGTGGTCGACGACGACGGACATGCGCCGGCGCGTGAAGTCGAAGGGAATCTCGTCGATCTTGCCGTAGGCGCGGTCGATCGCCAGCTCCTTCTTCAGCTCAGCATGCTCCAGCACGGCGACGTCGAGCAGGTTTCTGAGTCCCGTCTGATAGAAGCTGTTGAGGTACGCAAGCGCGAGCACCCAGTCGTCTTCTTCGCCGACAACGTTTACGTGCTGCTCGAGGACGATCTTGTCCTGCGTCAGCGTGCCCGTCTTGTCGGTGCAGAGAACGTCCATCGCGCCGAAGTTCTGGATGGAGTTGAGGCGCTTCACGATCGTCTTCCGCCGCGCCATCGTGACGGCGCCCTTGGCGAGGTTCGTCGTCACGATCATCGGCAGCATCTCGGGAGTGAGACCGACGGCGACCGCGAGCCCGAACAGAAAGGCCTCGAGCCAACTTCCCTTGGTGAGGCCGTTGATGATGAAGACCACCGGCACCATCACGGCGATGAAGCGGATGAACAGCCAACTCACCTTGCGGACGCCAACGTCGAAGGCGGTTTCGGCACGCCGGCCAACGAGCCCTCGCGCCATGCGACCGAAGCTGGTGGAGCTTCCACTGAGCGCGACCACCGCGGTGGCCGTGCCGCTGACGACGCTCGTTCCCATGAAGCAGATCGTCGGCAGCTCCGTGAGGCCCACCGGCTTCTCGGGTGCGACCGCGTGGTCCACCTTTTCGACGGGAATGGCCTCGCCGGTGAGCGCGGACTGGCTGACGAATAGGTCTTTGGCCGCGATGAGCCGCACGTCCGCGGGCACCATGTCTCCGGCGGACAGGTAAACGATGTCGCCAGGCACCAACTCGTCCATCGGGATCTCGCGACGGCGCATAGCCGGCGTACTGTCGGCGGGGAACTCGTCACCGGCTCGCTCCACCGCGGAACTCGTGCGCACCAGCGCCCGCAAGGCCTGCGCGGATTTATTGGAGCGGTACTCCTGCACGAACCGCAGCCCGGTGCTGAAGAGTACCATGACGGCGATGACGATCGCCGCCTCCTGATCGCCGGTCGCGGCGGAGACGACGGCAAGGGTCGTGAGCAAGAAATTGAATGGATTGGCGAACGCGTGACCCAGCTCGGCGTACCACGCGGGCGGCTTTTCGCGCGCGACCTCGTTTCGACCGAAGCGCTCGCGGCGAGCCTCCACCTCGTCGTCGGTGAGGCCATCTCGCTCGGTGCCGAGCATCGCGAGCACGGCCGGGACTTCGAGATACGCGATGTCGAACAGGCTGGCGTAGCCCTGGACCGGAGTAGCGGCGTCTTTCGGGCGCGCCTCGAGTTCCGCGGGGGGCGGGCCACCGCGCTCGATCAGGGGAACACGCTTCGATATGCGTCTGCCGGTTGTCTTCATCACTCACGCTCCGCGGTCGTGCCAACATGGCCTGATCGCATGTCGCCGCCGGGTAGCGGAGACAACAACTCCCCACGCGTGAACGGAGCGCGGGGAGCACGCGGAGCGCGTCACGGCGGCCCGAAAGCGGGCGACGCGCGCGGAGCCACAGCCCTTGGCGGGGTGCCACTGGTGGCGCGCCGCCTCGCACTCGTTCAAGCTTTGGCACCGCGTCCCGTTAGAGGTTCACGAACTCTTCGAGAGCCTCAGCCACGTTGGGCAAACCCTTGAATCGGGAGTGCCTGCTCTACCGCGGACGGACGTCTCTCGACATCGCCGGGCAGTGGCTTGTGTGTGACGCGGGAACCTCGCCTACCGAGATCCACTCCGGAGGTGGGCCGGAGCGCTGGTCAGTCTAGATGTACCGGCGAGATGTGTCAATGACTGCAGGCGAGAGTCGGCAGTCGACAGTCGTCAGTCGTCAGAATTGCAACGCCGGCAGTCGAGCGTCATGCCGACAAACCGCGCCCGCCCTTCGTCAGTTGTGACCCACGGCCGCAGTTGCCAGGGGGGGTCGTGCCGCACGTGCTGTGTGTGCCCGCACTCGAGCTCGGCCACCCAGTGTCCTTCTTCGTCCTGATGAAAACCCGTTATGCGTCTCTTGGGCATGTTGGTCTGTCCGGTCACGACTGGCGACTGGCGACTGGCGACTGACGACTCTCGACTGCCAACTCGCACTCCCGGCACAATATCGGCATAGCACGTCCCCCGCACACCCATTGAGGAGAGCGAAGTATGGCCAGCAGCACCACGGGCCGACGAGAGAGAGCGAAGGGGGCGAGCAAATCGCCGCGGCGACGGCAGAGTGAATATCCGCGGAGTCCCTTGCCGAAGCAGAAGCAGCGAAAGCCGGGAATCGAAGCCAAGTTGGAGCCACGTCCCAAGTACGAAGCGCCGGCATATCGGGCGGCGGGGAAGCTCGAGGGTAAAGTCGCGCTGATCACCGGTGGCGACTCCGGCATCGGCAGGGCGGTCGCCGTGCTGTACGCCAAAGAAGGCGCCGACGTCGCGATCGTTTACCTCGACGAAGAGCAGCGCGATGCCGAAGAGACACGGGACGCGGTCGAGGCGGAGGGGCGGCGCTGCCTGTTGCTGCCTGGTGATGTCACGAGCGCGAAGTTTTGTAAGCAGGCGGTGGAGCGCACCGTGCGCGAGCTCGGCAAGCTCGACATCCTCGTCAACAACTCGGCGTTCCAATCGAGCAGGGACAGCCTGGAAGAGATCAGCGACGAGCAGTGGGACCACACCTTCAAGACGAACATTTACGGTTACTTCCGCATGGCGAAGTACGCGCTGCCGCATCTGCGCGCCGGTTCCACGATCATCAACACGGGATCGATCACCGGCTTGCAGGGAAGCGATCACCTGCTCGATTACGCTTCGACGAAGGGCGCCATCCACGCGTTCACGAAATCACTAGCGCAGAATCTGGTGGAGAAGGAGATCCGCGTGAATTGCGTTGCGCCCGGACCGGTTTGGACGCCGCTCAATCCATCGGATGACATCCCCCCGGAGAAGGTCGCAGAATTCGGCAGCCAGTCTCCGATGGGCCGGCCGGCGCAGCCGGAGGAAATCGCGCCGGCGTACGTATACTTTGCCTCGCCGGCGGATTCGAGCTATGTCACAGGTGAGGTATTGACACTGCTGGGCGGGAAAACAACGGCGGCCTGACGTCGCTGCGGCGGGTAGGGCGCGGGATGCGGGAATGGTGCCGCCCAATGTCCCGCGGAACTACTCCCAATGTCTCACGACCTGTTCGTCGACGGCGCCGCAATCGCGTACCGGCTGTTCGATGTGGGCTACGCGATCCAGCTCGATCGCGCCGCGAGCGCACTGCCGCCCGCGGAGACCTCGCGTGCGCGCCCCGCGCGAGCGGAAGCGCAGGCATTGCAGATCCAAAACCCGCCCCTGGCGCTCGAGCTGAGCGTAGAACGACTTCACGTGCGCGAGCACGAGTGCGCGGCGCAGCTGTCGGCCCGGCTCTACGACTTCGGCGTATGCGCGATGCAGTTGCGGGTCGACGCCCCGCCCGGTCTGTCCTGGCATGAGTATGCGCAATTCGGTACGGCGGTCGACGTGGGAGTCGATTTGACGCAGCTGTTCGTGGCACGCCGCGACGACCTGCTGCAGCGTATCGGAGACGCGGTGGTGCGGCCGATGTTGGCTCCCGTGACGGAGGACTACGTCGTCTTTCGCATCGGTGCACTACGTGACGCGACAGGGGCGACGGTACCGCCGCAGTCGCTCACAGATGAGCATCTCGTCCCGTTGCTGCTCGGGGAGAGTCGGCGCCTCTCCGAGGTCGCGCGGCGCGAGCTCCTGCAGCACCGCTTCTCCTACTATGCCGACGATCTCGCCGTCCTCACGTGGGATAACGCATTGGTGGTGGAGCACGATCCACTTGACCGCGACATCGAATACGTGCTCGAGTTCGCGAATGCCCAGCTGCTCGAGCTTCGCGTCTACGACGCGTTGCTCGACGCTGAATTGCCGGCCTTGTACGATCGCGTGCAGACGACGCGCGCGGGTCGCCCGCTGTTTACCGGCCCGTTCCGCCAGCTGCTCGGTGTGCTGCAGGCGAGGCTCGCCGATATCACGGAAACGGTCGAGCGCGTGGAGAATTCCCTTAAGGTCACGGACGACGTGTATCTCGCGCGCATCTACATGACGGCGCTCGAGCTCTTCCGCGGTCAGGCGTGGCGCCGCGGTGTCGACCGCAAACTCGGCATTCTTCGTGATACATACGGGATGCTGAACTCTGAGGCGCAGGCGACGCGTGCCCAAGCGCTGGAGATCGCGATCGTGGTGCTCATCGTCGCCGAGCTGCTCGTCGCACTCGTGCACGCGTGAGCTCAGCCGATTGGACGGAGACGAAACGAAATGACGGCCCCAATTCACGAACCACCGATATCGCCAGTGCCGGCTGCACCCGAGAAGACGCCGGACGAACCACCCGACCACGATCCGCAGCGGCTGCCCAGCGTTCCTCCGGTGCGCATCGATCCGGAACCCGGACCGCCGCCCGTCATCGCCAGAGCGCATGCAGGTCACGTTTACCTCGAGCACGGCGTCGCTTCGTGACTTCCTGACGCGTACCGGCCGTGGCATATTCGCGCCGGAATGTTCATCGCCTCTCTCTACGTAGCGCTCGGCGGAGCGGCTGGAAGTGTGAGTCGATATCTCCTCAGCGTTGCCGTACAATCTCGCGCCGGCGTCTTTCCGATCGCGACGCTGCTCATCAACGTCAGCGGCTCCCTGTTGCTTGGCTTCCTCGTTCGCTACATGCTGGAATCTCCGTCGGTGGGTGCGGAGATGCGGCTCCTGCTGACGACCGGGTTCTGCGGCGGGTACACGACATTCTCGACCTTCAGTTACGAGGCGGCGCGCCTCGTCCAGGATGGAGAATATCAGCGAGCGGCGTGGTACGTCGTACTCTCGGTCGTGCTCTCCCTCGCCGGAACCTTCGTTGGATTCGGTGCGGCGCGAGGACTGCTTGCGGCGCGCCATGGTAGCTGACGCCTACGCACTGGAAGACGGAGCGCGATCATGCATGGTTTGAAGGGTGAGCGCGTGCTGATGCGCATCCATATCGGAGAGCGCGACAAGTGGCGCGGCAAGCCACTCTACCAGGAAATCGTAGAATTGCTGCGGGCGCGCCACTACTCGGGAGCGACTGTCTACCGCGGGATGATGGGTTTCGGCGCGAGCTCACGCATCCACACGGACCGCTTCCTCGAGCTCTCAGTCGATCTGCCGATCGTGGTCGAGTGCGTCGAGACGGACGAGAAGATCGAGGCGATTCTGCCCGAGTTGGACGACATGATCGGAGGCGGGTTGATCACGCTTGAAAAGGTGCGCGTGATCATGTACCGAGCCGACCTGCCGCCGGAGCGGCGCACCGGGAGTTGGGCGATCGACGTGAGCGGCTCCAACATGTAGTCATCGGGGCGCAGCGCACCGTGGCGGGCTCGGCGCCACTGTCGCTAGACTATTCGCGTGGAAAACGAGTGGCACAACGCCAAACGCGCCACGGTGGCGATCATCGGCGGCGGAATCGCTGGACTCGCCGCGCTCGAGGAGCTGACGCGCGTCGCGCCGGCGCTCGATGTCGTGCTGCTCGAGGCGAACGACCGCGTGGGTGGTCACATCAGAACCGAAGTGCACGACGGTTTTATCGTCGAGACGGGGCCCGACGTCGTGCTCGCCGCCAAACCCGCGGCAGTCGACCTGGCTCAGCGCGCCGGACTCGGTGAACGACTCCAGCCCACGAATCCGGCGGCGAAGGGATCGTACATCTTCGACGGGCGCGGGCTCCGCCGCATCCCGCAGGGGATGACCGGTCTGGTGCCGTCCCGGATGGCGCCGTTCATCACGACGCGCTTGCTCAGCCCATGGGGCAAGCTACGGGTCGCGCTCGAGTACTTCGTGCCGCCGCGGTTTGACGAGACTGACGAGTCGATCGAATCGTTCGTCGTCAGGCGCCTTGGCCGTGAGATGTACGAGCGACTGGTGGAGCCGTTGCTCAGCGGAATCTCGGCTGGCGACGGTTCGAGGCTGAGCATCGGCGCGATGTTTCCACAACTGCGGCAGATGGAGAGGACGCACGGCTCGCTGGCGCGCGGTGTCTTGGCGGATAGAAAGCAGCGTCGCCACGCGGCGCGCCCTGTCCGTTCGGACGGAGGAGTACGGGCCGGGGCGGCGTTCCTGTCGTTTCCGAAAGGACTCGGCGAGCTGGTGGACGGCGTTAGGCGAGAGATCGAGCGTCGCGATGCCGAGAGGCGGCGCAGAGGCGGTGGTGGTGCGCCGTCCATTCGGACAGGGTGGCGCGCCACGGGATTCGAGTGGCGGGGCGCCGGTTATGTGGTTACCGGCGCCGCGGGAGAGCGGATCGAGGCGGATGCCCTCATCCTCGCGACACCGGCGTTCGTGACCGCCTCGCTCGTGCGGCCACTGGACGCGGAGCTGTCGGTGCTGCTGGACGGGATAGACTACGCGTCTACGGTCACCGTGTCAGTGGCGTACGCCAGATCCGAAGTGCGGCGCGCTCTCGACGCGACCGGGTATATCGTACCGCGCGCGCTCGGCCGCCGGGTGCTGGCGTGCACGTGGGTATCGAGCAAGTTCCTGCATCGAGCACCTGACCACCGCGCGCTCTTCCGGCTCTTTCTCGGCGGCGCGGGGCGCGGCTCGTTCGTCGCGAGCACCGATGACGAGCTCGCAAACGTCGTGAGCGAGGAGATGCGCGAGGTGATGAGCGTGACCGCGCAGCCCGTGCTGCGGCGCATCGATCGATACCACCAGGCAATGCCTCAGTACGTAGTGGGCCATCTGGAGCGGGTTGCACGTATCGAGCAGGCCGTGGCGCGCCTTGACGGCGGCCGGTGCGCGGTGGCCGGTGCGGCGTATCATGGCATCGGTATCCCCGACTGCATCCGTTCCGGTCGCCGTGCGGCGGAAAGGGTGTTGGAGCGGTTGAGCGCGCGCGCTCCCGCTGGCGGCGGAGTGCGAGCGTGATGATCGAGAACACGCTCCTCATGCGAGCGGCGCGCCGGCGCCCGGTGGAGCGCACACCCGTATGGTTCATGCGGCAGGCAGGCCGCGTGCTGCCGGAGTATCGGGCCGTGCGCGCGCGGCTGTCCCTGCTGGACATCTGCCGGCGCCCCGACGTCTGTGCCGAAGTGACGCTGCAGCCCGTACGCCGCTTCACTGTCGATGCCGCGATCCTCTTCGCCGACATCATGCATCCGCTGGTGGGCGCGGGTGTGGATCTCGAGATCGCTGACGGCGTTGGACCCATCATCCACCGACCGGTGCGCGCAGCCGCCGACCTGGAGCAGCTCCGGCCCCTGGTGCCGGAAACAGATCTGCCGTACGTGCTCGAGAGCATTCGCCTGCTGAAACGAGAGCTGGGCGACCGCACGCCCCTGATCGGATTCGCGGGTGCGCCGTTCACGCTCGCCGCGTATCTGATCGAGGGTAAAGCGTCGCGTGACTTCACGCGCACGAAGGCCATGATGTACGCTGCGCCGTCGCTCTGGCACGAGCTGCTCGAGCGACTGACCGGGATGGTCGTTGCGTTTCTGCGCTCGCAGCAGCGTGCCGGCGCCGATGTGCTGCAATTGTTCGACAGTTGGGTGGGCTGCCTCACGCCCGACGATTACGTGCGATACGTGCAGCCGCATACTCGACGCGTGTTCGCGGAGCTGCAGGGAGATGGAAATGGTGAGGCGGTGCCCTTGATCCATTTCGGTGTGAACACCGCGACGCTGTTGGAGGAGATGACGTCCGATGGAGCGACGGTGATCGGCGCCGACTGGCGTATTCCCCTCGATCGCGCCTGGCAGTTGATCGGTGCCGACCGCGCGATCCAGGGCAATCTGGATCCTGCCGTGTTGCTCGGATCGTGCGATGTCATCGAGCGTGAAACCACGGCGGTGCTGGCGCGCGCCGCCGGCCGCGCGGGTCACATCTTCAACCTCGGACATGGTCTGCTTCCCGACACGCCGGTTGCGGCGATCGAACGGGTCATCGAGACGGTGCACACCTTCCCGCGTCCCCAGCAGAGTGCCGTGTCCGACGAAATCATCGCTGTTGTCGGAGAACGCTGATGACCCGGTCGAATCCGGCTGCGAGCGGCGAGGCGGTGCTGCTGATGGCGTACGGCACTCCGGAACGACTCGCAGATGTTGAAGCGTACTTCACGGACATCCGCGGCGGCCGGACACCGTCGCCTGCGGCGGTGGAGCACCTGCGTGCACGTTATACGCGTGTGGCCGGCAAGGGCGATACCAATGCGCCCCTCCTCGCGATTACGCGTCAGGTTCGCGAACGTCTGGAAGCGTCGCTTGCCGCGTCGGGCGCTCCCCAGCGGGTGTACATGGGCATGCGCCACTGGCATCCATACATCGCAGATACCATGAGGCAGATGCGTGACGATGGGGTGCAGCGAGTGACGGCGCTCGCGCTCGCGCCTCATTACTCACGCATGAGCATCGGCGCGTACCGTCGTAAGGTCGAAGAAGCGCAGGAGGCGCTCGGACATCCCTTTGTCCTGCACTTCGTGGAGCGTTGGGGAGACGACGCCGCCTTTCTGGATCTCATTGCGGCGCTGGTGAAACAAGGGCTGCTGAAGTTCGCAGACGGAAAGCGCGCAGCGGTTACGATCGTTTTCACTGCGCACAGCCTACCAGAGCGCATCCGTGAATGGAATGATCCGTACGAAGCAGAGCTCCTGGCGAGCGCGCGCGCCGTTGCGGCCCGGCTCGAGCTTGATGCTGCCCGATGGCGCTTCGCCTGGCAGAGTGCCGGCGGCACAGGCGAGGCGTGGATCGGCCCCGGCATTCTCGAATGTCTCGATACGCTGCGTGGCGAAGGAGTACGCGACGTGCTGCAGGTGCCAATCGGGTTCGTCAGCGACCACCTGGAGATCCTGTACGATATCGACATCGAGGCGAAAGAGCGGGCCGCCGCACTGGGCATGCATCTGGAACGCACGGAGCTGCCTAACGCGACGCCCGCTTTCATCGCTGTGCTCACCGGGTTGATACTGCGCCACCGTGCGAAAGAAGCGACGAATAGCGGCGCGTGAGCCGAGCAGCTACGAGCGGATCTACGCCGCCGTGCGCGGGATTCCGCGCGGGCGTGTGGCGACCTACGGCCAGATTGCGCGCATCGCGGGCCTGCCTCGCGGCGCGCGGCAAGTAGGGTACGCCTTACACGCGCTGCGGGCCGGAACGCTGGTGCCCTGGCATCGTGTCGTGAACGCCGAGGGCCGCCTGAGCCTCGGCCGCGGCCAGCCGGGCGGCGACATTCGCCAGCGTCAGGCCCTCGAGCGCGAAGGGGTCGAGTTCATCGGCGGGCGGATTGTGATGCGGCGGTTCCAGTGGAACTACACAAGGCAGTCGATAGTCGGTAGTCGATAGCAGGAGCGGTGATAGGAAGAGCTCGACTCTCGACTAGCGTCTATCGACTCTCGACTGCAGTTCTGGCCTTCGCTCCAGTAAGTCATGCACCTCCTCATCCGTGGTCTGCGAGAAATCGCTATACCAGAGCCCCACGGCATAGAACGGGTCAGGCGCCTCGAGCACCACGATGTCGTCCACGACGGCTCGAAGCGATTCCACCGTGTCGGGGGCAGCAATGGGGACCGCGACGACGATTGCTCGCGGGCGCTCTTGGCGTAACGCGACGATCGCGGCGCGCATCGTCCAGCCGGTCGCGAGGCCGTCGTCCACGAGAATGACGGTTTGGTGATCGACGGCGAGCGGAGGGCGGTCTTCCCTGTACTGATGTTCGCGGCGCTCGAGCTCCCGACGCTCCCGCTGCGCGATCTCTTCGATGATCTCAGCGCTCAGGCCGTAGGCGCTCACGACCTCCTCGTCGATCACTTCCACGCCGCCGGTCGCGATCGCGCCGATCGCGAATTCCTCGTGCCCCGGCATGCCGAGCTTGCGAACGATGAAGACGTCGAGTGGAGCGTCGATCGCGATGGCGACCTGATATGCCACCGGGACACCACCGCGCGGCAGGCCCAGCACGATCGTGTCGGGGCGCCCGCGATAAACGGGCACCAACGTCGCCCCCAGCTGTCGACCTGCCTCTGTGCGATCGCAGAAACGCCTGGGCATCACGACCTCCAGTCGTGCTGCGTCCAGCATGGGCCACGCCAGGAAGCCGTGAAGCGATCAGCCCGGTGACGGTGTTGTGTTTGGCGCGCTGCTCCATCATTGAGCGCGCGAGGGGACAAGCGCCCGTCACCGGACGTGGACACGCGGCAAAGAAAGCCATCCGTTTCCTGCGCGCTAAGTAGATGCAGGATGGAGACTTGCGATCATCACCAGCCCGCTCGCGGAGCTGGTCCCGCCTCTGCTTTATGACCTGCAAGCGCCGCCCGCTTTCGCTGCGCCTGCCGCATCCAACATCGGTCTTTTCTCTCATCCGCTCAGCGCGGAGGTTCCCATGCGCCTCTCCGTTCTCGCCATCGGCGCAGTCGTCGTTTCCGCAGCCGTTGCGCCCATCGCCGTCACAGCTCAAGCACCGGGGTCCGGTACCGCCCTCCAGGTGACGCCGTACGCCGGATATATGATATTTGGCAACTTCCTTAACGGCCCCCTCGGGACGTCGGTGACGAACGCGCCAGGACTCATGTACGGAGTGCAGCTCGGTCTCAAGATGGCGCCAAACGTGTCGCTGGTCGGTAACATCGCTCAGACGAACACGAATCTGCAGATCGGGATTCCCTTCCTCGGCGGTTATGACGTCGGGACGAGTAATATGATGCTGTATGATGCCGACCTGCAGTTCGATCTGCCGCGCAGTACGGAGGCCGGGCTGCCGCTCAACGTGTTCGTTCAGGCGGGTGCCGGCGCCATGCACTATAACATCAGCCAATCGATCGTGAATACGTCAGCGACGAACGTGGCTGGCAATGTCGGCGTGGGCGCGGATGTCATGCTCGCCCGCGGTCTCGGCTTGCGGCTGCTCGCGAAAGATTACATCGGCAAGTTCAATTTCCAGGATGCCACAAAGTTCGCGGTGAATGGCAGCGTGGCGCACAATTGGGCGTTGAACGCGGGACTCCGCTTCGATTTCTGACGGCATTCGCCGGCAGGCCCTTCCGCTTGCCGGCAAATTCGGCAATCATCTTGCTTCAGGCTGGCCGCAGGATCATCCGGAAGCGAGATGCCACCGCAGAAGCCTTCCGCTGCCACGAAGCGCAAGGTGTCCGTCGACAAAGCCGCCGCGACTACCGAGGTCGCGGCGGTCAGGCATCTCGCCGATGCACTTTGCCGCGCGGCGACGGAATGCGCACGGCAGCACGACCGCTTCTCCCGATTGCTGGTGGCCGACGCGACGTTGCCAGCGGAGGAGCTGCTCGCTCAGGAGATCTGCGGACTGTGCGATCACGGCGTCGCCGAGCTCGCCGCATCATTCGAGCGCGCGATATCGCCGATACATCCATCGCCGCCGAGTGATTGGTTGCGCCGTGCGCAGGCACTTTGGCAGGCGAGCCGCGACTATGCCAAACGCCATTCCGCTTGTGACGCGCTCACGAAGCGGCTGCCGGCCAAGCATACGCCGCAACAATTGTGGCAGCTGGAGATCGAGTTCGAGCTCGAGGCTTCGGCGCTGCTCGCGCTGCGCCACGCCTGCGCTGCGTACGCGAGGGCAGCCGACTAGCTTTCCTGCCTCGCTTACGTGGAGTGGAGGAGGCGATGCCGAACGTTGCAGCACAGAACACGAAACGACCGCCGCTGTCAGCGCGGCGCGGTACTGCGGCGGCGCGTGACACCAAGGCGACGCCGGCGAGTGACAACGAGTGGTTCGAGCTACGGCGATCGACCATTCAGGGGCTTGGCGCATTCGCCGTCAGGGACATTTCGAAGGGCACGCGCATCATCGAGTACACCGGCGAGCGAATCTCCAACGCCGAGTCGGACCGGCGGTACGACGATGCGGCGATGGCGCGGCATCACACCTTTCTGTTCACGTTGAATAGCCGAACGGTCGTCGACGCGGCGGTGGGCGGAAATGCGGCGCGCTACATCAACCACTCCTGCAATCCGAATTGCGAGGCGGTCATCGAGCGTGGTCGCATCTGGATCGACGCAATCAAGCGCATTCCCGCTGGCACCGAGCTCGTTTACGACTATCAGTACGAGCACGATGAGAGCTATACGGACGAGGATCTGCGGTGGTATGCCTGCCGCTGCGGAGCGCCGAACTGTCGAGGCACGATTGTGAAGGTGGACAAGCGACGCATATCCAGGCAGTCACCGACCGCGTGATCACAGAGCCGCTGCGCGCGCTCCTGTCCGGAATCATCGACTACGCTGGACTCTTCCCGCCGGCAGCGCTCGACATCCAGACCGCGGCGGCGGAGTACGCGCAATCGCTGCAAGGCGAGTACGCATGGGCGCTTGGTCGCTTCGTCGTGCCGGTCGCGCGGCTTGATGAGCTCAGGTTCGTGCGCGCCTGTGGGCAGCGGCCGGTGTCGGCCTGGCGCGTGGCCGCCATTGGCGGCGACGACATTCGGCGCGACGTACGGTGCGTGCTCGACTTCAATGCCGATCCGGAAGCGAACGCGGTGGTGGATGTACTCGAGGTGCGCCGTGGCGACGTAGCGGCGATTGCCGAGCTGGCGGCGTTAGTTCCCGCTTATGTGGCACTCTATGTGGAGGTGCCGCGGCACGTCGATCCGGCGCCACTACTGCGCGCCATAAAGGAGACCGGTGCGAGCGCGAAGATACGCACCGGAGGCGTCACGCCCGACGCCATCCCAACGGCGGGAGAGGTACTGCGTTTCCTCCGCTGCTGCATGGAGCTGGATCTGCCCCTCAAGGCGACAGCGGGGCTTCACCACCCGATACGTGCGACTTACCGCCTCACGTACGCACCGGACGCACCGTGTGGCACGATGTTCGGGTTTCTCAATGTGCTCATCGCTGCCGCGCTGCTGCACAGCGGCGCGAACAGCGGAGCCGCACAGGCGCTCGCGCTCGGAGCGCTCGAGAGCACCGACGCCGCGGAGTTCGATTTCGAGGCCGATGGCGTGAGCTTTCGCCGGAGAAAGCTGACGATCGGCGAGCTCCAGCTCGCGCGACGTCGGTTCGTACACGCATTTGGCTCGTGCTCGTTTCGCGAGCCCATCGACGGCCTGCGTGCGCTCGGGCTGCTCTGATGCGTGCGATCGACGAGACACATCGTTCCGATTTGCGGTCGTGGGTGGAGGCTGCGAACGCTCCCGGCGGCGATTTCCCCATTCAGAACCTGCCGTTTGGTGTATTCAAGCGTTCGGGAGAGCGTGAGTCGCCGCGGGTCGGCGTCGCCATCGGCGATCAGATCGTGGACGTATACGCGTGCTCCCGCGAGGGATTGTTGCCGTCGGAAGCGGCGCTGGCCGGCGAGCGTTGTGCGTCGTCGCGGTTGAACGATCTCGCGGAGCTCGGCCGCGGGCCGCTGGATGCGCTGCGTCGCGCATTGAGCCGGCTGCTGCGGACCGACGCTCCCGCGCAATGGCGTGATCGCTTCGTGGCCGAGCGGATGCTCATTCCGATGTCTCACGCCGAGCTTCGCCTGCCCTTCGAGGTCGGCGACTACAGCGATTTTTACGCGTCGATCGCACACGCGACGAATCTCGGCAGCATGTTCCGGCCGGAAAACCCGCTGCTGCCAAACTACAAGTACGTGCCGATCGGCTATCACGGCCGCGCGTCTTCTCTCGTGCCGAGTGGGACGCCGGTGCGCCGTCCTTGCGGTCAGATCCGAGGCGACGACGACTCCGCGCCGGTATTCGCGCCGACGCGGCGCATGGATTACGAGCTCGAGCTGGGCTACTTCGTTTCCACGGGGAATGCGTTGGGCGTGCCGGTGCCGATCGCCGAGGCGGGCCGCCACCTCTTCGGCTGCTGCCTGGTCAACGACTGGTCGGCCCGTGACGTGCAGGCCTGGGAGTATCAGCCGCTCGGTCCCTTTCTGGCCAAGAGCTTCGCCACGACCATATCGCCGTGGGTCGTCACTATGTCGGCGCTGGAGCCGTACCGCGCACCGGCCTACGAGCGGCCGCCCGACGATCCGGTGCCGCTCCCGTACCTCGCGGACGACGACGACCGCCGCGAAGGCGGAATCGACGCGACCCTCGCGGTCTGGCTGCGCACCGCGCGTATGCGCGAGCACGGCGACGACCCGGTGCAGGTGAGCCGCGTGCGCTCGACGCAATTGTATTGGACCGCCGCTCAATTGCTGGCGCACCACACCAGTAACGGCTGCAATCTGCGTCCGGGTGACTTGTTAGGCAGCGGTACGATCTCCGGACCGGAGCGCGACGCGCGCGGATCGCTCATCGAGCTCGCCTGGCGCGGCACGCAGCCGCTCGTACTCCCCCGTGGTGAGTCGCGATCCTTCCTGGAGGACGGCGATGAAGTCATCATGCGCGCTTGGTGCGAGCGTTCAGGGTTCGCGCGCATCGGTTTTGGAGAATGTCGCGGAATCGTGGAGCCGGCACACGCATCCGCGGCGCGCGCGCTCACATCGCCGGTTTGACCACGAGCGCCTGTCCTATGCGGATGCGATTGTCCGGCAGATGGTTCCACACCTGCAAGCGTTGCGGTGTGGTGTTCCAACGAGCGGCGATGCTCGCAAGGGCGTCACCGCGACGCACGGTATAGATCCGCGGCTGCTTCGCCGCCGCCGTTGCAGCGCGCATGAGCGAGTCGGTGTGAGCCAGCACCGCGGCGCGTCGGCGCGCGAGCGCGTGCAGCTTCGCTTCGCGCCCCTCGAGCGCATTCAACAAGAGCGTGGCTTGCGGCCATGCCGGGGAGGGAACGCCAAGACGCACCTGCTCATTCGGGGTGCTGATCACGATGGCCTTGGCCAGAGCGAAAAAGGTGCGGCCACTGGTCACATGGACGATCGTGTCCAGTGGAAAGTCGCGCTCCGTGAAGGTGGGCGGCTCGTCTGCGGACGAGAGGAGATCCTGCGGCTCCAGCCCTAGGAAGAGCAGCCGGCGATCCGTGAGCACGAGGAGCCCGCGTGTGGCGCGAAAATACGCGAGCGCCGGCCGCTCGAAGACGTACACCTCGTGCACGATGTGCTCCCCACGCCCCAACGTGTTCAGCCGCAGCTCGCGTTCGGCGATGAGGCGTGCATCGCGAGGCTCAGCAGTAACGGCATGATAGGCAAACTGGGCCAGAAGAGCTGCAAGCACGAGCGCGATGAACAGACCGGCGTATTTCGCGATCGGTGAAATGCGCCGGCGACGTCTCGCTCGTCTGCTGTGACGCCGCCAAGCGGGCGGGGCAGCAGTGCGAGAGCGTTCCGCCGGTATGCGGGTGCTCATCGAAATGACCGTAACGGGTTGGACTGCAACTCTGTATCGAAAGAAGAGTGCCGCGCCGTTGCGCCGATGGCGGCGTGGTCTTAACATGCCTTTGCGACTACCGTCTGTTTTTCGCGCCGCCGATTAGCCGACTCTGCGTTCGGCGCAACCGCGAGCGGTGCCTGATCGTCGTCTACAGTAGTCGCGCGCTTGCCCGGGCCGTCGGCCCGCCTGCCTCGTCCACGTCGCGAATCCCAGGAGTCACCGATCTCACGCTCCCGCGCCGTTCTGCGCCAACTGCTGGTTGCATCGGCTGCGGTCGCTACGATCGTGGCGGCCGCGTCATTGGTGCAGCCGGTGTTTCTCGAGCAGCGGGCGCCGGTGGCGCAGCGCATCCTGCAGCATCGGTATGTGGATTCCCTCGGACTGCGCGCACCCTGGCTTCGCCACGAAGCCCAGATCGCGATCAAGTCGGAACAATTCCGCGCCGACCGGGAGGCATTCGCGCTGGATCTGATTCGCACCGGAAAAGTGACGCCGCTGCGTGCGCGGTCGCTCGCCGACGTAGCTGTGCGCGAAGCGTACACACAGAAGATTCCACCGGCGCTCGTCCTCGGCGTGATGCTCACCGAGAATGACGAAATCAAATCGCGCGCACGATCGAAGGTCGGTGCTGTGGGGCTGATGCAAGTGTACGGCAAGCACTGGCGTGGCGCACTGGGTGCGAAGTTCGGCACGAACTTGCGCGACGATGCGACCAATCTCCGCTACGGCATCTACATCTTGAAATGGACTGCCCGCCAGGTGGAGGACTTCACGATCGACGGCTGGCGGGATGCATTGCTCAAGTACAACGGCTGTGTACGTGGCCGCAACACGCCAGATTGCCGCGTGTATCCGGAGGTGGTGAAACACAATGTGGAGCGCGCGGCCAAAGCGTCATGTGCGGGTCGCGACTTCCATGCTTGCATCGTTCAGCCGATGCTCGTGGCGCAGCAGACCGAAGCGCAGCAGAAGCAGAACCGCGCCGACTGATCAGCGTACCAGCGCGATCCTGGTCAGCTGCGTCTGGGCATTCGTGATGGCGATGCCTTGCGGTGCCAGCGTCGCCTTAGAGACCAGGTCGTCCTTGTAGTCGGCGCCAAGGTACTGTCCGCTGTGGCTGACGTAAAACTGACCGCTGCCCGATCCTTCCGTCTCAAACCGAATCTGCTGGCCCATCGCGTTGCCCGAGCCGGACACCGTCTCCTTCGCGCTGCGCTCGATTCGCCACGCTGCTTGGCCGTCGACCGTGGTATCGGCGGCAACCCGGTAGGTGGTGACGATGGAGCGATTGAGCTGCGTGCCCATCTGCGTTATCGGTGTGGCGACGGTATCGCTCCACGATACTCCTACGCCAATCGTCGGCGGCAGCGCAGGAAGAAAGCGAACCAGCTCGTTGGCGAAGTCGCCAAGCAGGTCGACGCCCGGCCCCGTCACGGCCTCACGCGCGTACAGCCTGCCCAGCGGTGACACGGCTGCTTGCAGCTTGATTCCGAGCATGCCCGATCCATTTATGGCCGCGCCGGTCGGCAGCCGGCCGGTGATCGAATCGAGCGTGATCGACAGGCCCAGGGTGTCCGGACTCCGCTTGGCCAGCACGAGCGTCATCCGCTGCTGCGTGTCATAGCTGACTTCCTGCCGTGAACCACCCTGCTCGGCGTAACCAGTGCTCTGCACACTGAGCCGATACTGGGAAGTGCCCGGCAAGTACTCGAACCGTTGCGCCCGGGCGCGAGAGGCGAACGTGAGCGTACTGGCGATCAGCCCGACGGTGGTCATGGCCCGTTGCATCAGTTGCCTCTTCGGAAAATCCTACCCTCGGCCCACGACACGGCGCCGGGGACCAACTGAATACGCTGAAGCAGGCAAAAGGTTACGCGCCATCTGCGTAGGTGCCACGAATGCGCACGGTGCGCTCGAGATCGTCGCGTGTCTGCAGAATCTTTTGCCGCAGGTCGGCCGGCAGCTTGGGGTGCGCACGGAGGAAATCATCGACCACGCGTAACGCGGCGGCGCTCCGCTGACCGGCGACGAACGCCCCCAGCCACGAACCCAGAAAGAAGATGCGCCGGTTGCGCTGTATCCACGGCAGCGTGTCGAGGGCGGGACGCAGGAACGGCAGCGTGAGCGATGCTTGTTCGGGCTCGTTGAACGTTCTGAGGCTGGCCGTCACCCAATCCTCGTTCAGCGTGGAGTCACGAAAATACCGAGCGAAGTACGCGTGCTTCACCGCGGCCTCCGGCCGTGCGGCGCCAGCGACGAACGCGCGACGCCGGCCACCGGTGGTGGTGTCGTGCCGTTCCTCGGCCGCCAAACGAGCGAGTGAGCCGGACGCACCGCGCGCCACCAGTGTGGTCACGATTGCCCAACGTGTCGGCTGGCGCAGCGGCATGCCGGCTGTGTTGGAGCTGTCGAGCCAACCGTCGAGCCGTGCGATCGCGGCCGGCGTTCGCGCCAGCGCTATGTATGCGTCGAGCTGACTCTTACGTACGCCATAGCTGCGTGTCCGGTCTTCCGCTCCCGAGAGAAGGACGGCCTCGAGTTGTGGCGAAATAGAATCCCGCTGCAGCGGTGAGAGATAGCTGTCGACCGCGCGTGAGGTGCGACTGAGCATGCCCGCCGCAATCTGCTCGTCACGTTCGCGCGGCAATTCGCGGATCGCGCTGGCCAGAAACCGCGTGGGCGCAAGACGCGCGTCGCGCACCAAGTCCCAGAGCGAGCCCCAGAGCATAGCGCGCAGAAATGTGTCGTGCACGTCGCCGATGTGCGGCTCGAGCCACGAGGCGCTCCGCGGGTCGAGCATGACGAGCGCGTAAGCGTGATCGCCGGCGTTGGCGTACACAAAGTCCGGGGCGTCGTTGGCGCCAGCGTTTCGTACAACCGTGGATTCGCTTCTGATCTCGACCGGTACACGCGTCTCGATCCCGCCCCCGCGCCCGCCCCGCGAGAGCACCAACTCCGTTCGAATAGGCCAAGTGCCAGTGCCGGAGAGCGCCGGTTGGGCTGGATGCTGCACCAGAACGATGCGCCGTAGCGATCCGTCGTGCACGTCCACTCGCTGTTCGATTACGGGTAGCCCCGGGCGCAGGATGTACTGAGCCCCCCAGTCGCGCAGCGACGTCCTCGCAGCCGTGCCGATGGCCTCGAGCAGATCGCGCCAGGTGGCGTTGCCGTACGGGTGCGCGATAAGGAACTGGTGCACACCGGCGCGAAAGGCGGAGTCGCCGACGAGATAGTCGAGCTGCTTTAAAACGCCGGGTGCTTTGTTGTAGACGATCGCGCCGTAGTTGCTCTTCGCCTGATCCAGATTGGCCAATGACTGCCAGATCGGTGTCGTCCCCGCGGTGACGTCGACGTCGTATGCCGCCGGTTTGTTCCGCAGATAGAACGACATCCATTCGGCATCGCCAGGTCGCGCTCCGCCGGCGTCGGTCTCGGGCGCCGACCGGTCACTCAGTGCGACCATCTTGGTGCCCATGTAGGTTGCAAAGCCCTCTTTCAACCACAGATCGTCGAACCACCGCATTGTCACGTAGTCGCCAAACCACTGATGCGCGACCTCGTGGTAGATCGTCGCCCGGCGCGCGAGTCGCTGGTTGAGCGTCGGGGGTTCGCGGTAAATGAACGACTCCTCGTTGAACATCGTGACGCCGGGGTGCTCCATCCCGCCGAAAGGAAAGGCGGGCGCAAGCATGAACTGAAACTGTTGGAACGGGTAGGGAACGCCGAAATAGCTCTCCAGTGAGGCCAGCGCGGCGCCGACCTGATTCTGCAGGGAATCCACCTCCACCTCGCCAGCGCGGGACGCACGCACGAACAGATTGGTGTGTCGCGGGCCGCCGCTGAAGCGGCGCCATGGACCGGCGGCGAAGGCGATCAGATACGTCGGGAGGGGCTCCGTCTCCCGAAAGGAGAACGTCTTCTTCGCGGCGCTGGAATCCACGCGCTCGGTGATCCCATTTGCGAGCGCGGTCCATGCGGGCGGTACGTCGAGTGTCAGTGTGAGACGCGCCTTGATGTCCGGCTGATCGAAGCAGGGGAAGAGTGCGTTGGCGTCAGCGGGGACGAGCAGGGTATACAGGTAATCGTTCCCGTCCGTGTCGTCGTGAAAACGAATGATGCTCGCGCCGGCCGGTGCGATCAGGGTCTCGAAGCGGAGGTCGATCCGATTCTCGCCGGAGTGGAAGAGCGTCGCTGGAAAGCGCAGATGGGCGCCGTTCGTCTCCGGCTGCACGCGACTGCCATTCACTTCGACGTCGGCGACCGAGGGACCACGAAAATCGACGATCACGTCGCCGGGGCCATGCTTCTGGAAGTGAATCGCCACACGGCCGTCCGCAGTGTCCCGTTTCGCGACCGAGAGATCGAGGGCATAGCGAACGCCCGCGATCTGTGCCGCCCGCGCGAGGGCGAGCTGGCGGGAGATGCCGCGCGACATGAGGGAATCGGTGGTATCGTCGCCGATTTTTGCGCCGGCGAGCAAGAGCAAGGTGAGGCCGAGTAGCATGCCGAAATCAAGGGCGCGACGAAGCTCGGCCGCAAGGCTGGCGACGTACGCCTCGACAGCATGTACTGTTCACCCGTCGACGGTACGAGTTCCCTGCAGGACTCCTTTTTACTTCACTAGCGCATGACGAAGATCGTTGCCGAACGGCTTCACGAGGACGCGCAGCTTCCGCGACGAGCGACGGCGGGTTCGGCCGGCTACGACTTGACGGCGTATCTTCGTGGGCGTCGCGTCCGGTGCTCGGATGGAGAGCGCACGTGGGAAGTGACCTCGGCCATCGCTCCGCACGGTGTGTTGGCATATCTCGACATTCCGCCGCACACGACGGTACTGGTGCCACTCGGCTTCAAGGCGCGGCTACCAGCCGGACATGAGGCGCAAATTCGGCCGCGCAGCGGGACGACTTTCAAGAAGCTGCTTGACATTCCAAATGCGCCAGGCACGATCGACGCCGACTTTCCGGACGAATGGATGGTGCTGGTGCGAAATCCGACGACGCACCCGATCCGGATCGAGCATGGCGAGCGGATCGCTCAGATGGTGGTTCATCGATTCGAGCCGGTGGCGTGGGAGGAAGGAGCGGTCGCGCGGACGACGGAGCGTGCCGGCGGCTTCGGCAGCACGGGTAGCTGACAACTGCCACGGACGCGGAAGGTTGGGCAAATAAGAAAGGCCCCCGGACAGTTTCCGGAGGCCTTTCGTCCAAAGCCGGCTCGCGACGATCGATGAGCCGGTACCCGGGTTACCGAGTAGCGATCAGGCGACCGCTTCCCCAGGACGAACCGGCTGTGGGACCGTTACTAGACAATGGATCACCTCCTCGTTGAATGTTCGACATCGGGCGCGAATTCACCGCGACCTTCGCGGCGACATCCGTACCCTAGAAAACTGCACGCCGTTCCGCAACCGCTCGCGGCCGAACTTTCGAGCGAGCTCGGTCGTACGATTCCTCCATGACCACGTCCGCTCGAACGGGCAACCGCCATAAGTCGTACTTCGAAGCCAGCCGCTCGCCTCGCTACAGCCTGCTCTTCGCTCTGCCGCTGCTGCTGGCCTATGAGGCCCTGGCGGCGACGACTGGTAGCTCGGAATCGACCCAGCAGGTGCGGAACGGCGCAGAGGTCATGCTCCGCGAGCTTGCCTTTGCCGTTGGCGGGGGCTACGGGCCGACTGTCCTGATGGCGGGAATAATCGGCCTGAGTGTGCTGTTCGTCTGGCGCGACATACGCCGAACCGGCGAGCGCCCCCGCCCCAGCATCTTCGCCGGTATGACCGTCGAATCGATCTGCCTTGCCCTGGGTTTCGGCTTTGTCATCGGCATCGTCACGGCCCAGCTGCTCGGATCGCTTCATCTCCTGGCAATCGGAGCTTCGCCGATCGAGCGGCTGAGCTGGCAGTCGCGCCTGATGCTCTCGCTTGGTGCCGGCCTCTACGAGGAGCTGCTCTTTCGGGTTCTGCTGGTCTCCGCCCTGGCCGTCAGTGCGCGAGTCGTGCTTGGTTGGAGCCGCCGCGGCGCTGGCGCCTTCGCGGCGATCGTGGGAGCGCTGATCTTCTCGGCATTCCATTACGTGGGGCCGTTCGGCGACCACTTTCAGATCCAGTCCTTTGCATTTCGGGCGTTTAGCGGACTGGCGTTCAGCGGGCTTTACCTGCTGCGCGGCTTCGGCATAACAGCGTGGACGCACGCGCTGTACGACGCGTTCCTGTTGCTCTGATAATGGAGAGCGCGCGCGAAAAGAACTGCGAACTTCGGACGCACTGCGGACTGCGCACCCGGATTTCAATCGACGATTGTCTGAATTCGGACATGTTGACAACTATTTCATAAACCAGCTCAGCAGCTATCGTGTAACGCGCGGCGGGACACGTGGTTGGCTCGAGATCACAAAAATCTCACACGGTTGTTCAAGCGACAGTCTCGGCACAACGTGCGCTTGAATCGAAGGCCATGTCGATAGCTGACGACTCATCGTCATTGTGATTTGAGCCCGTCGTTGCGCGTCGCCATTTCGCAGGTCCCTTCGCCCGGATTTATTGCACGTATCGCAGCGCCGTCCCGTACTTCCCGTTAATTGCGTCGATGATGGCGTTCGCGATCAGCACGTGGGCCGCAGCGCTGGGGTGAATCCCGTCCAGCGAGATGTATTGCCCAAAGGGAGCCGTCGGGCTGGCGAAGTTCGGCGCCAGCGGGATCGCACCGCTGGCCTTGAGCGCCGCAAGCAGCGGGTTCGGGTCGACATAGGCGAAGCCGATGCTGTCCGCCTTGGCCTTGATGTACGCGTTATACGCTGAGATGGTGGCGAAGAGGGTAGCCTGCTCCTGCGAGTCAAGGACGAAGATGTCGCCGACGAGCGGCGAGGGTGGGAACTGCCCCTTCTCGCATGAGATCACCGGCGGGTGACCCGACGCGCCGTTCGTGGCCACGAACTGCCGGATTTGCGGGATCAACTGGATCACGTCGATCAGTGAGATCGAGCCGCTGCAGTTTGGAAGCACCGTGAGGCCGCGGGGTGGAAGCCCTGAAGCTTGTGTGATCGCACCCTGGAGCGCTGGAGACGACCAGATCAACCCGCCGCTTACGAAGGCTGGCACTGCGCCCACCTGCACCACGCCGATGAGCACCCCCTTGAGACCAGGTGCGCCGGCCACCAGCGGATCGATCCCCTTGGCATAGTTGCTCACGAATGTCGCAACCGGGGTTACCCCCGGAGAGATTCCGGGCGCTGACGCCAGTATCCCGGACAGGGCGGGGGCCAGGACATCGTTGTTGCCGATCCAGTCCGTGGCGAATGTCGGGTGAGCCTGCAGTGCGCGTTGGTCCTGAGTCATGCCGCCGAGAAAAAGTGTCGTGAGCGCATTCGATGCGTTCGTGCTCGGCGAGAAGGGGTCGGCGGACGTCGCCCCTGGCACTGCAACGTTGTTGATCCGGTCCGACACGAGCGCCGGATTTCGCAACGCGCAGGTGTTCGACGGGGCGTTGCCGACGAGGGCCCCCGTCTGGAAGTTCGCGATCGGCGGCGTGCATCCTGGCATTGCCAGCGATGGATAGACGAACGACGTCCCCATTTGCCGCGCCAGGAGCACGGGGTACGCCTGCCGTTGCGTGGAGTCGTTGATGCCGCCGGACTGATAGCCCGCCGTGATGCTGTTTCCGAGCGAGACGTAGCTGCTGAAGATGGAGCCACCGGCCGGAACTGCAGGCCCGAGCACCTGGTTGTCGTGCGCGCCGCAGGCACCGAGAACGGCCACTGACACCAGCGCGCTGAGACCGCGCAGGAGGAAGTGCGTCTTGGACATTCGCTGATTCTCCTGTGGGTATTAGTACAAGGCCTTCAATGTGACGGAGACGATGTTCGCGGACAGGTGGTACACGCCGCTGTTGAGCTGTGCGGCCAGTTGCGAGCGGTCGTTGCGTTCGTTGATTCGACCCCGCTGGCCAAACGTGTAGATATGCGCGTAGCCGGCGTCGACAGTCCATGAGCTGCCGAGGGGCAGGGCGAGGCCGCCGTTGTAGTACTGCCGGTCCTGCTCGGGAAGGAGGGGCGTCACCGTTTCCGGCGGTGCCGCGCTGGCCACACCGGCGAAGCCCCCGCGCAAACGCAGGCTGTTGCGCCACGCGTACTCCGCCGAGAGTCGCAGTGCAGACGAGTTGTTGTAATCCTCGATCAGCACGCGGCTCGGTGCGACGGCGAATGTCACCGGCAACTCGCGGAACCCGTGCCAACCGACCCAAGCGTAATCTGCCTCGAAGTTCCAATCCTTGATGCCGCTGTACGCCAGCCCGATTTGCGCCTGCGCCGGATGATCGACGCTCGTCTTGACCTTCTGCGGCACCAGAGCGCCGGATGTGAACTGGCTGGCCACCAGCGAGTCCACAGGTGTGCCGGGATTAGCTCTCAGCGGATTGCCCGCGGCCAGCGTGAGGTTCGTGGCGACCTGCGTGAACGTGGCGTCGGCATTGTCGTAGTTGAACCAGATATGGGTGAGATACCGGGCGCCAAACGACCAGCCGCTGCCAAACGTCCCGCTCACGCCGACCTGCGCACCGTAGCCCATGGCGTCGCCCTTCAACCGCGCGGTGCCGAACTGCGTGCGCTGCGCGATACCGAGCTGCGCGAAGGTGATGCCTGGCTGCGGCGACTGAGTCGACAGATCCAAGGCCTGCACCAGCTCCACCGACGAGCGGCCGACTATTGGGCCGCCGCCGATCGACCAGCGGTCGTTAATGCGCCAAGCCAAGTTGGGTTGCGCATAGATCGTCGCGAGCGATGCCTTCTTCGATTCGAAGATTCCAGGGAAGTCGTCGCCCCACTGTGAGGTCAAGCCATACGGAATATAGACTCCAAGCCCCCAGGCCACGCGGCTGCCCGCCGCGTGGTGATTGATAAAGAGGTGGGGAACGGTCTGATCGGGAATCGTCGAGTTGTACTTGGCGTGCGACGAGTCACGCTCGAACGATCCCTTGACGCCGATGTTGGCGGCACCGACTACGATCGACCAGCCGGAGAGCGCGGTCGCGGCGCCCGGGTTCCAGTAAATTGTCGAGGCATCTTTGCAGCCTCCGGCAGTGACCGCGTACGCCCGCGCCACGGCGCACGAGCCGATCTCGTTGAGTCCGAAACCCTGCGCGTGGCCAAACGAGGGAGCGACGAGTGCTGCAGCCGCGGCGATGCCAAAACGTGTGGCACGGGGGACAAACATTTCCATCCTCCTGATTGATGCCTGAGCTGCTCGGGACAACGGGGGGCGGCGCTGGCGCGAGCCGGTGGGAGAGAGCTGGCAGCCGGGTAGCCACCGGGATGACTTCCGGCGCGTCAATATACAGCGGACCGGCGTGCGTGTCGCTGGAAAGAGGTTACTGTTGGGCGTTAGGGCCGCAGCTGCACGACTGCCCAGCCGCGGATCTCGTTCGCGAATGGCGCGTCGAGGCTGCGGGCCGCACCAAAGGTGAGGCGCACGCCCGGTATCGCGATCACGGGAAGCGGCGCCTCGGACAGCGCCCATTCGAGACCGTATACACGGTGCCAACTCTCCCACTGGCTGGAGCTCGCGGTCCGGGCTATCCAGTAGAAAGGATTCAGTCCCAATATGAAAGTGGACGCACGGCCCGTGAGGACGCGAGCACCGGTCAGCGTTCCAGTGGGAAGCGCCGCCATGTCGATTCGTTGGGGGAGCACACCTTCGTCGACGAAGGTAGGACGTACGCCGCCGACCGAAAATTGCTCAAAGGGATCGACCGCGCCCTCTGAAAAGAGCGCGCCGTAGCTGCTACTCAGTGACAGTGGCCACAGGACCTGACCGCCGGTCGCGACCGCCGCACTCGCAGTGAAGCGCCCATAACGATGGCCGCCGGTCGAGCCGGTACTCGCGTTCGCCGTGAGCCCTTCCGAAAGATGCCATAGATCCGCGCCCTGCCGATATCGGCCGTCGAAGCGGCCGAAGGCCAAGCTTCTCGAGCCCGCGGCACTCCCGGGCATCACGAGCGAGCCTAACGAAGCACCCATAGCATAGCTGTGCGTCCACTCGTCGGATTCGTGCGCGTACGAGGCGGAAAGAGCGGCACCAGTAAGCGCGACGGCTGGCGCCGCGACCATGCCGTCCCCCGTCCCGGCGCGCTGCAATGGCGATTGCGAGGCGTAATAGCTCTGGAGCCGCAGCTCCGGCCACCAGCCGCGCCATACGAGCTCCGCTGACGCTCCGTGCCACGTCGCCGGCTGGCCCGGCACAGCATCGACGGTGGCGGCCAGCCGGCCAATGGGATCGACGCTGGCAACCGAGAGCAGCAGGCCGGCACCGTCTGCGGTCGCGAACGGTGCTGGGAACCACCGGGTGACGTGTGGCCCGAAACCGTACGCACGCGGCGCGTTCGTCTGGGTCGCCGCAAATGCGCGGACGACCGCCGACGAGCGCGGCACCACCGGCGCCAGAGCGGTGTCGAGCAGTGGCGCTTCCAGCTCTGGCGCTCTGGCACTGTCCCGGCCGCTCATGGCGGGCACGGGCAGTCGGCGCACGTCATAGCCCGACGCGTGAAGTGCCAGGAACCAGATCGAGCTGTCGCGCGGGTTGGGAGCAGGCGCCACCGCCGCGCCCGTAACGCGCGTGAGCGTGCGGACGGATGCGGTGGCAATATCGAGGCGCTCGAGGTTCGCGATGCCACCGCGATTCGACACGAGAACGAGTCGCCGCGGCGACAGCCATGCGGCGTCGAAGCGACTGGCGCCATCGTCGGGATCGACGACGCGAGCTCCGCCCCCGCGAGTGTCGACAAGGGCAATACGCCATCGATTCGCACGATGCACCGCCACGGCTACGGAAGCGCCGTCGGGCGAGTACCGCGGGCGATAGTAAGATGTTTCGGCATCGCCGGCGGCCACGGTCGCGATCCGCCCATCCGCGAGATCGACGATAACTACATCGCAGTGGCCGGCGGTGCACCGGATCGCGGCCGCAGTGCGCGCATCGGGCGCGGGATCGGCGTCGCGTACACCGGCGCCGCGAGTGACTCGACGTACGCTGCCGGTACCGGTGTCCCACACGAACAGGTCGGGACGGAATGTGCCGTCGCTGCGCCGCACGTCACGCCAGAGGAGAATGTGCCGTCCGTCGGGGAAGAAGCGCGGCTCCTGGTACGACAATCCTCCCGCAGCCGCACGCAACGTGGCCAGCGGCCGCTTCGGCGGTGGATAGTAGCGACGCGCCGGCACGTCCTCCGGGTCGCGTCGCAGCAGCCGGTCGTTATAGCGCGTAACGGCGGTGTCGGCTTCCGGCGCCGAGCCCCAAACGACGACGCGCGACGGGAAGTGCTGTGTGCGCAACACGATCGCGACGCGGCCGCCGTCCGGAGAAATGCCTGGATCGCCGGTAGCCCAGGCGAGGTGCTGCACCAGCTCTCCCTGAACGAGACCGCCGCCCGATGCCGAATCGGAGGCCAGGGCGCGTTCAGCGGCAACGGCTTTCGTCGTGAGCTCGACAGTGAATCGCGCATACAGAGTCGCCGGCGTGTCGCCGAACACACCGGTAAACGCCTCGTCGAACGAGCGCACCTGACGTGCCGTCAACCGCCGCCAAACGGCAACGAGGCTCGAATCTCCCTGTCCCTGTCGCCGCACCAGCCACTCGAGGTACGCCGACCCGACGAGATATGCGAAGCTCCCGCCGTCGAACACCGACGATGCGCTCATCTGGGCATACGTGGGCAGCCTTCCCTCGATCGCCCACTGACGAAGGACAGCGGCACGCCACATTCCGTACGGCCGGCCGGTGCCTGTCACACGCCCTTCGATGTACGTCGCGTATCCCTCCATGACCCAACGAGGAGCGCGCAGCGGAATCGGGCCCAGGTCCACGGGCAGCAGGCGCCAGAGCGTGCGCTGAAAATGGTTGCGAGAGGGCCGACCGAGATGCGCCACGTGCGCAAACTCGTGTGAGGCAAGCATCTCCCCCCAGGTCCGGAGCTCTCCGACTTCGTCGCGCGGATCGGGCGGTGTAGCCCAGAACTCGATGATGGGATGGTCGAGCAGAGGAATGGCCAAGCCATTCGCGACATTGTATGGGTCCTCGACCACGACGTTGACTCGCGCGCGCGGCGTGTTTCCGACCGCGAGCGACACGGCGGAATCGATCGCCTCGATGCGCGCGGCGACGAAGCGCGTCCATGGCTCGAGCTCCCGCTGGTAGTGGAAGTCGAAATGCGCCGTGCCGAGCGACCGCCAGTCACCAGAGGGATGCGGGACATACTGGGCCTGCGCCGTGCGGGCCATTGCGGTCGCCCCCAACAGGGCAGCGGCGACGGTCAAACAAGCGCGCCGCCATGCAAAAAAAGGACGGGGACCATTCCCCGTCCCGACGCTGATCGCCGTCCTGTTCACCGGCGAGCGATGGCTCGTCAGTGCGTCGCCTCCGAATCCCGCCGTCGCTGTACCACATCCATCAACCAGGTCGAAGGAATGACGAACAGCGGCGTAAGGAAAAACCCCAGGAGCGTGTTCAACCAGATCAGCGCGAGGTAGAAGCACCCCAGGCCGAGACCGACCCACAGTGTGCCGAGCGGACCGTGACTTTCCAAGGGAGGCTCCTGCGGAGGAGAAAAAGGCAAGGCGTCACACGCGCCGTAACGCGCTAACGAGCAAAAAATACCTGAACTCCCGGACAAAACGCGAGGGGTAGTCGTGGGTCGAACGAAAGCGGTAAGCGGTTGGCTATATTGAACAGTGCAGATTCAGGTGGAAGTGCGCTTGTCGCTGGCCGACGTTCGCATGGCGATCCTTGCCATTTCGGGCGGGGTCGATTCCATGACGCTGTTGCATGCAGCGGCGGCGACGATTCCCCGAGAACGGCTCCTCGTCGCGACCTTCGATCACGCGCCTTCGGGTGTGGCCGGCGCGCCGAGCACGCGGGCGGCGCGGCTCGTTGGCGCGCGAGCGACAGCGCTCGGATTGCCGGTCGTGTGCGGCCGCAGCGCGATGCCGCGCTTGGTTGGTCCCAGCGAAGCCGCCTGGCGCGACGACCGTTGGCGTTTTCTCCACGAAGTCGCGGCGAGAACGGGCGGAACGATCGTGACCGCACACACACGAGATGACCAGGTCGAGACGGTACTGATGCGGGTCCTTCGCGGAGCTGGAGCCCGCGGATTGGCGGCATTGTACGCCAACTCCCCGGTCGTGCGGCCGCTGCTCCGGACCGCTCGCGCAGAGGTGCTGGAGTACGCGAGGAGCCAGAGAGTGCGGTGGTTCGAAGACCCAACGAATCAGTCGCGGAGATTTTTTCGTAATCGCGTTCGCATGGATCTGCTGCCCGCATTGCGCCAAACGCGTCCGGATATCGACGCGGACCTGCTCGCGATCGCGAAACGGGCAGGTGACTGGCGACGACAGGTGGACGATGCCGTGCAGCAGGCGGTCGAATACCGCGCATCGGCAGATTCACTCGATGTTGCCCTGCCGAGTCTCGTCGGGTATTCTCGGGCATCTCTGGGAATCATCTGGCCAGTGCTCGCGAGTCGGATCGGTGTGGCGCTCGACTGGAGAGGAACACGCCGGCTCGTGGAGTTTACGATCAGGGGACGCTCGGGAGCTCGGATTCAACTTGCCGGTGGATGGGAGGTGACTCGCTCGCGCGGTTGGCTCGAGCTGCATCGTCAGGAGGGAAGTACCGTCGCCCCTGTGGCATTGGGAACGCGGACTGTCTTTTGGAGCCGGTGGCGCTTCTGTCCTTTGGCGCAGCGTGACGACGCGGATGCGTGGGCTGCGTCGCTGCCGGTCGGAGTTCCTCTGACGGTGAGAGGCTGGCAGCCAGGTGATACGATGGCCTTCCGGGCCGATGCGCCGGCGCGGAAGGTCAAGCGTTTCTTGACGGACGCTGGCATCTCCGGACGACGGCGGATTAGCTGGCCGGTGGTACTTGCCGGAGACGAGATCATTTGGATTCCAGGGGTGTGCCGCAGTCACGCGGCGACCGATCGGTCCGGCAGACCGGCACGCCCCTATCGGTGTGACGTTCACGATCGATGATCCGCGGCTGCTCGGCAGGGCGGTGAAGCGGTTGGTGTATGATGAAGGGCAGATCGCGCGACGGGTGCAAGAGCTGGGTGCGGAGATCACCGGCGCGTATCCGGCCGGCAGCCTTCTGGTGCTCGGCCTGCTGAAAGGAAGCTTTATATTTCTGAGCGACCTTGTGCGGCAGATCCGGCGGCCGTTGCAGGTGGACTTCCTCGTTGCATCGAGCTACGGGGACGGCACGGAATCGAGTGGCTTCGTTCGGTTGGTATATGATCCGGAGACGAGGCTCGAGGGCAAGCACATCCTGCTCGTCGAGGACATCGTCGATACCGGGCGTACTCTCAACCGTTTAATGGATCTGTTACAGGCACGGAATCCGCGTTCTCTGGATATTTGTACACTGCTGCATAAACGTGTCGCGACCGAGCTCCGCCATCCGATACGTTTCTGTGGGTTCGACGCGCCGGACGAGTTTCTGGTCGGTTATGGTCTTGATCACGCGGAGAACTTTCGGCACCTCCCGTACATAGCGAGCTTGCAGTAAATGCCAGTACCCATTCCTCCGAAAAACAAGAAGGAGTTCAGCTGGGGGCGCTTTTCGAAGACGCTCTCCTTCTGGATTCTTATTTTATTGATTCCCGTCGCGCTCATTCAGCTCTCGGGCGCACGGTCCGACGCCGCTCCGACGATTACGTACACGCAGTACAAGGAGCAGCTCGATCGCGACAATATCCGCAGCGTCGATATTCAATCGGGCAAGCTGGTATCCGGGCAGTTCCGGAGCCCGATCTCCTACCAGGGGCACGCCGTCTCGAAGTTCAACGTGCGCCTACCGATGGAGAACTCACAGTCGGAGCTCGACCGGCTGAGCGCAAAGAACGTCGACATTCAGGCGGAGGACGCGCGCCCATCGGTGATGGGCATGCTGGTGAGCTTTCTCCCGTGGTTGCTGCTCATTGGCTTCTATCTCTTCCTCTTCCGGCAGATGCAGGCGGGAGGAGCAAAGGCTTTCTCCTTTGGCAAATCGAAGGCGAAACTGCTGACCGGCGACACGCCGAAAGTGACCTTCGCCGATGTAGCAGGCGCCGACGAGGCCAAGCAGGAGCTGCAGGAGATCATCGAATTCTTGCGTGATCCGCAGAAATTCACGCGGCTTGGTGGACGGCTGCCCAAGGGCGCGCTGCTGGTCGGTCCGCCGGGAACGGGTAAGACGCTCCTCGCGCGCGCGGTAGCGGGTGAGGCCGCGCGGCCATTCTTCTCGATGTCGGGATCAGATTTCGTGGAGATGTTCGTGGGCGTCGGCGCCAGTCGTGTTCGCGATCTGTTCGAGCAGGGCAAGGCGCACGCACCGTGCATCATCTTCATCGACGAGATCGATGCTGTTGGCCGGCACCGGGGTGCGGGGCTCGGCGGCGGACACGACGAACGCG
>CAZICQ010000018.1:0-62056 GCA_964537775.1 uncultured Gemmatimonadaceae bacterium | reverse complement strand
CCGCAGGTGGATCAAGCTCGCGAGAATCCCTGGATCAAGCTCATGAGAAATGACATAGCTCGCAAAGAATTTCACCGCTATCTCGGTAAGGCCGCTTAATCGACTCACTTATTGCGATTCTCTTCCGAAGGCCATTTATGGCGCCGCCTAACGGTTCGGCTAAGGCTGCGCCGAATACAAAGACGCACCGGTGCGCGCAGCGAACGGCGCACTCATTAGCTCGGCGCCAGTTGTCAGCTTTCGTTATACGGCAGCTTTGCATCGAACCCTGCCCAACGGATGCGTCGCTCGACCTCTATCACGAAGGCTACGAGGTGCCTTGGAGCATCCTTCCGACGGCCGTCTGCGCGAGGCCGTTGAAGCATGAGCGGGTGCGAGTAGCGAATCTCGCCGGTACGGCGCACCGGCTTGATTGTGCCTCCGATTGCCAGGAAGTGGCGATGGAGTGCAAACAGATTCATCCCGTGGTGAAGCGATGACATGGAAGCTGCCTCGATGAATAAGGACGGGCGACATTTGTCGCGTGAAGTACAGCACTTCTTAGAAAATAAACTTGTCGGAGCGTGTCATTGACGGTGGAGGCGTGGAGGTTGGAGCGCTTCCGAACAGCCGATTCTCGTACAGATCGAGGTCAATAAATTCCAGGGGCTCCTGCTTCCGTCGCAGCAGTCGTTGCCAGCGCGCGTCCAGTGCGCTTCCGAAGAACGCCAGAATCGGGCGATTGAGCGGCCCAGCTATCGATACTGTGCGCGCGAGAGTGTCAGAGAGAGCGAAGCTGTCGGACACAATTATGAGTCGATGGCGGTCCGCGAGACGACCGGCGGCGAAGGCAATCGACGCATCAAACCGTACGAGCCGTCCAGCGCTGCGGGGGTCGGCCGAAATCCCAAGAATTGTCGACGGTTCGACCATGAAACTGTCAGCGGGCGCGAACGATCTGACCTCCCAATTGAGTTCCCTCTCTGCGAAATGAAGGAACTTCGTTTGACCGGGGTTCTGCGGCGACGCGGAGGTCCACATAACCCAAGGAGACCCGCCACGATCGGGCCGAGGGGGCTCGAGCGACTGTACACACTCGAGCAGAATCTGAACCAGGGCTCGGTAGTCGAGACTTCGGTCCTCTTGAATCGAGCGAGCGGCCAGAAACAATGCGCTGCCGTCGATGAGGACTGCGGGAGCTAGCTCGATGAGCGGCTCAGTATGGCGCGGCGACGGTCGTGAGGAGGGCGCGCCCATGGGGGAAGATGATCGCATAATCTCACTCTCCATTCGGAGGTTATGATGGAACGGTAGCCGCGTCTGCTGGCTCGTGCAAGGGGGCTGGGTGCCGTGGGACGCTTATGCTCACGTGCAATGGAGACACCAAGCGATGGGTGGACGCAGGTCCCACCTGCCCAGCACCTTTCAGTCATGCGCATCGTCTCCCTCGTCCCAGCCGGTACCGACATCGTTAGCGCGCTGGGGCTCCAGCGGCAACTCGTCGGAGTGTCGCACGAGTGCGACGCGTCCAGAGACATTCCCCGGCTCACGCGCAGCATTATCGAGATTGCGCATCTCTCGAGCGCACAGATCGATTCGGTCGTGTCTGAACGTGCCGCCGCGGGAGTGCCGATGTACGAGCTCGACGTCGATCGATTGAGCGCACTGCGGCCGGACCTCGTGATCGCCCAAAGTCTGTGTGACGTCTGTGCCTTGCCGGCGACCACCGTGGAGCGTGCGCTCGCGGAGCTCAGCCCCGCGCCCACAGTCGTCACGCTGGGCGGCGACAGCATCGACGGCATGCTGGCGTCGATTCGCGACATCGGCGCGGCGATTGATCGCACTGCGGAAGCTGCGCTGCTCGTGGCCACACTCGAGGAGCGCCTCGCGCGGGTGGCCGAAACGATCGCCGGTCGTGCGCCCGTTCCAGTGCTCTGCCTCGAGTGGCTGGATCCGCCGTACACGTGTGGGCATTGGATTCCGGAGATGGTCGCGCGCGCGGGCGGGACCGATCTGCTCGGCCACGCGGGGAAACGCTCCGTTCCCGTGTCATTGGCCCAAGTCGAGGCCGTGCACCCGCGTCTCGTCATCGCCATGCCGTGCGGCTATGATCTTGCGCGCGCGTTAGGCGAGGTGGAGGTCGCGGCGGCACGGCCTGAATGGCGGCAACACATCGGCGCCGCCAAAATCTTCGCCGCTGCCGGCGGGGCCTACTTCACGCGGCCTGGGCCGGAGCTCGTGACAGGCGTCGAAGTGCTGGCATCCGTGCTCCATCCGGACGCCGCCGCCTGGCCCGTTCCGTCCGACGCGATCGCGCCCTGGCGCCAACCAGCCGGTGCCGCCCAATGAGTGAACGAGTGAAGGTGGCGCTCTCATGGAGCGGCGGAAAGGATTCCGCACTGGCGCTCCATCTGCTCCGTCAGGACTCCGATGTGGAGGTCGTGTCGCTCCTCACCACGGTGGCGGCGGAATACGACCGCGTCAGCCATCACGGTGTACGTGTGTCGCTGCTCGAGGACCAGGCCGCCGCGATCGGCTTGCCGCTGCGCATCGTCGCGCTGCGCACGCAATCGACGGAGACGTGCGAACCGCGGGATGCGAGCGCCGACGAGCGCATCATGAGCGAATACGAGCGGCTGATGACGGACGCGATGCTCCGCTACCGCGACGAGGGAATCGGAACGATCGCGTTCGGCGACATCTTCCTCCAGCGGCTGCGCGACTACCGGGAGCGCAAGCTGGCGGAGGTCGGGATGCGCGCGCTCTTCCCGCTCTGGAAACGCGGCACCGCCGAGCTGGCGCGAGCGTTCGTGGCGCTCGGCTTCAAGGCGGTGCTGACCTGTGTAGATGACGCCAAGCTCGGCGCCTCATTTGCGGGCCGCGCCTTCGACGAGCAGCTCCTCCGTGACCTGCCGGTGGACGTCGATCCATGCGGCGAGTACGGCGAGTTCCACTCGTTCGTCTACGACGGCCCGATCTTTCAGCGGCCGGTCGCCGTGGAACGCGGCGTCATCGTGCAGCGTGATGTGCGCCATTTCGCGGATCTGCTGGCGCCGAGTACTGTTTAGTCTGCGGTTTACAGCCACCCACGAGCAGGCAGGTCGCCATGTCGCAGATTCCGTCACTCCACCACGTCACCGCGATCGCCGGCGACCCGCAACGCAACCTCGACTTCTACGCCGGGCTGCTGGGACTGCGTCTCGTCAAGCGCACGGTGAACTTCGACGATCCGCAGACTTATCACTTCTACTATGGTGACGAGTCGGGCACGCCTGGCAGTATCATGACCTTCTTCCCCTGGCCGGGTGCGCGACGGGGCCGACAGGGCACGGGACAGGTCGCCATCACCTCGTTCGCGGTACTCCCGGGCGCCCTTGGCTTCTGGCTCGAGCGATTGCTGCGCTACAACGTTCGCTACGACGGTCCGATAAAACGAGGCATTGCGGGAGGGCGTGACGCCGAGCAGGTGATCTCCTTCAAGGACCACGATGGCCTGATGCTCGAGTTGGTGGCGAGCGCCGCGGCGGAAGCGCGGAAGCCGTGGGGCGGTGCACCGGGCATCCTGCCCGACCACGCAATTCGTGGATTCCATAGCGTCACACTGTGGGTGGAGGACGGTGGGCCGACGGAGCGGGTGCTGGTGCAGACGCTGGGCTTCCGGCCGGTCGCCGAGGAGGACACGACGCGTCGTTATGCAGCCGGCGACGGCGCGCCCGGCGCGCTCGTGGATGTGCGCTCCATCGGCGGGTTCAGCCGTGCTGTGGGCGGCGCCGGTACCGTGCACCATGTGGCGTTCGCGGTCGAGAACGATGACGTGCAGCTCGAGGTTCGTGAACGTGTCATCGCGACAGGACTGCATCCGACGCCGGTGATCGACCGCAGCTACTTCCACTCCGTGTACTTCCGTGAGCCGGGCGGTGTGTTGTACGAGCTGGCCACGATCCCGCCGGGATTCGCCATCGACGAACCGGTCGACCATCTGGGCGAAGCGTTGATGCTGCCGCCGCAATACGAAGCGCAGCGCGCCGAGATCGAGGCCGTGTTGCCGCGGATCCATTTGCCCGTGTCGCGCTCGGCGGCCACCACCTTCGCCGACATTACCGGTCCCGAGGACGTGAGCGGCGACGCGCTCGGCTTCATCCACCGCTACGTGCCACCGTCCGCGGACGGCGAGCTGTCGGGGAGCACGACGCTCCTCCTTCTGCACGGCACAGGCGGGGATGAGGAGGATCTCTTGCAGCTCGGACGCGCGCTACTGCCGGGCGCCGGCCTGCTGAGTCCACGAGGCAAGGTGCTCGAGCGCGGTGCACCTCGTTTTTTCCGGCGTTTGGCGGAAGGCGTATTCGATCAGGAAGATCTCGCACACCGCACGATGGAGCTGGGCGACTTCGTCATTGCCGCGGCGCGCGCCTACGACCTGGAGGCGGACGGCATCGTCGCCATCGGTTTCTCGAACGGCGCCAACATCGCGGCGAGCCTGCTGCTGCGCCGTCCCGGATTGCTCCGCGCCGCCGTGCTTCTCAGCCCGATGGTTCCCTTCGTGCCCGATGTCCTGCCGCGGCTCGACGGCACCGCCATCTTCATCGGTGCAGGGCGGAACGACACGATTGCTCCGCAGGCTGGAGCCGAGCAACTCGCAGCGCTGCTCCGACAAGGCGGAGCAGAGGTGACGATCCATCTGCACCCGGAGGGACACACGCTGACGAAGGATGAGATCGACGCGGCGCGGCAGTGGATCGCGCATTGTCTCGTCGCCGGCGACCGCAGCCCCACGGGCCAGAGTACGACGCAGCGCGAGACCCCAAATGGGAGCGCCCGATGAGCGCGCGTCCCGAGGCAGCGGAGGCAATAGGCGAGGATGCGGAAGAGTGGGTCTCCGCTCGCATCGGGCGACACGGCTTCCGGATCGATGTTCGCGTGCGATCGCACGTACTGGCGGCCGACGAGCCGATCTCGTTTGGCGGCTCGGACGCGGGGCCGACGCCATACGAGCTTCTGCTCGCGTCATTGAGCAGTTGCACGGCGATGACGTTGCGCATGTACGCGGACCGCAAGGGATGGCCGCTGGAAGGCGTCGAGGTCCGCCTGCGCACGGCGCGTTCGCACGAACCGGATTGCGAGGCGTGCGAGACAGAGACTGTCGGTGTGACGCGCGTCGAACGCCGGGTGGAGCTCGGCGGCGCGCTCACGGACGAGCAGCGCGCGCGGCTGATGCAGATCGCCGACCGGTGCCCGGTGAAGCAGACGCTCGAGCGCGGCGTGCGCGTGGTGAACGCCGGCTGAGCGGCATCCCCGTGCCCGCACGCGGACGCCCCGTCCCAAAATCGGTCAGCAACGCTTGAAGGGCGCGACATGCATGGACGCGCGCAACCGTCTCGGGTTCCGATCGTTACCTCGCCGGACGAGCGCGGCCCTGCACTTGATGATGCTCCGAGCCGCTGACGCATTGTATCGCGCGGACAAGGGGGGGTAGACGCTCATCAAGCGAGGCTGCGACCGGGAGGAACCAGGCGATGCTCGCCACATTCGTGCAGGATGCGCTGTTCGCTGTCAGGATCATTCGCCGCCAGCTCATGGCGGCGATCGCGGCGATCATGTGCATTGCCATCGGTATCGGCGCGACAACGACGATGTTCAGCGTCGCGGACGCGCTCCTGGTCCGGCCTCTCCCCTATCCGGCGGGCGATCGGCTCGTCGTCGTCGGCTCGTCGCGCCAAGGCGATCAGCAATCCAACGCGTCGTATCTCGACTTTCTGGATTGGCGCGACCGCCAGCGCTCCTTCACGTCGTTGGCCGCGCTCGGCTTTGAGGACTTCACCATCCAGGGCACGGAGGCGGAGCGCGTTCCCGGCGCCCTGGCGTCGGCGAACCTCTTCGCCACGTTAGGCGCAACAGCCGAAGCAGGACGCCTCTTCTCGCCAGACGAGGACCGCCCCGGTGCGCCACCCGTGATCCTCGTCTCGCGCGGCTTCGCCGAGCGGCACTTCGGTTCGGTGCGCCAGGCGGTGGGCGGTACGATCATCGTCGACGGCAACACGCGTGACATCGTCGGCATCATTCCGGACCGGTGGCGTTATCCGTCGCGCGCCGAGCTCTGGGTGCCACTCGGGCGCGACCCGCTGGACGGCCGACGCAAACGCGGCAGTCGCAACCTGAGCGTGTTGGGAGCGCTGCGACCGGGCGTCACCGTCGCACAGGCTCGCGCAGAGATGCAACAGATGTCAGCGCAGCTTGCGCGCGAGTACCCGGACGACGACGGGCCGTATACGACGGGCGTCGTGCCGCTACGCGACAGCATCGTCGGCAACGCGACCCGATCGCTGGCGGCATTGACGCTCGCGGCGGTGCTGGTGCTCCTGGTCGCGTGTGCGAACGTCGCATCGCTGCAGCTCGCGCGCGCGACGGCGCGGTCGCGTGAGATCGCCGTGCGGGCGGCGATCGGCGCCGGACGCGCGCGCCTCGTTCGGCAGCTGCTCACCGAGAGCGTGCTCCTCGCCGTGGTGGGGGGTGCGGTTGGATGTCTGCTTGCCGCGTGGTCGGTCGGTTTTGTGTCGCGCGCAATCGTCAGCGCGCACCCGGCATGGATGGTCTTCGACGTGGATCGGCGTGCACTGCTCTTCTCGTTCGTGGCCGCGTCGCTCACCGGGATCGCGTTCGGGCTCGGGCCGGCGGTACGGCTGGTCCGCCTGCGTCCCGCGCTGGCGCTGCGTGGCGCCGAGATGAGCGGCCGCGGCAACCGCGCGCAGCGCGCGCTCGTGTCAGTAGAAATCATGCTCGCCGTCGCGTTGAGCGCCGGCGCCGTGCTGGCCGTGCAGAGTATCCGGGAGGTGCAGCATATCCCGCTCGGGTTCGATCCGGCGGGCGTGCTGACCGCGAGGCTCTCGTTGGAACCGGACCAGTACGATGCCGCCGCGCGTGCACGCATGGTCGACGCGATCGAATCGCGTCTGGCGGCTCTGTCAGGCGTCTTGGCTGTCGGCGCGGCATCGTTGACGCCGGTGGACGGGTGCTGCTCACAGTTCTCGGTACGCATCGAAGGAGACCCGAGCGAGCACGGCGGGCAGGCGCAGCAGCCGATGATCACAGGTACCATCGTGACGCCCGGTTACTTCCAGGCGATGGGAATCCCGCTGACATCCGGGCGCGTATTCACTGCTCACGACACGAAGGATGCGCCTCGCGTCGTCGTGGTCAACGAGACGTTCGCACGGCGATATTGGCCTGACGGCTCCGCGCTGGGCAGGCACGTCGACACGGGTATCGGCAACGCCGAAGTGGTGGGAATCGTCCGTGACATCAGGCAGACGTCGCTGCTCGACACGCCCGAGCCGCAGTTCTATCGTCCATACGCTCAGTCCCCGTGGACGTTCATGACCGTGGCGGTGCGATCGCGATCGACGGACGCCGCTGCGCTCGTGCCGGAGGTGCGGCGCGTGATTCAGGACGTCGACCGCGCGGTGCCGGTATACAACGCCCGTACCATGAGTGACGTCGTACGCGCGGCGCGGTCGTCCAATCTCGTATTCGGCCAGCTCCTCGCCGGCTTTGCCGTCGTCGCGCTTCTTCTGGCGGCGATGGGGGTGTACGCGGTGATGAGCTTCTTCGTCGGTGAGCGGCGGCGGGAACTGGGGTTGCGGATGGCGTTAGGCGCCGGGCAGACGGATCTCGTGCGCTTCGTGATCGCGCAGTCGTCGGCGCTGTCACTCGCCGGCGTGGGCGCCGGCGTGGTCATCGCACTCGGCGGGGCGAGGCTGCTGGCAAGCGTGCTCTATGGTGTGACCGCGATGCAACCGCTGGCGCTCGTCGTGGCCGGCGGGGCGTTCCTCGTCGTGGCCGTCGCGGCGACGTACGGCCCGGCGAGGCGCGCCAGCGCCGCCGATCCGATGGTGGCGCTGAGAACGGAATAGCGCGCCCATGGCTGATCCGCCGCCTCCGCGCAACTGGGACGCGCGATACGCGGAGCCGGAATTCGCGTACGGCAAGGAGCCTAACGAGTTTCTCGCGGTCGTGGCTGACCGCATTCCGCCAGGACCCGTGCTCTGTCTGGCCGAGGGCCAGGGACGCAATGCCGTCTTTCTCGCCGCCCGTGGTCACGACGTGACGGCGGTGGACCGTTCGGCGGTGGGGCTGGACCGCGCCGGGGAGCTGGCAACCGAGCGCGGCGTCACGATCACCGCGGTGGAGGCGGATCTGGATTCGTACACGATGTGTCCGGACGCCTGGTCAGGGATCGTGGCGATCTTTGCTCATCTGCCGCAGCCGCTCCGGTCGCGGGTACATCGCGGGGCGGCGGCAGGGCTGGCGCCGGGAGGCGTGTTCATCCTCGAGGCGTACAGTCCATCGCAGCTCGCCCACGACACCGGCGGCCCAAAAGACATCGCGCTTCTCCCGAGCCTCGAAGAGCTGATGGCCGATCTGACGGGACTCTATCTCGAGATCGCACGCGAATGTGAGCGCGACGTCGTGGAAGGTGTCTACCACACGGGGCGTGCGTCGGTCGTGCAGGTGCTGGCGCGTAAACCGACCGCGTGACGCTGCCGGCCCGACGCGTACGCTGGTCGGGCTGCAGGACGGTTCGCGTCAGCTCTGCTCGTCAGGTCTCTCGAGAACGCGCCGCGCTTCTCGCAGCATCGAAGCCGGAACGAGGACGTCGACTCCCCGCGCCGTCCGTCCCTGAAAGCCAGGACCGAAGAGGCCGACGATGTCGTTGCCGCGTACGTGAGCGGGCACGCCAGCCGCTCTGAGAAGGGCGACAGCCACCTCGGCTTCAGTCCCGCTGCCGAAAGTCGCCGCTACTGCCACGTCGTTCGTCATTGCTCAGCCTCCGCGCACGAACCGCTCGGCCGACGCCACCACCCGCTCACGGACCTCCTCGAGCGAGCCGGCGATCAACGCCCCCGCCGCCCGCGCATGTCCGCCGCCGCCGAATTCCCTGGCGAAGCGATTGACATCGACGTCGCCCGTGCTGCGGAAGGAGATCTTCACCTTGCCGTGGCCGAGATCCCGGAAGAACAGCGCCATGCGCGTGCCGGAGATCGAGCGCGCATGCTCCACGATCCCGTCCAGATCCTCCGAGCGCACACCGTACTTCTCGAGCGCACCGGCGGGCATGGTCAGCCAGGCCACGCCGCTCTCCTCATCGATGCCAAGCGTGGACAGCACCTCGGCGAGGAGACGGATGCGTCCCGCCGGCGCCGACGCGTAGATGCGCTGGTACATTTCCTCCGGGTCGACTCCCGCCGCGAGCAGCTCGGCCGCGATGGCGTGCGCGCGTGGAGAGGTGTTGCTGTAGCGAAAGCCGCCGGTGTCCGTGAGGATCGCCGCATAGAGCGACTGCGCGATCTTCGGCGCGATCTCCAGCCCGAGCTCGCAGGCGAGGTCGAATACGAGCTCGCCGGTGGCGCACGCGCTGACGTCGCTGAACAGCACCTCGCCCGGCGGCTCGTCGGAGGGCAGATGATGATCGATCACGAGCTTCGGCACACGGAGCGCGCGCACCGTATCGCTCAGAGAGCCGAGTCGCTTTACATCGCTGATATCGACGACGATGAGCAGATCGATATTCTCGAGCGCCTTCGCCCCGCGACCGGTCGACTCCTCGATGTCCTGATCGAGAAGGAACTGAAAGAGCGCCGGCCAGGGCGTGGGGTTCACGATCCTGACGTGCAACCCACGTTCGCGCAGCAGTCGCGCCAGCGCGGTTTCAGAGCCGCAGCCGTCGCCATCGGCGTTGATGTGCGTCGACAGCGCGACGCGGCGCCCCGGGACGAATTCCGCGGCGAGACGTCGTATCGTGGCGCGACGCTCCTCCGGGACTTTCAGGAAATCATGCAGCAACGGAGGCGTTCGAACCAGGAACGCCGCGCGACGATGGACGGGGCCTCGCTCGCGCGGCTCATGCGCTCAGTCGCCGGCGGCAGCGAGTGCAGCGTCCTCGGAGTGCGCCGCGATTCGAGAATGGCGCGTTCCGTAGAGAAAATAAATCAGGAGGCCTATGGCCATCCACACCACGAGGCGGATCCACGTGTCGCTCGGCAACCCGTACATCATGTAGCCGCAGATGAGGATGCCGAGAATGGGGACCACGGGCACCCACGGCGTGCGAAATGGACGCGGGATGTTGGGGCGCGCGTACCGCAACGCCATGACGCCGAAGCACACGATGACGAAGGCGAGGAGGGTGCCGATCGACACGAGCTCGCCCAACATCGCGATCGGAAAGAAGCCGGCGACCAGAGCCGCCACGGCGCCGGTCAGGATGGTCGTCACGTAGGGCGTGCGGAAGCGCGGATGCACCTTGCCGAACACGCCGGGCAGCAGTCCGTCGCGCGACATCGAGAAGAAGATACGCGGCTGGCCCATGAGCATCACGAGCACGACGGAGGCGAGACCGGCGATCGCGCCGATGTTGATGAAGTAGGTGAGCCAGTGCAGCGTCGGTCCCGCCTTTTCGATCGCGACGAATACCGGATGCGGTACGTTGAGGTCCTGATAGTGGGCGAGGCCGGTCATCACGAGCGCCATCAGGATGTACAACACCGTACAGATCGCGAGCGACGCGAGAATGCCGATCGGCATGTCGCGCTGCGGATTCTTCGCCTCCTGCGCCGCGGTGGAAACCGCGTCGAAGCCGATGTACGCGAAGAACACCACACCCGCCGCGCGGACGATACCGGTCCAGCCGTAGTGGCCGAACTGGCCGGTGGTGTTGGGTGGAATAAACGGATGCCAGTTCGCCGTGTTCACGAACATGAAGCCGAAGCCGATCACGAGAAAGACGATCGCGACCTTCACGAACACGATGATGTTGTTGAATTTCGCCGACTCGCTGATGCCGATCACCAGCAGCGTCGACATCAGGACCACGAGCACCACGGCGGGCAGGTTGATGATGCCGCCGGCATGCATAACGAGCGTGTGCGTGCCCTGCACGTCCAGTGGCGCCTGGGTGAGCGACGCCGGGAGGTGGGCGAATCCCAACCGGTCGCCGATCTCGTTGACGAACGCGACGAAGTAGCCCGACCAGCCAACCGCTACGGTCGACGCGCCAAAGAGATACTCGAGGATGAGATCCCAGCCGATGATCCAGGCAATGAGCTCGCCGAGCGTGGCGTACGCGTAGGTATAAGCGCTGCCCGCAATGGGGATCATGGCCGCGAATTCCGCATAGCACAGCCCGGCGAAGAGGCAGCCGAAGCCGGCGAACACGAACGACAGCACCACCGCGGGTCCTGCATACTGCGCCGCCGCTGTTCCCGTGAGGACGAAGATACCGGCGCCGATGATCGCGCCGATGCCGAGCAGCGTCAGGTTGAGGGCACCGAGCGCGCGTTTGAGGGTGTGCTGGCCTTCAGCCGCCGCCTCCTGTTGCAGGATGGCGATGCTCTTCTTGGACCAAAGTCCCATTTGGCTTCTCCGGGGGACGGACGTAAAAACCGGCGGCACGAGGGCCGCCGTGACGGGGGAGCGGAAACACGGAAGGGGAGGGCACGTCGAACGCTACATCTGTATACAGTGCAGCGCCGGCAAATTGATCCGCGCTCAGCACGTTGTCAAGCAACGCGTTGCGAGACAGCGAATGGCGCGGCCAACGCGTAGTGAGTACCGCGCCGACATGCTCACACGCTGTAATTCGGAGCCTCCCGCGTGATCTGCACATCGTGCGGGTGCGACTCGCGCAGCCCTGCCGTCGTTATGCGCACGAACTCGGTATCGATGCGCAATGCGTCGATCGATTCGCAGCCGACGTAGCCCATACCGCTGCGCAGACCACCTACCATCTGAAAGAGGACGTCGGCGACCGGACCCGTATACGGCACGCGCCCCTCGATGCCTTCGGGCACCAGCTTCCGCGGCGAGAGCTCGCCTTCCTGGAAATAGCGATCCGCGCTGCCGTCCTGCATCGCGGAGAGACTGCCCATGCCGCGCACCATCTTGAAGCGGCGGCCCTCGAGCAGAAAGGACTCCCCGGGACTCTCTTCGGTGCCCGCCAGCATCGACCCCATCATCACCGACGCGGCGCCGGCCGCGAGCGCCTTCACGGCGTCCCCGGAGTACTTCACACCCCCGTCCGCGATCACCGGCACGTCGCCGGCGCCTTCGACCGCATCGAAGATCGCCGTCAATTGGGGAACGCCGACGCCGGTCACCACGCGTGTCGTGCAGATCGAGCCGGGGCCGACACCCACCTTGACGGCATCCACGCCACGCTCCACCAGCGCTGCCGCGCCATCGCGTGTCGCCACATTACCGGCGATGAGCTGGATCTCGGGGAAGCGGTCGCGCGCCTCGGCGGTTGCGCGCAGCACGCCCTCGCTGTGGCCGTGCGCGGTGTCAAGCACGAGGGCGTCGACGCCGGCATCGATGAGCGCTTTCGCGCGGTGAATGAAGTCGCCCGCCGCACCGATCGCTGCCGCCACGCGCAGGCGGCCGTACCGATCCTTGTTCGCGTCCGGAAATTGGCGGCGCTTGTGAATGTCCTTGACGGTGATGAGTCCCTTCAACGTTCCCGCGTCGTCAGTCACGGGAAGCTTCTCGATGCGATGGCGCGCGAGGATCTGCTCCGCTTCGTCCAACGTCGTACCGACCGGCGCAGTGATCAAACCGTCGCCAGTCATCGCATCGCGAAGCTTGCGGTCCAGGTTGCGCTCGAATTGCAGATCGCGGTTCGTGATGATTCCAACGAGCCGGCCTTCCTCGTCCACGATCGGCACACCGGAGATGCGAAAGCGCTGCATCAGCGCATTGGCCTCGCGCACGCTGTCGTTTGGCCGGAGGGTGATCGGGTTCAGGATCATCCCGCTCTCCGATCGCTTCACGCGATCCACCTCGGCGGCCTGGCGATCGACGGACATGTTCTTGTGGATCACGCCGATGCCGCCGGCACGAGCCATCGCGATCGCCATCTCCGATTCGGTGACGGTGTCCATCGCCGCCGAGACCAGAGGCACGCGGAGACCGATCTCGCGGGTAAATCTGGAGGTGGTGTCCACATCCTTCGGATGCGTCACCGAGTGCCGCGGAACGAGGAGGACGTCGTCGAAGGTGAGAGCGACGTCCTCGCGCACCCGCGCCACGCCGCCGGCCGATGCTTCACGACTCTCCGAGCTTCCCTGACCCACCCCGATACGCGACGGCCCGCTTCCAGTTTGATCCTGGGCAGCGGGCCGCGTGGTTACGCGAGTTGTTGTCGCCATGGTGAAACGTAGGACGGTGCAGGAGCGAAGTCCAGTGGCGCCTAGGACTTATCTCCCAATCAAGCGCAGCCTTCGTCGGATGCGGCGAGGGAGAAAGAAGGCCGCGGCGACCATTGCCTGGCGTAGGTTCAGATCGGCCAGGTCAGCGGGATTCCCAGTCCAGTGGTCCAGCAGAACGCCACGGCCGGCATTCCCGATCAGCCGCTGCAGCGCGAGAAGAAGAATGTAGAGGTCATCGATCTCTCCGAAAAAGGGAATGAAATCCGGAATGAGATCGATCGGCATGACGATATATGCAATCGCACCGGCGACGATCAATTTGTCGACCCACGACACCCGTGCGTCCGTGAGCAGCCCGAAGAGCAGGCGCACATACCTGGGCAACTGACGGACGTAATAGACCACGGTGCGTTTGGCGCCGGTGCGTGGCTCGCCCTGAGCGCCGCCCTTCGCGCCGCTCCGTGATCTCGCGCCACGCGCTATCGTCGCTGCCATTACAGCTTCTCCTGGCCGGTGCCGGGCGCCTTCACGTCGTGCGCCGGAGAGGAGGCATCGGTAATGGTACTGGGGGATGGCACGGCCGGCGATGGCGCAGGTGGGGGCGCTCCGGCACGCGCCGCGGTGCTGACGATGTCCGTCGCAACGGTCCTTCCCGTCTCGAGCGCGCTACTCAGCACGCCCACCGCGCGATTCATGAAGCCCATCGTCTCCGCAATCGCGCTGGCTGACACTTTGCCGGCACGCAGCCGGTCTTCTACGGCCTCGGTAAAGCGCGTGAAGGCGTTGTTCGGGGCCTGACGTTCGGCGTATCGCGACTCCAGGAACTCGACATAGTCGAGCACCTGATAACCCCGCTCATCTGGGAGCGCGTCCAAGCGGCGCAGGATTCGATCGCGCAGATGCTCGTTCATGGCCGCGGTTCCTTATATCAGAGTTCGTGCCCCGCTCCGTTCCGAGCGGGCCGAGCTTACCCCCTCCACCGACTCCGTTTGCCTCGTACGTCGATGTGCACGTACGGCGTACGGTAGCGACGGCTGGTGTAGAGGCCAAGACCTCCCACGAGCTCAGGATGTTCAGCTTCGACCTGCTCCACGGCCTTCAGGACCAACAAGGCATCGTTCGCTGTGACGCGACCATTGCCGTCGACATTCATCGCGACGTCGGCCGCGTCCCCATACTGGTGACGACTGTCGCGCGCCGCCCGGCGAACGACGGCGTTATGCGTGGGCGTGCGAAAGCCGGAGCGGACGACGAGCGGCATTCGAGGATTCCCCGAGGTGTCTTTGCTGGCGGCTCGCCATTCCGCAAGCTTGGCGATCACGAGCTCCAGCTTGTCCAGCAGGTGTGGATTCAACGCCACGTACTTTGGCCAGACGTCCTCCTGGCCATCATGCGTGAGGAAGTCGCGCAGCCTGAAGTGCGCGCTCACCGGAATGTCCGCGTCGGGTTCCCTCACCTCGATGAAGCCGCGAGGCGGCGCCGAGCGCGGTGAAGCCGAATGCGAGCGCAATCGCTCGCTGAGGTAAGTACCGATGCGATAGCCATTCATGATTCCGCCGATCTTTGCGGCGAACGGCACCATGACGGCGAGAACGGGCGCATGAAGGACGCTGCGGTTCTGTCCGCGCACGAGCAGCATGTGATAGAAGCCCGGTCGCGTCGGTGCGGCGACGTCGCTCCCGGCAAAGGTGCGCTCGCTAACCGGGGATGTCGTGTCCGCAAGCGGCACCCATGCATAACGAAGCGCCGTCGGGTCCGCTCCCACCTGGATGGGAAACTCCACTGCCTCGCCCGGCATTGCGAAGCGTACGCGGACGGCGCGGCTGCTTCCAAAGGCGTTGTCCGACGACATGGCGCCAGGAATGCCGTGCTCCTGCCCGAACGGCATAAAGGGGCGCGGCCGTTCAGCGGCAGAGCCGTAGAACTGCACGACAGCGATTGCGGCTAACGTCGACAGGGCAACGGTGCGCCAGCTGGGGAGGCGCGAACCGCGCTTGTGAACTGCCATCCAACTCTCCTTCGCCTGCGAACTCGACACCGTAAGCGATGGAAGTTAGCGGCGGGAAAGCAGTGCGGCATGGCGATTCGGCCCTGAGTGACTCTGGTGTTGACCGTGCGGTCAACGTCCCTCGGGGCGGAGCTGCACATCCAATTCTGCCTTTCTTTCGGCATGCCGCGATTAGATTTCGCGCCCGAGCGCACCGCCAGTTCGCGCGGCCGAACTTCCTCATAACCACGCAGCGATGGCAGCGGATCGAAGACAGGCCGTTGTGCTGGTCGTACTCGATGGCTGGGGCTACAGAAAGGAGCGTGAGGGAAATGCGATTGCTCTCGCGCGAACGCCGACCTGGGATGCCCTTGTCGGTCGCCGGCCGTGGACTCTGCTCCAAGCATCCGGTCTCGCGGTGGGCCTGCCCGAGGGACAGATGGGCAATAGCGAAGTCGGCCATCTGAACCTCGGCGCCGGACGCGTCGTGATGCAGGATCTCGTTCGGATCAGCGAGTCCATTCGCAGCGGCGCCTTCTTCAAGAATCCGGTCTTCGTCGGCGCGTGCGAACGCGCAAAGTCGAAGGGAGGCACCGTCCATCTCGTCGGCCTCCTCGGCAAAGGTGGTGTGCACGCCATCGACGAGCACCTGTACGCGTTGATCGATCTCTGCGCGGCACAGCAGGTTCCTCGCGTTGCCGTGCATGCGCTCACCGACGGCCGGGACACAATGCCGCGCTCGGCGCACGGCTATATGCAGCAACTCCTCGAGCGCGCGGCGGGACGCGCCCTGGTCGCCAGCGTCGGTGGACGCTATTACGGCATGGACCGGGACAAACGGTGGGACCGCACGGAGAAGTGGTATCGCGCCGCAGTGCAGGGGCTTGGCCCGGAAGCGTCCGATCCGCTCGACGTGATCAAGCAATCATACGAGCAGGGCGTCACCGACGAGTTCATCATGCCGACGGTGATCGTCCGCGACGGATCCGCGGTAGCGCCGATGCACGATGGCGACGTGGTGATCTGTTTCAATTTTCGCGCTGACCGCATGCGGCAGATCGTGAAGGCGCTCACGGATCCGACGTTTGGCGGTTTCGACGTCAGCGACCGTCCACGGGTGACAGTCGCGACGATGACGTCGTACGACCGCACCTTCGACGTGCCCGTCGCGTTTCCGCCGCAGTCGATGGCCAACATCGTCGCGGAGGTGGTGTCCAACGCCGGTATGGCAATGCTGAAGACGGCGGAAACCGAGAAGTACGCGCACGTGACTTACTTCTTCAACGGCGGCATCGAAGCGCCGTTTCCGCGCGAGGACCGCCACCTCGTGCCGAGTCAGAAGGTGGCGACCTACGACCTGGCGCCGGCGATGAGCGCTCCGGAGATCACGGACGTCCTCTGCGACGCCATCGACAAGAACGAGCACGAGTTCATTCTGTGCAATTATGCCAATGGCGACATGGTAGGGCACACGGGATCACTGCCGGCAACGATCAAGGCATGCGAGGTCGTCGACGAGAGCCTTGCTCGCGTGGTCGGCGCCGCCGAGCGCGCCGGAGCACGGCTGCTCATCACGGCGGATCACGGCAATTGCGAGCTGATGATCGATCCGGAGACAGGGGGGCCGCACACGGCGCATACCACGAGCCCTGTGCCTTTCGTCGTCGTCGATCCAGCGGGCGACGCACCGCTTCGCGGCGGTGGCGCACTCTGCGACGTCGGACCGACGATACTGCGCATGCTCGGGCTCGAGCAGCCGCGCGAGATGACAGGAGCGGATTTGAGACAGACAGGAGCAGGTTCGTGAAGTGTTCCGGCGCCGTTCTCGTGGCGCTCGTCACGACATGCTCACTCGCGGGAAGCACGGCAGCGCAGGCGCAGGTCGGGTACCCGCCGGAGCGCAGTCCATACAACGATCTCGAATACCACCAGGATGTGAGCGCGATCGTTGGTTATTACCACGCCAAACGCGATCCGGTGAACGTCGCGCCGCAGAGCGCCCCGATGGTGGGCCTCCTCTATGCGTGGCGCGCCGGGGGGCCGGTGTACCTCACGGGCGAGCTCGATCGGATCTCGTCGAATCGGCGCTTGCTCGACCCGACCAAGTCGGAGCCCGGTCGCGACCTGGGCACGCGAGCGAATGCACTGTACGACGTGGATCTTTCCCTCGCCCTGGCGCTTACGGGGTTCAAGAGCTGGCACGAGCTACAGCCGATCATCAAGGGCGGACTTGGCATGGTGAGCGACTTCAAAGGCACAGATCCGGGAGGCTTCGACTTCGGCACCCGCTTTGCATTCAGTTGGGGCGGTGGAGTTCGGCTGGTCTCCGGTGGCCGCGTTGCTTTTCGGGCGGACATCAACAACCGGCTGTACACGATCAGCTATCCGCAAGCGTACTACAACGCACCGACATCGGGCGGCGGCAACGCGATACTCACGACGTCGCAACCCAAGTCGTTGTGGACGAACAACACGGCGCTGACGATCGGCATCTCGTATCAGTTCTCGAAATAGACGCTGGCCACAACCATCGGCGGCAAGCGAAGCGGATGAACGGGGGGTGACCTATGGCGCGCGATTACGAAGACCTTCACGACCTCGACGATCTGAGCGATAGTGAGCTCCGGGAGCTCGTGCGGCAGCACTTGGCGGCCGACAGCGTTCTCGATCCGGACGATCTCGACGTAACTGTCACCGATGGAAAGGTGATGCTCGCCGGACGGGTGGGCACGGACGAAGAGCGGCGCATCGCCGAGCACATCGTGTCGGATGTGCTGGGGATCGAGAACTACGAGAACGGCATCTTCGTGGACCCGATCCGGCGGGGATCGACACCCGAGGCGATCGACGACACGCTGGCGGAGGAATACCGGCAGGAGGGCCGTTTGCTCGGGGACCGTCCGCGGCCGGAGAGCCCGGAAGTGGAATCCATCGAGGATCATCTTGACGATCTCCTGCAGGGAACGGCCGACGTGCAGAGCGCCATACAAGAGGGGACGTCGTGGATCCCACCGGAGGCGCCTACGCCCGAAGGTCCAACTGGCGCCGGCGAGTTCGGCGAAGATCATTAGGTTGTAGTCGCCGTCCCAGCCTCAGCACCTGCAACGCTCATTGTCCTATTTCCTGACGCGCCGCGTCTTCTTCGCCGCTGCCCATCGGTACCGCGTTCCCGGATGGAGCGACGAGCAGAACGAGCGGGTGTTCGGCGCGTGCGCACGACCGAGTTATCACGGACACAGCTATTCATGTGACGTGACGGTCACCGGTCCCCTGGATGAAACGACGGGATTCGTGGTCGACCTCGCTGTGCTCGATCGTGTTCTCGCCGCCGAGGTGCGTGAGCGCTTCGATCATCGAAACATCAACACCGACGTCGCGGAATTTGCGGACGGGCTACTCGTTCCGACTGGCGAGAACCTCGCTCGCTTCATCTTCGAGCGGGTGCAGCGCGCCCTCGGCCCCGCCGCCACGGTGACCGAGGTCGTCGTATCGGAGGATGCGTCGCTCAGCGCACGCTATCGGTCGGACGCAATCAGCCCAGGCCGCTCGTGACCTGTTAGGCAGCTCGTTCTTCCATGCTGTGATGGCGCCCCACTCGATGCCATCCATGGTTGAATCGCGGTTCGTGGTCCGGACCGTGTCGCAGCAGAGAGTCCCTCCCGCCGTGAGCTCACCGGTAGCTGCCCGCAGTCGTCAGGCGCTTTCCCGTACGATCGCCGATCAGTTGCATCCGCTTCTCGAGCTGCAGCGCGAGATTCGCGGCAGCTGGCCGCTCGACATAGACGTTCCGCGTGCGCGCGCGCGCCTCGCCCGTGGCGTGAACGCGTTCGATCCGGCGGCGGCGATTCGCGGCGCCGGCGACCTGGCGCTGTCGTTCGCCCGTGCACTCGTCGCGTGCGAGCTGGCGGGCTACGCCGCGTCGTCGGATGTCGCCGCCATTCGACGCAAGAAGCCGCCGGTGACGGCGCTCGTCCTGTCGTGGATCTCGGGGGAGAGCACCCCCTCGCATCCAACCAAGCGTTTGGCGCGGCGCGCGGCCCAGGTGATCGGGAGCGCAGTACTCGGCAGAGCCGCGGATATCGTGCTCGCGAATACCGCACTCGATAGCTGGCGACGAACGCCCTGCCCCTGTTGTGGCGGCGTGCCCGATCTGGCATTGACGGAGGGGCGCGGCGGCCGATCGGTGATCTGCGCGCGCTGCGACACCCGGTGGACCATCGAGAGTGCCGGCTGTCTCGCCTGCGGTGCGTCCGACGATGGCGAGATCGTAAGAATTCGTTCTCCCTATCTCGGCTACACGCTCCTTGTCTGCAACGAGTGCGGGGCCTACCTGAAGGAGCGAATGGGCAGCGCCGCTTGCCTGCCGCTCGTCGAGCGGGTACTCACTGCGCAACTCGACGAAGCAGCACGATCGCGCGGATTGCGCAGCTGATCGGGGGGGGGCGCGGCGATCGCTGCCTTCAGGCGCGACGCGTCCGGTGGTATGCTACGCCGATGCATTTCGGATCCGCGCCACCAGCAGCAGCACCGTGCACCGGAGTCGTCCTCGCCGGCGGCGCGAACAGGCGATTCGGCGGTGAGCTGAAAGGGCTGCTGGAGATCGGCGGCCGCCGCGTGCTCGACCGGGTCCTCGACGCGCTGCGACCGGTCACTGATTCACAGCTGGTGATCGCGAACGATCCGCGCGCTGAGCAGTGGGCGCCAGGCGTGCGCGTGGAGCGCGACCTGTTCGCGCGCGCGGCGAGTCTCGTCGGCATCCACGCGGGGTTGGCGCACGCGGCGACGGCCGTGCTCGTGGTCGCGTGGGACATGCCCTTCGTATCGAGCGACTTGCTCCGCGCTCTACGCGGTCTCGGGGAAGCTCGGGGGACGCATTGCGCCGTGGTGCCCGCGGGGCAAGAGTCGTTTGGCGCGCAAGCCTGCTGCGCCTACTATCCTTCGGATGCGCTGGCCGTGGCCGAACGGCAGATTGCCGCCGGAGAGCTGCGCCTCAGCGCCTTCGTTGCCGCGCTACCCTGCGTCGTGCGCGTTGGCGCCGACGAGCTTCGTCGCTTCGGTGATCCCCACATGTTGTTCATGAATCTCAATGATCCCGACGCAGTGGCGGTCGCTCGTCGTCTGGTCGGCGGCTGCGACGATGCGCGATATTCCGGGTCGGGCGACGACGGAGACAGAAAATGAGACGAAGCAGCGCACTGGCGCTGGTCACCACACTCGCTGGTTGCGGCCTGCTGCATACCGGTGGCCCTTCGGCACCGTCGCGCGAGGGCAGGCGTGATCTGGCCGCCTTCCGGCGATCCGTCGATTCGTTGCTGGTCGCGCCCGTCTTTCGGAACGCAATCTGGGGCATCCTCGTCGTCGACGCACAGCGCGGCGAAACGCTCTACTCGCACATGCCGGCGACGCTCCTTCTACCAGCGTCGAACATGAAGCTGGCCACCGGGTCGACGGCGCTGGAGCAGCTCGGGCCGGACTACCGTTTCCGGACGTTCGTACTCGCGCGTGGCAGTGTGGATGGCGGAACACTCATCGGCGATCTCGTCGTCAGTGGACGTGGTGATCCCACCATCAGCGATCATATGCGCGGAGACGCGATGATACCGATGCGCGCCATCGCCGAATCGCTCAGCGCGCACGGAGTGCACCGGGTGACAGGCCGCATCGTCGCCGGCGATGACGTCTTTCCTGGCGCCGTGCGAGGGTACGGTTGGCCGTGGGACCAGCTGGACGACAGCGACTTCGCCGGTGTGGACGAGCTGCTGTTCAATGAGGGGTTCAGCACGGTGCGCGTCTACGGCGGCGCCCATGCCGGCGATCGGGTGCGCGTGGTGACAGCACCGGCTCGAACATATCCACCGCTGCACGTCGACGCTGTCACCGTAGACGGGGCTCCGCCACCGGCCGGTGGCGGTCCACGCGAGCGCCCCGAGGGCGTCCAGGTCCACTACGATACAGTATCCGGCGCCCTCGACGTCAGCGGCTGGATCGAAGCCGGCGACAGTGTCGCAACCACGGTCGCCCAACACGATCCCGATTCGGCGTTTCTCGCCGCGCTCGGAGAGGCGGTTCGCGATGCAGGCATCGTCGTGGAGGGCACAGCCGCGCTGCCCGCTGCACACGCGGATACGCTGTTCGTCCTCACGTCTGCGCCGTTGCGCGAGATACTGCCGGCGCTGATGAAGCCATCGCAGAATCAGATCGCCGAAGCGCTCCTTCGCACGGTCGGATTGGAGAAGGCGGGCGTCGGGAGTCCGGACAGTGGTCGCAAGGTGATCGAGCGTCAGCTCGCCGCGTTTGGCGCTACCCCCGACGGATTCGTCGTACACGATGGCAGCGGCCTGTCCCGATACGACTACCTGTCTCCGGAGACGATCGTGCTCATCCTGGATGGGATGCGGCGGTCGCCGAACTTCGAGTTGTTTTACGAATCGCTGCCGATAGCGGGCGTGGACGGCACACTGCGCGGACGTATGCACGGCACTCCGGCCGAAGGCAACGTGCACGCGAAGACGGGAACGCTCACGGGGGCGCGGTCGCTGTCGGGATACGTTCGCAGCGCCGACAGGCAGCTGCTGGAGTTCAGCATCCTGTGCAACAACTGGACGGTGCCGGTGTCGGAGGTGAACCGAGTGCAGGATGCGATCGCGGTCGCGCTCGCCCAGCTGCACGTCAGATGAATCGGCTGAGCGTCGAGGAGGCGAGCGCGCGCATTCTGGAGGACATCGCGCCGGTGGACGCCGAAACCATTGCCATCCGTGAAGCGCTCGGGCGCGTTCTGCATCACGACGTACTGTCGCCCGTGACCTTGCCGCCGTGGGACAACGCCTCCATGGATGGCTATGCAGTGCGCGCGGAGGATGTTCGCGCCGCCTCGCCGGAGCACCCAGTGGCATTGCCGGTCGTGGAGACGATCGCCGCCGGCCAAACTGCTCGACAGGAGCTGCGCGGCGGGACGGCGATGCGCATCATGACCGGGGCACCCATTCCCGCCGGCGCCGACAGCGTCATTCGTGTCGAGGACAGCGATGGCGGCACGACGATCGTTCTCGTTCGCGACGCGCGCGATGCGTTGAAGAACGTGCGCCCACGCGGCGAGGATCTCCGGGCGGGAGAGGTGGCCGTGCCGGCGGGCACGATCATCGGACCCGCGCACATCGGTGTCTTGGCCTCCGTCGGCGCCGCGCGCCTGGAGGTTCATCGCCGTCCGCGTGTCGCCATCCTCGCCTCCGGCGATGAGCTGGTCGACATCGACGGCTTCGGCGAGGTGGTGGGCGGCCGGCGTATCGTGTCGTCGAACAGCTACAGCATCGCCGCCGCAGTAACGCAGGCGGGCGGGCAACCGATGGAATTGGGCATTGCCCCCGATCAGCCGGAGCACCTGCGAGCATGCATCGAGCGCGCGCGCGGCGCCGATCTGTTGATCACCTGCGGCGGGATATCCGTTGGCGCGTTCGATTTCACCAAGGACGTGCTGCAACAGCTGGGAGCGGAGCTCCGTTTTTGGCGGGTGCGGATGCGTCCAGGTGCGCCGGTGGGTTTTGGCCTCGTATGCGGGATGCCCTGGCTCGGGTTGCCCGGCAACCCCGTGTCGGCACTCGTCACGTTCGAGCTCTTTGGCCGTCCCGCGATTCGAAAGTTGCGCGGTGAGCAGCGGATCTTCCGCCGGCCCGCGCATGCGGTCGTGGACGAAGCCATCGCGATCAACGCTCCGCTGGTGCACTTTCTGCGCGCTGTCGTTAGGCCACAGCCGGACGGCGTGCTGCATGCGTCGCTCACCGGCCCACAAGGTTCGGGACTGCTGACGTCGATGGCACGCGCGAACGCTCTGCTGGTGATCGCAGCGGATCGGGAACGGGTCGGCGCCGGCGAGCTTGTTCCGGCTCTGCTGCTGAATGACGACGCCGAATCGGCGCCTGTGATGCAGCTGGCGTGAGTCGCGTAACCGCCCGATTCAGGCGACTCGAGCGCGACCTGGAGCGTCGCTTTCGAACCGCGGCGACCGCACTACAGATTGGCGGCCGCGATCTCGTGATCCGGCATCCGGCGAGCGCCGAAGATCTCATCTCAGAGCACGACTTCGTGCGCGACGAGCGCCTTCCCTACTGGGCCGATCTCTGGCCCTCGGCGCGCGTGCTTGCCGAGGTGGTCATTCGTATGTCGGGAGAGGGCAAATCGCTGCTCGAGTTGGGGTGTGGATCGGGTCTGGTCGCGACAGCCGCCGCGGCGGCTGGCTTCGACGTGCATGCCACGGACTACTATGCTGATGCGCTCCGCTTCACGCGTCTGAATGTCTTTCGCAATACGGGGCGGGAGGCGGATGCACGTCACCTCGATTGGCGTCGGGTTCCTCCCGGGCTTCGCCAATTCGACGTCGTCGTGGCCTCGGACGTGTTGTATGAGCGGCCGTATGCGGAGCTGGTCGCCCGTACAATCAGCGTCGCCCTCGCCCCGAAGGGGATCGCTCTGGTGGCGGATCCGGGCCGGGTCGCCGTCGACGACTTCGTGACTCGCTCGGCGGGGCTGGGACTTCCGGTTCGTAATATCGAGGCGGTGCCATTCCGTGAGGGGCCGGTGCGGCAAACCATTAGGATATATGAGTTTGCCCGAAGGTGACGCGGCTCACGGCGCCATTCGGTCGTCCTCCGTATATATCAGAGGCACGTGAACCGGGTGGCTCGATCGAGCCGTCCGGGGTTGCGAGTCCCGTAAACTGACGGTACGGTTGGCCGAGAGTAAACGCGGACGGAGCGCCGACAGCTCCGAGCCGCTCGTTGATTTTGTATCTGGCCGCTGATGCAGCGCGCAGTGCGGGAGGACCGACGATGGTTCGCAAGATCGCCCCAATAACGCAAGGGCCGCAATCCGGCGCGGCGAAGCTCATTCGCTACGCACGACCAGTGGCGCTCGCGGCAGGATTGTTCGCCGCCGTCCGGTGCAGCGACAGCGCCTCCACGGCGCCCCAGATCACCATCGCCAAACGAGCCTCGCTGGCGCTGGCGCCACGCTTCGCCACGCTTCCCGCGGGCGCTCCGTCGATCGATCTGAGCAAGGTTCGCGGCGTGCTGACCGGCGCCGGCGGGGACAGCGTGGTTTCCGAAGCGCTGTTCCAGGGTGACAGCGCCATTCTCGTCTTCACCGTGAGCTTCCCGGGAACGACGGGCACCTTCAAGGTGGATCTGACCGCGTATGACAAGGCCGGCGTCGTCGCCTTTCACGGCGTCGACACGGTAACGGTGAAGCCGGGCGATAACCCACCGGTCGCGCCGCCACCGCTCGCGTACGCTGGTCCCGATTCGGGCGTCGCCAAGATCCAGGTGCTTCCAAATCCCGTGCAATTGGATGTCGGCACCACCGCAGGATTGGCCGTGACGGGCACGAATGCCGCCGGCCAACCGATCAGCGCACCTATTCGTCTATCGTGGACAGCGCGCGATCCGTCCGTCGCCACCGTCGATCAAACGGGGATCGTGACGGCCGGCAATGGCGAAGGTACGACGTACGTGATCGCTCAGGCGGTCAGCGGTGCCAAGGACTCGGCGCTGGTGAAGGTGCACGCGCCGGTGGCCTCGTTCACCGTCAGTCCGAATCCCGCCTCCGTGGCGGTGGGTGAGACGGTCACTCTCGTTCCGCTCCTGAAGGACGCATCCGGCCACACGCTGGCCGGCCGCACAATTCGCTGGTCGAGCAACGACGAGACGAAGGCGACAGTCAGCGCCACGGGCCAGCTCCTGGGTAAGGCGCGCGGCTCGACGACGGTGATCGCGATCGCCGAGGGGGGGAAGGAGGTCGACATACCGGTGACCGTGGTGTCGCCGGTGGATCACATCGAGGCGACGCCGAATCCGATCACCTTCGCCTCACTGGGCGAACAGCAGACTCTGACCGTGAAGGTGGTGCCTCACGGTAGCGCGGATGTGTCGGCGATTCCCGTCGGCATAACGATCGAGGACCCCACCGTCGTCTCGATGGACGCCAACCACGTCCTGACCGCGCTGAAGAACGGCAGCACCACCATCGACATTTCCGCCGACATCGCGACGCTGAGTGTACCCGTCACGGTCAAGCAGGTCGCGAAGATCATCACCGTGAGCCCGAAGGCCTTCTCGGCCAATGCGCAGGGCGTGAAGCAGCAATTCACCGCGACCGTGCTCGACGCGCTGAATCATCCCGTGAGCGGTATCGTGACGTGGACGAGCAGCAACCCCGGAACGGCGACGGTTGATGCGACGGGTCTCGCGACGACCGTGCAGGACGGGAGCGCTCTGATCACGGCGAGCTTCGGTGGGCTGAGCGACAACGCGACCATCACCGTCAAGCGCGTCGCGACGCGCATTGCCATTACGGTGCCGAAGACGACGTTGGGAGTGGGCGAAGTGATGCTCGCCACCGCGGCGGTGGTCGACGCGGCCGGGTCCGCGTTCCCGACCCCGATAACCTGGAGCACCTCGAACTCCGCTGTGATCACGGTGACTGACCAGGGTGTGGTGACCGGCGTTGCAACGGGTAGCGCCGCGTTGCAGGCGGCCGGCGGCGGGATGAGCACCGGCCTGAACATCTCCGTCTCGTCGCCGGTGACGATGTCGCTCAACCTGCAGACGATCGAGAAGCTGCCAAACGGCACGCAGCAACTGTTCGTGGTGGATCAGGTGCACAATCCGGGGCCGTACATCTGGTCGGTGAACAACATCGACAACGGCAACGCGACCTACGGCACGATCGTTCCCGGCGAGGGCGGCGTCGTGACCTACGTCGCGCCCGCCGCGGTGCCCGTGCCGGCGACGTTCGACGTGTGTGCGCGGCGGCAGGCGGATCCCACGGCACGTGGGTGCGTGACAGTCACGATCAAGCCGGTGCCGAGTGGTGGCGCCGATGTGATCGTCGTGAACGACGTGAACATTTTCGACTCGAACTCGGCGAGGAATCCGAGTAACGTCACGTTCTATCTGAACCTTGCGAATTACACGGCTTCCGGCCCGCGCGCGAACCAGAAGGGCGTGCTGATCTTCGGCGGACACTACGCCGTGGACGGCGGATATTATGTGTACAGCGGCGCCGGCGCCGTGCTCAGCGCGAACGGCTACAACGTCACGGTGCAGAACAACGGCTCAGCGACCCTGGCGGCGGGAATCAACCCGAATGTCAAGGTCATCTTCCTCGAGCTGCCGAGCGTACCATTCTCCAACGCGGAGATCAACGTGCTCAAGCAGTTCGCCGCCGATGGTGGACGCATCGTCTATGTCGGCGAGCACCAGGGCTACTACGGGAACAACATCTTCAACGTGGAGAATCCCTTCTTCCACGCCATGGGGGCGCAGCTGACCAATACGGGCGGCGCGCTTGATTGCGGCTATAACGTCCTTCCGGCTTCGGTGCTGCGGCCGCACCAGATCACCACGGGCATGACGAATGTCGAGATGGCCTGCTCTTCCACGATCAGTCTCGGGCCAAACGATTACGCCCTGATGTACAACAGTGACATGATTCACGTGTTCGCGGCGGTGGCGAAGATCGACGTCACGCCGCTCCCGTCGAGCGAATTGGCCGGACCGAAGCTCGAGGCTTTGATGCGGCGGCCGGGCACAATGACAGGCAGGACCTCGAACGATCCGGCGGGGCGCGACCTCGTGCGACCAGCCCCGAAGACGCCGCGACCGAACTAGACGAGCTGAGAGGCGACGACCTCCGCGATGTCGTACACCGGCACCGCGGAGGTTTTCGCTTTCAGCCCATCGGTCATCATCGTCATACAGAAGGGACAGGCGACGGCGATCGCGTCGGCGCCGGTTGCGAGTAGCTCCTCGGTGCGCTCGAGGTTGATGCGCTTGCCCTGCCTCTCCTCCATCCACATGCGCCCGCCCCCGGCGCCGCAGCAGAGGCCTCGGTCCCTGCTCCGCTCCGGCTCGACCAGCGTCATCACGGGCAATGCGCGCCGCAGCGTCTCACGCGGCTCGTCGTAGATGTCGTTGTAACGGCCCAGGTAGCAGGAGTCGTGATACGCGATCGTCAGGCGTTTGCCCTCCTCTGTCCGATTCAACGGCAGCCGGTCATCCTGGAGGAGGCGGTCGATGAAGGTGGAGTGATGGATGACCTCGTAGTGTCCGCCGAGCTGCGGGAGCTCGTTGCCGAGTTGATGAAAGCAGTGCGGGCACGCCGTCACGATCGTGGTGACCGCGTATCGATCGAGTGTCTCGATGGTCGCCTTGGCCAACATCTGGTAGAGATATTCGTTGCCCATCCGGCGCGCAGGGTCGCCGTGGCAGTGTTCCTCCTGGCCGAGAATGGCGAATTTCAGCCCGCAGGCCTTCAGGATGCGCGCGAACGCAACGGTGATCTTCTTTGCGCGATCGTCGAACGATCCCATGCAGCCGACCCAATAGAGCACGTCCGGACGCTCGCCGCGCGCCGCGAGCTCCGCCATCGTCGGCACATCCATCCCGTTCGCCCACTCAGGGCGATCCGCGGGGCTGAACGACCACGGCGCGCCGTTGCGCTCCAGCGCCTCGAACGCCGGCTGCAGCTCCTCGGGAAAGCGGGACTCGGTGAGCACGAGATACCGGCGCATCTCGTTGATGACGTCGAGCTGATCGATCGAGACGGGGCACTCCTGCACGCAGGCGCGGCAGCTCGTGCAGGCCCACAGCTCCTCCTCCGTGATGTAGTGATCGAGCAGTCGATCCCGCATCGCCTCGTCGGGCGTGCGCGTGCCCGCCAGCGCGCCTTCGCCGTGCACCAGCATGGGGCGCAAAAACTCCATGCGGTCGCCGAGCAGCACGGGACCTTTCTCCATCAGCCGCATTCGGGCGTTGACGACGATCTTGCGCGGGCTGAGCGGCTTGCCGGTGATGTTCGCCGGACAGGCGGCGGTGCAGCGGCCGCACTCGGTGCACGAGTAGCCGTCGAGCAGGTTCTTCCACGTCAACTGTTCGACGTCGCCCGCGCCAAACGATTCGACCTCAGCCTCGAGGTCCATCGGCCGCATCACCGCCCGCTCCCCCTTCCAGCTGGTATTCGAGAAGAAGACGTTGATCAGCGACGTGATCACGTGCAGGTGCTTCGAGTACGGCAGGTAGTTCAAAAACGTCAGGATGAGGAGCGCGTGCGCCCACCAGAACAGCGTGTACCAGAACGCCGCCGGATGCGGATCGGCTGCGCCCACGAGAGACGCGAGCGCGCGCGACCCGAATTTGTCGGCGCCGACGAGCTCCGGATGCTGCAGCGCAAGGAAGGCGTTCGCGCATAGCAGCGTCACCATCAATCCGCCGATCATGCCGAGGATGATGTAGGCGTCGAGGTGCTCGATGTTGTCGCCCTCGAGACGCCGCGGGTGCAATACGAGCCGCCGGTAGAACGCAAATGCGACGGCGGCGATGACGAGGAGCGCGAAGCCGTCCTGCGATGCGGAGTAGAGCAGGTACACCGGCCGCGGTAGTACGCGCGCGTAGCTGAAGCCAGGCCAGAACCCCTGGATCATGATCTCCAAGGTGCCCACCGTCAGCACGAGGAAACCCCAGAAGATCGTCGCGTGCATTGCGCCGGCAATCGGCTCGCGGAAGATCTTTCGCTGCGCGATGCCGACCGTGATCACGTTCCACGCCCGCTGTCCGATGCGATCGGTGCGGCTCTCCGGCTTTCCGATGCGGAGATAGCGCACGAGGCGCTGCACGTTCAGGGAGAAGAAGCCGACCGCCGCGAGGAAGACGAGCGGGAAGATCCCGTTCTGGCTGTCCATCGTCAGTGCTGCTTCGCGCCCTTCACCGCTGCCGTGAGCGCGGGCACGATCTCGAGCGCGTCACCCACCACGCCGTAATCGGCGATCTTGAAAATCGGCGCTTCCCTGTCCTTGTTGATCGCGACGATGGTCTTCGCGGTACGCATCCCGGCGATGTGCTGAATCGCCCCGGAGATGCCGACCGCGACATAGAGCTGTGGGCTGACGACGCGACCCGTCTGTCCAATCTGCTCGGTTTGCGGACGCCATCCCTCGTCAGCCACGGCTCGCGTGCAGCCCACGGCGGCATTGCCAAACGCATCCGCGAGCTCCTCTACCAGGTGGAAATTCGCCGGCGCCTTCAATCCGCGGCCGCCGCTGATGATGATGGATGCTTCACCCAGATCCGGGCGTCCGGCGCGCCCCTGGATGACCTCTCGCACCCTCACACGCTCGTTGCCCGGATCGGTTGCCGGCGTCACCGTCTCTACGCGTGGAGAACGCGCGCTCTCGATCGCCGTGTAGGCGCTCGGCCGCACGCTCAGCACGACGGGGGCCCCGGTCACCGCCAGGGTGAAGATGACCTTGTTCGCGTAGCCGGGGTGCCTCACGACCAAGGAATCGTGATCCGGCTGCGCATCGATGGCAATGACATCGGCGGCGATCGGTGCGTCGAGCTTCGCCGCGACACGAGGCCCGAGGTCGCGGCCCTGCGCCGTGAACGGCATCAGGATCACGCGATACGCGAGGGAACGTGCTCGCGCTGCCAGTGTCGCCGAGATCGCCTCGCGCTGATACGACGTGAACGCCGCGTGCTCGACGACGAGGACGACGTCGGCGCCATATCGCCCGAGCTGTTCCGCCTTCGACGAAACGCCGGGCGGTCCGGCGAGCATCACGTGCACGGATCCGCCGAGGCGGTCGGCGAGTTGCCTGGCGGCGGTGATCGTCTCGAGCGCCGCCTTGCGAAGATCGGCGCCACGTGTTTCCGCATACACCAGCACGTCAGCCATCAGAGCACCTTCGCTTCGGTCTGGAGCAGTCGCACGAGCTCCGGTACGGCGGCTGCGCCTTCGCCAATGATTCTGCCCGGCGCGCGCTCCTGCGGTAATTCGATCTTCTGGACGACCACACGTACGGGACCGAGCTGCGCTGGCTTGGCCTCGAGGGGCTTCTTCTTCGCCGCCATGATCCCTTTGAGCGACGGATAGCGGGGCCGTGCAATGCCTTCGTCGATCGACACCACCGCCGGCGTGGCGAACTCCACGATCTCTGCGGCACCTTCCAGCTCGCGGCGCGCCGTGCCGCGGCCGCTCGACAGCTCGAGCTGCGACACTGCCGTCACACAGGGCAGATTCACGAGCTCGGCGGTCATCGTCGGCACCACGCCCGCCGACGTGTCGAAGGCTTGCTTGCCGAACAACACGAGATCGTACGCCCCGTCGCGAAGCTCCGCCGCGAGCGCCTTCGCGATCGCCGAGCCATCGATTGGAATCGTGTCCGTCTTGAGCTGAACGGCCCGATCGACGCCCATGCTCATGGCCTTGCGCAGGACCTCCTGCACGGAATCAGGACCCACGGAAATCGCGACGGTCTCGCCGGTGCCTTCCTTCTCCTTCAGGCGCAGCGCCACCTCGATCGCGTAGCCGGCAAAATCGTCGATGTCGAACTTGAGGCCTGTCTCGTCGATGCTCGTGCCGCCCGCGCCAGCGCGGAAGCGCGATTCCGAATCGGGCGTGCGCTTGATGCAGACGGCAATCTTCACCGTCGAACCTCCATCACGGATGAATTCCGACGGAAGATAGCGGGTCCCTTGCGCTATTGAAACGCGTTCAGGCCCGTGACCGCCTGCCCGAGAATCAGCGTGTGCACATCGCCGGTGCCTTCGTAGGTGTACACGCTCTCGAGATTCGCCATGTGACGCATGGACGCGTACTCCGCGAGAATGCCGACAGCGCCTAACAATCGGCGCGCCTCACGCGCGACGTCGGTGGCCATGCTCACGTTGTTCCGCTTGGCCAGCGAAACCTGTTGCGGCGTTGCCCGGCCCTTGTCCTTGAGCCGTCCGAGGTGCAGCGACACCAACTGCGCTTTCACGATCTCCGTCAGCATGTCGGCGAGTCGCTGCTGCTGGAGCTGGAAGCCGGCGATCGGCCGATCGAACATGATCCGATTCGTGCCATACGAGAGCGCCTCCTCGTAACACGCCATCGCGGCGCCGATCGCGCCCCACGAGATGCCGTATCGCGCCTGGGTCAGACACATGAGAGGGCTCTTCAGACCACCCGATCCGGGCAGCATGGCATCGGCGGGGAGATGTACGTCGGCGAACACCAGCTCACTGGTGTCGCTCGCGCGCAGCGAGAGCTTTCCGTTCTGGTCACGCGCCGTGAAGCCGCGACTGTTCGTCGGAACGATGAAGCCGCGAATCGAGCGGTCGCTCTTGTCGCCGTTCGTCTTCGCCCACACGATCGCGATCTGGGCGGTGGAGCCATTCGTGATCCACATCTTGGCGCCGTTCAGCAGCCACGTTCCATCGCCTTGCTGTTGCGCCATCGAGATCATGCCAGAGGGATTGGAGCCGTAATCCGGCTCGGTGAGGCCGAAGCAGCCGATGACCTCACCGCTGGCCATGCGTGGCAGCCATCTCCGCTTCTGCTCCTCGCTACCGAAGGCGAAGATGGGATACATCGCCAGCGCACCCTGCACCGACGCGAACGATCGCACCCCGGAATCGCCGCGCTCGAGCTCCTGCATGATCAGGCCGTACGCCACGTTGTTCAACCCCGCACAGCCGTACTCCTCCGGCAGGTTCGCGCCGAACACGCCGAGCTCCGCGAGATCGGGCAGGATCTCGCGTGGAAAACGACCTTCGACGTATGCATCGCCGATGATCGGCAGCACGCGCTCGTCCACGAACCGCCGAACGCTGTCGCGCACCGCCCGCTCCTCTTCGGAGAGGGAACCGTCGATTTCGAAAAAATCTTCCATGAGAGACAATTAACCCACGGCGCGGATCCTTTTACAACTCTCGCGTGCCGCCGATGCTGGCCGCGCCGACGGGTACTCGTTATGACGTCCGCGCCGCCTGCCGGCCAATGGATTTCTCGGTTCCGTCACGCTGCGTCTGTGCGAGCATGCGTCGCGCGAATGGCTCGATCCCGACGTCCCGTGCTTTCGCGCGAAAAATCGGTCCGTGATCGATGGGATGTCGGTTCTCGTCCTGCCACTGATGCACCATCTCATGAAGCAGCGTGTGCAGCGCCTCATCCCATCCGTGTCGCCGCAGGTGGCGCCGACTGATGGCGATCTCGGCGGCCTCCCCATTCGAGCCGGCGGTGTAATGACCGAGTCGGCTCTTCATGCGCCGCGACACTCGAATCGCGACCGGATCGAGCGCACCGGCGAAGTGCTGCTGGTTCAGTCGCGCATGCTCGGCGCGCAGGCGCTCAGCGTAGCGTTCGTCATCGGCGCGCGTACGCTCGCGCCGCACCACGGGCCGCGAGCTCTGCACCGTGAACGACACGATGCGCCGGCGTGCCGCCGATCGTTCGGCGCGCGTGCGCCCCTCGATGAACAGCACGATCGCCCGCCAGATCTCCGGCGTGGCACGTAGATATCCTTCATGCACGCGCAGGACGCCTGCCCCGTAGCTCACCATGACGTTGCGGTTGCGCGTGAGGCGGCAGCGGCCGATACGCGTGAGGCCGAACGCGCGGAGGCGCGCCAGCAGCTCGTCAGCGTCGCGTGGAGGTGGCGGCGCGTCGAACACGAGATCCAGTTGAGCCGGATCGGCGCCGCGCAGCCACCGTGTCAACGATCGAAGCATCGCGTCGGCCCCAACACGAAGTTCCTCTCGTCGGTCGACCAGAGCAGCGTCGACACTTCGATGCGGTCCTCGGAAATCGTTATGCTGTTCACCGATGACGGCCGTCCACCGCGCTGGCGGTTCGAGATCGTGCCGGCTGTCGAAATGATCGTACCCTTCTTCGTGTGCTCCACGTAATGTATGGCTTCCTGGTGGTCGTGTCCGCACAGCACGAGATCGACGCCCATCTCGGCGAATGCGCCGAGGACGCGCGACGTGTTCTTGAGCCCGTGTCGCTGGGACAGCTCGCCCTTCACCGGATTGTGGTGCATCACGATCACGCGGGCATCTCCTGGCGGCGCCTGATCGAACTCGCGCCGCGCTCGCTCGATCTGCGCCCGCCGCAGGTGGCCGATGATCGAGATGTCCCGCAGGTTCCAGGTGAGCGTGTGGCGTGTGACTCCCTGCGAGGTGTTGAGGCCGACGAAGACCGCGCCGGCCATACGGAGGACCGGCTCCAGATCGTCACTGATGTACAGCCGGTACTTGCGAAGCAGCTTCCGCTCGTCGCCGAAGCCAAGCGGCGCCATCCACCATGCGACGTCGTGGTTGCCCGGCACCACGATCGTGCGGCTGACGCGCTGCGCGATCTGAATGAAGGAGCGCGCCCGTTGAAACTCGCCCGCTCGCGCGCGCTGTGAGAAATCGCCGGAGATCGCCACGACGTCGTAGCGCCGCTCCTGGATCAGCGCTTCGATCGCCTCGTACTGTTCGGGCACCGCTGGATGCCCGAAGTGCAGATCGGAGCAGTGAAACAGGGTGATGGTCACAGCCGGCCGATGATCGCGTCGGTGAAGTCGTCGGTGGAGGCGTTGCCGCCCAGATCCTTCGTCACCTGCTTGCGGTCGCGAATGGTGCTCTCGAGCGCCGCACGAATGCGCCGCGCCCGCTCGTCCTGCCCGATGTGCTCGAGCATCATGCAGGCCGCGAGCATCAGCGCGGCGGGATTCGCGATTCCCTTGCCCGCTATATCCGGTGCCGTGCCATGCACGGCCTCGAAAATCGCGCTGTTCCGGCCGATGTTGGCGCCGGGCGCGAGGCCGAGGCCACCCACGAGGCCGGAGATCTGATCCGAGAGGATGTCGCCGAACAGGTTCGTCGTGACGATCACATCGAAGCGCTCGGGCTGCAACACCAGGTTCATCGCCATGGCGTCGACGATGCGCTCCTCGAACGCGACTTTGCCCTCGTATTCGCGCGCGATCATGCGACCGCAGTCGAGAAAGAGCCCCTGTGAGAATTTCAGGATATTCGCCTTGTGCACCAGCGTCACGCGACGGCGGTGGTGCTTTACCGCGTAATCGAAGGCATACCGCACGATGCGCTCGGCGCCGATGCGCGTGACCACGGCAATGGATTCTGCCGCGGCGCGGGGATCGTCGCCGATCTTGATGTAATGTTCGATGCCGGTGTACAACCCCTCCGTATTCTCCCGGACGAGCACGAGGTCGATGTTCTCGTATCGACCACCGGGAATGATCGAATGCGCCGGCCGAACGTTCGCGTACAGATCGAACGTCTTGCGCAGCGCGACATTGACGGATCGGTAACCTTCGCCGACCGGAGTTTCCAGGGGGCCTTTCAGCGCCACGCGCGTGTGCTTGATCGAGTCGAGCGTCGCTTCGGGAATGGGATCGCCGTACCTGGCGACGCCCGCCATGCCGGCAACCTGCACCCGCCAATCGATGTCCGCACCCGCGGCCTCCAGCAGGCGCACGGTCGCATCGCTGATCGAGGGCCCGATGCCGTCGCCGGGAATCAGCGTGACGGGAGTGCTCATTTGTAGCAAAACGAATCGATCACGGCGCGGTGATCAGATCGGCGAGGTGCGTGGCGACGCTCGCCGTCAGGGCAGGACCGAAGCTGCTGGCAGTATCCCCGCGGACATCGCCGACCCACCGCACCTCGGACAACCGGGCGTCGAGCAGGACGACGTGCAGCACGGCCCGCGCGGGCACAGAGGCGCCGGATCCCGCATTGCTCGTTGCGCGCTCGAATCGGAGCTCGACCGGCGCGAGCACGAAGCGACTGTCGTGCAGCGCGACCATCGTTCTGAGCTGAGACGCGAGGGGCTCCGGCAGGCGGGTACCTGATTCGAGGGAAGCAGACCGGATCGGTTCTTCGCCGAGCGCGTAAGGATCGGAGGCGTAGGTCGGATTGCTCTTCCAGCTCCGCACCAACGCCGCGGGCAGCACCCAGCGCTGCTTGATGCCGCGATCCTCGAGCACCGCGGCGATATCGTCGTCCATCTGCTTCAAGACATCGCGTTGCCGGCCGATGCGGCCGCTCCACCCTAGCTCGGGCGCGACGCGCAGCGCGTACGTGGGCGGAACGACGATCTTCTGAGCGGCCAGAGATGCCAGTGGATGGTACTCCGGCGACGGCGCGGTCGACGCGTGCTGTCCGCCCCCACACGCCAGGAGCGCGTTCACGGCGGCGATCAGCACCCCTGCACGCAGCAGACGAGAAGGCCTTCGCATGTGAGCGTAAGCTAATCTCACCTCGAGACGAGGGGGAGAATCGTGCATGGTTGACCGCTCGATGACCGCGCGACAACTTGCCGCCTGCCTTCTGCCTGCTTGGGTGCTTCGTCCATGATCAAGGTCGCGTCCGCCGCTCTCTGGTCGGCGCTCGTCATCCTCGGCGTTGTCGCTTTTGCCACGCTGGCGCTGTCGCGCGGTGAAGCGGTGAATGCCGCGTGGGTGCTCACGGCGGCGGTCTGCACGTATCTGATCGCCTATAGGTTCTACAGCAAGATGATCGCGGCGAAGGTGTTCGCGCTCGACGCGGCGCGACCGACGCCCGCCGTGCGGCTGAACGACGGCCGCGACTACGTGCCGACGAACCGGTGGATCGTGTTCGGCCACCACTTTGCGGCCATCGCGGGTCCCGGTCCGCTCGTCGGTCCCACGCTCGCCGCACAGTTTGGCTTTCTCCCCGGCGTGATCTGGATTCTCGTGGGTGTCGCGCTCGGAGGGGCGGTGCAGGATTTCGTGATCCTTGCGTCCTCGATCCGCCGCGACGGCAAGTCCCTCGGTCAGATGGCGAAGGAGGAGATCGGACCGGTGGCCGGCTACACCGCGCTCGTCGCCGTGCTTGGTATCATGCTGGTGCTGATCGCGGTGTTGGCGCTGGTCGTGGTGAATGCGCTGAAGTCGAGCCCATGGGGCACCGTCACGATCGGCCTAACGATTCCGATCGCCATGCTCATGGGGTCGTACTTGCGCTGGCTCCGGCCAGGGCGTGTGCTCGAGGCGACCGCCATCGGCCTCGTGTTGCTCGTTGCCGCGCTCTTTGCCGGCCGGGCCGTCGCTGAGGATCCGGCGCTCGCCCCGATGTTCACGGTCGGCGGGCCGGTGCTCGCCGTCGCGATCATGATCTATGGTTTTGCCGCGTCGGTGCTGCCGGTGTGGCTGCTGCTCGCGCCGCGCGACTATCTCTCTGCGTTCGTGAAGATCGGCGTGGTCGTGGCGCTCGCCGCCGGCATCGTGCTCGTACGTCCGGATCTGCAGATGCCGGCGTTGACGCGTTTCACCGACGGTACCGGTCCGGTATTCGCGGGGAAGGTCTTTCCCTTTGCCTTCATCACGATCGCCTGCGGCGCCATATCGGGATTTCACGCGCTCATCGCGTCCGGCACGACGCCCAAGCTGCTCGAGCGCGAGACGGACGCGCGGCTGGTGGGCTACGGCGGGATGCTGATGGAATCGTTCGTCGCGGTGATGGCGCTGATCGCGGCGTGCGCGCTCACGCCGGGTGTGTACTTCGCGATCAACGCGCCGGCGAGCGCCATCGGCGTCACCGCGGCGAGCGCCGCCGAAGCGGTGCGCCATTGGGGATTCACGCTGAATCCCGCCGAGATGCAGAGCCTCGCCAAGCAAGTCGGCGAACAGACGTTGTTGTCGCGCGCGGGCGGCGCGCCGAGCCTGGCGGTCGGGATGGCGCATCTCTTCTCGCGCGTGCTGGGAGGGGATACCGCGTTGAGCTTGTGGTATCACTTCGCGATCATGTTCGAGGCACTGTTCATCCTGACGACGCTGGACGCGGGAACGCGCGTCGGTCGCTTCATGCTCCAGGACGTCGGCCGCCATCTGTGGGAGCCGTTCGGGCGCGTGTCGTGGTATCCGGCCGTCGTGCTCTCGAGCGCGATCTTCGTGGCCATGTGGGGACATTTTCTCTATCAAGGAGTGGTCGATCCCCTCGGCGGGATCAATTCCCTCTGGCCGCTGTTTGGCATCTCGAACCAACTGCTCGCGGCGGTCGCCCTCTGCGTCGGCACGACGGTGATCATCAAGATGGGCAAAGCCCGATATGCGCCGGTCACGATTCTGCCGTTGGGGTGGCTGGTGGTGGTGACGATGAGCGCCGGGTGGACGAAGCTCTTCTCGCCGGACGCGAAGCTCGGATTCCTCGCGCAAGCGCGCGCGCTGCGCAACGCCATCGCCGCCGGCAGCCTTCCTCCCGGAGTGCACAGCGCCGCCGACGCAGTGCGCATGGTATTCAACAATTATCTGGACGCGGCCGTCGCGGCGTTCTTCATGCTCGCCATCGCGGTCATCCTCGTCGACAGCGTGCGGGAGTGGACGGCGGTGCTGCGCGGTGGCAAGCCGGCGATGTCGAGCGAGGTGCCGTTCGAGCCACTACCGCAGGCGGGGGACTGAGGTCAGGTCGCTCGCAGACAGAGGCGCAGGCGATCCATCATGCCGCCTAACGGGAGGTCGGGCAGGTCTGGGTCGGCGTAAACGCCGTATCCCACTCCGGATTCGTTCATGGCCCGATAGGCCTGTGACGGCGTCGCCCGCCACCGCTGCGCCACCGCCTGCCATCGCCGAAGCTCCTCATCCGCGCGCGGCACGTCCGCGAGTCGTGAGCGGGCGCTGTCGAAGAGCGCTACGCGAGCGGCCGAGATCCCGAAGAGCATCTCGCGCGCATTGAGGCAGTAGCCGAAGAAGATGGCGCCGAGGAACCGTGTCCGCTGAAAGGGCGCGAATTGGCGGTCGCCAACGAGACGGAGTCCGGCGCCGTCATTTGGATCAGCGAAGAACGCGAGAGGTTGCCGGCTGGACATCCACCGGAATTGCCCCAGCGCTTCGGCCGCGCGAGCCACACTGTCGGCCTGGGCAAGCATCGCGGCATTCCCCCTCAGGCGTCCGACCGTCTGCAGCAGGTCCGCGCCCGCACGGCCAACCGTGGCGGCTGCGAGGGTCCCGACATAGTCCATCGTGCGTGTAAGCTGGCGGGCAACCGCGATATTTTCCCGCGCACGCATCAGCGGCACTGATGTGTCACCCCTGGCGAGGGCGATTGCGCCCTCCAGCTCATTCAACAGTGCGGCGTTGCGTAGTGCGTTGTAGTCGAGCGACGGCACGCCGCGCGGCGGGAGATGTCCCCGCGCGATGGTGCGGTATGGCCAGTAATACGATTGCACGGACGTCTCAGCGAGCGCACGAAACGCACTCAGGCGAGCCGGAGAATGCGTCCCTTCGATCGTCCGCAGGGTCTCGGCGGCGACAGTGCTCGGCATCAGAAACAAAGCATGCCGCAGCCGAATCACGGACACCGTGTGATCGACGGGAAGACGCCATGCGCTGTCACTCGCGTCGGCGATCCAGAGTGGCGAGTGCGCATCGGACTGATACGCGAACGCCGCAACAAAATGGCGCGTCACCTCGCGATCGTTCGCGCGCGGCGGCTCGCGTCCCGCCGCCGCAAACGTCGTATCGATGATCGACCAGGGGAGCAGATGAAGACTGTCGCTGTTCATACTCGCCACCCATTCGGCGGCGCGCCCACGCGACGACACGAAGCGGAGTGTGGTGTCACCCACCACCGCAATGACCACAACGGCCGACAGGGCGACGACCACCGAGAGCAGCGCAACGGGAACGCTCGCCAGCATGCCCAGCCAGGGCCGGCCGGGCTCCGCCGCCGCCTGTCCCACCGATGACAGCCAATCTTTCACGAGCTCGCGATTGATCGCGCCGCTGCTTCGACGCTGGGCGAATCCGCCCGTTTCGCGTTCGCGCACCCGGAGCTCCGGGATGAGACAGACCGCCGCAACAATGAGCGCCGCCGCGGGCGCGGCAACGATGGCGACCGCCTCGCCGGGCGTCACCGAGAGCGCGGTCGTCGCGGCGCCACCCAGGACCTCGAAGAGATCCGATAGCCAAACGAGAAACGCGATCACCGCCAGGATGAACGCGCCGGCGAGCGACAGCACGAACGCACGCCGCCAAACGAGGAGCCGCTGACGTTCGTCGGCGCCGACGAAGGCGAACGCGCCCATGCCGTTCAAGAGATCGGCGGTGTCTGTCCATCCATCGGATGCCACCTGCCGCAGCACCTTCCAGGGATACCCGGAGGCACGCGCCGAACGTACGAGACGGGCCGCAACGCCAAGCCGGCGCACGGTGAGCAGAGCGAAGAGGAGCAGGAGCGCCACCACTGCCGCGAGCAGGAACGACCAGATCGCCACCGCTTCGGCGCTGCTCTGGCGCACATCCGCCGCGCGCGGCGCGAACATCAGGCGCGAGATCGTGAGCGAAGGCCGGCGCCACTGATCGAGGAGCTCGGCAAGCTGTCCCGGCGGCGCGGCGCTTCGCGGCTCGAGCGCCATCGTCACGAAGAACGCCACGATGGTAAGCGTCATCGCGCTCGCCGCGCGTACGAGACGCGTCCCCGCCCGTCGCAAACGGCCCAGCCCCGGCGGCGGCCACTCGATGACGTGCTTGGCCTCCGCACTGAGATGGTTGACGATCTCCTGAGCGGTGGGGCGGCGCGCCGGATCCTTCTCCAGGCAGCGTTCCACCAGCGCTACGAGCTCCTGGCTGACATCCGGACGGCGCTCGCCGAGGCTCGGTGGCCGGTCCTTGATCTGAGCCGCCATGACCTGCAGTGCGTTGCCTTCGAATGGCGGTTTGCCGGTCAGAAGCTCGTATGCGAGGACGCCGAGGCTGTAGACGTCGCTCTTCGGCGTCACATCTTCGCCGCTCGCCTGCTCCGGACTCATGTACGTCGGCGTGCCGACGTACATCCCTTCGGTCGTTAGGCGCACGCCGCGGCTGCGACGGCGCGCGCTCAGGGCGGCGGAGATCCCGAAGTCCAACACCAGCGCGCGTCCACTCTCCCCATCGAGAATGATGTTGCCGGGTTTGACGTCGCGATGCACGAGCTTGCGGCGATGCGCCGCCGCGAGGGCGGCCGCGATTTCTGTCACGAGGCGCCGGACGCGGGATTCCGGCAGGACGCGCCCGGTGGCGTCCGCGAGCGTGGGTCCTTCCACGAACTGCATCACGAAGTACGGTATCCGGCTGCCGGGCAGCTCGCCCACCTGATACACGTTCACGATGTTCGGATGAGCTACCGCGGCAGCGGCTTCCGCTTCGCGCGTGAAGCGCGCGCGCGCTACGGAATCGTCCGCGAGCGCGGGCGAGAGCACCTTCACTGCCACGTCGCGCTTCAGCGCAGCATCCCGGCCGAGGAACACGAGACCCATGCCGCCTTCGCCGAGCAATCGCTTCAGGCGTATCGAGCCGGCGAGGGCCTGACTCAGCTGCGCGTACAGCGGGCGCAACTCGGGGCGGACGATCGCCATCTCGTCGGTGACAAAGTCCGTCACCGCCTCAGTTGCGCCAGACGTCGCGGTGACCGGCGTCAGGGGCGCGTCGCAGAGGACGCAGTGCGTGGCACGCGCACTCACCGGCGCGTGACAGGACGGGCAGAGGGGAACTTCGTTGACGGAGCCGCTGGACCCCGATCCATTTGATTGCCCGGGCGCCATGGCCGCCAAGATAGGGCGGGGGCAAGACGCCGCCAGTCCTGGGACTGCAGTCGGTAGTCGGTAGTCGGTAGTCGGTAGTTACGGCGTTTTAACAGGTGAGGGCTCGGCGTGAGTGACCCTCACAACCAGCCCTTCCTATCAACGCTCCTACTACCGACTCTCGACTGCCGACTCTCGACTGCAGTCAGCAGCACCTCCCGCCTGGCTTCGAGTAGCGCTCGTCGAGGCGCCGGCGTTCGAACTCACCCCGAGACAGCGGTATCGTGCCTGGGTGATGAACGCGAACGTGTGCGACGTATGCGTCGTAATCCGGAACGCCGATGATCCGCCGGACAATGGCACCGACGCGCGCGAGGACGTTGCGTGTGGCCGAGCGCGGCTCGGCACGAAGGTCAGCCATGGCTGCTGCTATCGACTCCCGACGATCGGCTCCCGACTGTAGTTCTACTGCTTCGTCGCCCGGCTCACCAGTCGCGCGAGACCATTCGCTGACATGCTCTGCCACTGCCACCCCACGGTCAGCATCACGGGTTCAGGGAGTCCGGGGGTGGTGCATTTCAGCACGACGTCCTGGCCGTTACGTGGGGGGTGCTTGGCGTCCATCGACATCAATGCGCAGGTCCACGTGCGGCCCGCCGAATCGGTTACGGTGCGCTCTGTCATGACAGCTCCTCGTGCCGGATGAGCCGGCGTTGTCCGAGTGTGGAAAGTCAATCCAGCCATGTGGTTGCCTTCAACAGCCATCACATTCCAGACGGACGACGGCCTGAACCGTCACGACGATGACGTGCCCGTCGAGCGCCGGGGTGGCGTTGTAGGAACGAACAGAACCCCGATCGCGGAGACGAGGGCCAGCAAAGCGCCAAACGTGAACGCCACATGCGATCCGAGTCGGTCCCAGAGGACGCCGAAGATCACCGAGGCTGGCAGCGCTCCGAGTCCGATCGCGAGGTAGTACCAGCCAAACGCCGCGCCGCGTCGGTTCGCAGGAACGACGTCGGACACGAGGGCGCGCTCCGACCCCTCGGTGAGACCGAAGAAAATGCCGTACACGCCGAACAGTGCCCACGCGTGCCAGCTGTCGCTGGCGAGCGCGAAGCCGAGATAAACCGCAGCATAGATGAGCCATCCGGCGATCAGCGTGGGCTTGCGGCCGACGCGATCGGAGAGCGCTCCACCGGGCGTGTTCGAGAGAGACTTCACGACGTTCAGAAACGCCCAGAGAATCGGCGCGAGCACGACAGCCACGCCGAGTTGCTGAGCGCGCAGGAGGAGAAAGGCGTCGCTCGAGTTCCCGAGGGTGAACACGAACACCACGACGAGAAACGCCCAGAAACGTCCGCTCAGCTTCTCGCGGTCAGCGAGCTCCACGCGTTGCTCGGTCTGTCGCTTCGGGATCTCGCGGACGCCAAACACCACGGCGACGATCGCTAGTATTCCTGGCACGAAGGCCAGCAGGAATACGTGGCGCATTGTGACGTGACCCCAGCGCATAATCGCGAACGCCAAGACGGGTCCCACGAACGCACCGAGATTGTCGGCAGCGCGCTGAAAGCCGAACGCACGGCCACGAACGGCCGGATCCACGGAGTCGGCGATGAGAGCGTCGCGTGGCGAATTGCGAATGCCCTTCCCGACGCGATCGCTCAGGCGTATCGCGAGCACCTGTGCCGGCGCGCGGGCGATCGCGACCAGCGGGCGCACGGCGCTCGCGAGTGTGTAACCAAAAACAACGAGAGGTTTTCGCCGGTGAACTCTATCCGACCACCAGCCGCTCGCGAGCTTGAGCAGCGACGCCGTCGAATCCGCCGCACCCTCGATGACGCCGAGAAAGCCTGCGCTCGCCCCGAGCACCGTGATGAGAAAGGCGGGTAGCAGCGGATAAATCATCTCGCTCGAGACGTCGGTGAAAAAACTCACGGCGCTGAGGGCGAACACATTGCGGCCCAGTTTCGCAGCAGGGGCTTGCGATTCGAGGTTCGCGCGCTGAGGAGACGAGGTCATGCGGGCAATTTACCACTTGCGTGTCGTTGGGTGCGTTCGATCTTCAATCATGCGCCGTCGTGACCCGGGTTCCGTCCACGCCATTCACCGCGAGCTGGAGCCGTCGCGCGGTCGGCTCGCCGCTCGTGACGATGCGATTCTGCACTCACAGATCGCGCTGGCGCAGATCGCCGCGCCGACGGGCGAGGAGCGTGAGCGCGCCGAGGCGATCACACAGGCCTTTCGCGCATTCGGGCTGTGCGACGTTCACGTCGACGCAGCGGGGAACGCGATCGGCCGGCGCGCCGGCCTGCGCGACGCGCCGCCGGTGGTCGTGTGCGCGCATCTGGATACGGTGTTTCCGCGCGATACCACGCTCCTGGTGCGGCGAGAGGGCAATCGACTGATCGGCCCGAGCATCAACGATAATAGCCGTGGGCTCGCCGTGATGCTCGCCATCGCCGAGGAGGTGGACGGCCGGCGTGTCACACCGCACTGTCCGATCGATTTCGTCGCGACCACCGGCGAGGAGGGCGCCGGCGATCTTCGCGGTGCCAAGCACTACTTTCGAACGCGCGGTGCGGGCGCGGCGGGGATGATTGCGATCGACGGCGCCGGTGACGAGCGCATCGTGCACCGCGCGCTGGGCTCACAGCGCTTTCGCATCACGTACGACGGCGGCGGTGGACACAGCTGGGCATCGTTTGGCGCGCCAAACGCGGTCCATGCCGCCGCGATCACGGCTGCGCATCTTGCCGCGCTCGCGCTGCCGGCCGATCCGCGCACCACGCTAAGCGTTGGCCGGATCGGCGGCGGAATGGCCGTGAACGCAATTCCGGAGCACGCCTGGCTCGAGGTGGACCTGCGATCGGCCGATCCGGTAATGCTGCGGCGGTACGCGCGCGAGATACGAGCCGCGGCCATTGCAGGTGCGGCGGCGGAGAACGGCCGCCGCACGCCGGCGACGCGCGCGCTTAGTGTTGGGATCGAACTGATCGGCGACCGTCCCTGCGGCGCGACGGACGCCGAACACCCGCTGGTGCTCGCCGCCGCCGAGGCGACCTTCCTCGTCGGGCGCGAACCCGATCTGTCCACCGCATCGACCGACGCCAACGTGCCGATCAGCCTCGGCGTTCCCGCGATCGCCATCGGAGCCGGCGGCCGTGGCGGTGATGCACACACTGCGAACGAGTGGTTCGACAACACCGAGGGCCCCCGCGGCATCGCGCGCGCGCTCACGATCGTTCTTGCCGCGTCGCGCATGGCGGCAGATTAAGAGCAGTCGACAGTCGGGAGTCGTCAGTCGGCAGAACTGCAGTCGCCAGTCGAGAGTCGTCGGTCGACAGTAGGAGCGTTGATAGGAACGGCTCGGCGTGAGTCGCCCTTATAACGAGCCCTCACCTCCAACGGCGCTACTGCCGACTGACGACTGTCGACTGACGACTTACGTTAAAGCCGCCGGCTCGCTCTTCTCGAACACCCGTCCCAGTCGCCCGACGCCAAGCCATACTTCGACGAGCAGGAGAGCGGCGCCGAGCCAGGCGGACGAGGCGAGCGCGATTGCGCCGCCGCCCGTCGCGAAAAAGAGAATCAAGGCGAGCAGTACGGGCGGCACCAGCGCGATGGCGAGCAGCACAAGGGAACCAACAGTCGTCAGGATGCCCTGGCCGAGGATTTCGACGCCGCCTGGTTGCTGGACACCTAACCGCACCCAAGAAGGAAAGAGCAGCGCGGTGCCGTTCTGGATGGTCAGCGTCGCCGCGTCGAGCGCGATCAATGTCGCAGGCCCTCCGAGAAATACTGCCAGTGCCCAGCGTGGCGACAGCGGGGGACGTTTCGTGAACCAGTAGGAGACGAAGGATGCCACGAGCAGCACGAGCTGCGCGGCAGCAATCGGCACTGCGGATGACGTGATCTCCGCGGCAACGATCGAGCGGCCGGAAAGGGGAAGCGTCTTCAGCGCGTCGAGGTGCAGGAGGTCTTCACGCAAGTCGGAGCGAACCAGCCGCGTTCCGAGCAGAAAGAGCAGCGCGATCATGAGCGTCGAAAACACCATCACGTTCTCGGCGAACGAGCCCGATCCGGCGCTCGTGACCGCGACGCTCAGCGCGCCGGCACTAACCACGAGTGCCGCGAGGGACGCGAGCTGACCCGCGCGAACGAGACAGAGTACGTTCTTCCAGACGATCGCAACCAGGGGAAAACCGGTGGGCGCGAGCGGGAGCGTTCGCCTGATCCGCTTCGGCTCGATGACGCGAGCCACGCCGCGCGAGCGAAGCATCTCGATGCGCCGCGCCCGTTGGAGCGACGCCTCTACGGCCGCCTCCTCGAATGCGGCATCCGTTCGAAGGACCCACCACAGCTGCAGCGCCGCGAGCACGAGAGCGGGCCACATCGCACCCGCCCAACCCGCGGGCGAATGCGCGAATGCGGGTGCGAGCGCGATGCGTATGGGAAAAAGAACGGCCAGCGCCGCAGGCGACGAGAACGCCCGCTGTAGCTCGTCGATCATCTCGCCCAATCCACCGGACGCGCGTAGCGCGGGCCATACACGAACCACGATGACCAGCAGCACGGCGATGATCGCCGCAAACAGCGCAAGCGCGATCCACTGTCGCCGTGCTCCCGTGCGCCCATGCTCCCGCCATGACACGCGCACGAGGGCCGCGCCCAAACGGTGCAGTGCAAGATTCGAAAGCACGATCCATACGGCCAGGTAGCGCAGGAGCGCCGGCAGCCCCTCACCCCCACCCCGCCGCAGCACGAATACCCAGATGAGGGCATTGAACGCGATGAGGATCTGCGAGCGCGAGATCTTGTAGACGACGAGAGCTCGGCGCGACAGCGGCGCTGGAAAGAGAAGGAAGACCTCGGCCTGACTAAACGCCAGTGTGCGCCGGTCGCCACCGGAGAACCAACCGAACGCCACGAAGACGAGCACCGCCAGTGTGATCAGCAGCTCCGAGCGCGCACCGAGCAACGCATGCGCGATCTCACCTGCGCCCGTACTGCGCCGTAGCAGTGAGAACCAGATGTAGGCGGCGCCAATCGCCATCGCGAGGGCATAACGCGGACTGCGCAGCCTGCGGGCCGCACCGATCGCGCGGTTTCGAAAGGTGGCCCGCGTAAGATAGCCGAGCGCCGCGCTGCTCATCCCGGCTTCGGCAACGGCGCGCCCGTCGCATCCGTGTCGCCCGTCAGCGCGAGGAACACGTCCTCCAGCGGCAGGCCGGCAAGCTGCGGACGCTCGCGCAGGATGTCGTCGAACGACCCATATGCCACGCAGCAACCGCGCTGAATCACGAGCAGCTTGGTGCACAGCTCCTCGACGAGGTGGAGCAAATGCGAGCTCAGAAGGACGGCAACGCCGGCGCGCGCCCGCGCGGCGATCGTCTCGCGCATGCGACGCATTCCAGCGGGATCAAGACCGGTGAGCGGCTCGTCGAGGATGAGGACCGACGGATCGTGCAGCAGACCACACGCGATGGCCAGCTTCTGCTTCATGCCACGCGACAGCTCGTTTGGCAGCGCCCGCCGCTTGTCGTCCAATTCCAGCTCGGCCAGGACACCCGGGATGCGGGAGACCGCGTCGGACACGCCGTAGAGGCGCCCGATGAAGCGCAGGTGTTCCTCCACCGTCAGGTAGTCGAACAGGTGCGGCTCATCAGGGATGAAGGCGAGCCGCGACTTGGCCGATGCCGGCTCTCTCGCCATATCATGCCCGGCGATCGCGATCCGGCCGCTCGTCGGCGCGATGATGCCGCTCAGCGATCGAAGCGTCGTCGTTTTCCCAGCGCCGTTCGGGCCGACGAGGCCGAGGACCTCACCTGGCTCCACGTCGAATGACAATGCGTTCACGGCGACGAGATCGCCGTACAGCTTCGTCAGCTTCTCGACGTGAATCATTCGAGCGGTCCTACCGCCTGATCTCCGTCTCCTCTCCCTTGCCGTGCACCTCCGAGTGATCCGCGATCGTGAGCTCGCCTTTCATACCCTCGACCACGGCCTCGTCACCAATCAGGGAATTGGAGAGATCGGCGTGCGCGATGCGGGTCTTCGCTCCGACGATCGTATCACGCAACCGCGATTCGCTGATGCTGCTGCCGGCGCTGATCGAGACGTTCGGCCCGATGCGGGACGCGCGCAGCGACACGCCGTCCTCGATGTACACAGGGTCCACGATCTCGACGCCGGGGGCAACGTGCGACGGTTTGCGCGCGCGTCCCTTCTCAAGGATCGTGCGGTTGGTCTCGAGCAGTGTATCCAGCTTGCCGGCGTCGTACCAACCCTCGACGTCGATCACCCTGATTTTCGCACCCTGCTCGATCATGTACTGGAAGGCGTCGGTCAGATAATACTCACCCTTGTTCTTCGGCTGCTTCAGCGTCCAGTCGATCCCTTCGTACATGAGCTTCCAGTTGCGGACGTAGTACAGCCCGATGTTCGCGCGTCTGGAGATCGGCGTCGATGGTTTCTCGACGATGCGCGTCATGTTTCCGTCCGCGTCCGTGACGACGACGCCGAAGCGCTGGTAATCCTCGACCTCTTTCGTCCAGATGATGCCGTCGGCATCGGTGCGTTCGATCACGGACAGATCCGCGTCGAAGATCGTATCGACGAAGATGATCAGCACCGGTTGATCGACGTACGGTCGCGCCAGCGCCACTGCGCCGGCGGTGCCGTCCTGGATCTTCTGCTCGATGAACAACGCGTCAAAGGGATATGTCCGGCGGGCGTACTCCTCCACCTTCTCCTTGAGATGCCCGGTGATGTAGATGACCTGCTCGACGCCGCCGAGCTTCTGCAGATCCTCCATCACGTAGTCGATCACCGGCTTGCCGGCGATCTTCAGCATCGGCTTGGGTGTGACGTGCGTGTGTGGCCGGAGGCGCGTGCCCTTGCCCGCGAGTGGGATGATCACTTTCATGGCGCGTTCGTGCCCTCTCTGCCGTACACATCCCGGAGTCGCACCACGTCGTCGAGGTGCGGCGTCGACACTTCCAGCACGTCACAATCGGTCACGGCTTCCATGCTGTGAATCGTGTGCGGTGTGATGCGATAGGCTTCACCGATTCGCAGACCCACGTCCGTGGGGCCTGCCGCCTCGTTGGTCTGCCATACGCGATAGATCAACTGACCGGAGAGGAGATAGACGGTCTCGTCCTTCACTTCGTGGTACTGTACCGACAGCCGCTCTCCCGCTCGTATGTGGAGGATCTTCCCCGCGTAGTGGTCCGTGTGCGCCCAGATGACCTCGTGGCCCCAGGGTTTTGGGACCGTTTTCACCGCCACACGGCCACTCATGAACCGCGCCTCCTCGCTGAGTTGCGTAAATATCCATTGCCCGTCCCTCTGCCGGCAGTACCGGACGCCTACGCACCTCTCGCGCGATGATGGTAGGGCACGCTTACTGCTCTGGAGTGCTGTAAATGCTCCTGTCGCCCTCCCACTTGCCCCGCCTGGTCGCGATGGTCGAGCTGTTTACGCGCTACGGCCTCGCCGATTTCGCACGGCAGCAAGGGCTCAAGGGTATCGCGCCTACGGCCGAAGAAAACGCCGCGGATGATGGCGCGCCGGCGGAGCACCGGGCGGTCGCATTCCGCAAGCGGCTCGTTGAGCTCGGACCCGCGTACATCAAGCTCGGGCAAGTACTGTCGACGCGCCCCGACCTCCTTCCCGAAAGCTACATCCGTGAGCTCGAGCAGCTGCAGGACGACGTCGCGCCGGTGCCATACGAGGCGATCGAAACGGTGATCGAATCCCAGCTGGGCGCACGCATCAGTAAACTATTCGCTTGCTTCGAGCCGGAGCCCCTCGGCAGCGCCAGCCTCGGTCAGGTCCATGCAGCGGAGCTTCGCAATGGGCGCGAGGTGGTCGTGAAGGTGCAGCGGCCCCATATCCGGGCGCAGCTCGCCGATGACCTCACGTTCTTTCGCGACCTCGCTCGATTTCTCACCGCGCATACACAGGCCGGGCAGCGTATCGACATGGTGGGAATCATTCAGCAGCTCGAGCGCGCGCTCGCCGACGAGCTGGATTATCGGATCGAGGCGCGTAACGCCGCCTCGTTCCGCCGTTCGCTCGCCGAGTTCCCGCGCATTCTGATACCGAAAGTCATCGAGGCGTATACCACCGAGTGCGTGTTCACCGCTGAACGCGTGCGCGGGGTCAAAGTCGATGCGGTCTCTCCACTCACGCGTCTCGAGCACGACTTTCATCCCGTGGCGGACGAGCTCACGCGCGCGTACTTGAAGCAGATCACGATCGACGGGCATTTCCACGCCGACCCACATCCAGGAAACGTCTTCGTCGTGCTGCCCGAGATGACGAATCCGATGACGCCGGCCGAGGTGAAGACGATCGACCGCCGCCAGGAACCGCGTCCGGCGCTCACGCCTCTGGCGCGCATGGAAGCACAGGCGCAGCACAACGCGCCGCACGCGCCGCACGCCGTCGACGTCAAGCTGTCGCTGATCGATTTCGGCATGACCGCGCGGCTCTCGACGACGCTGCGCGACCAGATTGTGCGGCTGCTCATGGACATCGCGGACAATCGTGGCGACGACGCCGCGATGATTCTCGCGGAGGTCGGGGAGGAGCTGGAGAACTTCGATCGGCTGTCATATGTGCGTGACATCGCCGCGCTCATGGCGCGCCACTATGATCTGACTATCGGCGAGCTCGAGGCAGGCAAGGTCCTGTACGAGCTGATCTCGATCTCCTATCAACGCGGCCTGAGACTCCCCGCCGAGTTGACGCTGCTGGCCAAAGCGCTGTTCAACCTCGACAGCGTCACGCGGTCACTCGATCCGTCGTACAGCCCCATCGAGACCATTCGCGCGTACGGCAACCAGATCGCCGCCGAGAAGGCGCGGCGCGAGCTCAACCCGCGCCGGCTGTACGAGCTGGCGACGCAGAGCGGTGACTTCCTGTCGGCGCTCCCGCACCGGCTGGACGTCATCACGCAGCGGATCGCGTCTAACGATGCGTTCACGATCGACTTGCCACAGATTGCGGTGCTCCTCGCCGGCTTGCAGAAGGTCGCGAATCGTGTCTTCTCGGGACTGGTGCTCGCCGGCTTGCTGGTCGCCAGCGCAATGCTGCTTCCGTACCGCCGCGCGTTGGGCACCTGGGGGTTCGTGCTCTCGTTTGTGATCGCGCTCTGGATGGTGCTGGCGATTCTGTGGAGCGATCGCAAGAAGCCGCGCACCTAACGACACGCCGGACCGGACGCGATGTCCTGCCCGCAGGCGTTCAGCGGAAATCGTTCAGCGAGAACACCCACCGGAATGCCAGACTGCCCGGGTTCTTACCACCCAGGCCGGCGCCGCCGGCGAGTGCCGGCTGCTTGACCAGGAGCGGCAGATCCAGTCGAAGCGTAACAGCGCGATCGTAGATGCGCCCCCGCACCGACGCGCCGACGCCGGCGTCACCGAAAGAGCCGATGTTTCCGGCGGCGATGGAGTTGCCGCTCGCGGTCGGCGGCATCCCCTGATTTGTCGTGACCTGCGCGCCCACATCACCGAACAACGAGAGCCAGAGCGCCGTGCGGCGTATCGGCCCGCGAAGGTTGAACGCTCGCTGGGTGAGCTCGCCATTCGCCGCCACCACGTGGCGAAAGGCGAGATACGGCGAGTAGCCCCGCAATCCCGCGCCCCCGAATGGCACGTAGTTGATGTGCTCCTGCTTCAACGCGCCGCCGAGCGGACGCCACCAATTGTTGTCGAACGTGGCGAACGGGTCATCGGAGGAAGCAAAGATCTGCCGCTGTAGAGGCGCCTGGGGAGCAATGCCGGCAAAGCCGCGCAAGATCAGCCGCTGTCCGGCATCACGGAGCGACTGCGCGCGCGTACCACTCAAGAGCAAACGTGCATACGCCTGCGCTCGCTGCGACGTGAACGTCTGCCCGCCCGCGAGGCCGACCGAGAGATCGCCGCTGCCGCGCCAGTAGCTGCTGTCCTCCTCCGTCCGCGAGCGTGCCGCGAGCGATCCGCCGAGCTCCGTGGTTTTCGCGTACTCCCACTGTTCCGGAAGAGTCGTGTGATCGGTCGGATACGCGCCGGTCGCGAACAGCACCGCGTCGATACGTGGACCATTCGAGAAGACGAACGGACTCAGATTCCACCGCTTGCGCCAACCGAGCTTGAGTATGCCGTCCAGAAAGGCGATGGAGAAGTGGTGCCCGACGAGGGGACGCGAGACGCCTGGTGGATAGGGGTCATCGGCGCGTAACCACAGTTGCATGCGGCTGAACGTGCCGCCGCGGGTGCCGGATTGATCCCATGGTTGCCGGAGGGAGAAGCCCGCGCCGGCGTCGAAGCGGTCCACCAGGGACAGGTAGCTCGTGTGCGCGCGCGCTCCGACGACTCCGCCGAGCGCGCTACCGTACCAGAGCTGTGGTGCAAGGGCCACGATCGTGTGATCTCGATCGGACTGATCGAGAAAGGGCCAGGCGTACACGAATCGCGGCTGACGAATGCCCGCGATGGATGTGCCCAGCACGTCGTTCCGGCGATCCCAATCCATCGTGAAGTGGAATGGATCGATCTGAACGGCGGCCGGCCGTTCTCGTGTCACGATCTCCACGGTCTGGACACGGTCGTGCGCGTTACCGCGTCCGAGGGTCCACCCGGCCGACGTGAACACTCCGACTGGCATCGGATGGTGGTACTCGCCTCGCTGTTCGATCACTGCGCGCGTGACCCATTGCCCATCCTCGCGTTGCGCCGGCGTTGCGCCGACCAATGCGTAGTCCAGCAGGCCGGTGTCGTGCACCCACTCGTCGAAGAACCAGCGGAGGTCCTGGCCGGATGCTCGTTCGGCCGACGAGCGCATCGCCAGCTCGTCGACGTGCTTCAGTGCCCAACGATCGTAGTAGTCATGTAGGAAGCCGCGGAACGCGGTGTCCCCAACAGCGTCGCGCAGGTGGGAGTACATCAGCTCCGCGCGCGAGTAGATCATCTGGTTGTACACGTCGAAATCTCTGAACGCGTATGCCGGCGTTCCAATCGGCTGGTCGAGCCCGAGCAGATCCAGCTGCCACAGCTCGAGATTTTCTCGCTGCGCAGGTGGAATCGTGGTCGCGTTCACGCGATATCCTTCGGGGAGGCGCGGTGGCGGCGGGACGAGGCCGGATCGCACTCGCTCCTGCGGCGTTTGGCCGAGCGCCCACGACGTCTGATACGACGTCAGCCCCTCATCCATCCATCCCGAGCGCCACTCGTTGTTGCCGAGGATGCCATACGTGTAGTTATGCCCGGCTTCATGGAGGATCAGCCCCAACGACGCGCTGCCGTCCATGATCATCATCGGGAACTCCGTGCCTCCCCCTTCGATGCGGTGCACGTTGGAGAACGCGGGCCAGCCAAACGGGCCATAGATGGATTCGAGCCAACGGAAGGTGGTCAGGGTGCGGTTGGTCGCTCGCCCTCCGCCCCAGGTCGTATCATCGCCCGGCTTGTACAGGGCGTGAATGGAAACGGTGTCCCACGTCTCGAAGTGCGCCGGTGGATTGTGCCTGACGAGGAGCGCGCCCTCATACCGATAATCCGGCGACGCCGACCAGGCGAAGTGGTGCACGTCGCGCGCGTAGAAGCGCACTCGCCGGTAGCCGTCGGGCACGTCCGCGGGAGGCGGCGCCGGCACATTGCGATACGTATTCTCGCCCAAGCGCAGCGTGCCGCTGCGCTGGACGCGTGCCCAGCCCGGATCACCCGCTACGGGCACTCCCGTCGCCACCACCACCTGGTCGTTTGGCACGACGAGTGTGGCGTCGTAGGTGCCATATTCCCCGTACAACTCTCCCGCTGGCACGAAGGGATTCTCCTCCCAACCAGCGCGATCGTACACCGCGACCTTGGGATACCACTGCGCCAGGTCCCAGGTGCGACCGCGCCGCGCCTGACGACGCGGCACCGTCGACGGGCGGGCGTCCCACTCGAGCGCGATGTCGATCGAATCGTGCGGCGCGAGCGCGCGAGGAAGCGGGAAATGCACCACGGTGCTGTCGGGGGCGCCCGAATATTCCGGGCGAACCGCGACGCCGCCGAACACCGGCAGCGCGGTGAAACGCTCGTAGCCGTAGTCGGGCTCCTGCAGGTGCTGGAAGCGCTCGCGGCCCTCCCGCGTGTCGGCGTCGCTCCATTTTGACGCCGGGCGAAAGGCATTCAGGTACTGATGGAAGTACATCTCGCGCAACGTATCCGGCGAGTTGTTGACGTACCGCAATTGCGCGCGAGCGTGGATTCGCGCTTGCCGCTCGTCGAGCGTCGCGACGATCGTGTACGCGATCCCCTGCTGCCAGTACCCAACGGTATCGCCCGACGGAGGCGTCGTGCGACCACCCTGCTGCTGGAAGAGGAGAAGCGCGGCGAACAACGGCGACATGACTGAAGAACATAGTCAGACGCCGAAGCGGCCCGCGAGCCTCCGCGTCCTCCTCTTATCGGATGGCGATCTTCTTGGTGGTCGCCTTGCCCGCGTTCTTGACGTACAGATCGAGCCACGTCACCCAGCGCGCCCACTGATCGAGCACCGTCTCCTGCGTGAGCGGCCCGTGATCCTCGTACGGGTACATGTAGAGCGCCGCCGTTTTTCCGAGGCCTTCGAGCGCCTGCATCATGCGGATGGAGCTGATCGGATCCGTGCCGACGTTCTGATCTTCGATCGAATGATACATCAGAAGGGCGCCGGTGAGCTTGTCAGCGTACAGAAAGGGCGACATCTCGAGATACGTCTTCTGCGCCTGCCAGAAGTCGCGACGCTCGCTCTGGAAGCCGTTCGGCGTCAGCGAGCGATTGTACATGCCGTCGCCGGCGATACCGGCCTTGAAGAATGGCGTGTGCGTCATGGCGTTCAACGTGCTGAACGCGCCGTAGCTGTGACCTCCGATGCCGAGTCGCGAGCGATCGATGTACCCATCGCGATCCAGCTCGTCGATGACGGCATAGAGATCCGCCACCAGATCGGAGACGTAGTTGTCGTTCATGCGGCCGCTCTCGCCCACGATCGGTGGGTCGAAGTTGGCGACGGCGTATCCCTGCGTCGCCAAATATTCGATCGTGCGGGGTCCAGCCTGTGGGAACGCGTTGACGTTCTCCGTACGCAGTGTCCGGTCGTACCCCGCTTGGTCGGTGTACTCGTACGGATAGAACCAGAACATCGTCGGAAGCCGCGTGCCGTCCTTGTAGTCGGAGGGCAGTGTGAGGCGCACGACGAAATGGTAGCCGTCCGGGCGCGTCACCTGGATGCGTTTGCGCAGAAGGTTCGTGAATTCCGGCGTGTAGTCGACGTTGTTCGTGAGCTTGCTGAGCTGCCCCGTCCTCACATCCTCCAGGTACGAATCAGCGATCTGCTTGGGCGATTCGCGCGTCACCACGACCTTGGTGAAATCGTCGTCGAGCGGCGCCACAAGGGTCACGAACGCGTCGGTCGGCGCTTGGAGCACGCGCGCCTTCGTCCCGGTTCTGATGTCGTACTTGTCGACGAACACACGCGGTGCCTGCTGGAGATAATCCTTGAAGTATTGCGTGCCGGTGAAATAGACGCTCTGCCCGTCGGAGGAGAGCAGGGCGACCTCGCCACGCAGGTTGCCGCGCTTGGCCATCATCTGCCCGGGATTCGTATAGAAGATCACGGAATCGGCCGCGCTGCCGCCGCGGGTGAACGCGCCCGTGGCGCCGCGGCCGCCACGGCCGAGCGCGAAGGCGGGCGTGTACCCGCGCAGCCGGACGATCGTGCTCTTCTTCGACGGGTCCGTGACGTCCACTGCGAGAATCTGGCCGAGCCCGTTCGCCGTCTGTGCAATGAACGCGGTCTTGGCATCATCACTGAACAGCACCGCGGAAATCGGACTGTCGCTCTCATATAAGAGCTTGGTATCTGCTGGCCCGAAAGGAGGCAGCCACTGGCCAAGGCGGTCGCGGCGCCGCGCCGCAGCGCCGTCGGACGCGCCGGCCCGGGCACCCCGGGCCGCGGCTGGCGGCGCGTCGCTCGAATCGGCCGACCCGTGCGCAGCGGCTTCACGCTGCAGGTAGTACAATCCCTGGCCGTTTGGCATCCAGGCGAGCGCGCGCTTCGCGGTGTCCGGACCCATGAGCGCCGAGTCGGCGCTGAAGCCCGCACCGCCATCGGCCTGGCCGTTCTCACGCAGCGGCTTGCGCTCGACGAGCGCGAGCTGGCGGCCGTCCGCTCCCCAGATCTCGTCGGTCGTGCCGAAGCTGTTCCACTGCACGAGATACGAGAACGGCTTCTGCATGATCGTGACGTGATAGTACTGCCCATCGGGAGAAACGCTCACCGTCTCGAACATCGCCGGCTGGCCGATCTTCTTCACGGCGCCGCTCCGGCCATCGATCACCGCCAGCTGCCCGGTCGTGTAGTACTCGAGCAGATCCTTCTCGTACGGATCGCGCAGCAGGCTGGCATAGTTACGGTTCTTGTCCTTCTCGCCCGGGTTCGTCATCCGGACGAGTGGGCCGGTCTCGATCTCCGGCCGCTTCGGCTCCGGCTTGCGGTTGTCGGGCAGCAGCACGGCAACGATGCTCTTGCCGTCCGCGGTCCAGTCCACGACCGTATCCAGCGTCGCGAGCAGCGGCGTCTTGGTCACCCGCCGCGCTTTTCCGTTCGCAACGTCCGCGACGTAGAGATGCGTCGCCTCGTCGAAGTTGGCGATGAAGGCGAGCTGAGTCCCATCAGGGGACCACACGGGAGCGCTCGCCGTCGCTCCCTTCGGCATCTCGACGTTGATCGTCTTGCCCGTGAGCGCGTCCACGATCTCGAGTGCGGCAGCGCCGCGATCCGTCAGCGCGCGAGAACGGTTGGCCCTGTAGTCGACCTGAAGACCGCCGAGATAGTAGTGCGGCTTTCCGAATGTCTGCACTGTCGGCATGCCGTCGGGCACGAGCTTGAAAAAGTGGTGACGATCCGGGCTGGCCGTCGCCGCCGTGAGGGTCACATTCTTTTCCCGCGGCGCAGTGACGAGCCTCTCGATTTCGGCTGGCGGTCGGATGTAGCTCTCTTTCGCGAGAATCTCTCGGGGAGATCCCTGCTGTGTCGTCTCCTGTGCATATAGCGGTACGCCGCGGATGACGAGAAGCGCCGCGGCGAAAGTACGCCAGCGGCCAGGGTGCCGGTGGACCATGCACATTGAAGCTCCGGGTGGGAATCTCTGAAGGGCGGCAGCGCAGCCGCCTATCCGGTGACTACGCCGTCATCACTATGGACGTTGGACCGATCGAACGCGAGGCCGCGCGGATGTCCGCCCTGCCTGCCTCTATCTCCCGGCGAGCATCCGGTGGCGGAGCGTCGCCAAGCGTCGGCGGACAGAGCCGTCCATCACAGTGTCGCCGATGCGCACGACTACGCCCCCAATTATGGCGGGATTCACGACCAGGTGTGGAACGACGCTCTTGCCGATCGCGCGCGACAACTTCTCCGCGATTACCGTGCGGCCACTGTCGTCGAGGGCACGTGCGATCACCACGTTCGCGTGCACACGCCCTTCCGCGGCATCCACGAGGTCGTGGAACTCACGCGCGATCTCCGGAATGAGCATCTGCCGGCGGTGATTGATCAGGGCTTGGAGAAAGCGAACGAACGTGGACGAAAGCTGCCCCTGCAATGCCCGCAGAACGACTTTGTTCTTTTCCGCCGCCGATACGCGTGGGGACTCAAGAAAGAGCCAGACAACACGGTCGCGCTGCATGGCATCGGCGACGTCGTCGATGAGCCGACCCCAGCTATCCAGGTCGTTGGCGCGACGCGCCAGCTCCAGGAGGGTCTCGGCGTAATTGCGCGCGATCGTTTCCGCGCGCATCAGGACTGCACCTTTGTCGGCTTCAGCGAGGAGAGGAAGCTCTCGACGAGCTGACGATTCTTCTTGTTGTCGAGGTTCTCCTCGATGACACGGCCAGCGCCTGCGATCGCGAGCTCCACCGCTTCGCGACGCAGCTCGGCGATCGCCTTGTCTCTCTCACTGGCGATGTCTGCACGCGCGCGCTCCAGCATCGCCTGCTGTTCCTGCCGGGCCTGGTCGAGCAGTCCTTGACGTAACTTTTCCGCGGTTGCGCGTTCCTCGGCGATCAGTTGCTGCGCGTCGCCACGGGCTGCCTCAATCTGCTTCCGGTGCTCCTCGAGCAATGAGGCCGCCGCTTCGCGATCGCGCTTCGCGGCCTGGATGGCATCCTCGAGCGCCTTCTCCCGTGCTTCTACGGCGCCGATGATCTTCGGAAACGCAAACTTCGTCAGGAGCGCGAAGAGGAGGACGAAGATGATGAGCGTCCAGAACATGAGATTGAGCTGGAGCTTCATCAGGCCCCCACCAGCACCGCCCTCTCCGGCAGTTGCTCCACCCTCTTGGGCGAGCAGTCGCGCGGGTAGCGTGGCGACAATCAGGAGCAGCATCGGAGATGAAATCTTGCGCATGACTCGAGGAGGAAATGTTGAGCTCACCGCGCCGCCCGGGCGGCCACGGTGAACGACAGCAGACTTAGTACTTGAGCGAGATCAACAGCGTGACGACGACCGCGAACAGTGCGACGCCCTCCACGAGCGCTGCCAGAATCAGCGCACCCGTTTGAATGGTGCCGGCGATCTCGGGCTGACGCGCCATCCCTTCGGTGGCCGAGCCACCGATGCGGCCGATGCCGATTCCAGCGCCGATAACCGCCAGACCAGCTCCGATGCCTGCGCCCAACATGGCCCACGCACCCTGATATTCCTTCGGCGCGTACGAAGCCGCGGCCTGCAGAAGCGGAAAGATATTCATTGTCGATCTCCAAACCGATAAGTGTCTCGAGCACCGCTCCGCGCCGCACAGATGGAACAGGCGCTGCTCGTCGGCGAGACCCGGGTCTCAACGAGCGTCCCCGATCGCTCGATCGGGTACGTGCGGATGCGGCTGGAGCAGGGCCGCATCACGATACGGGATACGTCTAATGGTGCGCACTTCTGATCTGGCCGATGAACACGGCCGCCAGAAGCGAGAATATGAATGCCTGAATGAACGCGACGAGAATCTCCAACAGCATGATGAACAGCGCCATCAACACCGGCGCGGGCGCCACCAGCCAACCGAACATGAAGATCAAGCCGATCAGCGCGAGGATGATCACGTGGCCCGCGATCATGTTCGCGAACAGACGGATCGTCAGCGCAAACGGCTTGGTGAACTTTCCAATCAATTCCACCGGCGTCATGATGAGCGACAGCGGCAGCTTCATATAGAGGGGCATGTCATGCGGCCAGTAGACGATGGTTCCGATGTACCCCTTGCCGAGCGCCCGCATTCCCGCTGTCTCGATCACTATGAAGGTGATCGTCGCCAGGGTTGCCGTGACCGCAATGTTTCCGGTGGGCGTCGAGCCGTACGGGACCAACCCGAAAAGATTGCAAAAAAGGATGAAGAAGAAGAGCGAAAGCACGAAGGAGATGTAACGCTCGCCGCCATGGCCGAGCACGGGCATGTAGATCTCATTGCGCAGGTAAAGCACGACCGCCTCGAGACCGGCGGCGAATCCCTTCGGCCGGCCGTGCAAGCGCGTATTGCGCTCGTGCGACGCGGCCGCCCAGATCAACAACACCGCAACGATGATGGCGGCGAGAAGCTCGAAGACAATGTGCTTGGTGGGCCCGAAATCGTGCCCGGCGACCGTCCAGGTGGGGAGGGTGACCTCGCAAGCCCAGTGGCTGTTAAAGCACGGCAGCTCCATGTGCTTGGAGTCCGTGATGTGGGGCATGATGATGTCGGCCGGACCGAGCTTCTTCTCGATCGTGTGCCCGGGCTCCTGCGCCAGCGCCGCCAGCGGACGAAAGAGCGCCAGCAGGGTGAAGAGGAGGAGGGGGGGCGCGAAGGCGCGAAGTCTCATCGTCTCAGAAACAGAGGTTCGAACAACGTCGTCAGGAAAAAGAAGCTCGCCAGGCCGATCAGCGCAGCCGCTGGCGCGACCGGAATGACTTTCAACACGAGCAGCCCGAACACCGCCAGTGTGACGAAGCGCACCAACGCGCCTGCGACCCACCCGACGATCATCTGCGCCCGGCCGGCTGCCAACCGGCGTGTCCAACCGAACGTCGCGATCTGCACCACTGACGCAATCACGGCGCTGAGCCGCAACGCCGCTGCATCACCCGGACCGCGAAACGCAAAGCCGAGGGCCACAGCGGCGCCGGCGATCACGGCGACCGTGAGCAGCGTGTACGAGAGGTAGAGCTTCATCCCGGCGGAGCTGAGGCGGTCAAGGCCCTGTGCCCTTGCCGCTGTCCCGATCTCCCGTCGCTGTGCGTCCCCGTCCGCGCTGTGCCGCCATCAACTGCCTGTATATGGAAAAGAAACCGGCGGCCGCGCCGACGAAGACGCCGACGAGCACGAACCAGGGTGAGCTGCCGAGCTTCTTGTCCAGCCAGATGCCCGCGAAGGCAAACACCACGATCGTGGCCGCGAACTGGAGGCCCACACCGGCGAATTGCGCCGCTGAAATACCTCCGTCGACCGTACGCTGCGGCATCCCGCGCCGGTCGTTCTCTCCGCGAGATCCGTCCCTCATGCGGCGCGGAATCTACAGCTTGTGAAATTTTTCGCAAGCGAAAAACGTGCTCACACCGAACGTGTGCCGAAGATCGGGGCCAACGCGCCAAGTGACGCTGATTACAATATTTGGACTGTGACGCTTCACGTTGACTATTCGTCCAGCGGTTGATAAGTTCGCCGCTGCATACTTTGTGAGCGGCCGAACGTTCGTCCGACAGCTCCGCGCCATCATTTTCGCGCCGCCACGTCACTGGCCATGAACACGCGTCTGATCATTCCGTTGCTCTGCGCAGGAGCACTCGCACTCGCGGGCAACGCACGCGTGCGTTCAGATCGAGTAACCGCCAAACCGGCGCTGCTCGCTGCAACGCTGACGCCGACCACGACGATCAAGAAGCGCGGCGCGAAGCCGGCGGTGGTCAAGCTCTCCTCCGCGTTCGGCGTGCATGTCGAGCCATCGCACGTGCGGTTCGCGCTCAACGTGACGAATGTAGGAAGCAAGCACGTGGAGCTGGCGTTCCCGAGTGGACAGGCCTACGACTTCGTGGTCGTCGACTCGTTAGGCCGAGAGGTATGGCGCTGGGCGAAGGGGCGCATGTTCACGCAGGCGATGCAGACGAGGCTCCTTGCCACCGGTGATGCCTACCGTGTGGACGAGCAGTGGAATCAGCCGGCGATGCACGGCCGGTACGTCGCGATCGCCACGCTGAACAGCACCAACTATCCCGTGCGGGAGCGCGTCGAGTTCGAGCTGCGCTGACGTCAGCGCTTCTTCAACGAGAGCCAGGCGTCCGCCCCAGTGCGCGTCCTGAAAACGCGGCAGCGATCGTTGTTCCAGAAGACGAGAGACGCGAAGCCGCGGGCGGCCTCGAACACATCGTCGCGCGGCGCGACGATCGCGTACCTGCCGACGAACTGCTCGATCCCCTTCTCCATCGCCTGCGCTGCGCGCTGCACCAGACGCATGCTCATCGTGGCATCGGCGGCAGACAGGTCGAGCACCCGGTCGAAGTCGGGCAGCTCGCGCGCCGCGTCCGCGAAGCGGGCGAAGTAGCCATCGACGATTGCGTCGGACAGCGCGCCTTGCACGAGGATGTACACGCGGCGCGTGTCGGCATCGACGGTGCGCTCGATGCCGCCGGGAGAAGACGGCCGATCCGGGTCGCGTGGCGCGTGCATTCGAGCTGCTGGGGTGGTGCGCTTGATGCGCAAGATACACATGGCGCTTGACGGCCGCTCGCTCCAACCACCAGAGTTCAGGAAGGAGGTTCGCCTATGCACCGTCGCTTCGTCCGATACTCGATTCTCGTTGCCGCCATTGTCACCGCCTGCAGTGACAGCGGAAACACCACCAGTCCGGCGCCGGTCGAAGATGCCGCAACCGCGGCACAGCAGTTCGACCACCTCGCCGATTCCCTGAGCGCCAGCGTAAGCGCCGAAGCCGCGGCGCCGTATCGCGGAATGGCCGATCTCGTGAGGCAGGCCGGACAGATCACAGCCGTCACGCTGCACATCGACAAGGAGGACGTCGCCTTCTCCGCCATCGCACAGGAGACGATCCTCTCGGGAAATATTCCCTGTCCGGCGCCGCCGATCGCGATCCCGGCGCCCGGCGCTCCTGGCGTGTGCCCCATCGCGTGGCCGCTCACAACGCGGGCGCTCATCGCCTGGCAGCCCAAGAAGCCGGCGCCGTTGCTTCAACTGCTCGCCGTATCTCAGGCGAGCAACATCGGTCTCGGCGGACCGTCGCAGCCGGGCGTGCTCCCGGCCTTGCCGGCGACGCTGCAGTACTTCGATGGCAGCCAGGGCTTCTGGTGGGCGACGTCAGGGACGCAAAGCAATTCGATGACACTTGGCGGAGCGTGTCCGACCCCGACGCCCGCTCCTGGCGCGCATCCGGTGAATCCGCCGCAGTGTACCCTCGCCACGTTCACGTGGCAGTTCGCAGCGACCGTAGCACCGATACTCATTCCGGTGAAGGGCAACACGGCGACCGGTACACACACCATCTCAATGGCGAAGACGACCGTTGCCGGCGCGCAGCTGAAGATCACGCTACCGCCACCGCCGCCGCCAAGCCCCCTCAAGGGAAAGCTCACGGCGACGGTTGGAAGTGCGGTAGCACTGTCGTTCGTCGTCACGAATCCAACCGACGTGGCCGTGACCGTCAGTTTCCCGAGCAGCCAGCTCTACGACTTCTGGGTCGTGGACAAGGCGACCGGCAAAGAAATCTGGCGCTGGAGCGCCGGTAAGGCGTTCACGATGATGTGGACAACGAAGGCGATCCCCGCGCACGGAACACTGACGTACTCGGAAACGTGGACGCCGACTGTGCACGGCGCGGTCGTGGCTCATGCGTCGCTGAAGGCAATTCCCAGCGCCACCGCGGACGTGACGGTCACCGTGCCGTAGCGGGTCCGCGTCGCCGCGGGTTAGCTTCACGAAGACAGCAAGCGAGTGCTCGTGGCGACGCAGACCAGACCGAAAGACGACGCGCGGGATATCGAGCTGCTCGACCAGCTCGCGCAAGCGCATCGTACGCTCGTGGAACAGATCGGCCGACGCATCATCGGCCAACAGCAGATCGTGGACGATCTCGTCGCGGCGCTGCTGGCCGGCGGCCACGTGCTCCTCGTCGGCGTTCCTGGTCTCGCGAAGACTCTACTTGTACAGACGGTCTCCGAGGCGCTCGACCTGAGCTTCTCGCGCGTGCAGTTCACGCCCGATCTCATGCCGAGTGACATCACGGGGACGGAGCTGCTGGAAGAGGATCACGCCACCGGCCGCCGCTTCTTCAAATTCGCGAAGGGACCCATCTTCGCCAACGTCGTGCTCGCCGACGAGATCAATCGCGCTCCGCCGAAGACGCAAGCGGCGTTGCTGCAGGCGATGCAGGAGAACGCGGTGACCACGGCCGGCCAGACGCACCGGCTCCCGCTGCCCTTCTTCGTACTCGCGACGCAGAATCCGATCGAGCAGCAGGGCACGTATCCGCTGCCGGAGGCGCAGCTCGACCGGTTCATGCTC